>NZ_CAKMHQ010000028.1 GCF_927312905.1 Candidatus Nitrotoga sp. 1052
TCACTGAACTTCGCCACCATGATATAATTGCATCACTTTGATTATTAGTGATTAACGAGATGCAATCAAGTTTTTCTGAACTGGAGTATGCGGCAAAGAAGCGTGTGACACGGCGTGATCGTTTTCTGGCCGAAATTGAAGCGGTCACGCCCTGGTTATCCCTGACGAATGTCATTGCTCCGCATTACCCGAGCGGCGGCGGCCCAGGTCGCCCGCCGGTCGGACTGGAGCGGATACTGCGTATGTATGTCGCGCAGCAGTGCTTCGGTCTTTCGGATGAGGCGACGGAAGATGCGCTTTACGACAGTCAGGCCATACGCCGTTTTGTCGGCATTGATTTGAATCGTGAAGCGGCACCGGATGCAACGACCCTGCTCAAATTTCGCCATCTGCTGGAAGCGCATCAACTGACCGAATCCATCTTCAACGCGATCAACGCCCATCTGGCTGAGAAGGGATTGCTTCTGCGTGAGGGTACCATTGTCGATGCCACGCTGATCGCCGCACCTCCTTCGACCAAGAATAAGAAAGGGAAACGTGATGCCGAGATGCACCAGTCCAAAAAAGGCAATCAGTGGCATTTCGGCATGAAGGCACACATTGGGGTTGATGCGCAGTCAGGGCTTGTCCACACCCTCGTCGGCACGGCAGCCAATGTGCATGATGTAACCCAAGCGCAGGCGCTGCTGCATGGCGATGAAACGGATGTGTTTGGTGATGCGGGTTATCAGGGCGTTGAGAAGCGTGAAGAGAATCTGGAGCTGCCCGTGACCTGGCATGTTGCGATGCGGCCCTCCAAACGTAAAGCGCTGGACAAGTCGGCTGTAGGCGAGCTGATGGAAAAACTTGAACATGCCAAAGCCAGCATTCGTGCCAAAGTCGAGCATCCATTCCATGTGGTGAAGAACCTGTTCAGGCACCGCAAGGCCCGCTACAAAGGGTTGGCCAAGAACACCGCTCAGCTATTTGCGCTGTTTGGTTTTGCCAATTTGGTGCTGGCGCGCCGATGGCTATGTATTGCTGACGGCCAAGTTGCGCCCTAAAAACGAAAAACGGAGGAATAACGCAAAAAATGGCGCAATTCAGGGCAAAAATCGCAGAATTTCACCCCGCATCCGGAAACTACGCACCGGACTCTGCTGTGCGGTGAATTATTCAGCGTTTCC
>NZ_CAKMHQ010000029.1 GCF_927312905.1 Candidatus Nitrotoga sp. 1052
CCAAGTTCGAGACGATAGATTAACTTTTACCCACGCAAATGTCAGATGAACCTAATTTTTAATGCCTTGATGGTGATATTCATGATTTCATATGCTCAAGCACTAACAGACTTTTCCAGTCAGCCCCTTTATCGTTACCCCCCACCGTATCGTGTGAATGCTATGTGGTGGACAAGCCGTTTGGTTTTGAGGATCAAGTCGGTCGAGGGTAGAACCGGGATTCATCGAAAGCCAAATTTAACTCCGGTACCTTCCGTGCAGGCGTCGATAATTCCCATCGTATACTGGATACAAAAAATTCTGCCGGTTTTACATAGGAGTTATTAGGGTAACCGGGCCGGTAGTATTAGCTGTGTTATTTGTTATAGTGTTATTGCCATAGGATTTCACTATTGCATCAGCGTCAATTGTAAAAAGTCCATGACTGTTTCCCGTCACCATGCTTTTGCTAATAGTGACTGAGGAGGTTCCAGAAGGAAAGGCTCCTGCACTAACGCCTGCGAAACTATTCGAGATCGTTGAGCGGATCACGTAAATTCGGTTGTTAGCGCCGACGATTTCCGAAAATGCTAAAATGCCATTTATACCTCCTGTCACGATTGTATCGCGGACGGTTGCAGTCGTGGTCGATGCAGCACCGTTCGCAAGGATACCAGCGGAATTACCGAGAAATCTCGATTTCGAGATGATAGCCGTTGCCCCCCCTTGAAGCTCAAAGCCAGTGTCATTGTCGCGAATAAGGGTGTTGACCATCCGCACCGTTGCCGCTGAGTTGACTAAAACGCCGCGTTGGCCACCACCTGAAAAATTAGAAATGACACAGTTCTCAATCGAAAGATTGCCGTTGCTGTTCATCAAAACCCCATTATCACCACCCAAGCCATTAATGGTCAGACCGCGCAGCACCACATTCACAGTACCAGGGTTGATTATCACTCCGCTCCTACCTGTACCGGCGGTCATGCCGGCATAGACGCCTGGCGCGGCCGTCAGCGAGATCGACCGGGTGAGCGTGACGAGGCCATAATTGCCGGAATCAAGTACTACAACTTCGCCGTTTGTATCAACAAAGTCTACTGCTACGGAAAGGTGGCGGCAGGGGTTGATAACATCCGCGCAGTTGGTTGCGGTATTGGTGTTTAGTCCATAAGACGCTACAAAGGCGCGCGCGACAAGGGTGGCCTGTGCAGGAGTAACCATGAGGGTAAACAGAATTGCAAACAAATATACTGCTGGGAATCTAAACATGCTGATCTCCTTATTGTTAAGGTCGCGGGCTTGACCGGGAACCTTGGATATTCCCGGTTCGGCCAGTTTTTACTGGAGACCACCTAGTAGCGTAGTAAGCGAGCCTGTATTACCAGTGTTACCCGTTATGGTGTTATTCAACAGCGAATTTATTAGTCCGCCGGCGCCCACAAAATATCCAACCAAGTTTCCGGCCACCATGCTCTCGCTGAGAGTAACCGGAGCAATTCCGGCAGAGGCAGATGATGCGACACCTTTTAAATTATTTGTGACCGATGAACGAATCATGCTTATCCGGGCACTTCCAGTGCCACTTGAAATCGCTTCAATGCCAGTACCCCCTGAAGTCACGATGGTGTCGCTGATGACGACAGCCGGGAATGGGGCGGAAGTGCTTGTCGCAAGGATGGCAGTATCATTATTTCCGAGAAACTTCGAGCCTGAGATGTCGGTGACCCCCCCCCCTTGAAGCTGAATGCCTCTGTAATTGTCGCGAACAAGGGTGTCGACCATCCGCACCGTTGCATCCGAGCTGACTAAAACGCCATGTTGGCCAACACCCGAAAAATTTGAAATGACACAGTTCTCAATCGAAAGATTGCCGTTGCTGTTCATCAAAACCCCATTATCACCACCCAAGCCATTAATGGTCAGACCGCGCAGCACCACATTCACAGTACCAGGGTTGATTATCACTCCGCTCCTACCTGTACCGGCGGTCATGCCGGCATAGACGCCTGGCGCGGCCGTCAGCGAGATCGACCGGGTGAGCGTGACGAGGCCATAATTGCCGGAATCAAGTACTACAACTTCGCCGTTTGTATCAACAAAGTCTACTGCTACGGAAAGGTGGCGGCAGGGGTTGATAACATCCGCGCAGTTGGTTGCGGTATTGGTGTTTAGTCCATAAGACGCTACAAAGGCGCGCGCGACAAGGGTAGCCTGTGCAGGGGTTACCATCATGGCGCACAGAATAGCTAACAGATATACAGATGGGGATTTTATCAGCATGATTTTATCCTAAGTTATTGATTAATATTTGTGTAATATGTAAAACCAAAATTTTTGGTTCGAAAATTTGCCTATAGTTTAGAATGAGCTTCTGCAGTTTAGTTCCGAATGTTAGGTGTTATCGATACAATTTAATTGTCTGACATTGTATCATTCTGTCGTTGCAGCCAAATTTGATTCAGGTACCGAGAGAATTATCCAATACAATATAAGGCAAATTAACGTAGAGTAAATGGCATAAATAGTTTTGGAAAAAATAATGAGCCAAATAATGTTGCCGTATCTTACCAAGCATAAAGCATGCCAAATTGTAGCATTAATAAAATTGTCCTTAGATTGCACCATCTTAGCTTAATTACAGCATTTTGATATTTATCAAAAAGGTATTTCTAAATATATCGTGTAAAAATATCCGACATTCTGACACCTTGATTAACTTTTTTAATTTTGAATAGTTCGCAAGGAGGTAGCTGATGCGTCACATAAACACTTTGCGTGCATCTTTGAGCAAAAGCAGTAACTGTTTCTCTCTCAGCGGTGAGGGTACAAAGCCAAACCGTGCATAGAACTTAGCGGCGGCGTCATCTATTGGGTGCGTCAGCATTGCCCGGATACCAGCTTGCTCTGCAATCAACAGAGTTCGCCGGATAGCGTCCTGTAGCATTCCCCGCCCGATGCCACGGCCATGATCCTGTATCGACACCGCCAGCCGCGCCAAAATCACGACGGGTACGGGGTATTGCCCCATGCCTTTGCGGATACGTTCCGGTACGTCTAAGGTATCAATTTGCCCAACGGTCAAACTAAAATAGCCGACCACACGATCATCATTAGTAACAACGAAGGTTTTTGCCGAACCACTGCTCTGCGCTTGCCTTGCATGGCGTACCAACCATTCGTTGAGCGCCGGTTTGTCGCAGTCGAACGACTCAAGGCGATGACTTATGTCGAGGGATACAGGACTACATAAGGTCATTTTTCATCCCAAGGAGCACGTTTTGAAAACAAACGTTGCAAACCGGGGCTATCCTCAGCAGGGCGATCAAGCAGATCGAGCAGTGCTTGATATTGGCTATTAGTCACCATGAATAGCCGCTGATCCAGCAATGTTTCTTGGGCAGCCTGGCACGCACTTTCAAGGATGAAGTCAGTCAATGATTTATGCGTGACTTCCGCCGCTCGGCGAAGAATGGCTTCCTGCTCAGGTGTTGCGCGCAGACCCAGGCGCGATGAACGGGGTGCGCGAGCATTAACGGTAAGTATAGATGGCATGATGTACCCTAAATTGTTAGTTCAATATTTATATATGTTAGCACATTGGGCATACGGCGTCGCGGTTATCCATCAATAAGCGATCGCGCGCGCTGCCGCCAGTTTGGATCAAATGGATCCGCCAAGATTGACGGTTATGTCTCTTGCAGCTTTACTGATTTTCTTTGCCATAAAGTTTCTTCTTGCCCCATTGTGCGATTAAGTACACGACACAGTATGAACAATAAGTCAGAAAGACGGTTTAGGTAGGGCAGGCCATATTGTGGCACGGCTTCGAGCTGGGTGAGTGCGGCGAAGTCTCGTTCAGCGCGGCGTGCCACGGTACGGGCCACATGGCATTGTGCCGCTGCACGGGTTCCACCCGGCAGGATGAATTCTTTCAGAGGGGGCAGGTCGGCGTTGTAGTGAGCAATGGCTGCATCCATGTGCAGGAGCTTGTCTTCGGTAAATTGCGCAGCAGGGTATGCTAACGCGCCACCGAGATCGAACAGGTCATGCTGTACATGTAACAGTAATTCGCGCACGTCATCCGGTACGATTTCAGCGAGTAGCACGCCGAGGTGACTGTTTAGTTCATCTACGCTGCCGATAGCGTGAATGCGTGCGCAATATTTTTCCACGCGCGTGCCGTCGGCTAGTCCGGTGCTTCCTTTATCCCCCGTGCGGGTGACGATTTTGCTTAAACGATTTGCCACTATTGCGTCTCCAGACAATTCAAGTATACGTTTGCATCTGGTGCCGTGCCGTTACGTTGCGCCTGCCAGATCATTTCACCCAGGCATTCCATCATGCGATGTTGAGCGTTGTGTTCTGATTCATGTTGTGCGACAAGCCGCTGAAAGTGCATGCGGATGCCATGCGGTTGGTCAATGGAAATCTGTTCCTCAATGGTGAGGTGCATCATCAGGTGCAGGAAGGGGTTAGTCGTGCCTTGCTCTGGTGTGTAGTCTTTATCCTGATAACGTTCCGGATTTTCCAGCATTGCGTAATATTCAGGATGCTTTTCGATAAGCTGTGCAGCGAGATCTTCCAGCGGAGAGAGCAACGTGCCTGCGCGACGCTTGCGCCAGGTATCGATGAGAAACATTCGTGCTTCATCTCTGCTGGGATTGAACATTATATTTCCTTGTGAAGGTATTCGCACAGATCAACGATGCTGCAAATGCCACATTTTGGCTTGCGCGCTTGACATACGTAGCGTCCATGCAGGATCAGCCAATGGTGTGCATCATGTTTGAATTTGTCTGGCACGAATTTGAGCAGTTTTTGTTCCACTTCCAGCATGGTCTTGCCGGGGGCAAGGCCGGTGCGGTTGGATACGCGGAAGATGTGTGTATCTACTGCGATGGTGGGTTGGCCGAAGGCAGTGTTGAGCACTACGTTTGCGGTCTTGCGTCCTACGCCCGGCAGAGATTCCAGCGCCTCGCGTGTTTGCGGCACTTTTCCATCATGATTATCCAATAACAGTCGGCAGGTTTGAATAATGTGCCTTGCCTTGGTTTTGTAAAGGCCGATGCGCTGCACATAGCCGCGCAATTTTTCTTCACCCAGTTCGAGAATGCCCTGCGGCGTGTTAGCTACCGGGAATAGTTGCCGGGTGGCGGTATTTACGCTGACATCGGTAGCTTGCGCCGAGAGGATCACCGCCAAAAGGAGCTCAAACGCCGAGTGGTATTCCAACTCAGTGGTAGGGTGCGGATTGGCTGTTTGCAGGCGTAGAAAAATTTCTTGGCGTTTTGCTGGATTCACGAAGTAGTCTCACACAAGCAAAATTGGACTGCGCAGTAGTTGCTCATAATGGAAGTCGTAAGCTTGCAGAAGGATTTCTGTAACTTCTAAAACCGGCATCCGAAATGCGGCAAGATTGTTTCGTTCGGATAATATGCATGTCCAGTTTCTCGGGGTCTGGCTAATATTTTACATGACAACTTGTGGGTTGTTAGAGCCCGAAGTAACAAATGCAGCTTTTTCTTTTTGGTGGCCAAGATTAAGAGTTACGGCAGGGAAGTATCAAATGCGGGACTTTACCAGCGAGCTTGATATCTACGGCACCGCCATCAGCATATTGGATTGCAGGAGGGCAGGGGATAATACCTTCTTTGAGTTTCTATATCGAGATGTAAAATTCACATTTCAATTCGAAATCGGTGTAAGGATAGGCGGGCGGCTGGTAGCAAAAATGAGGTAGTGTAGTGCTGTGCGCTGGGTATGCAGAACAGCTTAAGCCAGATTGACTTCTGTCTTGACGGATGGGTTCACTGTACGCTACGCTGACACTACAATTTGGTCATGCGCATTTAAATAAACTTTATGTTTAATAAAAAAATAATTGGTTTCGCGGGTTATTCCGGTAGCGGCAAAACGACGTTGCTGGAAAAAGTTATTCCTTTTCTGACTGCACAAGGCTTGCGCATTGCCGTTATCAAGCATGCCCACCATGATTTTGACATCGATAAACCGGGTAAAGATACCTACCGCCATCGTAAGGCAGGTGCAGGCGAAGTATTGATTGTTTCTTCGCAAAGATGGGCGTTAATGCATGAGCTGAACGATGAACCGGAACCTAGCTTGGAATATCTTTGTTCACGGTTTTCAGGCTATGACCTTATATTGGCGGAAGGTTACAAGCATGCAGCCATACCAAAACTGGAAGTGCATCGCAAAGAAACCGGGGCTGAAAGTCTATATCCATCCGAACCGGGTATTATTGCAGTTGTGACAAATAGCAAAGATAAGTTCCCGCTACCTGTGCTTGATATTGACGCGCCAAAGGAAGTGGCCGCGTTTATTTTGAATTATTTTTCCAGGGAAAGTCATGAAAATTGAGATAGTGTATTTTGGTAAGCCGAGAGAAAATTTGAAAATATCACAGGAAACTGTAGATGTTCCGGGAGAGTCGTTGACGCTTGCCGGCCTGCTTGCATGGCTAAGTTTGCGTGGAGAAACATGGGCACAAGAAATGAATGAAGATCGTGTGCGCTGCGCGGTTAATCAGGAGTTTGCCGGTCTGGCAAGACAATTGAACGAAAATGACGAGATTGCCATCACCGCTCATTACCATGGTTGTTCTGAATTTTGGACTGATGATCCCCGTTTAAGACCAATTGAGCCACGCTTTAAACAGAACATATGCTCTTGATTTACTGGTGATTTTATAAATTGCCGCACAAAACGTTCGCTTACCGCAGCGCGCCGTACGGAGGTCTATCGTTTGGCGAAAAGTAAATCCGCTCATCCTTCGACTGGCTCAGGACGAACGGATTTGCTTCTTCTGCTGGAGGTTGAAAGTTGATTGCCCACTCTATTTCACATAGAGCCAAGAAATTCTCATTATCCATACTTGATATAGACTACCCAAAAGAATTAGCTGTATTTATTTTGAATTATTTTTCCAGGAACAACCATGAAAATTGAATTGGTGTATTTCGGTCGGCCGAGAGAGCATTTGAAGATATCACGCGAAACTGCAGATGTGCCAGCAGAAGCATCCACGCTAGCCGGTCTTCTGGCATGGCTGCGTTTGCGCGGGGATATATGGGCGCAGGAGCTGGCAGACAGCCGCGTGCGTTGCGCGATTAATCAAGAGTTTGCTGGCTTGCCTGCAGCCATTAACGAGCATGACGAGATTGCCATTTTCTCGCCTATTTCCGGAGGTTGAAATGAGCGTGTTAATACAGGAAGACGATTTTGACCTGGCCTCCGAATTGACAGCCCTGCGTTCCGGAAACTCAAAAGTGGGTGCCATGGTTAGCTTTGTCGGTTTAGTGCGCGATTTTAGTCATAATGAAACGATAGAAAATATTTATCTTGAATACTATCCCGGCATGACAGAAAAGGCGCTGAATAAAATTATTGCTGAGGCGACTGAACGGTGGAGCTTAATAAATGTCCGTGTAATCCACCGCATTGGGCAATTGTTTGCAAACGACCAGATCGTACTGGTGGCGACTACGGCATTGCATCGCGGTGAAGCATTTGCGGGCTGTGAATTTATTATTGACTACCTGAAAACTGCCGCCCCATTCTGGAAAAAAGAACAAACCAGGGAAGGTTCACAGTGGCTGGAAACACGTGACACTGACGTGAAACGCATGGAACATTGGCATAACGATACAGTCAGGAAATCAGCATGACAAATGGCATGACCCACTTCGATCAAGACGGACAGGCACATATGGTGGATGTTGCTGGCAAGAGCGAGACCCAGCGCATCGCAAAAGCGTCCGGTAGTATCAAAATGAGTCCCAGCACGCTGGAGTTGATTGCTTCCGGTACAGCCAAAAAGGGCGATGTGCTGGGTATAGCGCGCATTGCTGCGATACAGGCGAGCAAGCGTACCGCTGAATTGATTCCATTATGCCACCCGCTGTATCTGACTCATGTTGCGGTGGAGTTTCATCTCGACCATGAGAGCAGCACGGTGGAATGCATCGCCACCGCAGAAACGTTTGGCCGCACCGGTGTCGAAATAGAAGCCATGACCGCAGTAAGTATCGCCCTGCTTACTATCTATGATATGTGCAAGGCGGTTGATCGTGGAATGGAAATTAACCGGTTACGCTTACTGGAAAAAAAGGGTGGGCGTTCAGGGCATTGGCAAGCTGCATAAATTATTTTTGTCGTTGCGCTGACTTGGGACGGAATGATGTTAATACGTCTGGATTCGTTTCTATGTAGGGCCCACCAATCAAATCTATGCAGTAAGGCACGGCGGCAAAAATTCCATCCAGTGTTTCCTTGATTGCTTTCGGTTGCCCAGGCAGGTTCAGAATAAGGGACTGTCCGCGTGTCACGCCAAGCTGGCGTGACAAAATTGCCGTAGGTACATAGCGCAGACTGACTGCACGCATTTGTTCTCCGAAACCAGGTAATACCTTGTGTGCCACGGCCAATGTTGCCTCCGGAGTGACATCGCGTAACGCAGGACCGGTTCCCCCTGTAGTCAAGATCAGATGGCACTTTTCCTGGTCTGCCAATTCAATCAAGATAGTCTCAATCATCGTCTGTTCATCCGGTATCAAACGTGTGACACATTGCCATGGGCTAGTCAGAGTTTGTGTAAACCATTCTTGCAATGCGGGTAAGCCAGCGTCCTGATAAACCCCGCTGCTGGCTCGGTCGCTAATTGAAATAAGGCCAATTTTAAGTGTATTTGTCATATGTTTCGTCAGGTCGGGAGATGTAGAAAAATTCTTCGCGTGGAATGTAACCTCGCGATATTATTACTGATGGTTTAACTTATCAGACAAGTCAGCAAAACAATTATTTGTAAATTTTTCAAAGTAGTACGCTATTTTAACTATCACTATAACAATCATTCGCCCACAGACGGCTTCAAGCTCCGTCTAAAGGCTTTTAAGTCTGCTTATGAATAATATAACTATAGATTTCCTGGTTAACGCGTAGTTGCCAATGCACTATCTGTCTGCGTTTGTTCTTTCAATAAGATTGATGCACTGGCCGTCTGCGCTTGCTCTTTCAATAAGATTACTTTAGTCAGTACAATAATCATTAGTAGGTGGTAATAGAGATCGAAATTGGACAGCCCAAGAAAGGCTCCGGCCACCGCATAGCCAACCATGCTTACCTGCCCCATTGCAGCCAAATCCGCTGCCCATTTTTTGTCAGGATCGCGTTTCGCCTGTTTTATTACCCAAGAGCCGGTTTGCCACGTCAAGATAGCAAGCAATAACCATAGTCCAAGCCCGATAAATCCATGCTCACCCAGCACTTCAAAATATACGCTATGCACATCATGGACATTGGACGGATCTGGTGCGTACGCATGGAATGTTTGATATTGAAACATTTCAAACCCGCCGCCGGTGGGACGGGCCTTAGCCACATTCCATGCTGTCCACCAAGCGTTAATCCGGCCTTGGGCTGATTGATCCTGCTCATAAGTTTTAATGGTTGACATGCGGTCATACCACTCTTGCGGCATAACCATGGCCACAATACCGATGGCGGCGGCAAGCATAACGCCGGTGAAGAATTTATTCCGGCTTTTCATCCAAAAGATCGAGCCCATTACCGCCGCGCCCACCAGTGCACCTCGAGATTGTGAGCCGATGGCCGATACTGCGGTTAGCACCATAGCTGCCCCCAATCCTTGGTGTAGCCACTTGCGTGCCTCATTCAACTGTAAATAGCGCATCAGAGGAATAGTCATTAGCAAAGCCAAAGCGATTTCATTGTTGCCGGCGATGAATGTCCCTGGCGGTCCCTGTACATGAAATGCACCACCTCTCAGTATAGTGAAAATTCCGCCTTTCACTCCATAAAAACCAAGTGACAGCGCAATTACCCACACCAGCCCATGCAACCGTTGGCGATTATTTATTACCAGAGGTGTAAGAAAGATCATGATTTGAATTTTGATGACTTTTTGCAATTGCTCCCAGGCCAGATCGGAGAAAAGCGCAAAATAGGTGGTTACCGACATCCATAAAACATACATGAGCAGCACCGTCATCTCTCGCGTCCACGGCATGTGCTTCGGCTCTTTTGAAGAGAATATGCTGATCAATGTTGTAATTGCCACGATATATGCAAAGGGCATGGTGGTCGCGAAACCCCAAGCCAGCTTATGGGGGTTCATGTAGCTCAGCCAGGAATAAAGGTAAAGGCCAACATGTGGACGCGATAAGACCATGGGCAAAATCCCAAACACGATAGCAGTGACGATCAAATCACGCACTGGCTTACCTCTGTTCTTTCTCGGAGGAAGTGACGGTAAACCATGTCACGCGCTTCTTTAAATGTATATTCTTGAGTAAGCCATTGTGCAAAGCTTGTGCGAGGTGTTGCTCATGATGCCAGCCGCGATCCTTGACCTGATATAACTTGCCCTTGCCTGATTGCGGTGCACCCAGCGCTTCGCTTCGCGCGAGTCGTCCGATCGCCTCGGCGTAAACCTCGGCGCTATCGCGCACAGCGCGCCAAAACAGGGTGAGTTCGTTATCGCCCTCATGCACTTCGGGGCAAATATGGGCGAGCAGCTTGCCGGTATCGATACCGGCGTCGATGAAGTGCAGCGTGCAGCCGATTTTTTCCGGTTCGCCGTTATATAGTGCCCAGAATGTGCAATCTGCGCCGCGGTATTCGGGCGACAAGCCACCATGCAGATTGACGATGCCCAAAGGACCGCGAGAAAGCAGCGCCCCTTTGATGAGCGAGGTGCCGAATACGGCAATTATGTCGGGCCGAAGCCGATCGGCAAGTTCGATTACACTCGGATGATTAATGTGTGGCACTTCGGATATCAATTCGGGCCTATCGAGTCGCGGCTCGGCATCGCCAAAGAAAAACTTGCCTTCACCCCCGCCAGCATAACGCTTGCGGTCGCGTAGCCAGCGCCACACTTTGCGCCACAGGTTATCCGGACGTAGCAGTTTGAGTATTTTTTTGTACGTCCAGTGGCTGCCTGCCTCTTGCACGATAGCTACTACCCGTATCGCACCACATAGCCGGTTCGCGACATAAAGATGCCGCGGCGCGCGTCCGCATAGCACCATGATCGAAAGCTCAGACATGTGGACACTCCACTGACTTGGCGATTCGTGTAGCGATGGGAGGAATGACACAATCATGCATATCCATCATCAGCGCATCGGCAAAGAATTTTGCTGCCCAGTTCGGATATTCGAAACGGGAATAATCGCCCCAGATCGGCGAGGAGCCAGCGATACCACCGCGCACCGCCTCGTCAGCATCATCAAGGCGCTGCGTGCGTTTTACGTAGCCGATTGCACGGCGCGCGTTCTCGCGAAATTCCGGTGCGCCGCCATCCTGCGCCAGGCGCGTCCAATTGAGGCTCATTTGCGCTACGCCAGTGAGACAGCTGTAGTTTGCGCGTGACATCCAATTATCCGTATAAGTGCCGGCAAGCCAGCCGTCGGCGCGCTGCACCTGCGCCATGCCGCGAGCAGCAGCAAGCGCAGCTGAAAGATAACGTGCATCGTCCAGCAATACCCCGCTCTCCAAAAAACCACGAATCGCATAGGCGATGGTATGAGTAAACGGTGCCTTGTCCGGAGTAAAAGCGTTGGTGCAAAACCAACCGGAAGCTTTTTGCTGAGTGAGTGCCCAATCGAGATTGCGTCGCGCCGCTTGGGTTAGTTCTGGCTCGTTCGCGATCAGGCCCGTGGTCACTAGCGCCCAAGTGCCACGAGTGTTGTACACGTGCGGTACATCATTGTGTTCGAAGCGATACCAACAGCCATCGGAATCTTGCTGACGCGCCAGCCACCAACCTGCCTTGACCGCTGCTTCCAGACATTCCTGGCGGCCCAGTTGCAGATATCCGGCGAGCATGCCATGCATGATCTGACCGGTATTGAAGATCACCGGGCGGCTGCCTGCTTCGCCGAAGTGGCCAGGGAACGCGCCATCATTCTGCTGTATGGAGAGCTCCCAGTCGATCATGCGCCGGGCACGTCTCTCCAGATCAGGGCGTTCCAGCATCTTGCTCGCCGCAAGAAAGGTTTCGATGATGTAGCCGGTGGTTTCCGGATAGCTTGGCAGCCAGCTGTCCTCAAAGCTCCATCCTGCCGAAACACCGCCTGCGTCGGGGTGGCCGTCCCTGATGTCCTGGGCGCGGCAGAGCCAGTCGATTACGCTCGCGAGATGGGTCGCATGGTCGAACTCGGGTTGGGCCGATGCAGCAATGTTATTGAGGATCAGACGCATATGTCGCGGCCGCCAAGGACGGTAGCGGAAAGGAAGCGCAAGCAAATTAGCAAGGTTCATGTTACTCGTTTTCCTGTTAAATTTTTTCTGGTTGCATGGCGGGCCTCGATTCTCGGAGTACGCTATCCAAGCCAGATTGCAGTCGCACGTGGCTCACCACGTAGCGGTACTTGCCAGAGGCTTCCGGCGGAATCGAGTCCACAAGCCGTAGTTCGACCCGCACGTTGTCGCCGAGTCGAGCTTGAATTCCGCTCACGGCCTTGTATCGAGATTGCTCGGTCCAATCAAGGTTTCGCACCACCAGAATCTCTACGTCCTGAATGCCGTGCTGGATGAATTTGAACTCGTCGATGCCGTCCGTTGCGCGCAGCACGTAGATTACCGCAAGCGCATGCATGATCGTGCCATCGGAGCGCACCACGAAATCTGTGGTGCGGCCCATCACTTCGCCGATCACGTGCAGTCCGCGTTCGGCTTTGCAGGTGTCGTTGGCGTAGCGTACCACGTCGCCAGTGCGGTAACGGATGAAGGGCTGCGCGTGGGAACAGAGTCCGGTCATGACCGCTTCGCCGGATTCGCCGGGCGCGACCGGATGGCCTTGTGCATCGAGGACTTCGAGGATGATGCTTTCGCTCATCAGCAGCATCTGGCCGTCCGGGGTTTCGTGGGCGGTGAAACCGATGTCGCGGCTGCCGAATTCATTGGCGGCGGGAACGCCGAAAATTTCTTCGATTAGCTTGCGCTGGTGCGGATAAAGCGGTTCGCCAGTGGTACACACCACCTTGAGCGAGGGCAGCTTGAGCCTGATGCCGCGTTCTCCAGCGTGCGCCGCCAGCAGAGCCAAGCTACTAGCGTAGCCGTAAATGCATTTTGGCTGGAACCAGCGAATGGCTTCGATGTAGGCGTCCATATTGGCCGCCGACATGTCGAAAGCGTTCAGCACCAGCTGGTTGAGCAGCCGGTCCCGCAGCGCCTTGATATGGCCGGTTTTGTTTAACTCGACTGGCGCGCCCCAAAGATAGACTTCCCGGTCACCCACCTCGACGCCCCACCAGCGCCGTGCACGTATGCGCCCGGCGGCATCGGAGGCCTGGCGCAGGCGTCCATAGTGAAAGATCAACGGCTGGCCGCTGGAGCCTCCAGTATTGTATTTGAAGGCCCCGCCGGGAATGTCGCGCCAGACCAGTTGCTCGATGTTGCGGGTGGCGTCCTGCTTGGTCATGGTGGGCAAGCGGCGCAGTGCTTCCAGGGTGAGCGGCGCGTCGCATCGCGGCTCCAAGCCGGCGGCGCGAATGCGTTCGGCATGCCATGGACTGTGCTGTTCCGCCGACTGGAGCAGCAGCTTGAGCTTATGCATCTGCAATTGCTCGACCCCTGCGCGGGACATCCATTGGCTCTTTTCCAGCTCGTCCAGGTAGCCGAAGGTGGGGCGCTGCATCAGCCGTTCATGCAGCGGATAGACGAGGTGGCGGGCGAGCAGCGGGATCATGGCGTGGGCGCGGAGTGGGTCTTGGGTTGCTTGACAGCCTGAGTGCCGAGGTCTGCGATCAGGCGGGCAAATTCTTCGGTGAGAACCGCCACCCGGCTATCCCATGAATTGGTGCGGGCGTAAGCGATAATTGCGTCGCGATCCCAGTTCTTGACGAGAGCGGCGGCGATGGCATTTTTCAGCGCATCCCGTTGTCCGAAAGGGACGATGGTGCCCAATTCCGGCTTGCACACCACTTCGGCATTGCCGCCCACATTTGTGCTTACTACAGGCAGCCCGCAGGCCATCGCCTCCAGAAAAACATTGGCCCAGCCTTCGTTGCGCGTCGCCAGTACGAATACATCGGCGGCACAGAGCGGCCACTTCAGTTTATCGGCGGGCATAGCCCCTAGAAAATGCACTGCATGTTGCAATCCTAGCTCCACCACTTGTTGTTCGAGCTGCGGGCGTATGTCTCCCTCGGCGCAGGCACCGCCCACGATTAGGTAAACCAATTCGGGGAAGTAGGTTTTCAATTCCGGCAGGCATTCGATGACTCGATGGAAACCCTTGCGCTCCACCAGTCCTCCTACTGAGATTAACACCGGTGCGTCCACATGAATACCAAACTGGGCGCGAGCCTCGAGACGGGATACGGGGTGAAACTTGGCGGTGTCCACGCCGTTTCCCACTACACGGATTTTGCTATCGGGAATACCCAGATTTATAACGTGGCGGCGCAAGGAATCAGACACGGAGAACACGCGCGCAGCACGGTGTAAGGCGCGCACCAGCAGCGGGCGCAACTGGGAATTAATTGAATGCCGCACTTCAGTGCCGCGCAGGGTAATGGTTACCGGCACTCCCAGCCATTTGCCCAGCCAGGTGGCAGCATAACCATCAGGATAGGCGAAGTGACTGTCTATGATATTGAAATTATGTTTCCGTTGTAGTCGTCGCATTAAAACGAATGTGCTGAGCGCGAGAAAGACGCCATCCAAGGATTTAACTATACCGGGTATTGAGAAAAACCGGGGGTGGAGCACTTCGATGCCATCTTGGATTTCTCGATATGGTGGTGCGGGACGAAAATGGGGGCGAAAGGCACGGATCAATCCCTGAAACGGAAACCACGGCACGGGTGCAACGACCATGAGCGGTAACTCCTTGGCGACGCGGAACATGCGTTCACGAATGAAAATGCCTGCACTTTGTTGAGTGACATTTGGAAACAGCGTGGTAAAAACTACGATGCGTGGAGTGTCAGGCATGGTTTGCGTCCTGGCCTGCAAGTTGCTTATAAATAGACGAGTAATTGGATACAGACTTTTGCCAGTTACGTTCGGTTTCAACAAAGCGTCGACCAGCAGCACGCATTTCTGGCCATTTCCATTCTTCAGCAAAAAGCCGTGATATCGCATCGGCCAAGGCACGAGGATCTCCTGCCTTGAACAGAATGCCGGTTATCCCATCTTGAATGAGTTCCTTGTGCCCGCCAACATCGGAAGCCACCAGTACTCTTCCCTGAGCCATGGCTTCCAAGGGTTTTAAAGGGGTAACCAGTTCCGTGAGCCTCATAGAATGGCGAGGATAAGCAAGGATGTCGATCAGATCATAATAACGTTGGACCTGGCCATTGGGCACACGGCCCGTAAATACAAGTTTGTTCTGAATGCCAAGTTCGAATGCGAGGTTTTTTAACATGGCATCTTGTGGTCCTCCGCCAACAAGCAGTATCCGTGCATCTGGTACAGACTCAAGAATCATGGGCAATGCTTGTAACAGCAAATCCAGTCCTTCATAGGCATAGAATGAGCCTATGAAGCCGATTACACGGTAGCCTGCCAGACCTAGTTGCTGTTTAAGTACGTTATCCGGTGTGCTTTCCAAGGAAAATTTTTCAATATCCACGGCATTGGGGATGACGGTGACTTTTTGTGCCGAAATGCCACGCATCACGATATCGTTGCGCAAGCCTTCACAGATTGTGGTAATAGCATCCACGCGCTTGAAAGCATAAGTTTCAAGCGCATGAGTGAGGCGGTAACGTAGACCCTGTTCTTTGCTGGTACCATGATCCACCGCTGCATCTTCCCAGAATGCACGAACCTCATAGACCACTGGAATGCCCAAGCGACGGCCAACGCGTAAAGCGGCTATGGCATTCAGAGCAGGGGAGTGTGCATGCAAAATATCCGGTTTAACGATTCTGGCTACTTGATCAAGACGGCGAGTAAGACTGTTAATGACGAAAATCTGGTTCAACAAAGGGACTTTCGCCATTTGAGAGATTGCATGGTGTGTACGGAAAAAATGCCAGCCATCGATATTCTCCTCGCTTGCGCTGCAGACACCCTGCTTTGGACTAGTCAGGTGAGTGGTTTCCCACCCCAAAGCACGTTGTTCTTTAAGAATAGAGAGAGTGCGAAAAGTATAGCCACTATGCAATGGAATGGAGTGATCGAGGATATGTAGGATGCGCATTGCTTTTTTTAAACCGGCGGATTCAAGTTCGAAGTGCAACAGATAATGTTGGCTTGGTATAGCGTACCGTTTTTTTGAAGAGTACCTATCCAGATTCCTAATTTCAGCACCTTGTATATCATTCCATCAGGTTGCGTGCGTCATTAATTTGTCCGCGGTAAGCATCAAAAATTTTGCGCAAAGCATCGGCCATCGAAATGACTGGCTCCCATCCCAGTTCCTCGCAGGTGTTGGTGATCTTGGGAACACGGTTTTGGACGTCTTGGTAGCCATTGCCGTAATAGATTGCCGCAGTGGTTGTTACCAGTTGCACCTTGCTCGCAGAATTGCGGTACTCAGGGTATTCCTCGGCCAGTTTCAGCATCATGGTAGCCAAGTCGCGGATAGAATAGTTATTGACCGGGTTGCCGATGTTGTAAATCTTGCCGGAAGCGATACCATCCTTGTTTGCAATGATCTTCATCAGTGCGGCTATACCATCGTCGATATAAGTGAATGCGCGTTTCTGCTGCCCACCGTCTACCAGACTTATATTTTCGCCGCGCACGATGTGGCCGAAGAATTGTGTCAGCACGCGCGAGCTTCCTTCTTTCGGCGTGTGGATGGAGTCCAGTCCAGAGCCGATCCAGTTGAATGGACGGAAGAGTGTAAAGTTCAACCCCTGTTCCATTCCATAGCCCCAGATCACTCGATCCATCAATTGCTTGGCGCAGGAATAAATCCACCGTGGTTTATTGATCGGGCCGCAAATAAGCTCAGAATTTTCGGGGTCAAATTCCTCATCGTGACACATGCCATATACTTCAGAAGTAGAAGGAAATATTAGGTGCTTCTTGTACTTAACGGCTGCGCGCACGATGGGCAGATTAGCTTCGAAATCCAGCTCAAATACTCGCAGTGGTTCCTTGACATAAGTGGAGGGCGTAGCAATTGCCACCAACGGCAAAATCACGTCGCACTTCTTTACATGATATTCCATCCATTCTTTGTTGATGGTGATGTCACCTTCAAAAAAGTGAAAGCGTGGCTGATCGAGCAGATCGGTGATACGGTCAGCGTTCATATCCATACCGTACACATCCCAATCAGTCGTAGCAAGAATGCGGTTGGACAAGTGGTGCCCGATGAAGCCGTTTACGCCAAGGATCAAAACCTTTTTCATTACAAATTCCTTAAATAGATGCACTGCAAGGTAGCATGCAAGTTATGAATTATTAATCAAACCAACTTAAGCGGGAAAAATATGAGCCAAATTTATGGGCTCTGTAAAAACATTTTTGCATGATGCATTTGGAACCAATCGGCAAACTTGATTACTCCTTCATTGAGCGGAGTGCCAGGAGCAAAGCCGACCATTTTACGCAGATCACTTGTATCCGCATAAGTCGCAAGTACATCCCCAGCCTGCATTGGTAACATATTTTTAATCGCTTTCTTGCCGAGCGCATTTTCGAGCGTTTCAATGAACACCATTAATTCCACTGGCTGATGATTGCCGATGTTATACAGGCAATAAGGAACATCGCTGCTAGCCGGATCAGGGCTGGCTCGATCAAATGATGAGTTAGCCTTGGCAGGTTTGTCTAATACGCGCACGATGCCCTCGACTATATCGTCGATGTAAGTAAAATCGCGTTGCATTTTTCCGTGATTAAATACATCAATTGACCGGCCTTCAAGAATTGCGCTTGCAAACAAAGAGGGGGACATATCCGGCCTGCCCCATGGGCCATAGACTGTAAAGAAACGTAGTCCAGTGGTTGGCAGATCATACAAGTGACTGTAAGAGTGTGCCATCAGTTCATTCGATTTTTTTGTTGCAGCGTAAAGGCTAACCGGGTGGTCTACATTGTCGTGTTCTGAAAACGGCATTTTGGTGTGTGAGCCGTATACGCTCGAACTGCTGGCATACACTAAATGTTCTACTTTGCTATGGCGGCAGCCTTCAAGCACATTCAAAAAACCCACGATATTGCTGTTTATGTAAGCATGTGGGTTTTTTAAGGAATAACGCACACCTGGCTGGGCGGCCAAATTAACAACTCGTTCGAATTTTTCGAACGTAAATAATGCTTCCATGCCTCCGCGGTCGGCTATATCCATTTTTATGAAACGAAAACCAGGGTATGACACCAGTTGCTTCAGGCGATCTTCTTTTAGCTGTACATCGTAGTAATCACTTAGATTGTCGACGCCAACCACTTCGTCGCCATGCTCCAGTAAACGTTTGGCAACATGCATGCCGATAAATCCGGCTGCGCCGGTAATCAATACTTTCATTTAATCTTTTATCCGTGGATTTAAATTAGAAGTACACTATTTTGCGCTGCTTGTTTTTCATGCTGGGTAATTGAAGCTGCTTTGCTGCATGTTTCGAAGAAATGCCTCGAACATCAACAGTGTCCACAATGGTGTGCTGTAATCGCGCAGCCCGGCTTGATGATGGTCAACCATTTCGCAGAGGTAATCTGCATTAAAGTAACCAGTGGCTGCCAGCGTTGGGCCCAGCACTGCCTGTCGGACTTTTTCTTTCAGGGGGCCGCGGAACCAGCTTGCAAGCGGCACCGCGAAACCCATTTTTTTGCGGTATAAAATTTCATCTGGCAGGTGAGACTCCATTGCTTTCTTGAATATATACTTGCCTTCCCCACCCTGAAGCTTGAGCGATGCGGGTAAGCGTGAGGCCCATTCCACCAATTTGTGGTCAAGCAGAGGTTCGCGTACTTCGAGCGCGTGCGCCATGCTGGCACGATCGACCTTGGTGAGAATGTCGCCCACGAGATAGGTCTTGATGTCGAGGTATTGCACTCGTGCCAAGGGTTCCTGTGCAGGTGAGCGTGCATCGTGCCGGTACATCACTTCCACTGCGCGATAGCCTCCCAGTTCTTGGCTAAATTCAGGGCTGAAGAGGCGCGCACGCATTGCATCGCTCAAGAGCGAAATGCTATGAAAATAACCTTCTACCGAATCGCGCGCCATGCCTTCAAGTGTAGATTTTGCACGAAAAATTTTAGGTGCCCAATCTGCTTTTGGATAGAGCTTGCCCAGCAAGCCGAATAAGGGGCGACGCACAGCAGATGGAATGAAGCTGCGCATGCGTTCTTCGTTCAGATGCCAGCGATAACGTCGGTAGCCTGCGAAGTTCTCGTCGCCACCGTCACCGGAAAGCGCGACAGTGACGTTTTTTCGCGCCAGTTGGCACACGCGGTACGTGGGGATGGCGGAGCTGTCTGCGTAAGGTTCATCGTAGAGCGCAGCTAATTTATCGATGAGATCGAAATCATCGGCATCAACTTGTTCCACTCGATGATTAGTGTGGTAGCGTGTTGCGACTTTTGCTGCGTATTCGGATTCATTGAATGCCGGATCGCCGAATGAGATAGAACAGGTGTTCACCGGTTCGGTGGACAATTCGGCCATCATTGCCACCACGGCGCTGGAATCTACGCCACCGGAGAGGAAAGCCCCCAGCGGTACCTCTGAGACCAAGCGGATTTTCACAGATTCGCGTAACAGGGATATGAGTTCTTCTTGCGCTTCGCCTTGCGTCATCGGAGCAAGGGGCTGGAATGGTACGTCCCAATATTCTCGCGGCTGCGGAATTGGCTGGCCGCGCTTCACGGTGAGGGTATGCGCGGGCGATAGCTTTAAAGCTTGTTGGTAAATTGTGCGCGGTTCGGGAACATAGCCGTAGGCGAAATACTCTTCAATCGCGCGCGGATCAATGTCACGCCGCAACGCTGGATGGGCGGTCAATACCTTGAGCTCGGAACCGAAGATAAGTTGACCGTCGTCGAGCAGTGCATAGTAGAGCGGCTTCACACCGAGGCGATCGCGTGCCAGAAAAAACGTCTCTTTATTGCGGTCCCATAACCCGAACGCGAACATGCCGCGGAAGCGTTCGACGCAGGCTTCGCCCCATTGCTCCCAGGCATGCACGATGACTTCAGTATCGCAGCGGGTGCGGAAGGTATGGCCTAGTGCTTGCAGTTCGGGGATCAAATCGACGAAGTTGTAAATTTCGCCGTTAAACACCACCACCACGCTGCCGTCTTCGTTGAACAGGGGCTGATGACCGGAGGAGAGGTCTATGATCGAGAGCCGCTTGTGCGCCATTGCTATCCCTGGTTCCGCGTGCAAGCCACTCTCGTCTGGGCCGCGATGATGCTGAGTCTGATTCATGCGCGCAAGTAGCGCCTGGTCAATGGGGCGCTTGGCTTGCGTATCAAATATACCGGCTATGCCACACATGATTTTATTTTCATTTTTATGATGTTAGCTGTCTCTATTTTAAATCAGCCAGATAATAAATCACCCAGCACTGTGTCATATACGCCTAGGTATCCACGTACCATGGCCGACATTGAAAAATGCGCCTCAATTTTTGCCCGTCCCGCCGCACCATGCGTATGGGTGCGAGTACGATCTTGATAATACATTAGCAAGGCATGTGCCATCGCTTTCGGGTCGGCAGACGGTACCAATGTGCCAGTGATACCCGCGTCCACCAGTTCGCTGTTGCCGCCGACGGCGGTTGCAACTACCGGCAAACCGCATGCCATCGCTTCCAGAATAGTGTTGGATACGCCTTCGCCCAACGAGGATAAGCAGAATACGTCGAATTGGCGCATCAAATCTGCTATGTCGTCACGGTTGCCCGGCAGCCAGGCGAGATGGTCGACATTAGATTGCTTGAGCAAGGCCAGGCAGTCCATGCGCGCCACACCTTCGCCCAGAATTACCAGCCGCGCGCGAGCACGGATCTCGGGTTTAAGTTCGAGCATGCGCAGAAAAGCACGCACCAAATTTGGATAGTCCTTTACCTCCGCCATGCGTCCCACGGCGCCGATCACAAATCCATCCGGCGGGCAAAATCCCGGCGGGCCGAAGTTAATTCTTGGTGCAGTGAACGGTGTGAATTTTACACTATCGACACCGTTGTAAATTTGGGTAGCGATTGCCGGATTTACACGCACGGTATCGATTAACCAGCGTTCCAAATCTTTACTCACTGGAATGTAATGCTTTACCAGCGGCCGGATTGCTTGCCTCAGCAAATTGTATTTACGATTTTTGCCCTGCAAGTCGAACATGTCACGCCCATGTTCGCCATGCACTCTGTTGCTGATGCCAGCGGCAGCGGCGACAACTTGCCCTTCCAAGGCCGCGAGGTTGCGTGTATGCACAATGGCAGGCTTGAGCCGCCGCAGCTCACGAAACAATCGGCCATACAGGCCTATATCATTGCCGGCGCGCTTGTTTAGTGCTACCAATTCGACAGGTTGATTCAAGCGCTTATGAAACTCGCTGTATCCGGTCAAGCATACGATGGCGTGGCGATAGCGTTCTGGGGGCATATGGTTGATCAAATTCACGATGCCATTTTCCATGCCGCCCACGCCAAAATGATGAATGACATGCACAATCAGCGGTGGACTATTAGTGTGCATGTGTTCCGTGCTCTGCTACTTCATTAAGGCTGGCATCGATTGCCGGCAGCATATCGTTGGCAAAAGATTGCAGTGACGATGCCGCTGATTCCGGCGTACCTTCATAGGGGGCTGTAATGATGATCACTGCACCATCGTCACGCTGCCCAAATAGCCTGGCCTTTGCCAAAAGCAACTTTGCCAGATACGGGTTGGTAGTATAGGTACCTCCCAAGCTATTCCAACTCCAGATCAATAATCGGTTATTGGGGGCACGCAATAATGTTTGGTGGATTGTTTCATCTTTGCCACGGAGAGAAATTTTGCGCTGCCCTTCGCCCACATTGCTCCATACTGGATGTTTTTGCTGGATCATGTAGTTTTGGGAATTAATTAATTCCGCATCTTGGCGCTGAGTCCGGTAATAACCGAGGTACACGCTGATGATCTTATTTTCCTTGCGATAAGTGTGCATGGCTTGTGCATTGGTGCCAACGTAGTGTGGCTGCCAATCCGTAAGTGGCGTAGCTTGTAAATTCCAGCCTTGATTTGACTCAGGCAGTTTAATCATTAGCTCATCGGTTTTGATTGGACGGCTGTCCAAATAAGCCGCATAGGCAGGCCACAAGGCTGCAACCAGAATGGTGATAACGCCCGCCATGGCAAATCCTCGGCGCGTGATCGTTCCGCGAGCCGTATTGACAGCAATCCTGTTTTCTTGCCGTTGGCGATCTGGTTGATCTTCCCGCCAGAAAGCGCCGATCCAGAATAGCAACGTCATAACGATTCCGAAAAAGACCCAGCCGTAGATGTAATGATCAACTCCCAATGCCAGTTGCATATTGCTTAAGTGGGCGATCATCACGATCATATAAGCGCGCATTCCATTGGCAAAAATGGGGACGATCAATGACAGTGCTGCAAAAATGAGCCTGCGTTTATTACTGCGATAGGTGAGATAGCCATATAAGGTGCCCAGAGTGAAAGATGCGATCAGGTAGCGCAAACCGCTACAACCTTCTACGACGGACCACTGGCCACTGGGTATTGTGAAAAATGTTCCTTCGCGGTAAACCGGAATACCTGTTATTTGCAGTGCGGTCACTACAAAATCGGCAGTGAAATCCATCAGCGGGGGGATCAGAAATTCCCCAAAAGGAACGGCAAAAAACAGGAATCCGAGGGGGAAAGTAATCGCGCGGGCTACCCGCAGCCCCAGCATAGTCCAGACCGCCACCGGGATCATTGCTACCAAACAAAACTGAGCGACAACCAGCACACTTCCGGCATCGGCAAGCAGCCAGCCAAGGCCTAGCCCTGCCATGGCCAACAAGCCGCGGTAATCCGGGCATGGGGCTATCTCAGCAAGCGATTTGCGCTTCATCCATATGAGATAGGCACTAATCGGAAAAATAAAAAAACCGTGGGTAAAGGTCTCGGATCGCAGCCAGATAGCGACGGTGGATAATACGGTTTGCTGATAAATTACGAGAATTGTGGCAATGGCCGCAAGTGTGAGGATAGCCATGAAGCGCCATTGCAATACTGGCTGCCAGGTTTGGCTGTCAATGCTGGACGGAGTTAACGCTTCGGGTGTTGTGCCAGTCATCGTTGCTCATCCTTGAAAGCGGTCAAGTGTGGGGTTTCTTGTGTTATCCAAGTATTTTTGTCTGGTTTGCAGAATTCAGACGCAGTTATCGGAGCTTCAGAAAGTAATGTTTTGACATGCGCAAGGCTGCGTTCCCAATCATAATCAGCCAGAATCCGGGCGCGTGCGGTTTCGCCAGAGCGTTCTTCGGCTTTACTTGCGAGCATCGATATAATAATGCGGCTAAACTCCTGGCTGTTGCTGGCAATATGCAGTTCTTTACCTGATGTCGCCAAAATGCCTTCTGCTGCTTGGGGAGATGCAATAACAGTTTTGGCCATGGACATAGCTTCCAGGACTTTGTTTTGTAAGCCTCTGGCGATGCGTAAGGGCGCCACCGCTAGTTTGGCATGGGCGAGATAGGGTCTGACATCAGCTACTGCGCCTGTTACCAGAACTCCAGGCAGCTGCGCCAGTTCCTGCACGGCTGCGGTTGGACGAGATCCCACGATATAAAAGCGTGCATGGGGATGTTTAGCAAGTACAGTGGGAAAGATTTCCTGGGCAAACCAGCGCACGGCGTCCACATTCGGCCAATAGTCCATGGCGCCGGTAAATACAATGGCTGCCATGTTTGTCTGGTACGGATCAGGATATTCTCGGCTGGGTGAAAAATAGTCACTATCTACACCATTATTGAAGAATCCAATTTTTGCAGCACTCTCCGGTGCCAGTTGTTTAAAAAGATCGGCCTCAGCTTTCGAAACGAACAGCGATGCATCATACGTGCATGCCACTTGTCGCTCGTAGCGAAGCAGCAATTGGCCTTCGCGTTGATATAGCCAACTCATGGGCCATGGCTTTCTTATTGCGTATTGGCGCCATTTGTCTGAGTCTATGTCGACGAAATCGATGATACAACGCGCTTGTTGGATGCCTGTTACATATTGTGCCATGGCGGAAGAAAATATTAGAACGCGTTTTATTGTCTGCGCCTTTATTACCTTTCGTACCCACTCCTGTAATTCGTTATTGCGGTAATAATCTAAGGTAAGAGGACGATTCATAGCCAGTGCGCCCAAGCTACGCAGGCGCGCCGTGCGGGGATTTAAAGATGCGAAATGGGTTTCTTTGCACAATTGCCTTACTGTATTTATGTATTGCCAGTCGTCTGGATCATCGATAAAGGTGCCGAGATGAACATGGTAGTGTTGCGCCAAGTATTTTAGCAAATGGTATGAACGTATTTTGTCACCCTTGTTGGGCGGGTAGGGGATGCGGTGGGTAAGATAAAGCAAATGATCCATTGGCCTTATCCCAAGTTTTTTACGATGTGCGGTCCGAGCCAGTTAGCTACTGGCAGGGGTAGTTTTTGCCAAATTTTGATGAACAACTGGTATTTTGGATTCAATGGATTGGTGTCAGGCACGGTTTTCGCCCGGAGCAATTGATATTCGTAATGCAGCGGCTGCGGCTCGAACCCCCAATTTTTCTTGAAATCGAACGGGCCGGTGCCGCGCTTGCTGCGGCCATAGTCGAATATCTTAATGCCGCGCTCGCAAGCGCGCCGCATCAGTTCCCAGTATTTAAAATCATTTGCCGCAAAATCGCGAGCCTCCACGGTGTCACCCGCGTAGTAGGGTAATACTTCATCGCGGAAATAAAAGCTCAGCACGCTGCTTAAGATAAGCCCGTCTTTAACTACGGACAGTACTTCGCAGTCGCTGCCGAATATTTCTTTAAGTAGCACGAAATAGCGTTTGGGCAATGCGGGAGTGCCATGGCGGTGCACATTGTCCGCGAAAACGGAAAAAAACCGTTCCACGCCATCGTCGATCTCGCTAGCGAGACCGTTTTTAATGCCCTTTCTAACCATCGCCCGCTGTTTGCGGGGGATGGCGAGCATGTTGGCTTCCACGTCCGGTTCGATAATCTTGCGAAAAGAGACATAGAGATTCTTGCTTGGCCATTCAGTGTGGAAGGGCATAATGTTGCGATACTCCAGGAAGTCCACGGATAGTTTCGCAGCCAGCATCTGAGCCGCATCATCCAGTGCTTTCCGCGCGGACTCTGTATTTGCAATGATACCGCCGTAAACGCAAAACGGTAGTGAGGATAATGAATGTCCAAACAATCTGCTGTTTATCTCTGCCAGAGGTAGAATGCCCTGGATGGTCCCGTTTTCTTCAGCTAGCATGAAGTAGGTGTGGTGCCCAAAGGCGCGTTCTATTACTTCTTTCCAGCCAGCTCGATGAAAAAATGTGGCGGCAGGACAGGCGTAAACGAATTCGTCCCAGCGTGCTGCATCATTTGATGTCATCACGCGTACCTGCAGTGCGGGTGCGACCGCTGAAAAGCCCTTCACGCGTCTGCTTTCATGAATATGCGGTCCATGCGGTCCCAGTGAAAATCCCGCAACAACGATTGTATGCGGGATTCCATACGTTTCAGATTAACGTAATGGCGAAAGCGTGTTTTCGCCGAGATGCTAAATTGACGCGGTTGGTCTGGATCAAGCTCCCAAGGGTGAAAATAAAAAATGCAGGGTTTGCCGTCCTGCCGGTTGACACGGCGTATAAGCCAGCGCGATGCTTGATAGGGCAGCAGTCTGAAATAGCCTCCGCCTGCCGCTGGCAAGTTTCGGCCCAATAATATAGCAGTGGTGGGGGGGAGTTCCAGCATGCCGTCCTTGCCGCGCGGGTAGTGGGCAAAGCGAGGTGCATCAGGCATGCCGTAATGGTCGTGTCGAATCGGATAAATGCTGGAACTATATTGATAGCCAGCTTCCTGCAGTAAATCAAGCGCCCATAGGTTGTCAGCACCGATGGAAAAGCTCGGGGCACGATAGCCAATTACTGGGCTACCTGAGAGGTCTTCTAATGTTTTTTTGGCGCGAGAGATATCCTCGTTGAATTCATTGCGGCTCAGCTCGCTAACGCGCTGGTGGCCATAACCGTGACTGGCAAGCTCATGTCCATTGTCTACGATGCGGCGCACGATGCCAGGATAACGCTCAGCGATCCAGCCTAAAGTGAAAAAAGTTGCGTGCGCCTTACCTTCATTCAGCAAAGCTAGTGCGATATCAATATTGCGTTCTACCCGGCACGGCAGACTTTCCCATTGCTCGCGCGGGATGGTGGAGGCGAAGGCCGAGACTTGGAAGTAATCTTCCACGTCGATAGTCATCGCGTTACGTATTAGCGTTGTGGTCATCAGATTTTTCCCGGTAAAACCCGTATTTGATAACATTTGTTGCGCAGATTGCTTGCTAAAACCGCTTCATTTTAAACTAAGTGCATTGCGGAAAAAAAGTCGTGCTTACATTGTCGCCATACGAGTTGCTGCGAAATCTTTGCTGGTAGTCAATCTAGATAATGCATACTCGCAGGCTTTGTTAGGCTTTTTTATTTTGGCTCACTTTGTATTTGTAGAGGCTTTAATAATTATTTGCTTTGCAAACCATTTTTCAGCCAATCTAGAATTTCCGCTGCAATGCGTGTTGAGGCCTGCCCATCCCAAAATTCAGGGATTCTGCCTGCTTTCCCGCCGGAAAGCATGATTTCGTCAAATATCGTTAGTATCTTTGCTGAATCAAGTCCGGCGATAGTGTTAGTTCCCTCATCCACTGTGATCGGCCTTTCTGTATTGTTTCTGAGCGTAATGCAGGGTATGCCAAGGGCCGTGGTTTCTTCCTGGATACCGCCTGAGTCGGTCAATACAACTCGTGCATCCTTCATGAGTCCCAGCATTTCCAGATAACCCATTGGAGGCAGTTGCAATACTGTAGGGACATCCAGCATGTTGTTCAATCCAAATTTTTGGATCATGTCACGAGTGCGCGGATGCATCGGAAAAATAATTGGCAATCTGGCACTGATTTTGAGGATTGTTTCAAGCAATGAGCGCAAAGTATTGGGATCATCCACATTGGAAGGCCGGTGTGCGGTGAGGATGGCATATCCGTCATGGCCAACGAGAAACTCTTGCCTGCCGGCATTCTGCAGGATTTTAGATACCGGGATTGCTTTTTCCAGGTTGTGATGCAAGGTGTCGATCATGACATTGCCGACAAATCGAATGCGATATTCGGCTATTCCCTCCCGCAACAGGTTTTCACAACCACTGCGCTCAGTAATGAAAAGGAGTTCAGATATCTGGTCGGTCAAAACCCGGTTGATTTCTTCCGGCATAGCGCGGTCGAAACTGCGCAGACCGGCCTCAACGTGAATTACGGGAACTCCTTTTTTTACTGCCACAAGCGCACAGGCTAGAGTGGAATTCACATCACCGACTACCAGCACTGCAGAAGGATGCTTTGTGTTCAGAACTGATTCGAAACGGAGCATCACATTAGCGGTTTGTGCTGTGTGGCTACCAGAGCCAACCTCTAGATTAATATCGGGCTGCGGTATGCCGAGTGCTTCGAAATATTGATGGTTCATGGCTACGTCATAATGTTGACCGGTGTGAACCAGGGATACATCGAGTTCTGGGCCAAGAGCGGCAAAGGCCGCCATGATAGGAGCCATTTTCATGAAATTAGGGCGCGCGCCTACGACACATAGAATGCTATAAGGTGCAGGGGCAGGTGGTTTAATGATTTGCATTAACTGTTATTTATCATATTGGTTTTTAACATGATTTGTGAGGCCGCAGCACGCTGTTGACTCGAATAGTGATTATGTCTCGACGCTCGTGCGACCCGCATATCGTATGTGGCTCTGGAATTACAAATGCGGCTGCCACATGTCGTTGATTTGGGATTATGTTCAGCTGAATCAGCATTTACATGCTATCCCAATCTTCCTGCGTGAAACGCAGGAAGACGACACATACCAAAATTGTTTATCCTGGAATTCCTGGGCCTGCATTGGATTCCATTCACCTTGACCCTCTACTGCCTTATCTCGTGCGAGTTGATTTATTTATCTCAACCTCATTTGAAATTTGTATCTCAAACAATTTTACAAAAGTTGCACATTAAAATGAATTCGCTCCTTATTGAATAATCATAATCTTGATGTGGTTAATTACTTTGTAAGGTTATTGATGTTTGAATTGGAGCGAGAAAGAATCCGTTTAAGCAGATCCAGAACGGAGATGACTGAGTTTTCCATCTTGAAAAGCCTTTCGTCCATATTTTCTAAATTCTTCTGAGCATCCTCTTTCTGCCAGATTTGCGGGGTGTCGGATGAATTACGTACTGCGGTTTCCGATAAGGGGAGAGTAAGCTCCTGTTGAATATCACCTATGACTTCATTTACATCAGAGCTTCCGAAATTGTGACGCTCTTCGAGATAACCCATTAGAAAAAGGCGATCACAAAGTGCATTTATTTTGCGCGGGATGCCTCCAGTAAAATTGTAGATTTCAAAGAAAGCATCTTCGCTCAAGGAAGGATCTCCTTTCCAGCCAACGGTATGCAGCCGATGCTCGATGTAGTCTTTTGTTTCCAGGGCGTCTAATGGTCCCAAGTGGTAGGTCGCAATTACCCTCTGCTGCAATTGTTGCATGTCGCGACTAAGAAGGGTTCTCCTGAATTCAGGCTGTCCTAGCAGGAAGATTTGCAGCAATGATTTTTCAGCAGTTTGAAAATTGGACAGCATCCTTAATTCTTCCACTGCGTGGGGAGAAAGATTCTGTGCTTCATCCACTATAAGTAGTGCGCGTTTTCCTTTTTGATCACACTGTCGAAGAAACTGCTCAAGTCTGGTCAGCAGGGAGGCTTTGGAGTCGTTTTCGTTGGGAATTCCGAACGCTGCGACTACCATTTTTAATGTGTCATCCGCATCAAGGTTGGTGTTGACGATTTGTGCTGCTTGAATTTTTTCCGATTCAAGTTTACAAAAAAGGCTACGTACCAAGGTAGTTTTGCCTGCGCCGACGTCACCGGTGATGACGATGAAGCCTTCCCCTTGAGACAGGCCATATTCCAGGTAGGCCATGGCACGCTTGTGACCTCTGCTGCCAAAAAAGAACTGTGGGTCAGGCTTTAATTGAAATGGCTTGGCACTTAGTCCATAGTAAGATTGATACATTTATTTGATTACTCCAGCTAGAAAGTCATAAACAGGGATGCAATGACGGCATTCTCGCGATATTCACCGCCAATTTGGTTAGAGGTTCGCTCGACATGTCGAAAATTAACTGCGCCATTAAGCTTGGGCCGTATTTGTCTTGTCAGACCGACCCTGAAAGTCTTGGTCTCGTCCTCTTGGCCCGTGGCGAGTATATTGGATCTGATGTAGATGGCGCCGATATTGGCGTTGGTTCGCGGAGAAATTTTCCAGCTCCAAAGAGCATTGCCGCCAATTTGTTTTGTATTGCTGTTAAGTGCAAGGTTGTTCGTCCCAAACAAAACACTATTTGCATCTCCTAATGTTTGTGGTTCGCGCAACATATGGAAAGTGCTAAGCACGAGTGTGTTTCTCGTGCCACTTAAAGCAACACTTGCCTGCAAGCGTTTTTGCAGAAAAAATTGAGTTGTGAGGAAGTTGATGGGATCAAAAATGGAGGCTGAAAGTCCATTGTCTCTGATGAAGGCATCTACTGTTTGCTGGCGCATTAAGGGGTCGGGGATGTTGGATGTCCAAAGTTGGTTCAGGAAGTTTGCCGTATCGGTCGTGGCGGGAATCAGAAATTGATCGCGGGTTGTGGTGATATTCTGGTGGTAGTTTAGGCTCCAAGCTGATCTGCGAGTGCGATGGCTTGCTATGAGCGTGTAGGTAGTGCCAAAAAAAGCTTTACCAGTATTGGCAGTGATATTAGTTCTTTGGGCTGGTGTCCAAACAAAACCAGCTGTCCAGAAAGACCCAGCCGATTTTCCGGTTGTTGATGTGTAGGTGAATTTTTGGTATCCACTTGTTCCAGTCAGGCTGAATTTTGATGAAACCCGGTAACGAAGATTACCCATATATCGTTCATTTTCTACGGATGTGCGTAAACCGCCTATAGATGTGCCTAAACCGTTTATTTTTTGATTAGTATAATTTAAACCCCAGCCTAGTGTCCTGAAAGCAGAACCACTGGTAAGGCTTAACAGGATCGTATCCGATTGGCTTCCAGATTGCCCCTCTACGCCTGTGTAGACTGCATTATGTGTGTAGCGTGCCTGAGTTGAAGCAAAATTGGAGAAGTTGTGACGTATATTGGGGCTAATGCTATAGGTTTTGACAGTGGTTCGGTTGTTCGTGATATTTTCATTATTGGTTGTCAGTGGGCCCAAGAGAGAAATGTTTTGCTGACTAATGCTAGCGGTACTATCGAGAAAAAAAAAGTTTTTAATTAGCTCCGCGTTTGCTCCCGCTCTTAGCTGATGAACAGTCCTATTTTGATTGTTTTGATTTGCATAAAAAAGATTTTGCATTGTGTAGTTGGCGTTGACTTTCAAGCGTGCCCCGGTTCCAGTCAATGATATTCCAGGATTAATTTGGGTGATGAAATCGCTTTTCTCATTTCCTTGTGTAGCCAGTGTCACATTGTCCGTATAAGTTTCCATTAACATTAGTCTGGGTACAACTTTCCACTCAGCAGCGACGGAATAGGCAGGGAATATCAGTATGATAGTGGTAACTGTCTGGACTATCTTATGTGAAAGCTTGCGAAATATATTATTCCCAGCCACTTTAGTCATAATAGCCGTAACCATAATTGGTTCCGCCTGGGAATGCCTTTGCCTTATTGTAGATTAAATTAATGTGAGTGCTTGTTTCGATCTGACGGAGTGCCTCTTTGACTGCATGCTGGGTTGTGGTTTCGGCTTCTACCACCATGACAATCTGACCCATCTGACTTGCTAGAACACGTGCCTCAGTTGTGGGGAGCAAGGGCGGGGAATCAAATATGACAATGCGGTCTGGGTATCGGTTTGCAATTTCATTTAACAAGCTGCTCATGGCTTGACTCGCCAACAGTTCAGTTGCGTGTCTGTGACTTGTTCCAGCAGGTAGAATTCTGAGAGTATCGACGTTAGTTTTAATCATGACATCTGCTAAATCGAGTTTTTCGTCGAGAAGAATATCCATTAAACCGACAGCTGACTTCAAGCCTAATGTGCGGAGAACCGATGGCCGAGCTACGTCTGCATCTATTAGCAGAACCGTGTGGTCCATTTCTGTCGCGATGCTCATGGCCAAATTAATGGCGCAGAATGTTTTTCCCTCTTTAGGTAACGCACTGGTTACCATAATCAAATTTCCGTGGTGTATCGCCCCGGCACCTTTAATGAAAGCATTCTGGATCAATGAGCGTTTTATCCCTCTAAACTCCTGAGCGGCTAAAGTTTTTCCTTGGTCCGGTGTGATCATGCCCAATTGATGCAATTTAGTAAGATTGATTTCGACTTGCGCAATTATTTGCCTGTCTGAATTGCGGGCATTGTGTTCATTAATAATCTTTGAACTTTGTTCACTTGGACTTTCCGGCTTTATCTTTGGTTGGGGCGTTATCTCACCTTTATTCTGCTCAAATCTGTTTGCTGCTTTTTCAATAATGCTCACATGATCTCCCAACAGTATTCGGTCTGGCTGCTTTATCTGCTCTTCGATTTGGGCTTTTTAATTAAACAAGTCCCTTTCCTTAATTAGCCTTACGATAATTATTATTTTAAATTTTTAAGAGGTGCCCTCAAGATTATAATTTAAGAAACAAAAATACCATTACCACGCTATACAGGGCAACCAGTAGAGTGATAGAGAGCCCGAAAGCATAAAGGCTCCTTTTTCGCTTGATTTTTTCATTGACAGTCCAATTCATGGTCACGGTACCTAGTATCGGCAAACCAATTGATTCCCGTAGACTGTTCTGACTCAAAAAAGTAGGTCTGATTTGGCTCATTAAAAGCGCACTTCCTATTCCGCCCAGCAGGGCACCAACAAAAACCAAACTAAATAACATTAAGCGGTTCGGTCCTGAGGGAACAAGTGGAACCGTAGGTGGATCTATGACCTTGAATGTCAGCATATCGGAAGTGGCACTCAATTCCCCTGACAGCTTTGCAGACTCACGGCGTCCTATGAGATTTTCATAATTTGATTTGTTGATATTATAATCACGGTTGAGTTGAGCATACTGTTCTGCCACTTGAGGCTTCGCAATAGTCAGTGCTTTTAATTGAGCACTGCGAGAAGAATATTCTTCCACTCGAGCCTTCATCGCGGCGACCCTGGCTTCGGCCTCTGATAAAGAAACATTAAGTTGTTGCAGCATTGGGCTGTAACTCTTACCTCGATCTCGATCAATGACGGGTTTTTTAAGTTTAGCCTCCTCCACTTTTCGCTCTTCAAGTTTTGCAATCAGGCGCTTGATTGAAATAACATCCGGATGGCGTTCTGTAAAGCGCAGTCGCAAGGCATCCATGTCATTGGTTAACGCCTGGATCCGAGCGTCTATTTCCGGGTTAACGATAGTTGATGGAGCTTGTACTGTCGTCAGGTCATCAGGAGGTGCGCCGTCTTCAATTTGACTTTTGATGGCATTGCGCGCTTGTTCTGCTTCACGTAGCCCCAACTTCGCTTCGTTCAGGCTATCCGAAACTGCTTGCAGTTGTGATCCATAATCACCGTCCTTGGGCAATAGGCCACTATTCTTTATTTGGAAGTCTGTGACAGCCTTTTCCGCAATGACCAATCTATCCTCGTAATTCTTGATTTGCTCATCGATAAATTTTATTGCTTTTTCGGAGTCCTGTTTCTGATTTCCAAAGCTGCCTTCAACAAAGATGGTTAGAAAGGACTGGACTACATCTTTCGCAATTTTTGGATTTTGGTGGTTATAGGAAATAACATAGAGGTCAGCACTATTACTTCCGCTGATCTTGATCTGACTCATCATATTGCTGATTAGCCGCTCATGATCCTTGGCATCTGTCGCCTTGATATCTAAATCCACCATTCGCAAAACTCGCTCTACGTTTGGACGGCTAAGAAGAGTACGGCTCATAATTGAAACTTGTTGTTCCATGTTGGGAACAGTTGTCATGCCTGCCAGCAATGGCTTTAAGATAGTCCGGGTATCCACGAAAACTCTCGCAGAAGCCTCGTAATTGTTAGGTAAGGAATAAACCTTGAACCCTCCAACCAAGACAACGATCCATGCAATAACCACCGCATACCACCGGTATTTCCATATTCCCTTTAAGTAGGAAAGTAGCAGGGAAATTAATTCCTCCATCTTGTCAAGTTCTCCATAATGGTGTGGGTATCAATTTTTGATTTAACAGCACTTCGCCATTGCATAACGGAGTGGCCATTTTGTTATGGAATGTATTGGGAAATTAGATGTGACATTTAATCTTTTAAACTACGTCCGTAAGTTTAAGAAAGAAAATATCAATCAAAAAAAACTTTCAGGAATAACTAATATATCCCCTGGGCGTACTGGTATGTTGGCTGAAATGTCGCCATCTTTAATCAGATCGTCCAAACGGACGGCAACATGCTGTGCTTTTCCATCTATGTTGCGGATAATGCTGGCCTTGTTGCCTGCGGCAAAATCTGTGATGCCACCTACGGCAATCATGACATCCATTAGTGACATTCCTTTGTTATAGTTAAGAGCTTGGGGTTTACCAGCTTCCCCTATTACACGAATTTGTTCTGTATATGGCCCAATGAAACCAGTCACAATAACCGTTACAACCGGATCCTGAATGAATGTAGCCAGTGCTTTCTCAATATCACGAGCCAAATGTGTTGACGTCTTTCCCATGGCGGGCAGGTCTTCTACCAGAGGGGTGGTAATTTTTCCATCTGGGCGAACTGGAACTGACATGGAGACCTCTGGATTGTGCCAGACTATAATATTAACGTTGTCACCTGGACCAATTATATAATCATGTGAGGGAGGTTCGTCTGAAGGAGAAAGAGTTATACGTTTAGTACTAGCGCAACCTACAAGGGCTAAGGCCGAAAATACTATAACAAAAAAAGCTAGCCATTTCATGATATTGGTATGTAGAGTATTCATCTGAATTTCCTTAAATTTGCAATCATTATGATGATAGTAGGTGTGCTGGGCGCATATTTCACCCCCTCATGATTATTAGATGAAGTCGTATTTCGTTGTTGAACTTTCAATTATAAATATGCTGAGTTTTTACTAACCTAATGACAGATTATCGGATAAAGCATCAACAACTTTAGTATGGCTCTAACTTTCTTTCTTCGCTAGGTTTGAATTTTGGCTTCTTCCTTTATGAGAAGGCATGAGAAAAAACTGTATAGCATAGAACCCTCATACTGTTTTGTCGCATTTAATTCTATACGAATTCGTCCTCCATTCAGTACCCCCATCTTCGAAAGGAATAAGGGCTTGCCAAGCGTTGCTTCTAATTCGAATAGGCCACCTAATTTTGATTTTTCGATTTAAATCAATAGTTCATTTTAACATAACATTGGCAAGTGGAGCGTGCAGGTAAACTGTCCGAATTTGTGACATATGATTATTCAATTTAACTCAGCCTCTAGTGTATTGCTGCATTCTTGATGGAACTTGTTTTTGAAATCATTTTTGCAATATTTATTGCATGAAAAGTCAAACCTCAAACCATTTTTTTGGCTGCTACGTGCCCTGTCCCGGGCGCGCCCGTCAGTTGATGCGAGATGTGATTGAGTAATTTACTGAGAGAGAAGCGGTCATGAGCCAAGTCCATCCAGGCGTTCGAACAACCCCTCGAACGCGGCATGAAATCAATATATCATTTGTAAGCGTCACGACATTGGCCTGCCTGTACAACATCCCTTTGCCAGCGTGGCCGAACTGGAGGCCGCCATCAACAAATATATCGCTGTGCATAACGCCAAACCGAAGCCGTTTAACTGGACAGCAAAGGCCAGCGACATCCTCGCCAAGGTCACCCGCGTTCGTAATACCTTGAATAAGTACACTTCTGATTGACGCACTACACTAGATACTGATGAAAATGAATAAGGCTGTGCTGATTAAATCTAGTGCCTCAGTCAACTTAGTACATCAATTACCCATGCCATGCGTATTAAAACACTTCATCTGTTTAATCTCCCAGATCGCCAGTCTCCGCCAAGTGCTTTCAGCAAAGCTGTACTGGCGACTAAGCTTCGGCCAGTTATATTGAGGCTGCGTATGTCCGCATCAAGAGCAGTTGCCTGTGCGGTGACAACATTCAGATAACTCACTGTTCCAGCTTTATATTGGTTATTAAAGAGAGTAACGGATTCCTGAGCAGCCAGTTTCGCTGAATGCTGTACCTTGGCTTCTTCACTCAGTATGCGCAACGCAGAGAGATTGTCTTCAACTTCCTGAAACCCGGTCAGAACAACCTGCCGATAATCTGCAACGCTTTTGTCAAAGATAGCAACGGCCTGCGCCTTTTGTGATGCTCGCAGCCCCCCATCTAATAATGCGGCGGCAATATTAGGCCCCAAAGACCAGAGCCTATTTGAGGAAGACAAAATATCAGAAATTACTGAACCTTGATAGCCAGTTGAGGCTCCGAGTATAAGGGATGGAAAAAAAACGGATTGGGCTATGGTAACTCCAATCTGTGCATTGGCGGCCTGAACGCGACGTTCTGCTGCGGCGATATCGGGACGCCGTTCCAGTAATTCTGACGGGAAACCCGACGGAAATTCTGGAAGTCTTGGAACAATGGGGCTTGGCTTGAGCACAAAATTGGACGGATACTTGCCGATCAGCACGGCAATTGCATGTTCAAACTGCGACCTTTGCACGCCAAGATCGATTGCCTGTGCTTGGGTGGTTTTTAACTGTGTCTCTGCCTGAACCACATCTGAACGTCCTGCAATGCCAGCTTCATAGCGATTCTGGGTAATCTGGAGCGAGCGCTTATAAGATATAGAAGTCTGTTCCAGCAATTGACGTTGTGCATCGTTGATACGCAATTGAAAGTAAGTCTGAACCAGCATAGATTGAAGGCTTAGCAGTGCCGACTGTAGATCGGCTGCACTGGCTTCAGCGGACGCTTGATTTGATTCTACGGTGCGCCCTATTCGCCCCCACAAATCGGCTTCCCAAGTAGCACTGATCAATAATCGACTCGTTTCGGTAATGCCTGCTGCTCTGGAGATACCGGGAATGGTTACCCCGGAGTTGGTTGCGGCGGTGCCTTGTCCACGAGTATTTGAAATGGTTCCGGTTACTACAGGAAAGTACCGTGCGCGTGCAGCGTCAAGAAGAGAGAGTGCCTGCCGGTATTGCGCTTCTGAGCTGCGTATATTTTGATTGGAAATCGATATTTGTTGTACAAGTGCATTCAGCTGGATGTCATCATATATTTCCCACCACTTGCCACGCGGATAGTGATCTCGAGGTTTTGCCAATTTCCAATGATTTGCTTCTTCCTTGTAGGTGGTCGGGGGTATGACGTTAGGCCGTTTGTAGTCCGGTCCTAGGGTACACCCGATCAGGCTTAAAGATATCAGGCCAAAATTGATATAATTAGTTTTTAGCAAAATTTACTCCTGAACCAATTGTCAGCCTCTGTAAACTGATCATAATTCACGATTGATTTGTAGTTGTTAGTGATTCAGTCTGGAATCGTTGTTGCCAGAATCTTGGATACCATAGACGAAATCGATCGAGGTACAGATAGATTACGGGAGTCGTGTACAGAGTTAGTAATTGACTTACAATCAGCCCACCAACAATAGAGATTCCCAGTGGCTGCCGCAGCTCGGCACCCATGCCTGTGCCCAGGGCGAGCGGCAAGGCACCGAACAAGGCGGCCATGCTGGTCATCATAATTGGACGGAAACGCAAAAGACAGGCTTCATAGATCGCATCACGTGGATTCAAGCCACGTTGCCGTTCGGCTTCAAGCGCAAAGTCAATCATCAGGATCGCGTTCTTCTTGACAATGCCGATTAGAAGGATGACGCCAATCAACGCGATAATACTAAAATCCATCTTGAACGCGAGCAGCGCTAGAATCGCTCCTACTCCCGCCGACGGTAGCGTCGAAAGAATGGTTATAGGATGGATGTAGCTCTCATAAAGCATGCCGAGCACAAGGTACACAGCAACCAGGGCGGCAAGGATGAGCACAGGCTGATTGGCTAGCGACATCTGAAAAGCTTTAGCTGTACCCTGAAAGCTGCCATGCACAGAAGCGGGTACGCCGATCTTCGCCATTACATTCTCAATTTCCCGCGTAGCATCTGAAAGCGACACGCCGATCGGCAGGTTGAATGAAATCGTCGAGGCGGCAAACTGACCCTGGTGATTAATCGCCAGTGGCGTCGCCGTTTCTTCCCAGCGGGCGAAAGCGGCCAGGGGCACTTGCAGACCTCCGGGGGCAATGAAGAACACGTCCTTCAGCGCTTCCGGACTCTGCAAGTATTGCGGGGCAGCTTCCATAACCACTCGATACTGGTTCAATGGGTTGTATATTGTTGATACCTGCCGCTGGCCGAATAAATCGTTCAATGTCGTATCGATCAGCCTTTGCGTCAAACCTAGCCGTGCAGCAGCATCGCGGTCGATGATCAGCGAGGTCTGCACCCCTTTGTTTTGTTGGTCGGTGTTGACATCCGCAAGTTGCGGTAACGAGCGCAATGCTTGGCGAATGAGAGGTTCCCAGGTACGCAATTCATCAATCCCATCGGCCTGGATCGTGTATTGGTATTGCGCGTTGCTGACACGACCACCGACGCTAATATCCTGGACCGATTGCAGATACAGGTTGGCACCGGGTTCATGGGCGAGCTTGCTGCGCAACCGGGCGATGACCTTGTCAGCGGATATCTGACGTTCATCCAAAGGCTTTAGCCCAACGAACATTCGTCCAGTATTGATTTGCCCTCCCCCGGTAAAACCTACGACACTATCCACCGCCGGATCCTGGCCGACAATGTTGACGAAAGTGGCAAGTTTGTCCCGCATGGCTTGGAAAGAAATGCTTTGGTCTGCCTGAATGGCTCCCGTCAGACGGCCTGTGTCCTGCTGCGGGAAGAATCCCTTGGGTATGACATTGTAAAGATAAATATTGAGGCAAACAGTTGCCAGAAGTACGAGCATCATGATGCGACCGTGCGCGAGTGCCCAATCGAGCGACACCCGGTAGCCGTTCAATAGCGCATTGAAGATGCGCTCACTTACCCGATGGAAACGTCCTTGCGATGACTCAGAGCGCGGACGCAATAGCCGTGCACACATCATGGGGGTCACAGTCAGCGATACAACCAGCGACACCAGAATGGCCGCCGATAGCGTGATGGCAAATTCTCGAAACAGTCGCCCGACGATACCGCCCATTAGCAAAATAGGTATGAATACGGCGACCAAAGACAAGCTCATTGACAGTACCGTGAAACTCACTTCGCGTGCCCCTTGTACAGCAGCTTTAAATGGTGCAACGCCGTTCTCGATGTGGCGAGAAATGTTTTCCAGCATCACCACGGCATCGTCCACCACAAATCCGGTCGCGACGGTCAGGGCCATAAGCGAGATATTGTTCAGACTGAAACCGAGCAGATACATCACGCCAAAGGTGCCGACCAACGATACCGAGACCGCAACGCTGGGGATTAGAGCAGCTCGGACGTCACGTAGAAACAGGAATACAACCAACACTACCAGGGCGATTGAAATCAACAGCGTATGCTCTACTCCCTGCAACGATGCGCGAATGGTCGGCGTGCGGTCCGATGCCACTGACAGGGTAATTGCCGCCGGTATAGAGGCACGTAATAGAGGCAATAATTGCTTTACCTGATCTACCGTTTCAATGATATTGGCACCTGGCTGGCGATTCAGGATCAGCATTACTGCCGGTTTACCATTGACTAGTCCGGCATTTCGGATGTCCTGTACTGAATCATTTACCTGTGCAATATCGGCGAGACGGATGGGTGCGCCGTTACGATAAGCTACGATAGTCGGAAGATATTCGGCAGCAGTTTTGGCCTGATCGTTAGCCAGTATCTGCCAGCGCCGGTCTCCATTTTCAAGCGAGCCTTTAGGCCTGTTGGCGTTGGTGGCGACGATCGCAGCACGCGCATCCTCAACGCCTATGCCATACTTGTTCAGGGCACTCGGGTTGAGTGACACGCGCACGGCAGGTAGCGAACTGCCCCCTACAGTCACCAAGCCAATTCCTTTCAATTGGGATATTTTTTGAGCGAGGATAGTCGATGCCGCATCGTACATCTGCCCTCGACTCATCGATTCCGAGGTAAGAGAAAGAATCATGATGGGCGCATCGGCCGGATTAACTTTGCGGTAGATCGGGTTGCTGGGAAGACCAGTGGGCAACAGATTCCGTGTCGCGTTCATTGCTGCCTGAACATCACGCGCAGCGCCATCAATGTTGCGGTCAAGATCGAATTGCAAAGTGATTCGGGTTGAACCCAGCGAGCTAGATGAGCTAATCTCGGTAACACCCGCGATGAGGCCAAGCGATCGTTCAAGCGGTGTGGCCACTGTGGCAGCCATAGTTTCTGGGCTTGCCCCCGGCAGTGTTGCTTGCACCGAGATTGTCGGAAAATCAACTTGTGGCAAGGCTGCTACAGGAAGCAATGTAAATGCAATTACCCCCGATAATACGATACCCAGTGCTAATAGCGTCGTGGCAACCGGGCGATTTATGAAGGTTTCGGATAGATTCATAACAACAAGACCGAGTTACATCTCAGGTATGGTCGGCAGCTGGGGCCGATTTGAAGCGCTGCGCCCACTGATCAAAGGCAAGGTAAATAACCGGCGTTGTGAACAGAGTCAGTATTTGGCTTACCAGCAATCCTCCCACCATCGTGATACCTAGAGGATGGCGCAATTCTGACCCGACGCCGGTACCGAGCATCAATGGAAGCGCAGCAAGCAAAGCACACATGGTCGTCATCAGAATCGGCCGAAAACGTAACAGGCAGGCTTCAAAGATTGCTTCGCGTGGTGTTTTGCCATGTTTACGCTCTGCATCCAGCGCGAAATCGATCATCATAATGGCATTTTTTTTAACGATGCCAATTAGCAGAATGATACCGATGATGCCGATTACCCCAAGGTCAGTGCGCGATACCAAAAGTGCTAATAATGCCCCGACTCCAGCGGAAGGAAGAGTGGACAAAATTGTGACTGGGTGAATATAGCTCTCATAGAGCACGCCCAGAACAATATACATGGTAATGATTGCCGCAAGAATCAGTAGCAACATGTTGCTAAGAGAAGCTTGGAATGCCAGGGCAGCTCCCTGGAAACTGGTTTGAACACTAACAGGCAGTCCAATTTCTTGTTCCGCGGCACGGATAGCCTTCACTGCGTTACCCAACGAAGCGCCGGGCGCCAAATTAAAGGAAATAGTGGCGGCGGGAAACTGATCGATATGGTTGATAGACAGAGGTGTCGTACGTTCTGAAATACGAGCAATCGACGATAACGGCACCTGACTACCATTAAGCGATACGATGTAAATTCCATTCAGAGCCTCCGGCCCTCGCTGAGACTCAGGCTTAACTTCCAGCACTACGCGATACAGGCTGGATTGGGTGAATATGGTTGAGATAAGTCGCTGGCCAAAGGCATTGTATAGCGTGTTATCTATTGCCGCAGGTGTAATGCCAAGCCGGCCAGCGGTGTCGCGGTCGATCTCGACATAGGCCTGTAAGCCTTGGTCCTGAACATCGCTGTCAACATCAATGAGCTCCGGCAATTTGCGCAGACGCTCCAGTAGTTTTGGCGCCCATTCGGCCAGCTCGACTGGATTAACGTCTTCGATACTGAACTGGTATTGAGTGCTACTTACCCGCGTCTCAATAGTTAGATCCTGCACCGGTTGCATGTACATCTCTATTCCATGCACTTGTGTCAAACTGTCTTGCAGGCGACGAATCACGCCAGTGGCGTCAGCGTTGCGCGCACTCTTTGGTTTGAGGTTAATCAGCATGCGGCCACTGTTCAGCGTGGCATTCGTGCCATCAACGCCGATGAATGACGACAAGCTCTCAACCGCAGGGTCTTTCAGCACAACTTGAGCGACTGCCTGTTGTCGTTCGGCCATCGCCGCGAAAGAAATAGACTGAGGGGCTTGGGTCATGCCTTGAATCACTCCGGTGTCTTGCACCGGGAAAAAACCTTTGGGCACGAACATATAGAGCAGTACGGTAAGACCCAGTGTGGCTCCAGCCACCAGCAATGTGGCAAACTGACGGTCAAGTACCCAGTTGAGCATGACGCCATAACGCGCAATCACCCTATCGAAAAAAACACCGCTTTTGCGGTAAAACCAACCTTGCTCGGCAACAGGTACATGACGCAGCAATTTTGCACACATCATCGGCGTGAGGGTAAGCGATACCACGGCAGAAATCAGAATCGCCACCGCCAATGTGATAGCGAATTCGCGGAACAACCGGCCTACTACGTCTCCCATGAACAGCAGCGGAATCAGTACAGCAATCAGCGAAAAGGTCAGCGAAATAATGGTAAAGCTTATTTGCTCAGCGCCCTTGAGCGCCGCTTGCAAGGGCGAATCACCAGCCTCAATATAACGCGTGATGTTCTCAATCATTACGATCGCGTCATCCACCACGAATCCGGTAGCAATAGTTAGCGCCATCAGCGTCAAGTTATTGATACTGAAACCAGCCAGATACATCACGCCAAACGTGCCGATAAGCGACAGTGGCACGGCAATGCCGGGAATGATGGTGGCATATACGCTACGTAAAAACAGGAAGATCACCATCACCACCAGCGCGACAGAAAGTATCAACTCGAAGCGGACATCTTCCACCGAGGCACGGATTGTAGTAGTTCGATCAGTGAGAATCTTGACATTGATAGATCCAGGTAACGTAGCTTGCAGTTGCGGTAAAAGCTTGTGGATACGATCCACTGTTTCGATGACATTGGCCCCAGGTTGACGCCGAATATTCAGGATCACAGCCCGAGTCTGGTCAGCCCAAGCAGCAAGATGTGTGTTCTCTGCTCCATCGATGGTGTCAGCAATGTCACTTAAACGAATCGGGGCGCCATTGCGCCAAGCGACAATAAGATTTCGGTATTCTTCGGCTGACTTGAGCTGATCGTTGGCGTCCAGGGTTGAGGCCCGTGCCGCGCCATCAAAACTTCCTTTCGCGATGTTTACGTTGGCATTTCCAATAGCAATGCGAATATCGTCGAGGTTAAGCCCGTTTGCGGCAAGTGCTTTGGGATTAGCCTGGATGCGAACCGCAGGCCGTTGACCGCCGCCGATACTAACCAGGCCAACGCCAGGCAGCTGCGAAAGTTTCTGCGCCAGGCGTGTATCCACCAAGTCTTGCACTTTCGGCAGCGGCAGCGTTTCAGACGTGACTGCCATCGTAACGATAGGCGCATCAGCTGGATTGACCTTGCTGTAAATCGGTGGCATCGGCAGATCAGTAGGCAGGAAAGAAGTGGCAGCGTTAATCGCTGCCTGAACTCCCTGTTCGGCAACATCAAGACTGAGATTGAGTCCGAACTGCAGTGTGATGACTGAGGCGCCGCCTGAGCTGCTGGAAGACATCTGGTTCAGACCGGGCATTTGGCCGAACTGGCGTTCCAATGGTGCGGTAATTGAGGATGTTGTCACGTCCGGGCTGGCACCGGGGTAGAAAGTGGTCACCTGAATAGTCGGGTAGTCAACCTCCGGCAGGGCTGAAATCGGCAATAAACGGTAGGCCAGCATTCCTGACAACAGGATGGCGGCCATTAGCAGTGTGGTTGCAACTGGCCGAATAATAAACAGACGTGAAGGGTTCATGCCCCGTTTTTGCTTTCGGCCGGGGGTTTGCGCCGATTTTGGCGCCTATCACCTTTGGGCGGGCCTTTGCTTTCTCCACTCCGTTCGCCAGGGGAACTTATCTCCACTTTTGCGCCCTGACGCAGCTTGTCCGCACCGTCTATTACGACTTTCTCACCAGGAGCCAAGCCCTTCTCGACTGCCACTATATTGCCCGAAATTTGTCCGAGCACGACAGGTCGCAGGCTCACTGTTTTGCTTTCATCAACCACATAGAAAAAAGTTCCCTGCGTGCCACGCTGGGATGCTGAAGTCGGAACTAAAGTGACGCCATGTCGAGTTTCGATGCGCAAGTGGATATTGACAAACTGATTCGGAAAAAGGGCGTTGTCAGAATTTGTGAATTCTGCCTTAAGCTTGACCGTTCCAGTTGTTGCATCAATTTGGTTGTCTATCGTCAGCAGCGTGCCGATCGCCAACTTATTCTTATCGTCACGATCCCAGGCTTCGACTGTCAGCTGTTGATTCGCTTGCAGTTTACTCATCACGGCAGCGAGATTGTCCGAAGGAATTGAGAAAATGACGGTAATCGGCTGGGTCTGAGTAATAACAACCAAGCCGCCAGTATCAGTGGTGCGAACCATGTTACCTGTGTCAACCAAGCGCAGCCCAAGGCGGCCGGCAATCGGTGCCGTAACGTGAGTGAAAGCAAGCTGGAGCTTGGCGTTATCCACCAGCGCCCTATCCGTTTTTACCACTCCCTCGTATTGCCTTACCAGCGCTGCCTGCGCGTCGACCTGTTGCTTTGCGATAGAATCCTTCGCCAGCAGGCCGCGATAACGAGCCTGATCGAGCGCCGCATTGGCAAGTAACGCCTGATCCCTCATTAACTGTCCGTTCGCTTGGTCGAGTTGCGACTGGAAAGAGCGTGGGTCTATTTCAGCAAGCAAATCTCCAATCTCTACGAGTTGGCCTTCACGGAAAGCAACTCGCACAAGCTGGCCGTCGACGCGGGGTTTGATCGTTACAGTGTTGCGTGCTGTAACAGTGCCCAATGCGTTGATCACCACATCGATGTCGCCTGTCCGGGCGATTGCAACCGCCACAGGTACAGGTCGGCTTGCACCATCCATGGCGCCACGTCCCACGGGCGGTGTTTGCTTTTCCTGCTTCCCGTATATTAAAAAGATCGTAAGTACTCCGGCGGCCACTAAAACTCCGATCGTAATCCAAAGGGCTTTATTCTTCATTCAGTATTCCTACCGTTAATTCGATGCAATTTTTGGTTGTCGTTACTACAAATTCAACAACAAGACCTTAAACGGACCAATCAAATTCTTTATGAAAGCTTGAATTTTTTAAATCAAATTGTTCTAGTGCAGGAAGGATCTATGGGTGATTTATATTTCCTTTGCGTATACCAATTTACTTGAAATATAAACCTGATTCGATTCAATATTTTTTGTTATTGCCACTCGGATAATATATCTAAGTATTTTACCGCTTTAGTCTGTATCACGCTTGAATTGCTCTCGTTCTTCCAACTGACGACATTTTCCTCCAATGCTCGCGGTTCGGGTTGGTGCCATGTTTGTCACGGCGCGCGATTAGTAAGCTACTGCGAGTTCTTCCGAGCCGCTATTACTTTCGTTACACTTGTCTTGATATCAACCGAAGCGCATAATTGCTAAAGAAAAATTCAATATTTTCGGGGATTTGTTGTGAGTGATGTTGGCTATATATCCGACCGTTCCGCCGTCAAGGTGCTTATCGATTTGTCTGTTGGGAACTGGCGTCTCAGTCGTCTGTTCGCTCGTTTGCTGTCTAAACTGGACGCTGGAGATAGTACGCGCTATGTTAATCAGTGCCGATACTACATCAAGCGCATGGGAGAGAGCCTTAAGGTGGTTGGGCTTTTTCTTGATAGTCGAGCAAAACAATCCACTGGAGTCATTTGTACATTTTTTTTGACCCTGTGTTGCAATTTCGGCAATGCATCTGCGAGTGACCTTTCCCAGACCATAGAAATAGTCAGGCCTTCCATTGTAGCTGTCGGAACCATATTACACACTCGCGCACCGCCAGCCAATTTTCTTGGGACTGGATTTGCGGTAGGCGATGGTCTCCATATTATTACCAATGCCCATGTCGTTCCGCAAAATCTAAACGCGGAAAAAAAAGAATCGCTGGCTATTTTCATTGGTCGCGGCGCATTAGCCAAGGCTCGGTCTGCAACCATAGTCGAGGTTGACGTTGAGCATGACTTGGCACTGTTGAAAATCAGTGGCGAACCGTTGCCTCCCTTGGTGATCGGAGATTCAGATACTGTAAAAGAGGGAGAAACAGTCGCCTTTACCGGCTTTCCCATTGGTATGGTGCTGGGACTCTACCCGGTGACGCACCAGGCGATTATTTCGGCTATTACCCCTATCGTTATCCCAGCACTATCCACGAAACAGCTCGACATCAATATAATCAAGCGGCTTCGCACACCATATTTGGTATTTCAACTGGATGGAACTGCCTATCCCGGGAATAGCGGAAGTCCGATGTTTGACCCAAAAACTGGCAAAGTTATTGGCATCCTCAATATGGTATTTGTAAAAGGTACTAAAGAAAACGTGTTAGCCCACCCGAGCGGTATTTCATATGCCATCCCCAGCAATTACATCCACGCAATCATGAAAAAATAAATGCTTTGGCCTGGTTCTGCTGTGTTATTAAAATTTCATTGTCTTGTGTGGTGATTCACCGGGCGCGCACAAGGAGAGGTCAAGTAATCCAAAAAATATATTTCAAACGCTCCTTCCGAATCCTCGGGGGATATTTCTATAGCCTCGTAAGCTAAAAGAACATCATGCCAAAATTACTTAACACTCGAATGGATGTCGCAATACGATGGTTTCATCGCGATCTGATCCAGTGGAAACCATGTCAACCGGCACTTCACAAATTTCTGCAATACGTTGAAGATAGTTGCGCGCTTCCAGCGGCAGGTTTTCATAACGCTTCACCCCTACAGTGCTGCCACTCCAGCCTGGCATGTCTTCATATACTGGCTCACAGCCAACCAGTGATTCCGCACCAACTGGCAGGATGTCGCTATACTGTCCTTCGCTACGGTAGCCCACACCCAAACGTAGCGTCTGCACACCATCCAGCACATCCAGCTTAGTTACGCATAAGCCTGACACGCCGTTAATTTGAATGGAACGCTTGAGCGCAGCCGCATCAAACCAGCCACAACGGCGTGCGCGTCCGGTGGTGGAGCCAAATTCATGGCCTTTCTCCGCCAGATGCTTACCCACTTCGTCGTCTAATTCGGTTGGGAAGGGGCCGGATCCAACGCGTGTGGTGTATGCTTTAGTGATGCCTAGTACGTAATGCAACATCTGCGGGCCGACACCGCTACCAGTACAAGCCGCTCCTGCGATGCAGTTGCTGGAAGTTACGAAAGGATAAGTGCCATGGTCTATATCCAGCAAAGTGCCCTGCGCGCCTTCAAATAGTAGATTCAACCCGGCTTTGTTCGCTTCATACAACGCGCGTGGCACGTCCAGCACTAATGGTTTGATGCGCTCAGCCAGCGCTAGCGTACTGTCTAATGTCTTCTGGAAGTCGACTGTTTCGGCATTGAAATAATTTTTCAATACGAAGTTATGATAATCCAGCACCTCGCCCAGCTTGGCGGCGAAGCGCTTGCGGTGGAACAGGTCTTGAAGACGGATGGCACGACGGGCTACTTTGTCTTCATAAGCGGGGCCGATGCCGCGTCCGGTAGTCCCGATTTTGGCCTCGCCCTTAGCCAGCTCACGGGCTTTATCCAAGGCCTCGTGATAGGGTAGAATTAATGGACATGCTTCGGAAATACGCAGGCGGCTATAGACATCTACACCGGCAGCGGCCAAACCATCCATTTCTTTAAGAAGCGCCTGTGGCGACACCACCACACCGTTGCCAATGTAACACATCACGTGCTCGCGCAGGATGCCAGAGGGAATGAGGTGCAGCACGGTTTTTTTGCCGTCGATTACGAGCGTATGTCCGGCATTGTGGCCACCTTGGAAGCGCACCACGCCTTGCGAGTGATCAGTAAGCCAATCGACTATCTTACCCTTGCCTTCATCGCCCCACTGCGTACCGATAACTACAACATTTTTCGACATTACTGATTCCTGATTTACTATTGATCGTTGTCATTCAAAATTGCCCCCACCTTCTCGGCAAGTGGGTGATAAGGGCACCTCTAAAAATCCAAGTTTCGTCACAATACGGCGTTACTCGAAAAAAATTATCGCTTACATATTAACTATATGCCGCGCTCAAATTTTTTACTCGTGCCTTGTCTTGCTTAGAAATTTGAATTTGTAGAGACGCCCATAAATTTAAAATTTCATTTTTACCACATGCCATGCGCCATCGCGCATAACCAGTTCGCTGTCACAACTGAGTTCAGTGCGCAGTTCCACAGCGCCCAGAAAATCAACGATCACTGCGTGCCCCTGTGCGCGCAACTGCGCAATTTTTTCATGGAGTGCTGAATCATCGCGGTGTGGTGCCAATATGCCCATAGGTTGCGAGTGTTGCTCCAGCAAGCCATGCAACTGGCGTAAATCCATGCTAAAACCGGTGGCGGGGCGGGCGCGGCCGAAACTTTTGCCCACGTCGTCATAACGTCCGCCCAAAGCGATGGCATCATGGCTGCCTGCATGATAAGCGGCAAATACCATGCCACTGTGGTAGTTGTAGCCTCGCAGTTCGGCAAGATCGATGCCAATGCTGTGTGCCAAAGGTTGTAGATGACCTGCAGCTTGTTCCAGTTCATTCAGCGCTGCCACTACTTCAGGGTAATTCGGCAACGCCGCACGAGCGTGTGCTATCACCTCTATCCCACCGTACAATGTGGGCAATGCCAACAGCGCATTTTTCACTTCCGGCAATAAATCAGCTACTAATGGCCGCAATGCAGGCACGTTCTTGCCTTGCAATGCGTTGGACAGTTCCTCTTCCAGTTTTTTCGGGATCCCAGCGCGGTTGATCAGCGCGCGAAACAGCGCAACATGGCCAAGATCAAGATGAACCCCTTCAACACCAAGTAAAGTCAAAGCCTGAAGCATTAAGCGCTGCACCTCCAGATCACTTTCCAAACCGCTGTGACCATACAACTCTGCACCAATCTGTAATAACTCGCGCGTGCGCATTAATCCCGCAGGCTGGGTGTGTAGCACGCTTCCGGCATAGCACAGCCGGGTTATGCCTTGACGATTGAGCAAGTGGGCATCAATGCGTGCCACCTGTGGCGTGATGTCGGCGCGCAGCGCCAAGGTACGTCCACTCATTTGGTCAACCAGCTTAAAAGTGCGCAAGTCCATATCATGGTTGCCAATGATCTGCAGAGACTCGGCATATTCCAACAGCGGTGGTGCTACTAATTGATAACCGGACAGGCGCAGCAATTCAAGCACATTGGCGCGCATGCGTTCAATGCGCCATGCCTCATCCGGCAACATATCTTGAATGTATTCTGGCAATAGCCAATTTGAATTCGGCATTATTTCACCCAATACAGTAACAGCAGTCCGGACAGCATGGCAGTGAGACCTAAAAAACGGATTTGTCCATCAGAAAACAGCACCAGTTTGCGAAGCGCATCGCGCCACAAGATAGGGAAAAGAAACGGCATGATACCTTCAATAACCAGCATCAATGCCAACCCGATAAACCAATAAGTCAGCATATTGAAAACCTCTACTTATTTGCCCGCCTTACTGGAACCCTTGAGATACTTAAAGAATGCGGAGCTGGGATCCATCACCATGACATCGCTCTTGTTCTTGAAGCTCTGTTTATATGCATCCATGCTGCGATAAAATGCATAAAACTCTGAATTACGCCCAAACGCAGCAGCATAAATCGCAGATGATTTCGCATCACCATCCCCCTTTATTTTTTGCGCATCACGGTACGCATCGGCGAGTGTTACCTCTCGTTGCCGGTCAGCATCGGCGCGGATCTTCTCACTCTCGGCATTACCGGTTGCACGTAGCTCATTGGCAACGCGTTTACGCTCGGCATCCATCCGGCGATATACCGATTCACTGATTTCAGTTGGGAAATCCACCCGCTTCAGGCGCACATCCAGTACTTGTACGCCGATTTTGCGTGCGTCTAAATCGGCCTTTTGACGCAGAGTATTCATAATTCTGTCGCGTTCGCCGGACACCACTTCATTAATTGTTCGCTTGCCGAACTCCTCACGCATGATTGAGTTTACCGTCTGCATCAAACGAGTTTTTGCACGGATCTCGTCTCCTCCCACACTGACGTAGTACTGCTTTACATCGGCGATGCGCCACTTGACGAAGGAATCCACCATCACGTTTTTCTTTTCAGCCGTGATAAAGCGTTCTGGTTCCACGCTATCAAAGGTCAAAATGCGTGAGTCGAAATAACGTACATTCTGTATCAGCGGGATTTTGAAATAGAGGCCGGGTGCGGTCTTCACTCCCACCATTTCACCGAGTTGTAATACGATGACTGTCTGGCGCTGATCTACCACGAACATACTCAGACTGAGCAAGATCAATACTGCGGCTGCACCAATCAAAATATTGACAAAATTAGTTTTCATTGACGTGCCTCCCTGTTGCGGCCGCGTAATTCCTCGCGCGCGCGCGGCATTACTGCCGCAGCTTCATTCATCGGTGCGGACGGAACCGCTTGTTGTTCAATATGACCCGCTGCTTGTGTCTCGGGCAAAGGTAGGCCGCTCTGCGCAGTGCTTTGAATCAACTTGTCCAACGGCAGGTACAGCAGGTTGTTACCACTCTTCTGGTCCACCATCACCTTGCTTGTGCTGGTCAAAACCTGTTGCATCATGTCGATATACATGCGTTCACGAGTTACAACAGGTGCCTTCTCATATTCCACCAGCACTTGCTGGAAGCGGCTGGCATCACCTTCGGCACTGGCGATCACGCGCTGGCGATAACCTTCTGCCTCCTGCATCAGGCGCGCCGCAGCACCCTTCGCCCTGGGTATTACATCATTTGCGTAAGCCTGGCCTTCGTTCTTTTGGCGCTCCCTGTCCTGGCCCGCCTTAACCGCATCGTCGAATGCGGCCTGCACCTGTTCAGGCGGTTGCGCATTTTGCATGGTGACTTTGCTCAATAGGATCCCGGATTTATAGCGGTCCAAAATATCTTGGGCGAGTTTGGTTGTAGCCGCAGCCACCTGTTCGCGTCCTTCGTACAGCACGAAGTCCATCTTGTTCTTGCCAACGATTTCACGTATTGAGGTTTCTGCCGCTTGACGTACATTCTCATCTGGTGCGCGGTTGTTAAACAAATACTCGCCTGGGTCTTTCAAGAAATACTGAACGGCGAATTGAATATCGATGATGTTTTCATCATCGGTTAACATTAGCGACTCTTTTAAAATCTTGTTTTTGACGTTTTCACGGTAACCGATTTCCACCGTTCTAACTTGACTGATATTCACGACTTCGACGGACTCAATAGGGAATGGCATATGCCAGCGCGGGCCGGGCATAGTGGTCTCGACAAAACTGCCGAAACGTAGCACCACGCCTCGCTGGCTAGCGTCCACGATGTAAAATCCGCTGGCGATCCAGATCAGTACGACTACCACAGCAATCAGGCCAATGCTGGCATTGAATTTATTAGAACTGCCGCCACCGCCAGTGTCTCCGGTACCACTGCCTTTGTTGCCGAACAGTGCGGAGATTTTTTTATTGATGTCGCGCAACACAGCTTCTATGTCTGGTGGACCGCCGCTGTTTTTTTTGCCCCATTGAGGGTCATTCAATCCCATAACTCATCCTATTTAATCAATTATTTAGTTTCAGGGATATCCCATTGTGTCCGTGTATTACATACTTCCGCCAGCGCCGCACGCAATTCATCTATCCCCGCGCCAGTTTTAGCGCTCAAATAAATGCGCGCAATTCTAGCATAATCGTCACGTTGCACGCCTGCGGGTAAATCCTGCAAATCAATCTTATTGAATATCAAAATTTGCGGGATATGCTGTGCGCCAATTTCCAGCAATACTTTATTAACTTCAGCTATCTGGTCAAACCGTTCCGAGCTGTTGGCATCCACTACATGCAGCAACAAATCTGCCTGCGCCGTTTCTTCTAATGTGCTGCGAAAGGCCGCAATTAAACTATGCGGCAGATGACGAATGAAGCCTACCGTATCCGACAATACCACCTGACCCGATCCCTCGATATATACGCGCCGAGCAGTTGTGTCGAGCGTGGCAAACAACTGATCTGCAACATATGCATTCGCGTGGGTCAATTTATTAAATAAAGTAGACTTGCCCGCGTTAGTGTAGCCAACGATAGACACCGATAACACATCTGAGCGGGTGCGTGACCGGCGTAGCACTTGGCGATGGCGATGCAGCTTATCTAGGCGTTCCTTCAATAAAACTACACGTTTATCCAGTTTGCGTCTATCCAGCTCCAACTGAGTTTCGCCTGGTCCGCGAGCACCGACAGCATATTTTTGCTGGCCCATGTCGGTATTCATTCCGACCAAACGTGTGGAAAGATATTTAAGCTGTGCCAGTTCCACCTGTACCTTACCTTCATGGCTTTGAGCGCGCAGGGCGAAGATATCCAGGATCAGCATGGTGCGGTCAATGACACGTGCCTTAATTCTAGCGGTAAGATTGCGCATTTGCGCAGGGGACAGGTCGTGGTTAAAAATAACCAGCGGAACGTCGTTCTGCTCCACGATGGCGGCTATTTCATCCACCTTACCGCTACCCGCAAATAACGACGCATCAGGACGATGCCGCCGTCCTTCCACTAATGCGACGCAACGCACACCCGCACTTTCTGCCAGCAGGCGCAATTCTTCCAGGCTTTCTGCATAATCTGGCGCACCAAAATCCAAGCTGACTAATACTGCCGTGTTAACTACCGCAGTGCTTTTGTGCATTACTCAGCGTCTAATGGAATGGTTATGGCGCGTACGGGAACAATGGTGGAAATGGCGTGCTTGTAAACCATTTGCGTGATTGTGTTCTTCAGCAGTACTACATACTGGTCGAATGATTCGACATGACCTTGCAACTTGATGCCATTTACCAGATAAATGGCGACCTGCACATGCTCCTTGCGTAGTGCATTCAGGAACGGGTCTTGTAATTGTTGCCCTTTTGTACTCATTGGTTTTGCTCTTATTGGTTATGGCGGGCAACTACTTTACTGGATTTCTCGACTATTCGGAAGAGTGCATGGCTTGTATTTGCTTGTAAATTTCAAAAGATCCAAAATTATCTAACACGTTACCGCATTCAGATCAGAGGTTTCCACCCTTCATCGAGAATTCGTCCGATTTGAGATTTTTAATGTGTTCGCGAAGACAGCAAATAATAATCTTAAATTGCTGATTCGTCAGTCTCGCCTGTGCGGATTCGAATGATTTGTTCCACCGAAGTAACAAAAATTTTGCCGTCACCTATCTTTCCGGTATGTGCTGCCTTAACGATGGCGTTCACAGTGGCGTCCAGCAGAGCAGCAGTAATCACTACTTCGATCTTGATTTTGGGCAAAAAATCCACTACATATTCTGCGCCACGATACAATTCGGTATGCCCCTTCTGCCGTCCGAATCCTTTTACATCGGTCACAGTTAATCCGCTGACACCCAGCTCTGATAGTGCTTCACGCACTTCATCAAGCTTGAATGGTTTGATGATGGCTTCGATTTTTTTCATGGATGTTCTCGAATATATAGATATTGTAAGTATAGCTGATCTAAAAGCCGTCCTGATAACGCACGGTGATCGGATAACGCCAGTCCTTGCCAAAGCCGCGGTCGGTAATACGCACTCCAACGGGTGCTTGGCGGCGTTTGTATTCGTTGACGCGGATCATATTCACCACCCGATATACATCCGCCTCGGTATAGCCATGTGCCACGATCTCAGCGATGGTTAAATTCTGCTCCACATAATAAGACATTATGCCATCAAGCACGTCGTAAGGCGGCAAGCTGTCCTGGTCGGTCTGATCGGGCTTTAATTCTGCGCTGGGCGGTCGCGTGATGATGCGCTCCGGGATTACCCGGCCTAAACTGTTACGGTAGGTAGCCAGACGATAGACCCAGGTTTTGCTGACGTCTTTAAGCACTGCAAAACCGCCCGCCATATCGCCATATAGGGTGCAATAACCGACGGTCATTTCCGACTTGTTGCCCGTCGTCAGCACCAAAGAGCCGAACTTGTTGGACAAGGCCATCAACAAATTGCCACGTATGCGAGCCTGTAAATTTTCTTCGGTGGTGTCCGGTGTTAGCCCCTTGAACATACCATCTAATGTAGAGAGATAAGCGTCAAACATCGGCTTGATGTCCAATTCATCATAGCGCACACCGAGTATGACGGCCATTTCGCGCGCATCATCCAGGCTGATTTGCGCGGTATAGGGCGATGGCATCATTACCGCGTGCACCTTGTCTGCACCCAGCGCATCTACCGCTACTGCCAAGGTCAGCGCCGAATCGATGCCACCGGATAAACCCAATAACACACCCGGAAAGCGGTTCTTGCCGATATAGTCCTGCACTCCCAGGCACAGCGCGCGATAGATGCTGTCCTCATGCTTGTGAGCAGGAATTCTCTCGCCAGTTATCAGCTTGCCGTCGTGGATTTCAATCAGTGCTAGCATTTCTTCAAAAGAAACGAGCTGATGTGTTAGCGTGCCATGTGCATCCATCGCAAACGAAGCGCCATCGAACACCAACTCATCCTGTCCGCCCACCATGTTGGCATATATAACCGCCAGGCCGGTTTCATCGATACGATCACGAATGATTTTATAGCGCAATGACTGTTTGTCGATGTGATACGGTGAGGCGTTCAGCACCAACAATACTTGCGCGCCTGCTTTGCATGCACGTCGCACTGTATGATCCTCCCAGATGTCAGCACAAATGTTAAGTGCAAATTTGACGCCCTGCATTTCAAATATGCAGGGGGAGTTGCCGGGCGTGAAATAGCGTCTTTCGTCGAACACACTGTAGTTCGGCAACTCATGCTTGTGATAGGTGGCGATGATCTTTCCGTCGCGCAACACAGAGGCAGCGTTGTAGCGCTTATCGTCTACTTCATGCGGATGCCCCACTACTACGGTGAGTCCCCAAATCTGTTGCGCAAGTTCATGCAATGCCTGATCGCAGGTACGGTAAAACCCGATCCGTAACAGCAGGTCTTCTGGAGGATAACCGCATAAGCTTAGCTCAGGCGTAAGTAGCAACGTGGCTCCCTGTTGCTTGGCCTTTTCTGCATAAGCAAGGATCTTGGCAGAATTGCCAGCCAAGTCACCCAGCATGCAATTGATTTGTGCAATCGCAAGTTTCATATTGAGTTCAGAGTTCAAGTAGGTAATGGATGGGTATCATACCAACGTTTGTTAAAGGCAATAGCGTGGGCAAGCATTCATTGTCTTGAATAAAACTGTACTTCCTGTTTCAATCTGCCTGTAAATTTAAAATGATTACGGACAAGTATGATTCATGTACCAGAAAGAATCGGCATAATCGGCGGCAGCGGGATTTATGACATTAATAAAGGGGTCAAGCCTTGACATCACGCATCCGGCCTAACGTTGTGTCAAGACTTGACCTCTTGATTTCTACACCTCGAAGGTGCTTTTATCGGCATTTTTTAGGGTGTCTATTTTACGTTAGCCGCCCTTAGATCGAAGCGATCAATCCATGCGTTATTTGAAGATCATCGTTATTCTATTATCGGTAAGCCTCATCGGTGGATGCAGCAATCTGAAACTCTTGGCACCAGAGAGTTTTGGTTTGTCGCCGATTACCCATAACATCTATGTAGAAGATGGTGCGGATGAAGGAACGAAAGCCAAGCTTCGGGGGGCCATAGAAGAGGCTGAAAGTGCAATACGCGCTACTTATGGTGACGTGAAGTCGCGGCCCAGTGTTTATGCTTGTATCAGTGAAGATTGCTACAAGTCATTCGGAGGAATGGGGTCGCGAGCAAAGGTTTACGGAGACCGCATTCTGCTTTCACCGCGTGGCCTGAACTGGCATTTTCTCGCTCACGAGTGGTCTCACGCAGAAATGAGCACCCGTCTTACCTTCACCGCGTGGTGGCGTATGCCACAATGGTTTGATGAAGGCGTGGCAGTTGCAATCAGCGAGGCACCAGAGCACTCTGAAAGTCACTGGCAATTCCTGGTGGTGGCCAATATTCCTCGCCCAACGCGCGAAGAATTGCATACCTTCAAGTCATTGAGGCAATGGCTTGACGCAGTTCACCGATATGGCGAGGACAAAAATATTGAACGCAAAGCTAAGGGTGAACCTGAAATTAGACCGGTCTATGCAACGGCGGGACATGAGCTACGGCCTTGGCTCGCGAAAGTTGGTAGCCATGGGCTTCTTGCTTTCATAGCGCGGCTGAATGGCGGAGAGGAATTTGAGTCAGCTTACCAGACGGCCAACATTGCGGTCGAGAGGGACACTCCGCAAGCGGCGTTACCGCTCGCTACGCGCCCCTCACCTTAACGTTGGGCCTCAAAGGAGTGAGCAGTGGAAACATTCAGAGTAGTGTTTGATTCCCTAGAGTGGCAAGAGGCAATGCCGGGTGCTCGCTTCAAAATATTTAGTGACGGAAAGAAGCAGATGCGATTGCTCGAATTCACTTCCGAATTCGTTGAGCCGAACTGGTGCGAAAAAGGGCACGTTGGTTTTGTTCTTAATGGCGAATTGGAAATTGATTTCGATGGAAAAATTATTAATTACATCCAAGGTTCTGGTATCTTCATTCCAACGGGCACTCTCACAAAACATAAAGCTCGCTCTATTACACCAAGTGTCCAGCTATTTTTAGTTGAAGATGTATAAGTTATTTGAAGCCCAACGAGCATCAAGGGGGCCAGTCTTGACACAACGTTAGGCCGAATGCGTGATGTCAAGACTGGCCCCCTTGATTTCATGTTGGGCTTCGCAAGCTCAGCGCCAACCTACCGGGTGAAAAATGCTTGACTTTAAAGACGGTATCTACGTTAGCCCAGGCTACGCTTCCCGAGTTCAAGTCGGTAATGGATAAGTATCATACCAACGTTTGTTAAAGGCAATAGCGTGGGTAAGCATTCATTGTCTTGAATAAAACTGTACTTCCTGTTTCAATCTGCTTGTAAATTTAAAATGATTACGGATAACCATGATCCATGTTCCAGACAGAATCGGCATAATCGGCGGCAGCGGGGTTTACGACATTGCCGGGTTGACCAACAAGCGCTGGGAAAAGGTCGCTTCGCCGTTTGGAGAGCCATCCAGCGAGTTATTATTCGGTGAACTGGACGGCCACAATATTGTGTTTTTGCCCCGTCATGGTCGCGGACACAAAATTCCTCCGACCGAAATTAATTTTCACGCCAATATCGACGCGCTGAAGCGGGTAGGGGTGACCGATGTCATTTCAGTTAGTGCCGTTGGTTCCTTGCGCGAGGACTTGCCGCCGGGCACGTTCGTGATTGTTGATCAGTTTATCGACCGTACTTTTGCGCGCAATAAGTCTTTTTTTGGCGCGGGATTGGTGGCGCATGTCTCTATGGCTTACCCTGTTTGCAAAAGGCTAGGCGATCATATTGAGATGGCCGCGAGAGAGGCAAATATCCCTATCGTTCGTGGCGGTACATATCTGGTTATGGAAGGGCCGCAGTTTTCCAGTCTGGCTGAATCGAATCTCTATCGTGCCTGGGGGTGCGATGTAATTGGCATGACCAACATGCCAGAGGCCAAGCTCGCTCGTGAGGCAGAGTTGTGTTATGCCACCGTGGCGATGGTGACGGACTATGATTGTTGGCATCCCGACCATGAACATGTCACGGTAGGGCAGATCATCAAGATGCTCACCGCAAATGCGGATAAGGCGAAAACGCTGGTAACGCACGTCATTCCGAAAGTGCGCACTGATGCTCTGGCCGATGCCTGTAGCTGTCGCTCGACATTGGAATTCGCGCTCATTACTGCGCCAGAAGCGCGTGATGCAGCCATGATTGAAAAGCTGGATGCGATTGCGGGCAGGGTGTTGAAGGGTAAGTCATGATGCCATCTGGTGAAGATAGCCTGCGCCTACAGTTACTGGATGTGTCCCAGCGTTTGCTCGATCAGGGTTTGAACCGCGGTACTTCCGGCAATGCTGCCGTGCGTTGCGGTGATGGCATGTTGATTACACCGTCTGCGATGGCGGTGGCGGATATGATGCCCGCAGACATGGTACGCATGGATTTGAATGGCAATGCCCTGTGCGGTGGCAAACCCACCAGCGAGTGGCGCTTCCATCGTGACATTCTAGCCAACCGTCCCGACGTGAACGCTGTCATTCACACTCATTCAGCGTTTGCCACCACGTTGGCCTGTTTGCGCAAGGATGTTCCAGCCGTGCATTACATGATTGCGGCGGCGGGAGGCAATATGATCCGTTGCGCACCCTATGCATTGTTTGGCGAACAGACGCTTTCAGACTATGCATTGTCCGCGCTGGAGGGCCGAAAAGCTTGCCTGCTGGCTAACCACGGCATGATTGCGTTGGGTTCGGATTTAGCCGATGCATTGATGGTAGCCATTGAGGTCGAGTTTTTGTGCGAGTTGTACTGGCGCGCTTTGCAGGCAGGTGAACCGCATATTCTTACGCCGCAACAAATGCACGACGTGCAAGAAAAATTCGTAGATTACAAAAAACGCACCTAACAAACCTGAAGATATATGACTATCAAATCTCTTATTCGCACCATTACGCACTACCCCAAGCCGAATATCATGTTCCGCGATATCAGTTCCCTCCTTAAGGATCCGATAGGCTTCAGGATCACCATAAACGAGTTGGTACGTCGCTATGCCGATATGGAAATCGACAAGGTGATAGGTATCGAAGCGCGTGGTTTTATAGTAGGAGCGCCGCTGGCTTATGCCTTGGGTAAAGGTTTCGTGCCGATTCGTAAAAAAGGCAAGTTGCCTGCAGAAACTATAGGGCACGACTATGAACTGGAATATGGTACTGACCGTATCGAAATTCATGCCGATGCGATTACTCCGGGTGAAAGGATATTGCTTGTGGATGATCTAATTGCTACCGGCGGTACGGCGGAGGCGGCAACCAGACTGATCGAGAAGATTGGCGGCAAAATTGTTGAATGCTGTTTTGTCATCGATCTACCGGATATCGGCGGACGTAAGCGCTTGGAGAAAAAAGGCTACAGTGTGTTTGCGCTGTGCGAATTTGAGGGTGACTGAACGCCTGATCAATCGTTTTTGAGGCGTCATGATGAAAGTTGAAACTCTGCGTTGGTCGGATGGTGTGCTGGAAATGATAGACCAGCGCATTTTGCCTGCAACGTTTATGTACTTGCAATATGATTCTGCCGCTGCTGTGGCCGAAGGCATCCGCAGCATGGTCGTGCGTGGCGCTCCAGCCATCGGCGTGGCGGCAGCCTACGGCGTGGCGCTGGAGGCACATCGTTTGCTCGCTGTTACTGATGAATCTTTCCAGCGCGGCATGAATCAAGGCTTTGATACACTTGCTCAAAGCAGGCCGACTGCGGTCAACTTGTTTTGGGCGTTAGCGCGCATGAAGCAGGTATGGCAAACCGTAGCGAGTAAATCCAACATGCAAGTAGCGATGCGCCTGCTGGCCGAAGCGCATGAGATTTTTGCCGAAGATATTCGCATCAATCGTACACTGGGGTCGTACGGTGCCGAGTTGTTGCGGGATGGCGCACGCGTATTGACGCATTGCAATGCCGGAGCGCTGGCTACAGCTGGCCATGGCACTGCGCTGGGTGTCATTCGGTCTGCCGTGGAAGCAGGTAAAAAAATTTCCGTTATTGCGGACGAAACGCGTCCCTTCCTGCAAGGTGCGCGCCTGACCGCATGGGAGATGGTGCAGGAGAAAATTCCGGTGACCCTCATCACTGATAATATGGCCGGTTTCATGATGAGTCGCGGAGAAGTGGATGCCGTAGTGGTCGGCACGGATCGTGTAGCCGCCAATGGCGATGTTGCTAACAAGATTGGCACCTACATGGTCGCTGTGCTGGCACAACGCCACCATATTCCATTCTATGTGGCCTGTCCGCTTTCCACGATAGACATGTCTATCACAAGCGGTGTGGATATTCCCATCGAAGAACGTCATGCAGACGAGGTAAAAGGCTTTCGAGATTTCCACTGGGCTGCGCAGGGCGTGCAGATACGCAATCCTTCGTTTGATATTACACCTGCTGAATTGGTTACAGCGCTGATTACCGAAAAGGGAGTGATTCACCAACCTGATGTTGGGAAACTGCGTGCGCTATTCAGTTGATGGATATCCCCAGTTTTTTCAGTAAACTTGTGCTACGCAATTTGCGTTAACCACGTTGTTCTTGTTAGCCTGTATTTATATTGCTTATTCTGAAAAAACTTGTTTTTTGTTTCAAAGTTGAACATTTTATTTGCTTGTTGCAGGCATTTAAATTAGCTCTTGACAATTAATACCCGGGCACTATATTAAAGAAACTTAGTCAGAACAGTTTGGGGAAGTGATGCATGCGGCAGCATTTTTTATGCCGTAATTAACGATGGGGCCAAAATGAAAATAATTGTACAGTTTGTGATCTTGCTTTTAACATTAAATGGCTATGTTTTAGCAGAAGAAGTGTCAACCGCAACAAATAGTTTGGAGCAAGTGCAAAAGCAAGCAGAGGCCGGCGATGCCAGCGCCCAGACCCGTCTTGGATGGATATATGCCAATGGCATAGGTGTACCTGTAGATGCCGACAAAGCCGTGGAGTGGTATCAAAAAGCAGCAGCTCAAGGGTATCCAAAGGCCCAGTTTGAACTCGGGGCAATGTATGGCAGTGGTGAAGCTGTGACTAGCGTAGCTAAAGATCCCACCAAGGCCGCAGAGTGGTATCAAAAAGCAGCAGCTCAAGGGTATCCAAAGGCCCAGTTTGAATTCGGGTCGATACACCTCACAGGCGAAGGCGTCACTAAAGATGCTACCAAGGCCGTGGAATGGTATAAAAAAGCGGCAGCTCAAGGGCTTGCTCAAGCACAGACCAGCCTCGGATGGATGTATCAAAACGGTAGGGGTGTGGCAAAGGATGGTGTGTTGGCTTATGCATGGCACAATCTGGCTGCTGCACAGGGCAATGAAAATGCGAAAAAATTGCGTGACTTAACTAACTTGAATTCTGTCCAGCGTGCTGAAGCAGAACGACTATCTGCAAACTGGAAGCCGGGGCAGATATTGAGTCGGTAATGGAATTGATTGGGGGAAATGGCGTCAGTGTTGGATTAACTTTTCCACTTTATATTTTATCCGAGCTACGCGAAAGCCACACTGCCGGTTACTTCTTGCTTTGTGCGAATGTCAATCCAGGGTTGAGAATGTATCTAGAGGTGCAGGTGGACTATGCGCTTTAGCGTTTTTTTTACGTAGAAATACATATTAATACGATAAATTGTCGTTCCATTAACGCTTCGCCAGACGGCGGACATGATGAATTTGAATGAGGTCTAAAAATGTCATTTGTACACACTTATATGCGCATTACAGGAAAATTGCTGTTTACGTTGTTGCTTACAGTTGCTGTGAGTGCGCATGGTCAGTCAATGTCACAATCAATAAATCAGGAGGCAGAAGAGAATCTTGCGCAATTGAGAATGGTTGCGGAATCTGGTGATGCAAATGCACAGTACGATTTAGCGTGGATGTACGATACCGGTGGGGATAATAAAATCTTGGCCAAAGATACACGCAAGGCCGCAGAATGGTATGAGAAAGCTGCAGTACAGGGCCATGCCAAGGCACAAGCTGGCCTTGGCATGTTGTATGTCAACGGTGACGGTGTGCCTAAGGATTATGTAAAGGGTGTGGATTGGCTGCAGAAGGCATCGGCGCAGGGGAATGCCGACGCGCAGTTAAACCTCGGTTGGCTGTACCGCGATAGCAAGGGCATACCGAAGGATGCCGCCAAGGCCGTGGAATGGTGGCAGAATGCGGCAGAGCGAGGATTTGCCCACGCACAGTTCACCCTCGGGGCGATGTACTACAAAGGCGAAGGTGTGCCGAAGAATATGGCCAAAGCACTTGAGTTGTGGCAGAAGGCGATGATGCAGGGGTATCCCAATGCACAGTTAAGTCTCGGGTCAATGTACTACTTTGGCGAAGGTGTGCCTAAGGATGCCGTCAAGGCTGCTGAGTTATGGCAGAAAGCGGCTGCACAGGGAAATACCGATGCACAGTACAACCTTGCTCTGGCGTACTATTTGGGAAGTGGAAAGAAGAAGGATGAGTTGCTGTCCTATGTGTGGTCCAATCTGGCTGTCGAATATGGTGGTAACGTAAACGCGAAAAAATTGCGCGATTCAATCACCTTGACGCCAGAACAACAAGAGATGGCGGAGAAAATGTTTTCGAATTGGCAGATAGGAAAGGTTTATCAGTAGTGGCTCGTGTCGGTTGTGGGTGCTGAAAAACACTGAACTTATCTTGAATAGTAGAACGATTGATGTGGTTTGTTCAGCTACATGAACAATAGGGTCAATATTTTCATGTAGCTGCCGCATCAGAACGAAGCTTACGCACTCATTTTAATTCCAAAGAGATATCTCTCCGTCCTGGGTTAACCTCCTTGGCTAAACCCGGCTCTATGCGGCGCTGCCGTATGCAGATAGCACAACCACTACGCTGGCGGAAGCCTTTCAAGCAAGGCTGCTGAGAGACTTGCGGAATCGACGCAGAGACAGAATAAACAGGACGCTTCCGATCACGACCAGCGCAAACATCTGCGGCCACACTACTTCGAGTCCGGCTCCACGGAAAAGAATGGCCTGAGCGAGGGAAACAAAGTGTGTGGTTGGCGCGACCAGCATTATATTTTGCGCGAATTCAGGCATGCTTTCGCGTGGGGTTGATCCTCCAGACAGCACTTCCATCGGTAGCAGTACCAATACCACCAAAAGACCAAACTGAGGCATGGTGCGCGCGAGTGTTGCCATGAAGATGCCCATTGATGTGGTGGCAAACAGATGTAACGTGGCACAAAAGAGGAACAGCGCTATCGAGCCTTCAATCGGCACCTGCAACAGGCCCTGTATGATAAAAGACAGCGCAAAAGCCGATGCCAGCAAGACTACCAGCCCCATAGACCAGACCTTGGATAGCATGATTTCGCCGGCTGTCACCGGCATTACCAGTAGGTGCTCGATCGTACCGTGCTCGCGTTCACGGATCAGGGCGGCGCCGGTCAGAATGACTGATAACATGGTAATGTGACCGACGAGCTCCATGAGCGAACCGAACCAGGCCGGTGCCAGAGAGGGATTGAAACGTACCCGCATTGCCAGCTCAACTGGCGGTGTAGCACTACCACGATAATGCTGAATAAATTCATTGACTTCACTCAATACAATCTGCTGGATGTAGCTGCTGCCGGTGAAAGCCTGGCTCATGCGCGTAGCATCCACGTTCAGCTGGATAGTCGGAGAACTTCCGGCCAGCACATCGCGCTGAAATTCCGGAGGAATGTCGAGCGCGAACGTAAACTTGCCAGCGTCCAAGCCCGGATCGACCTCCTTCAGCGACACCATGATAGGTGACATGAAGTGTGGAGGATAAAAAGCCGAGGTTATGCGTCCCGACAACGGTGAACTATCCTCATCCACGATTGCGATCACAGCTTTGTGCAGGGAATCTGGCAATGCGGTCGCGGCGATATAAATCGCTACGGTGAAAGTATAGGCAATCAGTATCAGCATGATCGAATCACGCCGCAAACTCCACAGCTCCTTGACACCGAGTTGATAGATATTGGAAGTATGGCTCATCGTCAACTATCCTGCTTTCTCAGCAGGGAGATTGATAGAGCTACAATTCCCAGAGCGGCCAGCAGCATAGGCCAGAAGTATGCGACCAGATCAGACAAATCCAGAGCCTTGCTGAAAACCCCACGGCTAATTATGAGGAAATGTGATGCCGGATAGATCTGCCCGATGATTTTCCCGGCTCCTTCTAGCGAGGAAACCGGGTTGAGAAGGCCTGAAAATTGAATTGCCGGAAGCATGGTGCCGAGCATGGTCGCGAATATCGCTGCAATCTGGCTACGGGTAAAAATGGAGGCGAACAGGCCAAAGCCAGTGGAAAAAATGCTGAAAATAATTGCTGCCAGCGCAAGCGTGGCAAAACTGCCGGTGATTGGCACACCGAATATTGTGATGGCAAGTACAGACATCAGCAGGAAATTCAGCATTGACAGCACAATGTAAGGAAGCTGCTTGCCGAGCAGGAACTCGGTACGGGTAACTGGGGTGACATAGAAATTGATGATCGAACCCAGCTCCTTCTCGCGTACCACTGACAGCGCTGTCAGCATGCACGGAATCATCAGCATAAGGATAGGAATAACCGCCGGAACCATCGCCGGCAGACTCATCACGTCCGGGTTATAACGAAATCGCGTTTCAATGATAGCCGAACCGGTAGCCGCATCCTGGCCGGCCCGGGTCTTCGCCATGTCGATCAGCCAGCCTTGATGCATGCCCTGTACGTAGCCCTGCACGATTTCAGCCCGCATGGTCATTGCACCATCGATCCAGGCACCGATCTGGACCGGTTTGCTGCGCTGCACGTCGCGAGCAAAGCCGGGCGGAATCTCAATGGCAAGTGACAATTCGCCGTTGCGCATGCGCCGGTCCAGATCGGCGTAGCTGGTTATTGGCGGATGCTCGACAAAATAGCCCGATCCAGAGAGGTTCAAAGCGTAGTTGTGACTGAGCGTGGTCTGGTCACGATCGAGTACGGCGTAGCTGAGATCATTCACGTCCATGTTGATGCCATAGCCTATGAAAAACATCAGGGTCAGGCAGCCGATCAGCGCCATCGCCCCGCGCACCGGGTCGCGGCGCAGTTCCAGCGCTTCGCGCAGCGTGTAGCTGAATGCGCGGGACGCACTGAAACGGCGGCGCAATCTGGACTGCCAGCCCTTGCCAGGATCGGCGGCAGGAAGCACAGAAGTGATTGGGGGAGTGCTGGCGAGCTGGGTGACCGCCGCACCGGCTTCTTCCAGATAGCTGATGAATACCTGTTCCAGTGTCGCTGCCCCGTGCTTTTTTAAAAGTTCGGACGGTGCATCGCTGGCCATAACTTTCCCAGCATGCATCAGCGAAATACGGTCACAGCGCTCAGCCTCGTTCATAAAGTGGGTCGAAATGAAGATCGTGATCTTGTCCTTGCGCGCAAGGTCAATCATCAACTGCCAGAAATTATCCCGCGCAATAGGATCAACACCGGAGGTCGGTTCGTCGAGGATCAGCAATTCTGGCTTGTGCACCATCGCAACCGCCAGCGACAAGCGCTGGCGGATCCCCAGCGGTAAACTGTTTGGCAATGCGTCGGGCACTTCGCCGAGGCCAAATCGAAACAGCATCTCTTCGACCCGTGGCGGAATCTCCGCCTCCGGCATATTGAACAGGCGCGCATGGAGCACCAGGTTCTGGCGTACAGTGAGTTCTGAGTACAGCGAAAAGGATTGGGACATATAGCCAACCCGCCGTCGTGTAGCAATATCGTGAGGATCCACTTCGTGACCGAAAAGCCAGGCTTGTCCATCGCTGGCCGGTAGCAGACCGGTAAGCATCTTCATGGTGGTAGTCTTGCCACAACCGTTGGAGCCGATGAAGCCAAAAATCTCGCCACGACGAATGCGGAAGTTGACGTGATCAACCGCCATGAAATCGCCAAAACGCATGGTCAAGTCGTGTGCCTCAATGGCGATCTCGGTGTCTTCCCCGGCAGCGAAGGGTGGAACCACGACAGCGCGGTGGCCACGCCTCTGCTCTTCCGGCAGCAGCGCAATGAAAGCCGCTTCCAGAGATGCAGTCCCGGTCTGCTCGTGCAATTCGCGCGGCGTGCCGGTGGCCAGGATCCTGCCCGCATCCATCGCCACCAGCCAGTCAAATCGCTCGGCCTCGTCCATGTATGCTGTGGATACGATCACGCTCATATCTGGACGGTGGTTGCGAACGCGTGTGATCAGGTCCCAGAACTGTTTGCGCGCCAGCGGATCGACGCCAGTGGTCGGCTCGTCCAGAATCAGCAGGTCCGGGTCATGAATCAGCGCACAGCACATTCCCAGCTTTTGTTTCATGCCGCCGGAAAGTTTTCCTACCGGACGACTGAGAAATGGATATAAGCCCGTGCTGGTGGTGAGCTCATCGATACGGCGCCGCCTTTCGGCAGCACCGTGTCCGAACAGGCGGCCGAAAAACTGCAGGTTTTCCTCTATTGACAGGGTCGGATACAGATTTTTGCCAAGCCCCTGTGGCATGTAGGCAATATTCGGGCAAACTTCGTTGCGATGGCGCGCACTGGCCATGTCCCCCCCGAGTGCCTCCACCCGGCCCTTTTGCACCACTCGCGCACCGGCAACCAGCGACATCAGGCTGGATTTTCCGACGCCGTCTGGGCCGATCAAGCCGACCATGCAGCCGGCGGGGATATCCAAGTCAATCGCGTCCAGCGCCAGTATCTTGCCATAGCTTAGGCTGACGCCGGCAAGGCGGACGACAGGCGCACTGCCGGTGGCGGCGGGGGGCATTATGGAACCCGGAGCGTCAGTTTCTTCGGCCATTCAGCCTGCGGGTTCAGTTTGAGCCAGGCCACCCCGGGCAGGCCGGTCTTGACCTGTTTTAAGTGTTTTTTCAGCAATTCACGGTCAATATTGGCTTTCACCCGAAACATCAACTTTTGCCGCTCGCTAGCTGTTTCCACAGTCTTCGGCGTGAACTGCGCTGTACTGGAGACGAATGAAACTTTGGCTGGGATGACATAGTTGGGCGCGGCGTCGAGCACAATGCGCACCTCACTGCCGAGCGCCACCTTGCCTGCGACTGTCTCCGGCAAGAAAAAAATCATGTACACATCACCAAGGTCTACAAGATTTAGCACCTTGCCGCCGGCACTAACCACCTCGCCGGGCTGAGCCACGTGGAACTGGACTCGTCCGTCACGCGGAGCCTTGAGCTCGTTGTCGGCGATATCAACGCGAATGCGTTCGACGGTCGCAAGTGCTGCCTCGGCAGCAGATTCAGCGCCGAGGACTTGAGTGCGCCCCGTGGCGATCGCCGCATCAGCGGCGGCCACCTGTGCCTTGGCCGCCACAATGGCGGCTTCGGCACTGCGCACGCGGGTGCGGTCGTCGTCAGCCTCCTGACTTGAGGCGCCACCTTCTTTCACTAGCGTCGATGAGCGCGCCGAACGACTGCGAGCCGCCGCGCGCTCAGCCTCGCGCTGCATAACCACGGCTTGTGCCGCCGTACGTTCAGCCTCGCGCTGCGCGAGTTGGCTGCGCGCAGTCGCAATGCCATTATGAGCCTGTTGAGCCTGCGCTTCGGCCTGACGCAGTTGAGCATTGATCGAGTCGGAATCGATACGTGCCAGAACCTGCCCGGCCTTCACAAAATCGCCCTCGTTGACAAGGATATCCTTGACGCGACCGGCGGAACGCGCTGCTACGTCAATCTCGGTGGCCTCAATGCGCCCGTTACCGCTGACGATAACATCGCTGTTTTTATCCTTGCTCAAGTATTGTCGCGCCAGAAACCCCGCTACGATCACAATTATGATCACAGCCGCGATCCGCACGAGCCACGTCTTGCTCAGTCCTTTCATGGGTTCAATCTCCTCTGACCGTCTTCCTCACCAATCGTACCGCCTCCGCCGCCCAGAACTGCATACAACTTGATGCCGCTGGCAAGATAGGCACGACGTGTCTGCACCAGCGCCTGCTCAACGGCAAACAATTCACGTTCGGCATCCAGCACCTCCAGATAAGTGGTGGCACCTTGCTGATAGCGCAAGGCGGCGATACGGCTTCGTTCACGTTGAGCCTCAAGGGAAGTGCGTTGCGCCTTGATCTGCTCGGCCAGCCAATGTCGCTCGGCCAGCACATCAGCTACTTCGCGAAAGGCGTTCTGCACGCTGCGTTCGTACTCGGTGATCGCCGAGTTATACTGCGCGCGTGCCAAGTCGAGACCGGCCCGGTTGCGACCGCCATCGAAGAGAGGCAGCGTGATGCTGGGCATAAAGCTCCAGGAACGACTATTTCCTGCGAACAGACCGTCGAGTTCACGGCTGGCAACACCAAGCGAGCCGGTGAGCGCGATACGTGGAAAAAAGGCCGCACGGGCGGCGCCGATGTTGGCATTGGCCGCCTTCAGTCGCCGTTCGGCTGCCCGCAGATCCGGACGCTGAACCAGCAGGTCGGAAGGCAGGCCAGCGTCGATGCTATGCACAAACATCGCCTCGATACTGCTGAGTGAACGATGCTCGGCCGGCAGTGAACTGCCAGCCAAAAACTCAAGCGCATTGCGGTTCTGTTCGCGCAAGCGCTGCAGCACTGCCAATTCAGCTCGGGCCTGGCTGAGAAGGATTTCGGTCTGGACAGCGTCCACGCGGGCAGCTGAACCGACCTCGAAGCGCCTTTGCGCGATGCGAGCGGATTGATGTCGCGTCCTAATGGTTCGCTCGGCGAGGTTGATGCGTTCGTCGAGTTCGCGTTCGATGAGGTAGCTGCTCGAGACCTGCGCAATCACAGTGGACTGGACGGCATGATGCGCTTCGTCGGTGGCCAAGTATGTCTCCAGGGCGGCAATCTCCAGACTGCGCAGGCGGCCCCAGAAATCAAGTTCCCATGCACTTGAAGTCAGCCCTACCTGGAACTGATTCAACAATATCTGGTTCGCTGCACCGTCACGCTGGATAGGCAGCACACCAGCTGGAATCCTGAAACGGCTGCCGAAAGCACTGCCGCTGATGTTGGGCAGCCGACTTGCGTGTTGAATACCATAGAGTGCCCGTACCTCTTCGACGCGATGTATGGCCAGCATGAGATCGCGGTTGTTGGCAAGCGCGGTTGAAATCAATGCCCGGAGTCTCTCGTCTCCAAAGAAAGTCTGCCAGCCAATGTTTGCTACCGTGACACCTGCTGAACCCGCCGGGGCGGATCGCGGGAAGGTTGAAGCGATGGGCGGCTGGGGTTTTTCATATGCAGGGAGCTGCGTACAGCCCACAAGAAGCAACGCTGCAAGTAACGAAATGGGAAAACCTCTTGTATCCATCATTATCGTCCAGTTGAATCAGAACCAATTTTGTACAGTAACGATCACAAAGTATGCGCCGAGCTGTTGTGAAGTCAAAACGCTACTACTTATGACTTAGTCCAGCACAATTGTCGGCAAACCATATCAGCCATCATGGGGCTGCCGCAATTACTTTGACTACTCGTTCTTGGTTCTTCATCCAACAAAGAGCATCCATCAAATCGAACCAATGCAAGTGCGTAGTTATTTTGTTATCTTTCGGGACGCATTTGCGGAAATAAAATTACATCACGGATGCTGGGGCTATTGGTGAGCAGCATTACCAGCCGGTCTATACCGATGCCTTCTCCGGCGGTAGGCGGCAGGCCATATTCCAGGGCGCGAATGTAATCGCTGTCCTTGAACATGGCTTCTTCGTCACCTGCCTCCCTAGCCGTTACCTGTGCATCAAAGCGTGCTTCCTGGTCTTCCGGGTCATTCAACTCGGAGAAGCCATTGGCGATTTCGCGTCCAACCATAAACAGTTCAAAACGCTCGGTAATTTCCGGGCGCGTATCGCTGCGGCGCGCCAGAGGCGAAGCTTCTGCAGGGTAGTCAATGATGAAAGTTGGCTCAAATAACTGATGCTCAGTCAGCTCTTCAAACAATGAAAGTTGCAGTCCGCCCACGCCATCCGCCGCCCTGTATTTGGCTTTCAGGTCTTGTAATTCGTTGATGAGAAAATCGCGGTCGTTCAACTGCTCGTCAGAAAACTGCGGATGATATTTCTGGATTGCCTGTGCAATGGTCAGGCGATGGAACGGTTGCCCCAAGTCGAGCTCACGTCCCTGATAAGAGAACACAGTGGTGCCCAGTACTTTGCGCGCCACCTCGCTAAACAGCTTCTCGGTGAAGTCCATCAGATAACGATAATCACGATAGGCTTCATAAAACTCGATCATGGTGAACTCGGGGTTATGTCGCGTAGAGAGCCCCTCGTTGCGAAAGTTGCGGTTGATTTCGAATACCTTCTCAAAGCCGCCCACCACCAGCCGCTTGAGATACAACTCCGGTGCGATGCGAAGATACAGCTGCATGTCCAAGGCATTGTGATGCGTGGTAAAGGGCTTGGCTGATGCACCGCCCGGAATGGAATGCATCATAGGCGTCTCGACTTCGAGGTAATTGTGGCGTATGAAAAATTCTCGTATAGCCTGGATTACCTTGGAACGAATGATAAATGTATTGCGCGTGTCCTCATTGGTGATGAGATCCACGTGCCGTTGGCGATACTTTTGTTCCTGGTCGATCAGACCGTGAAACTTTTCCGGTAGCGGGCGTAGTGCTTTAGTCAACAGACGCAGCCCGGTCACGCGAACAGAAAGTTCACCGGTCTTGGTTTTAAACAATACACCTGTTGCACCAAGAATGTCGCCCAGATCATAGTGCTTGAATGCATCATGCGCTACTTCGCCGGTATCGCTATTGTTAATGAATAGCTGGATGCGTCCGCTCATGTCATGCACGGTGGCAAAGCTGGCTTTGCCCATCACGCGCTTCAACATCATGCGCCCGGCTACAGCCACGCTGACATGCGCTGTTTCCAGTTCGTCGTGGCTCATTGCTCCGTAAGCAGCATGCAAATCACCAGCCAGATTTTTGCGCTCAAAATCATTCGGGAAAGCTACGCCTTCTTTGCGAAGCGTAGTGAGTTTGGCGCGGCGCTCGGTGATAATTTGATTTTCGTCTTGCTGAGGTATAGTTGGTTCGGTAGTCATTATGTTCGGATAAATTATGATCAAGAATTCAGGAGTGCTTTCACAGGCGCAGGATTGTGGCACGAATGCCACACTACGTGCAATTTAAGGAAATGGACATGCGAAGAGGGGGGCATCAAAATGCTTAGCCCATTGTCGCCATACAAATTTTAACAGCGCAAATCAGGATAGGGAAAAACTCTCGCGTGGCACAAATAATTTATCTCGACGGGGTTAGGTGTAACTGCGGTTTTACATGGTCTGGATCCGAAGCGAATTACTACGAAACGGAAATCGTGGCCTGATCACGTGCGCGTTCTCATCACCCCGTGATAGCACCGAAGCCAGCTATTCCCCTGCATCCCGCTATCGTCGTTACATTCCTCCTGATTGGCGATCGACTCAGGAAACGAAATTTTAAAGCAAGTTAAGTCGATGCCATACCGTCGGCCTAACGTACCTGACTGGCGGACGAATTGAATTGAAGTGTGAAGGTACCACATGCAAGATACGAGCCATTGCTAATCACCGGTTGTGTGGTATCAGTCGCCGTAGCACCGGGCGCAAGCCCAAACGTAAGGAAAGGCACTTGGCCCGTTTTTACACCATCGACTATCACATCGAAGAAGAGGGCCGGCGAAACTGCGACGTCGCTCACATTGGTAAATGACAACGTAGCCTGGCAAATAACGCCAAGTAAGGGGCTGAACGCCACGGAGTTGAGCCGAACACCTTTGAAGTCAAAAGGAAAACGACCAGTCTGAATCGGTTCTGTGGCAAATATCTGCCTTGTAATCGCCCTTGATCCTGTTACACCGTTGATTGTGTAATTCATCGTGCCAGTATTGGTATCAGTAAACGCGAAATTGATTGTTCCAACCGTAGTCACAATCTTGTTAGCGCTGTTCCATGGAACTGTCAGCGGTGAGCCACCCGTTACCGCATATAAATCGCCAGTGCAACCGTCGGCCGCCACCACGCAATTGGAAGCGACGTACCACGTGGGCCTACCCTCAAAATCGTAGGTATAGAGCGTAGCGAAAATCACACCATATTGCTGAGTAAGCCCAACACCCCAGCCGGATTCATCCTGATTCCACCATAAACCTGTCATTGGTGAGATCGTGGTATAAACGGTAAATCCCGTCGAGCTAGCCATGGGCGATACAAGAAGAAATGCCAGTGCCAGCACCGCGCCAAAGTAAGTGCGAAGCTTGCGAGCGATAGCAAGTTGGACGGTACCATGAATCTTTTTTTCGTATATAGATATGATATTTTTCATTGTTCTAGATGCTATCTGCGTTGTTGAATGGATAAATCTTATAGCAAAATATGCAAACATTTTGGTCTGATTCTGTGGGATTTACAAGCAGAAGCTAGATTGTCTGGTGTAGTGTGGCGCGCTGTGCAAACTCCTCAAAACCCTCGCCTGGCAGTGGTCGGCTGAAGAAATAGCCTTGATAGGCATGGCAGCCTATACTGGCTAAAAAGTCGCGCTGTAGTTCGGTTTCAACTCCCTCAGCGATCACCCCCAATCCGAGGCTCTGAGCCAGAGCCACGATGGTCCGGGCAATGGCAGCGTCGTTGGGGTCGATGAGCACGTCGCGCACAAACGACTTGTCGATCTTCAACTGGTCCAGCGGCAGGCGTCTCAAGTAGGAAAGCGAGGAATAGCCGGTACCAAAATCGTCCAGCGAAAAACTCACTCCACTGGCTTTCAGCGCGAACATCTTTTCGATGATGTCCCCCACATTTTCCACCAACAGGCTTTCAGTCAGTTCCAGCTTGAGCCGGTTCGGATTGGCGCCTGTTTGGCTGATTGTCGCCATTGTTTTGTCCACGAAGTCAGCTTCGCGGAACTGCTGGACACTGACATTTACCGCCACCGAGAGATGGGCCATTTCGGGCCGAATGGCCCATAGTGCCAGTTGGGCGCAGGCAGTTTCCAGTACCCATTGGCCCAAAAGTAAGATCAACCCGGTTTCTTCAGCCAGAGAAATGAATTCTGCAGGTGGCAACATGCCGCGTTGGGGGTGCTGCCAGCGCACCAGAGCTTCGGCACCTGTGACACGACCATCGCCGACCACCTGGGCTTGGTAGTGGAGCACAAACTGATTGTCCTGAATCGCTGTACGCAGATCCATTTCCATGGCAGCGCGCTCGACAACAAAAGTCTGCATGGCCGGATCAAAGAACCTCAAGGTATTGCGCCCCATTGCCTTTGACTTGTACATGGCGAGGTCGGCTTGCTTTAGCAAGTCGTCTATGGATGTCTCATTTCCCCCGAATAATGTGGCGCCGATGCTCGCTGTACTATGGTGATGAACCCTTCCAAGCTGATAAGGTTGACTGATAGCAGTGAGAATTTTTTTGCCTATGGTTTTAGTCTGGGTGGCCGCTTCCTCAATGGTGCCAGCCAAACCCTCCAGCACCACCACGAATTCGTCGCCGCCCATCCTCGCCACCGTGTCACCCTCGCGTACACTAGCAGTGATATGTTGTGCTACTTGCTGTAGCAGCAGATCACCCTTGTCATGGCCCGATGTGTCGTTCAACGTCTTGAATTGATCGAGATCGATGAACAGCAGAGCACCGAAAGATCCATTGCGGTTGCTAGTGGCCATGGCACGTTTCAGTTGATCCAGCAGGAGTCTGCGGTTGGGCAAATGGGTCAGCGGATCAAAGAAGGCTAACTCCGTTATTTTGTCTTCCGCCAACTTGCGTTCCGTAATGTCAATGTGTGAAGCGACATGGTGGGTGACCATCCCTTTGCTGTTTTTGACAGTGCTAATGGTGAGTAATTTTGGAAAAACCTCACCATCTTTACGTCGATCCCAGATTTCTCCCTGCCATGTTCCAGTGTCCTGGATAGCTTTCCACATCGTGCGATAGAAGTCAGCGTCGTGGCGGCCAGAGCTGAGTATGCGCGGCTTTTTGCCAATGAGTTCCTCTGCTGTATAGCCTGAGCTTTCGCAAAATGCCCGGTTGACTCGCAGGATCATATTGTCCGCATTGGTGATCATCAAGCTTTCCTGCGACTCGAAGGCAACAGCGGCAATGCGAAGCTCGGCCTCTGCATGTTTACGTTCAATCTCATTGACATATAACTTGATCTGCATTTCGGACAGGCCAGCAAGTACGCTGTTTTCCAAACCGGGTTTAACCGTTATACCGGTAGAAAAATCACCAGTGCCGATTCTAACTAAATTTTTGTGGATTTCGTCAGCAGTGCCACCCAGTGTTGTGCGCAAGGAAGTATACGTTCGCCAGAGCAAGAAGATCGCCCCAAGTGTGGTCACGATGAATATCAGCCGAAACGTTAAAGCGATATCCTCCGCATCATGGACTGCATCAAGCGTCCTCTTTTCCATCAACCTATGAACCTCATTGATGGGCTTCATAATCTTTGCCTTGCCCTGGTAGTACTCGTCACTATGCAGCATCAAATTTGCTTTCTCCCGGTTCACTTCCGTGTTCAAGCGGGGGGAGTCAACCAATTTCATTGCCGCGAATCCCAAGGTGGCCAAACGATCCGAATTCGCTTTAGCTTCAGTCAGCTTGCCAAGTTCCTCGTCGGTAAATCCAGACAGACGTATCAAGTCCAGCAAAGCAATGGCCTGTCCGGTTTTTGGAGGTGGCAATTGAGTATTTGCCAGCACCATATCCCAGTAGCCGTAAAAAAACCCATACGGTCGTGGCATCTTGCCGTCACGAATGTCCAGTATGTCTTGATAGTATTTTTTGTAGCGGGGATCACTGGTCACCACGAAGGCTCTGGCCATCCGCGTTAAGTCATCTGAACTCTGGAGCAATTGATCCGTCAACTGAAAGGAGATAAGCCGCTGTTCATTTGCACGATCAATCTTTTTTTCGGTAATGACGTAGATACTGAAAACAATAGCAAGCGCAAAGAAGGAGGCCACTGTCAAAAAAATATTTGAGGCTACAGCTCCATGATTTCTTTTTGAATTCATTTTTCAGTTTTGCTCCATCTCTGCTTTAAAGTCGGTACATTAGTGCTAAAACAACGATTAAGACGATTAGCAGGAGTAGTAAAGTCATGCAAAAACCAATACTAATCAAATAAATGAAGTTAGTGTTGTTTTTTCAATATAAATTGGAGTATCTCGAAGGCATGCTGCATGCCATGAGGTCGTCCGTCAACCTTTTTTACATTGTTTCGCCGAGCTATTTTAGCAGTGGTTGAAAGCGACGCTTCAATGCGTTGAGGTACGTTGATTCATCGTATGGAATGTGAATCTGCCAGCCGCAAAAGAGGATGCGAATCCACTTGAAGGCTATCTGTTCAGGGCATTATTTGATAGGGCTCCATCGTTACTGATTCGACTTTGTCGCCAAGCAAGACCAGTTGGCCTTCAAGTCGGGTGTTACCTGTCTCGCTGAATAAGAAACGATAGGTGCGTCGTAATACCCTTCGCCCAGTCTTGTCGCGAGCAAGAGCCAGTCCGATGTTGGCAACCGTGTCGTCGAGGAATTGCAAATTCTCATTGCGGCAGACATGTTTTCCCATATTCCGGGCGATCTCAAGGGCGCGCAGACTGTCGAACCAGAACCACCCCAGCGCGGCTAGTAACAGCAGGAAAAATAAACTTATCGTATCCATTGTTTGAAAAATCCTGAATTATCAATCGGTAAATTTTAACCGATTCTGATGTGGTCTTTTTTAATAGACCACATCAGAATCACGGAACATGTAAATACGCTGGAAAGGCATAAAGACTAAGACTAAGTCAGTTTTCGGTGCATCAAAAGCTTGGCCCGCCTATATTTCCTGTTGATGAAGGTTGTCATGAATTCCAATGGTCACAGCTTTTTGTCGCTATTCCGTCGGGCTATGAGTTTTTATATCGACTTGGTCATGATGCGCTGTATTCATTGCGACACAACACTAAAATCAGATGACGCACTGATTGCGATCGACCGAGTTGAATGGTTAGCGGGGTAATCAGGCCGAGGCCGCAAATCGCCCGAAAGTTCATCAGAAAAGCTGATTGTGAATCAGCTGCATAATTGGTGATATTGGAAAGGAAATAGATTCGTGGCCATAAGTTTGTCTATAGCGGAAACGTTGCCATAGTCCACCCGTCTGCGCACCGTAGCTTAAAAAGGGGTATCAAAATAATCCATTTTTGGCCGCCGTCGCATGTTTTTGAGCCAGGCTTTGACCTTCTTGATGTCTTGAAATACGAGTAAATCGTCTTTTAATTCGCGGATGGTGTGTTGAACGCCGACGATGTCGGCGGCGAGATTGCGCATGATGGTGCTGGGAGACAGTTGTGTAAAAGGGGAGATGCCAAATTGCGTTTTGAACATATCCTCGGTGTGAAAGATTTCATGCTCCAGCTCGTTGAGCTGTTCTTTCAATATTTTATTGTAGTGCTTCAGTCGGCCTGCGGTAATGTTGTTGATGGTGGCTTGGTCGATGTGCTCTAGCTCCAGCTGAAGTTCCAATAAAAGCAGCAGATTTTTCTTGTCATAGGCTTGGTTAATGCGTTGCATCAAGACCGTTTTTCGATCGCGTTCCTGTGGGTCTGGTTCGCGGTCGGGGTGCAGGGCACTGGCCAGTTTACGGTACAACTCGCGGATGGACTGACTGGTTTGTTGCTCTTCAGCCAGTTGCTGCGACTCTTTGGCTATTTGTTTGGCTGTCTTTTTTCGTTTTGCCCGGCGTTCTTCTTGCGCCTGTCGGTCGGCTTGGTGTTGTGTCTGCTGTTCAAGCATCTGCGCTTGCGCCCGCTTCAACAATTCTTCGGGTGAACTCATGTCAAAGTCGTCGCCCAGGTCAACACCCAACACGTCCTCAAACATGAATTTCATGCCTTCCACGGCGGCAGTTTCTTCAGCGTCGAAGTCAGAGCCACTGTGTTTGTTGTAGATGCTCTTCAAATCTGCATCATCACGCTCTGCTGCAAGTCTCCCGGCCAGTTCGCTAATCAGGTCATCGAGCATGCGGCGCTCAGTTGAAGTAAGTCCTTTTTGATCACTGGTACGGTCAAGGCAATGCACTAACTCGATTTCTATATCTTGTGAGCTTTTGACAAGCGGGGCTAATTCCTTGGCGTATTTTCGCTGGTAAGACGGGATAATCTCCCGCCAAGCGGCCAGTCTGACGCGTTTTGCATCAATTTGCTTGATCAGGGTATTGAACGCTTTTTGTTCTTTAGACAGATGGGGTTGGTCTTGGCCAATGACGATACTGATGGTTTTGGTCTGAATATTGAGCATGATTGGACTGTTTTCGTGAATTGGCGGCTTGCTTGAATTCCCAAGATATCTAGAATTAAGCTTACCCAGTTTAAATTATAGCGCTGGATAATTTGGAGGTAAACGGTAGGCGGTTTTAAAGGGTTTCGAATGTTCTGGACAACCAATAATGTGGTCAAGTGAGTGCTTTGGAAGGCATACTCAACCGTCCGCAGATACAAAGCAGACATTTGCAGTTCCTGCGTTTGTCGATGCAATCCGACCACATCATGTTTGTTATGAAAGTAGAACTTCTGATCACGCAGGATAAGATTAAACAGGGCAAGTCAAAATTCTACAGCGATAAAAAAACCACAAAGTGGCTGCAAAGTTGGGGAATAGAACAGGATCTTAAAGTCCAGGCATGTTAAGAAATCCAATTCAATTTTGAAGGTCGAATAAGGCGGAGACGAACGTAAGTTGTGTCTGACACATATTACGCTGCGCGTCTAAATTATTGGCCTTCGTCAGCTCAATCTGATTACACACCTTGCTTTAAGCTGGCACTAATAAATTCATCCAGGTCGCCATCCAGCACACCCTGAGTGTTGCCGATTTCCACATTGGTGCGCAGATCCTTGATGCGCGATTGATCCAGAACGTAAGAGCGGATTTGATGTCCCCAGCCGATGTCGGTTTTTCCATCTTCCATTTCCTTTTTTTCAGCATTGCGTTTGCGCAGTTCGGCTTCATACATGCGCGACTTTAGCATTGCCATCGCTTCGGCGCGATTGCGGTGTTGCGAGCGGTCGCTCTGGCATTGAACCACAATGCCGGTGGGTGCGTGGGTGATGCGCACCGCTGAATCGGTCTTGTTGATGTGCTGTCCGCCCGCGCCGCTTGCGCGGTAGGTATCTACGCGCAGGTCTGCCGGATTGATTTCGATTTCGATGGATTCATCCACCTCAGGATAGACAAATACGCTTGAAAAAGAGGTGTGGCGGCGGTTTCCGGAGTCGAATGGAGACTTGCGCACCAGTCGGTGTACGCCAGTTTCGGTGCGCAAATGGCCATGAGCGTAGTCGCCAGTCACCTTGAGTACGGCACCTTTGATACCTGCTACTTCGCCATCAGATTGTTCCAGTACTTCCACCTGGAAGCCCTTTTTTTCGCAGTATCGCAGATACATGCGTAGCAGCATCGAAGCCCAGTCTTGCGCCTCGGTACCACCAGACCCCGCCTGAATGTCGAGAAAACAGTTGTTGGAATCCATTGGCTTGGAAAACATGCGGCGGAATTCCATGTCCGCCACTTTCTTCTCCATATTTTGCACATCCTGCACGATGCTGTCGAGGCTGGCATCGTCATTTTCCGCCAGCGCCATTTCAAATAGCTCGGCTGTATCATCGAGATCTTGATTTAGCTGATTCAGGGTGAGTACGATGCCTTCAAGCATCTTGCGCTCACGCCCCAGTTCTTGAGAGCGCTTGTTGTCCTGCCAGATGGTTGGGTCTTCGGCGAGAATTACGACTTCGGCCAGTCGCTCTTGTTTACCATCGAAGTCAAAGATACCTCCGTAGTTCAGTGATACGAACACGGAGGTCCTGTAACTGGTGGGCGAGGGCGTTTAGTTGTTCGGCTTCCATTATATTGTCGAGTGCGGAAAAGGTGGCGATTATAGCTGAAAGCTCAGCTCTGAGTTTAAGGAGGCAGCTATTGAGACAGGAGCATGTTCTGCGGGCGATTATCTGCTAGCAGTCGCTCATGCAAGTCAATTGGTTAACGTGAAACTCGCGCAGCGATTCGTTTGCTCCCTCTCCCACCGGGAGAAGGTTGGTGTGAGGGAAACGGGCATGGCGAGTTTTATCATCGGGGGCGGCATTATTGCCATGCACGTTAGTCCAATTAGAGAATAAACAGGCCAAGCGCAACACCGGCTCCCATCGCCAAAAACCCTGCCGCGACATGTTTTGCCAAGGTCATGCCGCCGATAAATACCACCAGCCCAAATTTGAATACCAGGTTGGACAGAAAAGCGAAGGCAATGGCTGTTACTGCCTGATCATCGTTCAGTTTATCCAAATCAAATAAACGCAGACTGGAGAGTGTGATGGCATCCACGTCGGTGAGTCCGGAGATCAAGGCGACCACATACAGGCCGCCGCTGCCGGCAATATCTGAAAGCCAAGCAGAAAAAAACAGTACCACTGCGTAGAGTAGGCCGAAGCTCAGAGCGGCAGGAATCTCGGTCGGGTTGGAAGTTTTTGGCATTGGTAAATCTGAAGAGGTATGCAATTTACGCCAGTCGAGAAGGGTAACGACCAGCCCAAACAAGAGGCCGAGCCCCATCACCGGCAATAGTTTGGCGAGCAAGCCGGGCGACACTACTGCACTTACCACTGTCAAGCGCATCAGTACGACCTGGCTGGAAAGCAGGATAACCACAGCAGACAGGCGTGCCATGATTTCACTGATTTTGCTGTGGCGTGCGTAAACCAATGTGGTTGCGGTGCTGGATACCAGTCCGCCGAGCAAGCCGAGCAGTGGTGCACCATAGCGTTGACCCGTCCAGTGCAGAGCGATATAACCAGCCAGACTTAGCCCTGAAATCAGCACTACCATCATCCATATCTGATGCGGATTGAATGCGTCATAAGGGCCGTAGTTCTGGTCCGGCAGGACTGGTAGGATGACGAAGGTTAGTACCAAAAATTGCAGGATGGAAACCAGGTCACGCCGGGTCAAACGTTTCGTCATGCCGCGTAGTTCTGGTTTGAAGTAGAGAAGGGTAGTGGTGACTATGGCTAGCATGACGGCCAATTTTGTTTGTTCATACCAGATTAGTGCGCCGAGCGCATAACATAGCAGCAAAGCGGCAACCGTGGTGGTGCCTGGATCGTTTTCTTCGGTGGGGCTGGCGAGATAGGCAGCAATAATCATAACGCCCACGATGCAGAAGCCTGCAACCAGCAGCCAGGGCGAGCCAATTTTGCTGGAGAGCATGGCGGTGATAGTGCCCATGAGTGCAACCAGCGCAAAGGTTCTCAGTCCGGCTTTGGACGAAGGTCTGCGCTCACGTTCCAGGCCGATCAGCAGGCCGATGGCGAGGCTGGCGAGGAACTGCGGCAGGACCTCGATACCGTTGCTTTGCCAAATTTGATGATTCATCGCTTGGCCGCCTTGATATAAGTTTAACGAAGAGTGTTTTACCGACATTTCAGATCACAGATCCAAAACGATAAAACGTGTGTGCATTTTCCAACTAGCATACAGCTTGTCAGAACCGTAATCATGGTGATGTAAGGCAATTACCCAGCTAGATGTCAAGGTGATCAACGCGGCCAGCGCGACACCTCTCATTTCACCTAATCAAGCGTTCAGGCGAGACTGCGCTGGTTTGATTTTGTGCGCAGTTTGGCCTCTTGGCTTCTCAATTTAAAATAAACAATTTCTCACGGCTTTATAGGTCTATTTTTTGCCAGTGCCGGACGATGAGCTGCAAGCTGACACTGCTATTGTATTCATTGACAGCCAGATTGAAAACCGCACGAATGTAGGCTGGCATGGGGTCGACACAAAAAAAGTGAATGGCATCATATGCTGCACTTGACGTAGTGAGTTTCAGTTTTAGTTTGAGATGTTTTTCGCCAACCACGCGCTGGCTTTTTACGGTGAACTCGCCTTCAAAGAATGGCTGCGGGAAACCTTGTCCCCAAACCTGCTGTTCCAGGCTGCGCGCAATGCCTAATGTGAATTCGGATGGTGCGAGTAGACCATCTGTTTCAATAATCTTGGTGAGATCGGCTGGGGAAAGCAGGCTTTGTGCTACGGCTTCAAAGGCGGCCTTAAACTCATCGAAATGCTCCTCGCGCAGGCTAAGCCCTGCCGCCATGGCATGACCGCCAAATTTTTGTAGCAGATGTGGATGGCGTTTGGACACAAGATCAAGTGCATCGCGCAGATGCAGGGCGTGGATGCTGCGTCCAGAGCCTTTTATTTCACCATTTAGTGATCGTGCGAAAGCGATGACGGGACGATGGTAGCGGTCTTTTAGACGCGAGGCGAGAATGCCGATAACACCCTGGTGCCAAGTTTCGTCGAACAGCGCGAGGCTGCAACTGTCAGTCGGAGTGATGTGTTCCAGCGTGGCCAGCGCCGCTTGCTGCATGTCAGCTTCTATATTGCGCCGCGTATGGTTTAGTGTATCAAGTTGAGCCGCAATTTTGGCTGCTTCAGTGACATCATCGCTAATCAAACATGCGATACCCAAGCTCATATCTTCCAGCCGTCCAGCTGCATTCAACCGTGGCCCCACAACAAAGCCCAATTCATAACTGGAAACCTGTGCATAATTTTTACCGGCTACCTGCAACAATGCGTTGATGCCGCAACAAGCGCGCATGGAGCGGATGCGCTGTAGTCCTTGTTGTACCAGAATACGATTGTTTTCATCCAGTTTTACAACATCTGCAACTGTTCCCAAGGCAACCAGATCGAGTAGTTTGCCTAGATTGGGTTCCGTTTGTTCTGCATATGCGCCGCGAGCCCGCAGTTCGGCGCGTAATGCGAGTAACACATAGAACATGACGCCAACCCCCGCCAGGTTTTTGCTGGGAAAATCGCAGCCCGGTTGGTTTGGATTGACAATGCAAAGTGCGTCCGGCAAATCTTCTCCAGGCAGATGGTGGTCGGTGATCAACACCTGCATGCCCAATCGGTTGGCCTCGGCCACGCCGTCCACACTGGCAATGCCATTGTCCACGGTGATCAATATGTCGGGGGTGGATTGCGCCGCCAGGCGCACGATCTCCGGCGTTAAACCATAACCATATTCGAAGCGGTTCGGCACGATGAAATCCACTTGCGCTCCCAACATACGCAAGCCACGCAGCCCTACAGCACAGGCGGTCGCGCCGTCGGCATCATAATCCGCCACGATCAACAGCTTGCGTTGTGCGGCGATGGCATCAGCCAATAAGCATGCCATATGCTGTGCGTTTTTTAGTTGCGTGAAGGGCAGCAGATATTGCAGGCCGGTATCCAACTGCGTCACATTACAAATGCCGCGCGCCGCGTAAACACGTGCTAAAAGCGGTGCGATGCCAGTGTCGATAAGCTGTTGTGCAGTATCGGTTGGGTAGGAACGTTGGCTTATTTGTATCATGCGGCTTAGTGATGTGTGGACAGGGTGAGATGATTTTAGCAGAGACAGGATGCATTCCCTGCTTGTGGAAAGAGGGGAGAGGCAATATAGTCGAACTGGTTAATGTGGGAAACATTCCTCTGAGCACTTAACAACGGAGAATTTAACCCGTTTTTGAAATACATCAAGGACAATTCTAAAAATTCTGAATCCGTCATTTCGGCGCAGCGCTTTGATTTTAAAATGAATGACATATTATCGATATGGTGTGCGAGTACATGCGCATCGTAATTAAGAGGTTATAGGCATGGTGAAAATGTGCTCCTTGTAATATCTGGTACCGTCCAAAGGAAAGTTGAGAGCATAAATGGTAGATATTTTCTAATTATAGGTGAAGTGAGCAATTCAATTCCCCTAACAATTACTGAATGAGGAATGTGATGACCCAGATGCAAACAAATCGAAATCGAAGGTTTGATGACCCCGAAAACGACAGCAAAGGAAATCAATTCAACGAGATTATTTTACGGAACAAGAGTGCGTCAGATAAGGTGCTGGAAGATGGCAATATGCAATTATTGCACGAGTTGCAGGTGCGCCAGCTTGTGCTGGAGGCGCAAAATCGCGAATTGAGAGAGGCTCATAGGAGAGCCTCAGACAGAGAGATGGAAGATGACAAAATCCATCTGTTGCATGAGCTGCAATTGCGTCACATTGAGCTGGAGGTGCAGAATCGCGAACTGAGGGAAGCACAACGGATGCTGGAAGAAACACGCGACCGTTATGCCAACCTTTATGATTTTGCTCCCGTAGGTTATCTAACTCTGGATGAGGCCGGATACGTTCAGGAAATCAATCTGATTGGATCCACCATGCTCTGTGAAGCGCGTGAAAGCATTGTGGGCACGCCTTTTGTAACTCGTATTATCAAAGGTGATGTTCACGCATTCTCGCACCATCTGCAGCAAACTTTCAATTCCTCTGGCAATATTGTTACCGAATTGAGAATCATGACGCGTACTGATGAGCCGGATTACATCCGCCTGGAAAGTGCAGCCATGGATAATGGGATACGTGCCTGCCGCACGGTGATGACCAATATTACCGAACAGAAACGCATTGCATTGGCATTACAACAAAAACGAACTGAGCAGGATGCCTTGCTAAATGCGATACCGGCCATCGTGTTCTACAAAGATCTGAATTTGCGTTATGTGACCGTTAGTCAGATGTTCGCTGATCTTCTCGGCCATCCGGTAGGAAATGTGCTCGGTAAAACCGATTTTGAGCTACTGCCACGCGAACTAGCCGAGGATTTTCAGCGTATAAACCGTGAAGTGCTGGAATCGGGCGAAATCAAAGCGGGTGTGGAAAGCAGACTTACCGATGCAGGCGGCAATGCGGTTTATTTGTCTACTGTGCTCGCCCCTTTTAATAATACGGAAGGTAATGTCGCTGGACTATTGGGAGTCGGCATCGACATTAGTTCACTTAAAAGGGCAGCAGATATTAATCTGGAATTGTTGATTCAAAACCGCACACTTACGCAAAATCTGTACAGCGTTCAGGAAACTGAACGTTGCCACCTGGCTCGTGAATTGCATGATGAATTAGGTCAATGGCTTACCGCTATACATGCGGAATCTCAGGCGATTTTATGTGTGTCCGACGGAGAGTCAACAGCCCGAGCAAGCGTACAAGCCATTAGCGAAAGTGCCAAGGAAATGCATGAAGTGATCCGTGGCATGTTGCGTCACTTGCGCCCGGCGCTGTTGGATGAACTTGGACTAGCGGATAGCCTGCGTGAACTGACGAATAAGTGGTGTTTACATAATCCAGACATAATCTTCGAGTTTGCACTTGAAGGTGATTTAAACGGTTTGAGTGAAAGTATTAACATTACTGTATACCGCATAATTCAGGAGGCACTCACTAATATTTGCAGCCATGCCTTGGCCAAACGTGTTTCGGTGTGCTTGAGCCGTGAACCGGGTGTGACACCCGATGCCGAGGCAGTGTTTTTAAGGGTAACGGATGACGGCAAAGGCTTCGACACAAACCAGGCATTCAATGGATTCGGACTACTCGGCATTCGTGAGCGGGCAATTGCAGCGGGGGGAGAGTTTTCCTCATTTAGCACTCCGGGCCATGGAGTACGCATCGACGTTCGATTACCACTTAAATATCAGTTAGAAAGAAGAAAACAATGAACCTGAGCACTGCCGTTCAGCCGATTACTGTATTGCTTATAGACGATCACCCCGTGGTGCGCGACGGTTTTCGTCGCTTGCTTGAAAGTACAGCTGACATTCGAGTAGTGGCGGAAGCCGATGATGGAGAAACAGGCTATATTCTTTACCGGGAGTTTAAACCTGATGTGGTGGTTCTTGATCTCAATATGCCGGGTAGCGGTGGTCTGGAAACAATTCGTCGTATCAGGGCGCATGACCCGGTTGCGCACATTCTGGTATTCAGTATGCACGGTAATGAAACTATGGTGCAGCGCGTCCTGGAGATGGGCGCAACGGGTTATCTAACCAAGCAAAGCGGTCTCAAACAAATGGCGCACGCTGTGCGCCAAGTAAAGCTGGGAAAAACATATATCGACCCGGAGCATATTTCGGACATGGTTGTTGACAGGCAGTTGTTTCACGCGGCCCTAGATCCAATAAACGCACTTTCCAAACGTGAATTCCAGTTATTCAAATTGATGGCAGAAGGTAATTCGATACTTGAAATCGCCGAAAATCTTTCCATTAGCCCCAAAACTGTTGGTGTTCATCACGCTAGCATCATGAGAAAACTCAAATTGCAGAACACTGCCCAGCTTGTTCGCTTGGCTATTCTTTGTGACATCATTCAATTGTAACAATTTCCATACGACAGTAGTATCTAGCATATTAGCAGTATCATATTGATATTGTTTGAAATAATTAAGTTTTAATGCTCGGCGCAATATCATTTTTAAGATATTACCTTAGGTAAAAATAAGCAATTTGCTTATTCACTTATCATGGTCGACACACTAATATGTTTTTTCATTATCAAATTCAAACTACATATTATCCAGTGACTTAAGAAGCATGCGGAGCATTCTGATTTATATGAATAAAAAATTTTCGAACTCGCTCATTATTAATAAGATATTCATATAATTGCGGACACCAGTAAACAAATCACCTTTACATGATTATGTTCGGGCCAAGGGATTTGAGTTATCTGAAAACCATTGCCAGCTGTCTGTATGTTTTGGTAGATATGAAGTGGAATTGGGGTAATCAACCATTGGAGAGATTATCATGAGCAATGCAACCATTCCTACCGGTTTTAATCCCGGACGAAGTGAACATATGTTGCAAGAACATGTGCACGATGCCTACAAATTAAAGGGAAAGCTGCAAGAACCGACTGTCTGCCCGCAATGTAACGCGGTATTTCATGAAGGGCGTTGGCAGTGGCGCCAAGCTCCGGCAGAGGCGCACCGGGAAACCTGTCCTGCCTGTCATCGTATACACGACCATTACCCTGCAGGATTCCTTACTATACAGGGCAAGTTTTTTGCAGCTCATAGCGAGGAAATTATGAATCTCGTGCATAACGTGGAAAAACGTGAACGGACAGAACACCCGCTCAAGCGCATCATGGCAGTGGAAGATAAAAAAGATGGCGGTGTACTGGTAACCACAACTGACCCACATCTTGCTCGTGGTATGGGCGAAGCTTTGCATCATGCCTATCAGGGAGAGCTGAAATTTCACTATAATAAAGAGGAAAACCTGTTACGCGTGAGTTGGACGCACTAACGGGTAAATATGATGCGCACTATGAGAAAACCTGTACTCACAATCGTTCTATTGGTTATCTTGTTGGCATTAGATAGTTGCGGAAAGAAACCACAACAGGCACCACCGCCGGTGACTACCAGTGGCGCTGTAGGTGCTGCATCGGCGGTTGTTGCGCTCCCGAATTTCACTGCTCTGGTCAAGAAGGAAGGACCTGCGGTTGTCAATATCAGCACTACTCAGACGATTCGCAGGGAGCATATTCCATTTCCGGCATTTCCTGGCACCAAGCAAGATGATCCATTCTATGAGTTCTTTCGCCGGTTTGCGCCTGGCGAGATGCTTCCACATGAATTTCGCAGTCAGTCGCTTGGTTCCGGTTTCATCATTAGCCAGGACGGCTATATTCTTACCAATGCTCATGTCGTCGAGAAGGCGGACGAAGTGACGGTCCGACTGACTGACAAACGAGAGTTCAAGGCAAAGGTAATAGGTGCGGACAAGCGCAGCGATATTGCTCTATTGAAAATCTCAGCTAAAGATCTTCCTGTTGTTAGTATTGGTGATGCTTCAAAGCTTGAGGTTGGCGAATGGGTCGTTGCAATTGGATCGCCATTCGGCTTCACCAACTCGGTTTCTCAGGGTATTGTAAGTGCCATGGGACGCAGCCTGCCCGGCGAGAATACCACTCCATTTATTCAAACTGATGTTCCAATCAATCCAGGGAATTCCGGGGGGCCGCTTTTCAATTTGAATGGTGAGGTCATCGGTATCAATTCACAGATTTATAGCCGTAGCGGAGGCTACATGGGTTTGTCTTTTGCGATCCCGATCGATCTCGCTATAAAGGTAAAGAACGAGCTTTTGAAGCATGGCACAGTCAAACGTGGCTGGCTTGGTGTAACCATTCAGGACGTAAGCCCTGAACATGCCAGATCATTTGGCCTGACGAAGGCCAGCGGTGCGCTGATTACTACGGTAGGGAAGGATACACCGGCAGCACGGGCCAGCCTTGAGATCGGGGATATTATCCTGAAATTGAATGGTAAAGAACTGACGGATGCAGGTGATTTGGCTCGCGCCGTTGCTGACGCCGCGCCTGGATCAATTGCACGACTGAGCATATGGCGCCGCGGGGTAGCAAAGGAAGTGGTAGCCACCCTTGGAGACGCGGATGCTGACCTCACAACACCCAAACCGAGACCAATGGATAAGGGGATGGCACCGGACAAAATTGGCTTGACTATGCATGAGTTGAATCCTGATGAGCGGCAGATGCTGCGCACAGACGGCTATGTAGTAGTTGATGCAGTTGACGGTATTGCGGCAGAGTCAGGCATTCAGCCGGGAGACATTATTATAGCCATCAATAGCCAACGCATCTCCAGCATTAAGCAGTTCCGTACCGTGATGGCTGATGTGGGCATGCGTGCCGCATTGCTCGTGCAGCGTGAGGGCAATATGATTTTTATTCCATTGATAAGCAAATGATAGAGAGAGGAGAAGATATCTGGATTTTGTGTAAACAGAGTTTGTTAGTGATGCGGCATTCGTTCCCAGAATTGAAATTGAAATAGCTAAGCGATCAAACGCAGCTTTCCATTGTTTGATGGGTGACGAATTTTTTTATAGGTAGTTCATGGACGACGACCACATAAATAATGAATCTGAACAGTCAGTTGCATCAATCAATAGGTGACCATTATTTGGGGTTGCGACTGCTACAAATTATCAGCTGATAGATGTCATCGATTTAAGGGGTAAACCGCTTTGTGGGGTGGGGGCCGCCAAATTCAAACTGCGTATTCAACTGAAAATGGACAGCCACGGGAAATAGATGCGAATTGGCTTACGCAAGGCTTATTTGGAAATATACATAGTACCTTCAATTACCCCTAGCCCCGTTTGGATATTAGACGCTCCTTCCACGACGCCAGATCCGGTTGCTCCCGTAAAGAGACCCGTTCCTCCGGTTATTTGGAGTATAAAATTCTCATACATATAGATTTGTGGATTATCGGTTGGAACAAAGGAAACAGAATAATTGCCCATGATACTGTTGCCATTACGAGCAGTAAGCGTCCAACTTCCTGTGGAGGTGAAATAATTTTCCATCGGAGTAATGCAATCATCAGCTTTGAAAGAAAGGACACCTAAACGTGTGCTTTTTCGATTCTCTGTAATCGTTCCAGTCCCTATTCCAGTAATCGTACTACCCAAATAATAAGGAGGACAGCTCGTTTTTTGATAGTCTAAAACTTCCTTCGTACCTAAGATAAACTTTATCGTTGCCGGTTTTGAATTAGTATCAGCAAGTGAACTTAGAGGAGAAATAATTGCAGCAAATAGTAGCGCAACGAATTGTAGTTTAAGAAAATTTTTGATAGTCATGGATATTCCTTTATTCTATTAATGGTTAGTAGTCTATTGAGTAGCTTGAGAAGCATCCTGTGTTTCAATCGGCGGATCATTGATTAAAGATTGGGTTTTCATGTGATGGATTTATATCGTATGGTGGTGATCCTTTAATAGGTTGAGGTTTGGAATGAGTCCTAAGTTACGGCGTGCTGAGCGTGCTGAGTCAGCATCATATTTTTGATAATTATCTTTCTTATTAAGAGAGGAGTCTGTGCGGTAGCGAGCTTATGAAGAAGATTTAAGCATCAACATGCTATTGCCTTCCATGCCCGCAATTTCTCATCAAAGGAAGTCGCAGCATTCGCTGGACTCGTTGAAGGCAGGCGAATATATTTGATATTTGAGGAGTTTCGAAGAAATGGTCGTATATGTCTCATATACAGATTCTCTGCCTTGGCTCCGTTAAAACACACCCTATGAATGTGCGAATGCTTGTTGAAAAAGTTCGCAAAATCGTTAAGCATGATCGTGTCATTGTCTATATCAGAATCGAGACTGCTCTCCCGTGTGCATGACTTCAAAACGTCCCAGAGTGCAATTCTTGCCGCGATAATTGATGATGTTCTGGCTTCATAAGAATTTACGGCGTTGACGCCAAGAATTTCACTAATGATCTTCCAGAATGCGTTTCGTGGATGTGCGTAATATTGCTGTGCTAGCAAGGAGGCCTTGCCTGGCATCGTGCCAAGGATAAGGATGCTTGAATTGTCACTTTCGATTGGCGGGAAACTATGAATGTGCACTATTGGAGCATCTTCAATAATCATTTTGGTGCTTGAATCTTTTTAGTTCTTATCAAGAATAACATGAGGTTACTGGTTTTCAGGAAAGGTTGTGCTAATTATAAGCCATCAATCTAAAAGTTAATTTTCCCAATCCTGTGATGCCTACATGAATGCTATGGTGTCAATTTTAGGGCACCTCTAAAAATCCAATTTTGCGAGCAGCCGCTTTGCGGCTTGCCTGCTTACCCCGTTTCGTCACAATACGGTGTTACTCTAAAAAGATTATCGCTTACATATCAACTATATGCCGCGCTCAAATTTTTTACTCGTGCCTTGTCTTGTTTAGAAACTTGAATTTTTAGAGGCGTCCTTTATTCGGGAAGAAATTAAAATGATTTATTATATCTTAGATAGTCATAACATTTTTAGTTAAATATAATCAAGACAATATGAATGAATTTTATACGCAAACGTAGAGCTTGATAAGTTGTCGAGGAAAGCAGAACGGCTTATAAATCAACAAATTTAAGGAGTATCACATGGCAATGGATGTTATCGACTACAAAATTTACGGATCGGAAATGCAGTTCGTCGAGATCGAACTTGATCCTGAGGAATCCGCCGTAGGTGAAGCCAGTTCCATGATGTACATGGAGGATGGCATCGACATGGACACGATATTCGGTGATGGCTCGGCGCAACAGTCCGGTATTTTTGGCAAGCTGTTGGGAGCTGGTAAACGTGTGCTTACCGGTGAATCCCTGTTCACCACTGTCTATACAAACAAAGGCTCCGGAAAAAAGAAAGTTGCGTTCGGCGCGCCCTATCCGGGGAAACTGTTGCCGATGGACTTATCTACACTCGGTGGTTCTCTTATTTGTCAGAAAGACGCCTTTCTATGTGCTGCCAAAGGGGTTTCGCTTTCGATCGCATTCCAGAAAAAACTTGGTACCGGATTTTTTGGCGGCGAAGGCTTCATTATGCAAAAGCTGGAAGGTGATGGTTTGGCATTCATTCACGCCGGTGGCACCATGATGAAGCGCGATTTGGCACCGGGTGAAACGCTACGCGTTGACACCGGTTGCCTAGTGGCAATGCAACCTACAGTAGACTACGATATTCAATATGTGGGCAAGATCAAGACCGCATTATTTGGCGGCGAAGGTCTATTTTTCGCCGTGTTGCGCGGGCCGGGAATGATAATTATACAATCCTTACCGTTCAATCGGCTGGCCTCGCGCATTTTTGCCGCAGCACCAAAAAGTAGCGGTGTAGCTAGCACACTTGGTTTGGCTGGTGGCGGTGGACGCGAGGAAGGCGGAATCTTGGGGGGTATATTCAGTGGTGATGACTAAGCGGTAACTTCAACTTTCCCAACTCGACATGACTGAACTCAATAAAATCACAGGTCTTGCTTGGGGACCAGGATTCCAAAGTACCGGCAGCCCGGTCGAAGTCTTGATATCGAGTCATGGACTGCGGCTTACCACGCAGAATGACTACGACGGTATGCCCGCTTGGAGCGAAGTTTCTGTGCGTAATGGCGGGTTCAATGACAGTCAAGTAATGATCGAATGGCAGGGTCGTGCTGGAAATTACATGCTGACAGTATCGGACATATCATCGGTAGCCGCACTTAAAGTACAACTTAAGTCTGTCACTCAGAATAAAGAAACTATCAAAGCTGCTGGAGCCAGAAGACGGGATGATGCGACTCGCGCTTGGTCACATGTATTCATCTGGGGCGTATTCGTGTTGCCGATGTTGGTGCTTGTCGCGATTGTATGGGAGTACGAGAGACTTGTCGCATGGGCCATCTCGCATGTGACTGTAATACAGGAACGCAAACTGGGCGAGCAAATATTCGCGCTCACCAAGCAGCGACTGACACTAATCGAAGGCCCGGGCGCCACCATGGTGCGAGAGATAGGCGCGCGGCTATCGCAAGGTTCGGCATACCAATATGAATTTTATGTGGCGGACGATGCGTCAGTTAACGCTTTCGCGATGCCCGGCGGTTTCATTGTCATGAACACTGGGTTACTGACACTAGCCGATAATGCTGAGCAGGTCGCGGGTGTTCTTGCGCATGAAATTCAGCACGTGGAAAAACGCCACAGTCTGAATGGCATGGTGAAATCAGCAGGTCTTATGGTAACTGTCAGCCTGGTGTTTGGCGATCTCAGCGGTGTGGCTGCACTTGGCTCTGATTTGATCAGGCTTAAGTTTTCACGTCAGCATGAAGCAGAAGCCGATATTGAAGGTCTGAAAGCCTTGGTTGTCTCAGGCATTTCACCCACTGAAATGCGTGATTTTTTTCGGAAAATGAGCGAAAAAGAGACCCTCGATCTGGAATGGTTCTCGTCTCACCCTGCAAGCAACGACCGCTTCATGTCGCTTGATGCAGCCATCAAAGCGCTACTGCCAGCAACTGTCGTGGTCAAGCCACTGCCTTATGATTACGCAGCGATTAAAGCAGTACTCCCTGCACATTTCAAACCAGGTGGGAAAATTTGACGGAAGAGTTCCTTATTCTCCGGGGAAGCCATTTTGCATCGCATATTTAACCAAATATTCAAGGGCACCTCTAAAAATCCAATTTTCGTCACAATACGGCGTTACTCGAAAAAAATTATCGCTTACATATCAACTATATGCAGCGCTCAAATTTTTTACTCGTGCCTTGTCTTGCCTAGAAACTTGAATTTTTAGAGGCGCCCTCAAAAAATACGAGTTTACATTTTCTCAGCTAAAATGGTTGCCGTTTGCGTGGGCTGATCTTTGCGCGATCCAAACGTATAAGAGTAGATCCGCGTAAATTCAGCGCCCATCAAAAATATCTGAGCAGAGTAATATATCCATACCAATAAAACAACGAGCGAACCTGCCGCTCCGAATCCTGAAGCAACGCCACTTCTCCCAATGTAAAAACCGATCAGGAATTTGCCGATCGTAAACAGAAACGCGGTGACCACCGCACCTATCCATACATCTTGCCAATCTATCTTCATTCGTGGCATTAATTTGTAGATCATTGCGAATGCAATAGTAATCAGCACAAAACTCAGCGTTATATCGACTAAATTTGCGAGAAGCCCAAATCCGCCAAATAAAGGCTCCCACCATTTCCCTAATGCTGCCAACGCAGCGCTTAATATGAGCGAAACAATCAGTAAAAAACCTATTCCCAAGATCATTCCAAAAGAAAGTACTCGTGTGCGGATTAATCCAAATATCCCCGCATCCTCGGTTCTTTTTGGTGCACGCCATATCCTATCCAAGTCGTCCTGTAACTCGGCAAATACTGTAGTTGCACCAATCAGGAGCAAAACCAAGCCGATAATAGCGGCAGTTACACTCTCTGTAGGCTTGCTAACGCTTTCGAGCAAACCTTGCACTACCAACGCTCCGGTTTTTCCCATCAAATCCTGTAGCTGAGCGAAAATTTCTCCTCGTGCCACTTCAACTCCAAAAATAAGCCCAGCGATAGACATAACAATCAGTAGAAGTGGTGCAATTGAAAACACTGTGTAATAGGCAAGCGCTGCTCCCATGCTTGGTGCATTGTCGTCAATCCACGCTGAAAAAGTGGCTTTGATAAGATTCAAGATTTCTTTGATAGTCATTCGATTGCTCTGAAGAACAATGACAGTTGTTGAGCATCTTTAGATAACTAATTTTGATTCTTACACATGCCAAATTTCCCTGGCATTAAAGCTGCATTTTCTTAACTTTAAGAAAATTATTTTTGTAAATTTTATCTCCGTTGCATGACTTGCTCTGTACGTTACCGTACCGACCATGTTTGAGTTTTCGCGCAATCTTTTATAAAAAATATTAATAAAAAAGCGATCGTCCGCCTCGAATTAATTCCCATTAACATCGGTGAATTTTTTTACTGTAGTTCACACTTAAAAATATAACGCCCAAGGCAGATTATGACTACTTCAAGTAATCGTGTTTTATGGAAAGGTGCTATCACCTTTGGCTTAGTGCATATTCCAATAGCCCTTTATTCCGCGACCAATGAAAAAAGGCTGGATTTCGATTGGCTGGACAAGCGCAGTATGGATCCAGTGGGGTACAAGCGTATTAACAAAAAAACTGGCAAAGAAATTGACAAGGAAAACATCGTCAAAGGCCTTGAATATAAAGATGGTCAATATATTGTTCTGAGCCCGGAAGAAATTTTAGCTGCTTACCCAAAGACCACGCAAACGATTGAGATAGAAACATTCGTGCCGGCAACCGACATACCCTTCGTTTATCTGGAGCGACCATACTTCACTGCTCCGATCAACAAGGGAGAAAAAGTTTACGCCCTCCTGCGAGAAACTCTCTTTGAAACTCAGCGTATTGGAATTGCTCGCGTCGTTATTCAAACCAGGCAGCATCTTGCCGCTCTTATCCCGTCAGGTCCTGCGCTAATCCTTAATTTGCTGCGCTGGGGTGATGAAATTCGTAGTTGGGAAGAGTTGAATCTTCCTGCTGAAGGAACGGAAAGTACAGGCCTTACAGATAAAGAATTAAAGATGGCAGCACAATTGGTAAATAGTATGAGTTCAAAATGGAATCCTGACGAATTCCACGACTCTTTCAAAGATAAAATTATGGAGCTTGTCCACCAAAAAGTTGAAAGTGGTGACATTCAATCTGTTTCTCAACCTGAACAATTAGAACCACCACAAAGCGGGGCGCAAATTTTTGACCTTGCTGAACTGCTCCGGAATAGTCTAAAGAAAGCTAAAAATAAGGATGACGATAGCAAGGTGGCAGCCATAAAACCTGCAAAAACTACAGCAAAAAGGTATGTCGCGGGTTTTTAGAATTGTCCGGTTTTGTAGCTGAATTTAGGTGGCGAGCTACGTTAGTATTGGGACCAGATTTCTAGGTTGAAGAAAGCGAGTCAGCTGGCCGCAATACTGGTGGGTAATACTCACCGAATGTTTTCCCTACTTTGGGGAAAACACGTATCGTCGATAATCCAGTAGCAGCCGCTATAACGTCCAACACAGGCACAATAATCCCACGCGCCGGTCAGCATGGCCGAACCCTTCAGACAAATGAGCCATGTACCGATTGAACTCATTAAATGAGTCCATCATGTCTCCTTTCTGTGTCATGAAGCTATCATCATGCTTTTTTATGACACAGTAAGGCTAGCTAGGTCTATTTTTATTGTGATGTGCTAAAAAATCTGCCTGTTGTAGTTTAACGAGCGCATGTATATCTTCCCCAACAGGCTGGTAGAGGGGACGGACCTTTCGCACAACGATATTGTTCGCTTCCTTAACATCATCTGCGCGTAAAGCAATTATTACCGGTTTCAGGCCCTCGTTAATGAATCTATTGCGGTTAGCGGCAAACCTCTCTGCCAATGTTCTTTCAGCGGGTGTGAGATGGTTAGTCATGTAGGCATTCCATGTCTGCTCTATTTCCGCAATATTTTCTTCGACTTGTGCTGTATTGTGGCTAATAATCTCGGGCGTCGGTGTTACCAGGGTAGACGCGATTGCGAGCCGGTTTTCCAGTAATAGCACTTCAATATGCGCCACCTGTTCGAGCGGAATAGTGCGATCCTGCTGGACAACGTTTAGATCCTGTTCGGTCTTGCTCATTCCGACAATCAATAATGGCAGGGCGCATAGCATTCCGAACAGGAGCGCCAGTTGAACCCGCCCGAAACCATTTACAATTAGTGGACCCTTGGCTTGAACAAATTCTTCTTCAAGGGGTTGATACCCATGGCTGACTTTTCTTCCCGCTAGTGGATGATTGGAAAAAGGCTGGAACCGTTCGAAGCCTTTTACTATCACTGTACCGCCCGTGTGAGTATATTCTTCTTCAAAGTGTTTAAGGAATTCCATGAAAGTATGGTCAACCAGTTTTGCCTTGGAGAAATCCAGCCCCACTTTTTTTCCGGCTTTTAATTGGCTGAATGCATTTTTAAAGCCCATCAAGTTGGAGAATATGGCAGCACCCTGAATGGTTAAATTGTACTCGTTTTCATTTTCTTTCAATGTATAACGAGCTTTGAACATGCTACTAAGTGGAGCCCCATTTACAATATGGAAGAAAAATTTAGCGACGATGCCTGAGGCTATCCCTATCAGTAAATCGGTCGTGATAGTTGCGGCGATGGTTACTAAAAAAACCACTAATTGCTCACTGCCAATTTTGTAGGTTTTGTAGAATAGCGAAGGTGAAGCGAGTACATAGCCAACAAATATCAACATGGCTGCCAGCGCAGCATTGGGAATCATTTCAATCACGGGAATCATCAGTAGCATGGCAACCAACAAGAAGAAACCGTGGAAGAAATTGGCCCAAACTGTGCGGCCACCAAAGCGTACGTTGGCTGAGCTACGTGCAACTTCAGATATCATCGGAAGTCCACCCAATAATCCCGAAACTGCATTTCCTGCTCCGACGGCAGCCAAGTCTTTGTTGAAATCCGACTGACGCTTCCAGGGATCCAATCCATCAACAGCTTTTACTGTAAGTAATGATTCCAGGCTTCCCACGACAACGAACATGAATACATATTTCCAGAACACAAAACTGTTTATTGCAGAGAAATCGGGGTTGTATCCTACTGAACCCCAGAAATCACCGATATGAACAAGGGCATGAGCCGGTTGTGTTGTATTGAAGCTCAAAATAAACGCCGCTGGAATCGCAAACAAAAGCACGATCATTGGCGCTGGAATTTTTTTCAAGAAATTAACTTTTAATTTCGGCATACCGAATAAAACTATTAAACTGACAATGCCAATTAATGCAACCGGTTGATTGGCGTGCATGACAGAGTCGGGAATGCGTGCCAAAAGACCAATTGGATCTAGTCCTTTTAATGTGGAAGGGTCAATTCCCAGCAAGATATGGATTTGTTTAGAAAAGATGATTATTCCGATGGCAGCCAGCATCCCGTGCACGGCCGAGTGCGGAATAAAATCACTGAGCGAACCGGCTTTCAAGAATCCTAAAACGATTTGAATCCATGAAGCCACTACAATTGCGCCAAGAGCAAGATGCCATCCTTCCGGGCCGCCTCCAAGTTCGGTTACGCATCCAGCACAGATTGTTATTAAGCCAGCAGCAGGACCTTTGATGGTAAGGCGTGAGCCGGCAAAAAAACTGACAAACAAACCTCCAATCATGGCTGTGAGCACACCCATCGCAGGCGGAAACTCACTGGCTTTCGCAATTCCTAAGCTGAGAGGTAACGCTAGCAGGAAAACCAGAAATCCTGAAATAAAATCTGATCTAAAATTTTCCTTTAATCCGGCTATACCCTCTTTCGGAAGAGATGATTGAATGGAACTCATGATATGTTGCTCCTATTGGTGGGCAGAAACTTCCGGCTTTATAGTAGTTTTATGAACTTTTTTAACGTTGTTTTTAGAAGTGTAGGCAGGTTGTTTCCCATTTAATTTCTAATTAAGAGGACCTGTTAGGATGAGCATGATAAGTTTTTATATGAGGCCCAAGAAAAATACGAGCGTATATCCTGATCAATGAAAGCCCCGATATTACGTAACTTAAGGCAGCGAAAAATACCAGGCTGGCCTGATCTTCATGAATGTGGGTAAATATTAGTTCTACTCCAATAAATGTTGGAGTCATTGGGAATGCCATTAGGCCTAAACAAGCTAATAAAAAAATAAAAGCCAATTTAGGATGCTCGTAAGAATGACCTTGAAACTGATCTAAGGTGATTTTGTGTTCGTGAGATTTAAGTTCATTCAGACAAGCGTAGCCTAAGACTCCTGAAATAATTACGCCACTTAAATACAAAATTATTTCATTGGTTTTTATATCGCCATTTAACGATATGGCGAGAGGTCTATATAGATGCATTACGATTACTAAGACCCAACTTAGCAGAGCATTTTTTCTTTCTGCAAATGATTTGAGTAGCATTACCAAACCAATAAATGCAAAAGTTTCAGGTAAGTATTTGTATAATTCTTTTGGTATTAGCTGTTCATTGAATAAGCAGATTAGGCCAATAAGATATGTCGCAATAAAGAAAATAAAAACTTCTTTTCCTGAGAAAAAATTTAGTTTTCTGCCAGACCACTTCAATGGATTCCATAAGAAACGATATACGAAGCTATCCAGATTGAACTCTTTGAGACATAACAAATAAATTGAATACTCAATTTTCTTGAGGACTGAATTTCTATCAATATAATGACGCGGAATAAAATTATAGAATTGCTCGCGAATCATATAACTTACTACCGATGGCGAAACTAATAGTTGATAGGTTCTTAAAAAGGCGTTTCCGGCAAAATGTATCAAAGCAAGGCTGTGAAAACCTAAAGCAATTTCAATAAAAATAAGTCCAATTTGTGCAATCGAGGAATAGGCAATTTGCGTTTTAACGGATGATTGGACTCGTGCAATTCCTGTGGCAACAATGCTGGTAAATAAACCTATAAATATTACAGTTATTACTATGGAAGTAAGGTGTTCCCAAAAAGGAAATGTTCTTAATAAAAGAAATGCACCTAAATGAACTGAAAGCGATCCGTAAAAAATTGCACTCGATGGAGTTGGGCCTTCCATTGCCCTTGGTACCCAGGAAGAAAAGGGAAGTTGGCCTGATTTTACTGCGGCGGCAAGTAATATCATCAGGGAAATAAGAACACCAAGGAGAGGATGGTTTTGAAGATTTTCGCTAACAAATTGCTTATCAGCTAATTCTGAAAAGTTAATATTTTTACGCCATAAATAATGATTCATCCACATGACAATAAGTAAACTCATATCGGCAATACGAAATACTGTAAAGACTTTGAGTGCGTTTTTTACAGGCAAATATCTATCTCTATAAAATCCAATCAATAAAAATGAAGAAAGACCAAGTATCTCCCAGCCAACAAAAAGGGTTTCAAAATTCCCTGATAATATTATTATGTTGTAACCAATATAAAAGAAAAGAATGATGTTGAAAAAACGTTTGTAACCACTTTCTCGATGAAGATACCAACGACAGTATTGTGTTACCAGAAATGTGAGGGCAGAACCAACAAATAGGTAAACGGCACTGATCTTATCAAAATAGAAAGAAACTAAAAATTGATATTCCTTTGTTTTAAAAAGGATAATCCCACTTTTCTCAAGTGTCGGATGATTATAGAGTAGCCATATAACCAGAAATACCCAAGAAATAATTAAATGCAAACCAACGGTGAAAAGGACAGTTCGTGAGACAGCATTTTCCATTTTTTCTGGGATAAATAGACTAAAAATAAATCCCAAAAATGGTATGAATATCAAAAATTGAAGCATTGATGTGAGTAGCAAAGTCATTTTAAAATTTTAATTAATTAAGTAGACTGGCAAATTCTCTTTAGTAGCTTCAACTATATGAGTAGATTCTGCTGCTTTAACTGATTCAATTAAAGTAATAACATCTGATATAGAGCCAAGAGCTCGTGTTAATGGGCGGTAAATAGAGAAGCTGCCGTCTTTAAATAAAGAAATCTCGCGCGTCTCTGGATTTACTGCAACTAGCCGAACCCACTCATTTATATAAAATTCATAAGTTGCTGGTTGCTGATTAATGGCTCCCAATACAATTTCAGGAAAGTGTTCAACAATAACAAGGAGACGAATAGGATCATGAACTTCAATCATTTGACTTGGGAGACCTGGTCTTAAGTCGCCATCACTGCCGTTAGCAACGCCAATAAGTCCCATAACATTATGTGGAAGTTTGGTTCCTGCACCCAGTTTGTAATTGTCAACACGTGAGAAAAAATATTCGAGATTGATACCCCCCATAACCGGGGCAATGGGTTTCATAACATTAAAAAGATATTTACCTTCAGGATCCAGCCTGTAATCGTAAGAACTCATCGACGACCGCCTGTCTAGATAGATGTCCTTTGATAAATCTCGCCTGCCGACAAAACAACTTGCGTTGGTTGAATGGTTAAGTTCTTGTCGAGGTTCGAATAATGAAACTGATCTCCTAAGAATTTCTTCATGAATTTTTTTGGCGCTCAAGTTAGTATCAATAGACACTAACCTTCTCGATCTTTCTTTTGAGTTTAAATCCAAAGCTTTGACAAAAACGGGTGTATTTTTTTTGTGGTTTGTCGAATTCACAGGAGAAAGTAAGTTCTCATCGAAATAAGTGATCTCATCACGCGTAGTATCATGAAGGGCACCTAGAAATTGTGTTTCTATAGGAATTACTAGCCCTCTTGAGCTCAACACTGCTCTAACTTCAGGGTGATTAGCCATAAAACAAAATACTCTTGCATTAACTGAACCAGGCCTACCTCCACAGGCTCCACAGTCATAAGCACAATAATGAGGGTTATTAATACTGGTTGCACCATGTCCAACAACATATACAATTGATGCAAAATTTTTTACAAGTCCAATGCTTATTAAAATTGTTTCTACTCTTTGAACCATCTCTTCGATTGTAAATCCCACTTGTAAATCTTTTTCCCTATGGTTCGTATTTTTGTTCTCAATAGTAAGGTTCGAAACCTTATCCATATGTGCAATCGGTGATGCCATGGCAGGCATCGCGGAAGGCCGGAAAATATTCAGCGCCAGTTTAAATCCTGACAGTAATCCCAATGTTTGAGTAATTAGCCAACCTCGAAAAAGAGAATGTGATAATTTAGAAAAATATGCTTCTTTTTTCCTCTTTTTTTTGGTTTCTGTTTCCTTAATTAAATATTTTGGTGTAACTGGTGCAGGACAACATTTTGTATAGAATTTTCCATGTTCAGGTTGAAAAAAGAATTCGACGCCAAAGAATCCAGGTGTTGCAAAAGTTTCACATTCGGGGTCAATTCTTTCAAGGTAGCGACGGAAGGATAGTTCCCTGTCGTCGATACATGTGAATACTTGAAAACTTTTGTGGAATGGCGCTGATTCCTCCTTCTTTTTTTGCAATTGAATAGCGGCAAGCACTTGATCATAATAAGACCATTCAAAAGCATCTTGCCAAATTGAAAGGACTTCATCCAACTCTGTTTCGGGAACCTCATCAAAAAGTTCTACAGGTCTGTTTTTTAAATTGCAGCCAATAGGCAACCAGTCTTCTTCAAATTGGAAGTCAAGTGCATCAATCTCTAGTAAGAGTTCAAAAAAAATTAAGTCATGAATTGATATTTTTTTTGGGTTCAATAGAGATTGCGGTTGATCCTCAATGGTGGACACCATACCCGACCAACCTTGATGAGCAAATTGCTGATCATATAAATATTGCTTGTAAAGTGATTCGTCACCAACAAGAATTTTTAACAAATCTTTAATCTTACAATTGCCCTTAAGGAGGAGTTCTTTAGCTCTTTTTCTTTTAAAGAAACTTGTAAAACTGCTTTCTTCAATTTCTCTTATTGAAGAAAGAAAACCTTTATGCCCAACAGGGAAGCCCCATATTGAAATTCCCTGGTCGAGATAGCTGCAAAGAATCCTGAAAAGAAATGGATGGACAGATAAATCAAGATCTATACGGTATTGTTTTTTCCAATTTAATCTTAATAAACCGATTCTTGATGAGATGGATGTGTCATATCTTTTACTGAGCACATTTTTCATCCACTCATTTGCGTGCTCTAAACCTTTTTTCTCAGCAATAATTCTTTTTAGAATGTCTTCCCGGATACGTTTAGATATGTAGAGCAATCTATAATCTTCTAACTGAAGAGAGACAAAATAACCAAATATTTTGGATGCATGACGAATGCCATCATAGAATTGAAAATTCTGAAACGCATGTAAGGTATTGTGATGAATAAAATCTTTTAGCGGAGCCTGACTTGGCAAGAAGCGCTTCAATTCATGAAGTACTTCTTGTTCATTAAAAATAGAATTATTTGAATTCATCAGCTGCCTGTTTAACAACAATTTATATTTGCATAACAGCGAATATAAATTGTTAGCGTGGTATTAGACAAACGATTTTAATTGGACTTTAATATCGGTATATCCGATACTAGTTTTATGGACATAGATCAGATTAGAACTTTTTTGGGTGTAGTCGCCAATAACAGCTTTTTTGAAGCTGCCAATAGACTGCATGTTACCCAATCAACTGTCAGCGCACGCATACAAAGACTGGAAGCCTATCTTGGCGTTACCCTATTTGTGCGTAATCGCTCCGGTGCAACATTAACACTCCCAGGACAACGTTTTTTTCGTCATGCGAAATCCTTTTTATTAACACTGGAACAAGCGCGGCATGATATTAGGTTGCCCACTCGCTTCCACGCCAGCATTACTGTAGGGGCCCGAATCGCCTTGTGGGAAGAGTTGCTGCCTCGGTGGGTTGGCTCATTGCGTACTCTAGCGCCGGATATTTCTATTCGTAGCGAAATTGGCTTTGAAGAAGATTTAATTCGCGGGCTCATCGAAGGCAGAATGGATGTGAGCTTGATGTACACACCACAACAAAGCCCTGGCCTTCAGATTGAGTATTTATTCGATGAAACACTGGTGTTAGTGACCACCGACCCGGATAAGCCTTGGCCAAATGAAGATTACATCTATGTAGACTGGGGACCGGCATTTTACGAACTGCATAATAGCTATTACCCTGATATGGAACGCCCTCCCCAAGTTGTAAATATCGGCTGGCTCGGAGTACAGTTAATCATCAACAATGGCGGATCATGTTTTCTTCCTACACGCATAGCTGAACCTTTAATTCAGACTAAAAAATTGTTTCTTGTACCTGGCAGTACACAGTTTAGGTTACCCGCTTATATGGTGTTTCCACGAGATAGTGATTCCATTGTTTTACAACAGGTGCTGGAAAGCTTACGTTCATTAGCTATTATTGAGCGACAAAAAACTAAGAGTTGAATTAAATTTGTATACCTGTACCAACTTAAATCTGAAGAAAGCGCACCGGCAATATACGCTGAAAATAGTATCAAACGGTTGTGCAACATAGGGTTGTGGCATAACAAATTGATCATTTTTTTCTTTTTACAAGGATCTTTTATCAGTTAGCATGATGTTCCTACATTAGAAATAACAATAAAATGCCTCAAGAAGTATTGATTCGCTTTGCTGAAATTCGTGATGTTTTAGTTATAACTAAATTTAATCGAGCCATGGCTCTCGAAACAGAACAGAAAGAATTAATACCGGAAGTAATATCAAAGGGCGTCGATAAACTTTTAAATAATCCCAATCTTGGTTTTTATGTGGTTGCAGAACGTGACAATGAAGTTATTGGATCACTAATGGTAACTACGGAATGGAGCGATTGGCGAAATGGTATGTTTTGGTGGATTCAAAGCGTCTACATCGAGCCAAGTGAGCGCCGTAAAGGGATTTATACTGAGCTTTATAATTTTATTAGAGAGTCTGCGAATAATAATCCAAGTATTTGCGGGTTTCGCCTTTATGTGGAAAAAGAAAATATTCTTGCCCAAAATGCATATGAAGCTCTTGGCATGATGGAAACGGATTACCGGATATACGAAGAACTGAAACCAGGAACTCGCTTCTGTATGGACGCGATATAAAAAATCATTCCAGAATACGCGTTGATTATCAAGCAAGTACGATATCTTCGATCTGCACCAACCCTACCACCGGCAACTCCCCCGCCAGATAACCCAGTAAATCCCCCAGCCATCGTGCCAACGGCACCACCGAACTGATACATCCGCGCCCCTCCCTTTCGCATGTCCTGTAACTCTATTGCAAGTGCACCAATTACATGCACTTTCCAGTAGCGATGGCACTGACATCGTGCAGTTCAAGTTTAATTAATATTATATGTTATATAAGTTATTGATTTAATTTAATAAGATTATGGCATCAATGTTGCTTATAACTAATCATCAAACCAATGAGCTGATTTAATTTTTAATTTGTGGATGTAGCGGGATGTTTTCTTCATATGCCAACAATATCCATCCAGGAATGGGAATAAATATGAAAAATGCACAAGTATATTTGATAGGTGCAGGGCCAGGTAGCTTGGAGCTGCTGACTCTTGGTGCAGTACGCTCCATCGGACTGGCGGATGCCATTCTGATTGATGATTTAGTGAATCCTGATGTTCTGGGATTTGCCAAAGACTGCGCGCAGATTATTCACGTGGGCAAACGCGGGGGATGTAACTCTACGCCACAAGCATTCATCCATAAGCAGATGATTTCACTGGCACGTGCAGGCAAGGTGGTAGCGCGCATCAAGGGCGGAGATCCTTTTATGTTCGGGCGCGGTGGTGAGGAGCTACAAGCTTTGCGGCAAGCTGGTATTTCGGTATCCGTTATCAGTGGCATTACCTCCGGCATGGCGGTTACGGCCGCGTTGAACATTCCGCTTACGCATAGAAACTACACCCATGGCGTAACGTTTGTAACGGGCCATACGCAAGGAAAAGAGGAACCGAATTGGCAGGCATTGGCGGCGACAGGCACCACTCTGGTTATATATATGGGAATGTCCAATTTAGGGCACATCGTGCAGCAACTGATAGCGAATGGGTTATCGGCAGATATGCCCGCTGCCGCAATCCAGAACGGTACGCTGCCTAATCAACGGCAGGTAGTGACTACGCTGGGGCAACTTGAATCAATGGTAGTTGCCGAAAAAATGGCTAGCCCGGCGATTGTAGTTATTGGCGAGGTAGTGCAATTTGCCGAAATGACGAAACACGTTTCGCAGCGATTGGCCGCATAACAATTTTGTAATCAGGAGCGATGTCATGAAAAAAATGAAGCTGGTTATGGTGGGTAACGGAATGGCGGGGGTACGGACTCTGGAAGAGTTATTGAAACTGACTCCCGATTTGTATGACATTACCGTATTTGGTGCCGAGCCCTATCCTAATTACAACCGCATCATGTTGTCACCGGTATTGGCGGGCGAACAAGGCATCCAGGACATTATTCTGAACGATATTGACTGGTATAAGCAAAACAACATCACCTTGCACCTGAACAAGAAGGTCGTGCGTATCACCCGAAAAAATAAGGTAGTGGTGGCTGAGGATGGCACAGAAGCCGAATATGACAGACTGTTGCTGGCGACCGGTTCTAGTTCCTTCATCTTGCCGGTTCCCGGTAAGGAATTGGCCGGTGTGATTGGCTACCGCGACATCCAGGACACCAACGCGATGATAGCCGCAGCGGAAAAATATAAACATGCGGTGGTCATCGGCGGTGGTCTGCTCGGGCTGGAAGCCGCCAATGGCTTGGCACTTAGAGGTATGGATGTCACCGTGGTGCATATCATGCCATGGCTGATGGAACGCCAACTGGATGAAAATTCAGCAAAAATGTTGCAATCCGCTTTGGAAGCCAAGGGTTTGAAATTCATGTTGGAGCAGCAGACTCAAGAGTTGGTAGACGATGGACATGGCCGCGTAAAGTCGATTCGCTTCAAGGATGGCAGTGAGATCCCTGCCGACTTGGTGGTGATGGCGGTTGGCATCCGCCCGAATGTTGCGCTGGCAGAATCAGCCGGGATTTACTGTAATCGCGGCATTGTGGTGAGCGACACCATGCAAACATATGACCCCAGTATCTACGCAGTGGGTGAGTGCGTTTCACATCGCGGCATCGCTTACGGTTTGGTCGCCCCGCTATTCGACATGGCCAAGGTCTGCGCTAATCATCTGGCGCGCATGGGAATCGCATACTACCAAGGCTCGGTTACCTCCACCAAGCTCAAAGTCACTGGAGTAGATTTATTTTCAGCCGGTAATTTTACTGGCGGCAAAGAAACAAATGAGATCGTCATGCACGATGTCACCAGCGGGAGATACAAAAAACTGGTACTGAACAACAATACGCTGATCGGCGCAGTGATGTATGGCGATACCAAGGATAGCTCGTGGTATTTCCAGATGATACGTGATGGTAAAAATGTCGCCGAAATCCGTGACCAATTAATATTCGGCCAATCCCATCTAGGCAATGCCGGCTCTCAAGGGCAAAACCTTGCGGCCACCATGACAAACGCGATGGAAGTCTGCGGCTGCAATGGAGTGTGCAAAGGGACGATCGTCAAGGCCATCAAGGAACAAGGGCTGTTCACGCTGGAGGATGTACGCAAGCACACCAAGGCGTCTGCTTCCTGTGGTTCATGTACCGGTCTGGTCGAACAAATTCTCGCCTCCACTGTCGGGGGGGCTTATGCGCCACAAGCTACGACTGTGAAGCCTTTATGTGACTGCACTACTCACAGTCATGAAGAAGTACGCAAAGCAATCCGCGAGGAGAAGTTGATTTCGATCTCGCAAGCCATGATATTCCTTAACTGGAACACTACAAATGGGTGTGCCAAGTGCAGGCCGGCATTGAACTATTATCTGCTATGCGCTTGGCCGCATGAAGCAAAAGACGATCCACAATCACGCTACATCAATGAGCGCGCCAACGCCAATATACAAAAGGACGGCACATTCTCGGTAGTGCCGCGCATGTACGGCGGCATCACCACTCCGCAGCAACTGCGCCGCATAGCTGATGTAGCAGAAAAATACAACGTCCCGACGGTTAAGGTGACTGGGGGGCAACGCATCGATTTACTCGGCGTGCAAAAAACAGACTTGCCGAAGGTGTGGGCGGATCTGGACATGCCATCAGGCTACGCCTATGGAAAAGCCTTGCGCACGGTCAAAACCTGTGTGGGCAGCGAGTGGTGCCGTTTCGGTGTGCAAGACTCGACGCAGATGGGTATCGACATCGAGCGCGCGTTTGACCATATGTGGATGCCGCACAAATTCAAGGTTGCCGTGTCTGGCTGCCCGCGTAACTGTGCGGAATCAGGCATTAAAGATGTGGGCATTATCGGCGTGGAATCAGGTTGGGAAATCTATGTGGCGGGTAACGGCGGAATCAAGACAGTGGTCGCGCAATTTCTGGTGAAGGTAAAGACTCACGATGAAGTGATGGAGTACACCGGCGCATTCGCCCAGCTTTATCGCGAAGAAGCATATTACCTGGACCGCACAGTGCATTACGTCGAACGGGTTGGTCTGGACCATGTCAAGAAACACGTGGTAGAGAATGCAGCCAATCGCAAAGCTTTATACGCGAGATTGCTATATGCGCTGCAAGGTGCAACAAACCCATGGGCCAAAGAAAACATCAATGCGCGTGAATTCGAATCGCTGGCAATTTAAAAAGGGGCAAAGCATGAACACTTGGCATGAAGTCACAACTTTAGAAGAAATACCACCTCTGGGCGCGCGCGTAGTTACGACAAAACAGGGGGACATCGCACTGTTCCGCACTGCAGAGGGAGAGGTGTTTGCGTTGCTCGATCGGTGCCCGCATAAGGGAGGCCACCTGTCACAAGGCATCGTATTTGGGAAGAAAGTAGCCTGTCCGCTGCATGGCTGGAATATCTGCCTGGATGACGGCAAAGCAGTGGCGCCGGACGTGGGGTGCACGCGCTCTTATCCGGTCAAGGTAGAAAATAATGTGGTGTATTTATCGCTTGCATAAGATTACAGAATTACCCGAAGGTTAATTTCATAACGATAAAGGTGATGAAAATGGATTACGTACAACCTATCAAGTTAATAGCGCAACTTGTTGTTGTCGGCGAGAAAAAAGCATCTCTCAGTGTTCGGGATATGCTGCTTCGAGGTTTCCTTTCGGGGGTACTGCTGGGTTTTGCGACTGCACTTGCGTTCAGAGTATCAGATGGATTTACGGGAGGCGCGGCTGCACTGGTGATGGGGATTATTTTCCCCGTCGGCTTCGTGATGATCGTACTACTCGGATTGGAATTGGTCACGGGCAGCTTTGCGCTGTTACCGATGAGTGTCGCTGACGGAAAAATAAGTTGCAGGGAGATGTTGCGAAATTGGTGCTGGGTTTTTCTAGGGAACTTGCTGGGTAGCCTGTTTTTTGGTGGGTTGCTGGCATTGGCACTGACTGGAACTTCGCCTGCCCCGGGTGGCCGATTAGCAGAAAAAATTATTGCAGTTGCTCAGGCTAAAACGCTTGCTTACCAGCATACAGGTTCAATTGGCTGGCTCGCTGCCTTTATAAATGGCATCCTCTGCAATTGGATGGTGACTTTAGGCGTGGTTTTGGGTTTGATCTCCACTTCAACCATTGGAAAAATCATCGCTCCCTGGCTGCCGATCATGACATTTTTTGCGCTAGGGTTTGAGCACTGTGTCGTCAATATGTTCGTAATACCTACCGCGATGCTATTGGGTGCCGACATCAGTATTTATCAATGGTTGTTCTGGAATCAAGTTCCGGTCACGCTGGGCAACTTAATTGGAGGTTCGATTTTTACCGGCATGCTCTTGTATGCTACTTATGGCAGAATGAATAAACATGCTCAATTGTAGGGCAATGTGATGTGTTAATTTGACGGTTGTCGGAATGGTAGCCGTCACAATAGTAAATTCACAAAGAATATTTTTTACTGCAAATTTTGCAGTATTTATTAAAAGCTGATCCGGTAAAACCATTGCGTATAGTTGTCGTCTAATTTGTATTTGGGTTTGTGATAGATTTATTAATAAACCATGGAGCAATCATTTCAAAGAGTAAAAATGCTTATGGCCGAAACCTTTTTACCTACCTTTGAACACCTCGCCACTGCAGTAATTCTACTGGATGGGCAGTCGCATATCGCTTACCTCAATCCGGCTGCGGAAAACCTGTTTGCCTTAAGCAGCAAAAGTCTGATCGGCCATTCGGTGCAGCATGTTTTCACCCACACTGAGCAACTTGATGCTGCAATGCAGCATGCACTAACCAATAACGCCAGCTATATTGAACATGACCTTACGTTGGGTATACCTCCACATGGCAAGCTGCATTTGCGCTGCACCGCCACGCCACTACAATTAAACAAATATTTGCTACTTGAATTTCATACTATTGATCGTCCGCTAAAGTTAGCGCGCGAAGAACAGATGCTAGACCAGACTCAAGCTAACCGTCTTCTGTTACGCAATCTGGCACATGAAATCAAGAACCCTTTGGGTGGCATACGAGGCGCCGCACAACTACTGGAACATGAATTGGAGAAACCCGGCCTGCGTGAATACACCCAAGTCGTCATTCAGGAAACCGACCGTTTGGTTTCACTAATGGAAAAACTGCTCACCCCGCAACATAAGCCCAATTTTAGCTCCCTCAACATTCACGAAGTTCTTGAACGCGTGCGTAGCGTAGTTTTAGCTGAATTCCCAGAAAATATGTCTATCCAGCGCGACTACGACATCAGCCTGCCAGTGCTAATGGGCGACAAGGAACAACTTATTCAGACAATCCTGAATCTCGTGCGTAATGCTGCGCAGGCCATGCAGGGACAAGGTAATATTGTGCTACGCACACGCATCTCACGCCAAGTAACATTGATGAAAAAACGCCATCGCTTGGCGGTAATCGTTCAGGTCATCGACAATGGCCCTGGCATCCCCGTACATTTGCACGACAAGATATTTTATCCACTGGTCTCTGGCCGTGACAATGGACATGGCCTGGGACTGACCCTGGCGCAAGATTTTGTCAGCCAACATGAAGGCAGCATAGAGTTTGACAGTGAGCCGGGACGTACCTGCTTCTCTGTAATGCTGCCGCTAAAATAAAGTGAACAAAATGGGAACCAATATGAAACCTGTTTGGATCATTGATGATGACCGCTCCATACGCTGGGTCCTGGAAAAAGCCTTGACACGTTCGGACATCAACTTTACAAGCTTCGCCTCGGCCGATGAAGCATTAGCCGCGCTGCAGCACGGCACACCGCAAGTTGTCATCAGCGATATCCGGATGCCCGGCAGCTCTGGGCTGGATCTTTTGCAAAAAATAAGAGAAGGAATTCCGAGTTTGCCAGTCATTATCATGACTGCTTATTCTGATCTGGAAAGCGCGGTGTCTGCATTTCAAGGTGGAGCATTTGAGTATCTGCCCAAGCCGTTTGACGTCGACCAGGCTGTCGCATTAATACGCCGCGCGCTGGAACAAAGCCTGCGCGCTGATGCACCTGCAGAAGAGCAACCAGACGCACCTGCACCTGATATCCTGGGGCAAGCACCAGCGATGCAGGAAGTGTTCCGCGCTATTGGACGGCTCGCACACTCCCATGCAACTGTGATCATCAACGGCGAATCCGGTACCGGCAAGGAGCTGGTAGCACATGCTCTGCATCGCCACAGTCCGCGCGCCAACGAACCCTTCATCGCCATTAACACTGCGGCTATTCCAAAAGATTTGCTCGAATCCGAATTGTTTGGCCATGAACGCGGTGCATTTACCGGCGCGGCCACTGCCCGCCGCGGCCGTTTTGAGCAAGCCGAAGGGGGCACACTGTTTCTTGACGAAATCGGCGACATGCCGGCGGAGCTGCAGACACGTTTATTGCGCGTGCTGTCGGACAAAAATTATTACCGCGTTGGTGGGCATCAGCCGATTAAAACTAATGTACGCATTATTGCCGCCACGCACCAGAATCTTGATGAGAGGGTAAAAGAAGGTTTATTTCGTGAAGATTTATTTCACCGCCTCAACGTCATCCGTTTGCGTCTTCCACCGCTACGTGAAAGGCGCGTGGATATCCCCTTGTTGGCGAAATATTTTTTGCAGAAAAAAGCAGGTGAACTTGCTGTCGAACAAAAGACCTTCAGCGAGGACACACTGAATTATCTTGCAACACAGAATTTTCCCGGCAATGTGCGGCAACTGGAAAACCTTTGTCACTGGCTCACTGTAATGACACCATCACAACAGATAGAAATTGCCGACCTGCCACTCGAGTGGCGCGAGGCATCCGCCGTTACTGACGCCCCGTCCGACGATTGGCGGTACGAATTGGGTCTACAGGTCGCGCTTGCATTGCAACGTGGCGATCAAAATATACTAGGCAGTTTAAGCCAGCAGTTCGAACGCACACTTATCACCCAGGCACTGAAACACACCGATGGCAGGCGCATAGAAGCCGCTACCCTCTTGGGCATGGGGCGTAACACGATGACACGCAAGATTCAGGAATTTGGATTGGATAAGTAAATCTGGTGCACCAATAAATACGACAAGTGCTATGCCGATATGCATATTCCTATTTGATGACATACTACCCACAACATTACTTTGACTGCGGAGTGCTTTATTTTAGCCGGTCAAAACACAGGCAATCAGCTTGTATTTCCAGGCCACCTAGGAACATATAAGATGAAAAATATGTTTAATAAATGTTGTTATTGGAGAGTTACTTGAATATTCTTAACCGTAATAATGTTCATGTACAGGCCAATAATGGCCCAGTGCTACTATATGCCCATGGCTTTGGTTGCAACCAGACTATGTGGAACCAGGTTACGCCCTACTTTGAGTCTACCCATCGTCAAGTGCTGTTTGACTATGTTGGCAGTGGCAAGTCCGATCTAGCATCGTTCGATGTGAAGCGTTATTCCAGTCTGCAAGGTTATGCACAGGATGTTTTGGATGTTTGTGACGCGCTGGGTTTAAGCAATGGGGTGACGTTTGTAGGGCATTCGGTGAGCTGCAGCGTAGGTTTGCTGGCTTCTATTGCACGACCAGAACTATTTGATCGCTTGGTGCTGCTCGGTCCTTCCCCCTGTTTTTTGAATCACCCCCCTGATTACCTAGGAGGCTTTGAGCGCGAAGATCTAGAGGGTCTGTTATCCCTGATGGATCAGAACTATATAGGTTGGGCTAACTATCTGGCTCCGGTGGTCTCGGGTGAGACAGAAGCAGGAGCATTGACAGGTGAATTGTCGGACAGTTTTTGCTCCACAGATCCCACGGTTGCCAGAGTATTTGCGCAAACCACATTTTTCTCCGATAACCGGGCCGACCTACCACTGGTGTCGCGCCCCTGTTTGATTCTTCAGCACCGTGAAGACGCATTGGCGCCACTTGGAGTCGGCGAGTATATGCATGCCCATTTGCAAGGTAGCACGCTTAAGGTGTTGGATGTGGTTGGGCATTGTGGACATATGAGTCAGCCATTTTTGGTGGCGGAAGCCATGCGTAATTATTTTAATAATCTATCCTTGCCTTAACAAGGCTATTTATATTTTATGGATCAGCTGAACCAGCTACCTTGCCCAGTTCTAGTCACTGACAGGATGGGTAAAATACTAGCCGCCAACATTGATTTGTTAGCGATAGTGGGAGGATCAGCAGAACAATGGCAGCAAAAATCGATGGACAAGCTGTTTCCACTTGCCAGCCGTATTTTTTTGCAAACCCATGTCTGGCCGATGTTGCTTCGACAGGAAAGTGTGAGGGAATTGTATTTACATCTGAACGATTCCAACAACCAGCGCATTCCCATGATGATGAACTGCCAGATGGGGCAGTTTGAGGGGGCTGATAGTTACTACTGGGTTTTTTTTGTAGCGTTACAGCGCAGCCTCTTCGAGGCAGAATTATTGCAAGCGCGTGGCGATGCACAACGTATGGCAGCCAGCTTAGCCCAGTCCCATAAAGAGCTTAAGGAATTGCATAGCCAATTATCTCAGCGCACCCATATGGTTGAAACTGCAAATATTGAACTCACAGAACTCAGTCAAACCGATCCATTGACAGGCATGGCTAACCGTCGTGCACTGGCAATTGCCATTACGCATTGGCAGTCACAGGTAACGGACGGCGCTCATGCTTCTTTGCTGCTGGTAGATGTGGACCATTTCAAAGCGGTCAATGACCAATATGGCCATGACGAGGGAGATTGCGTACTTACTGCTTTGGCACGTCAATTGCAAGCGAGCATGCGCGTGAGTGATCTGGCCGTGCGCTACGGCGGCGAAGAGTTTGCCCTTTGGCTGCCGTTTGCTGATCATACTGGTGCCGAGTGTACCGCTCAACGGGTACATGACCATGTACGAGAGGTGAAGGTTGCAGGCAATTCAATCACGGTCAGTATCGGTGTGGCTACTTCATCGGACGCGCGCAGCCCAGAACTACTGCAGCAATTGATAAAGCACTCTGACGAAGCAGTGTACCAAGCCAAGGCTTCTGGTCGCAATCGCACTGTACACTTCGAATAGCCAGAGCCTGAGGTGGCTTTTATAATTTTATATGACTTGGTTATCCCGTTATCTAGACCGAAGATGCATGCGTCTTGGTAGAATTTTAAGTTTTGGCGGCAATAATTTTTTCTACGGTGTAGCAGGCCAGCGACTACCATCAATGCACAGGAGGCAATGAGTGCTTTCACTTGAGTTGATGCAGCGTGTGTGGCGACACAACCCAGTACATGTTCTCTAGTCAGCGCGCTAAATTGGCTGATTCCGGTCGCGCCAGCATCAACGCGTTGAATAGCGATCATTTCATCGGATCAGCTTAGCAGGAGGATGCGACAGATCAGCGCTTTTGGTCTGGCCGCAAGAATACGAACACCGTCAGTGCGGTAAAGGCGAGACACGCGGCCACAAGGAAAGCGCTGGACGGATGCATCAACCACAACGCCCCAGCTATTAGCGATGCAGGCAGGTAGATAAGGCCGGTCACAAAATTGTAGACACCGATCGCAGACGCGCGCCGCTCCAATTCGATGTCTGCTATAAACGCCTTGCTTTGGGCTTCGTCGATCGCATAAAACACGCCATAAATGATGAACAGAACAATGACCTGCCATTGTGTGGTCGCGAATGCGAAGCCGAGGCTCATCAACAGATAGATCAGATAGCCCAGCATTATTATCCGCGCCCTCCCAAAACTATCCCCAAGTTTGCCTATCAGCGGTGATGCAACAACGAATGCAATATTGAACAAGGCGTAAAGCAACACGATATTCTTGACTGAAAAACCGACGCTGTGTGCACGTAACAGTAGAAAGCCGAAACTGAAATAGGCCAGCGAAAAGATTCCTGCTGCGACGAGATAGCGCTTGAATTCAGGGCTGAGGATTTTCCATGTTTCGAACATATTCTCACGTGGGTGCTGAACCCCTGGCTGATCCTTGATGAGACTCAAGACCACGATGCCGAGTAAGGCAGGAATGAGCGCTACCCAGAACAGTATTTGAAACGTAGAGGCCCCGTCCCCAAGCCACGAAAGCAGACCGTACGCCACAAGCGGGCCAAGAACGGCTCCGGACTTGTCGAGAGCCTTGTGTACTCCGAACGAATATCCCCTTGTGTCTTTGTCGGATACTGCCGAAAGCCAGGCATCTCGTGGCGGCCCGCGGAATCCCTTGCCCAGCCGCTCGATGACACGAAATATACCGAGTCCCACGACCGAACTGGTGATTAACAAAATGATTTTAGCCAGCGTGGAGAAACCATATCCGGCCAGAGCGAAGACTTTGCGTTTTCCGGTTCGATCTGACAACCAGCCAGCTAAGTAATTCAACGAGGATGCGGACAAATCGGCAAATCCCTCGATCATGCCAAGCAAAGCGGCTGATGCCCCTGCGATGGTTGTAAAAAAAATCGCGAAAACGGAAAAAATCATCTCGGAGCTAAGGTCAGTCAAAAAGCTCACTAGACCCAGCTTGAGTACGTCTGGATGCAAACCAAACTTGTTGTCTGCCTGTTCAGGTGACATCATGTCCTTATTATGGTCGCGCTCGGAGTTCATGGTCTGGATTTAGATCAATGGCACAACATTTTAAAAGCATTTAAATACTTAAGCGTCTGCATGGGACCAAACATGCAATTCCCCAATATTTGAAAATAACCTTGAATATGTAGAAATTCAAAATCAGTTTGATTACTCGAGTACCCTGCCTATTTCAGACACTAGAAAATCAAATGCTGCGCATTTTAATGAGGTCATGTTTAATTGGCACCGATTGATTGGCGCGAGCGGCTGTGGGCTCATTGTTTCCAGGCAAGAATCAAGGGTTTTTTTCTTGAAGTTGCGGCGGTTTCTCCGCTCGGTACGCCCACGATGATCGGCGCTACTGCGTCAAATTCTGCCGGAATGTTGAGTTCTGCTTTCGCCTCTGGAGTGTTCAGCGCCTCAACAGAAGAGCCTATAACGCAACTGCCCAACCCGATGGCGCAGGCCGCTAACATCAGGTTCTCCGCCGCCAGCCAGCAGTCAGCTTCAACAAAATGGCCAGATGGTTTGGCGCAGATGACGATGAGCGTGCCTGCGTTATGGAAGATATTGAAATCCGGGTTGGAGAAAGTATCTATTGCATGGACATTTGTATGGTGGGTGCGATGCAATCTCTCGATGAAAAGAGGCTTGGCACGATCAGACAATTGTTTTAAAACCTGTCTGTTCTGCACCACGATAAATGCCCACGGCTCTTCATGCATGGCTGTGGGCGCGCGCACGGCGGCTTCCAGCAATTTTTGAATGGTGTTGCGGTCAAGTTCATTTGGCGCATAAGCGCGTACAGAACGCCGCGCAAGAATAGTCTCGAATATGTTTTTATGTGGTTTTTCGTTAGCAGATAAGGTCATGATCATTAATTCATGAGAGCAGGCATTACACAGTAGCATCAAATCATCGCAGCGTTAAGATGCATTCCTGATTGGAGTGAACTACTGATCTAGCTTTCACTTCATGGTGAGCCTCGCGCGAAGAAACGACGGCCCAAAAACCTTCCGCTGTTAACCGTGCCACGTCAAGTCGCTCGTGACCTCCTTTATGCTCAGCGAGAGCTTAACCGAGTGCCATGACATCCTGATCCCACTGCGAGCTTTATAAATTCACCAATAATCCGGCTCCTGCTCAGTTAGTGCGATTAAACCGACACTCGGGGAATCCTGGCAATTTCTGCAATCACCATCTATAGGCGCGGATGGTGGCTTGCAGCTCGGACAATGACGCGTCTAGCTCCATAACTGCTTCTACCAACCCATGCTGCCCGACGCTTTTCTCGACTATAGCAAGGGCCTGCATAGTGCGCTCTGCAACGAAGGTACCAACCATGCATTTCAGCGAGTGCGCGCTGTGGAGCACTGTATTGGCATCGCCCTGAGTGAGTGCCTCCTTGATGCGTTGCATATGTGGTGGGGTATCTGCCAAGAACAGACATACGATCTCTTCGAACAATTCGCGGTTGTCGTCCATTATCTGTCGCGTCTTGCTGAAATCGGCCACAGCCAACTGCACAGGAGGCATCACTTTCTTTTCAGTGTCTTCCTGAATGCATTGCGTCACACTATCCAGCTCACGCCACAACGCTTCGGTATCGATCGGTTTAGACAGGTAGCCATCCATACCGCGACGCAAACATTCCTCACGCACACCTTGCATCGCATGGGCGGTCATTGCCACGATGGGGATATGCGCACCGCTGGTTTGCTCTTTCTCGCGAATACGCCGGGTCGTCTCGTAACCGTTCATTTCCGGCATATCCACATCCATAAGGATCGCATCGTACTGTCTGTTATGCCAGTGTAGCAGTGTCTCGATACCATTGTTCGCCACGGTCACTGTATGTCCCAATTTTTTAAGCAAAAGGACCACGAGCTTCTGGTTCACCGCGTTGTCTTCCGCCAGCAGAAAATTCAGCTTGCGCCGCGTGTCGCGCAAAGCATGACGCATGATGAGTGGTTCCAATTGCTGTGGTGGTTCGACCAGTGCGGCCATGATAGACTCCTGCAAGTTAGACTCTGACAGCGGTTTCATCATGTAACCAGGAATGCCTAATTCGCGGAATTGCGCAGTATGTTGATTTTGTGCCAGAGCATTGGCAGCGATTGCGGGCATGACAAGAATAAAGTGGAACGAGCTACCTTTGCCCAACTCGCTTTCCAATCCGATCTTTCCCCCCATCAATCCAATAAGCTGCGCGGAGATGGTCAACCCCAAGCCGGTGCCGCCATATTTGCGTGTGGTTGTTGTGTCAGCCTGAGAGAATGACTTGAAGATGGTTTTGAATTTATCACGTGGAATGCCGGTGCCAGTATCGCGCACGTTGAAGCGCAGATTGGCGTGCTTGTCCCGTACATTGTCCAGGCGTTGTACTGCCACTTCAATCTCACCAGACTCAGTAAATTTTATGGCATTGCCCACTAGGTTGACGATCACCTGACGCAAACGGCCGGGGTCGCCAAGCACACGGTGTGGCACATCGGGTGCGACATTCAGCAACAATGTCAGTTTCTTCTGGTGCGCACGCACAGCAAACGACTTCATTGTGTTGTGCAATAATTGCTCTAGCGAGAATTCGACTATCTCGATGTTCATCTTACCCGATTCGATCTTGGAAAAATCCAGGATATCGTTGATGATATGCATAAGCTCGTCAGCAGACGATTTGACCAAGCTTAGGTACTCTCGCTGCTCATGGCTTAATTCGGTACCCAGCGCTAATTCGGTCATGCCGATGATGCCGTTCATAGGCGTGCGTATCTCGTGACTCATATTGGCCAAAAATTGGCCTTTGACCTTGTTCGCTTGTTCCGCGACGTTCTTCGCCTGCCGTAATTTTTCCTCACTCTTTTTGCGCTCAGTTATGTCCTGGAACGCCACAACCACACTTTCGACCACGCCATCGCGCATGATTGTTTGCGACGAAAATTCGACCGGAAATACTGTTCCATCTTTGCGCACGAAATACTGATCATCGCAGTGTGAACCAACTTTATTTTTCGTCTCCAATGTAGGATGGCAATCCTGACCTAACAACAGATAGCGGTCAGTCGTTTGTTTGTATAAAATTTCATTCACAGGCTTACTAATAAATTCTGCGCGCGTCCATCCTAACAACCTCTCCGCCTCTGAGTTCATGTAGGTGCATCGCCCATTTATGTCCTGTACATACAAACCTTCACCCAAAGTTTCGCTGATGTACTCGTAAAATGCCCTTTGCTCCTGCAGCTTTAGTTCGATCTCCTTACGAGCAGTGATGTCAGTGCGGATGGAAATATAGCGGACAGGGTGCCCCTGGTCATTCATGAACGGAACAATGGTGGAGTCTACCCAATAGTGAATGCCATCTTTACGACGGTTTTTCACTTCACCATGCCAAATTTTGCCGCAACCAATGGTCTTCCACATTTCCCTAAAGAATTCGTAGGGATGGTAGCCTGAATTCAAGACGCGATGATCTTGCCCTATCAATTCTTCGTTACTGTATTGACTGAGCTCGCTGAACTTATTGTTGGCATAGATGATTTTGCCGTTTGGGTCGGTCATGCTCACGATGGCGTGCTGATCCAGGGCGTATTTTTGGAATTCCAGTTCACTCAGCGTTTCTCTGAGGCGATCATAGGCCATACGTAAATTATTTTCTGCTTCCTGACGCAAGCTGATGTCATGAAACGACACTAGCGCTCCAGTTAATTTCCCTCCCACTATAATTGGACGCGCGAGATAATCGATCGGAAAAAATTTTCTATCACGGTTGAGATAATGACCGCTGCCGTCAATCGATTCCCCGTTCCGAATCACACTTAGCTGCGGACTAATTTCGGCGGGAAATAAAGAACCATCCGGAAGATGGTGTTGCACGATTTCATGAACCGGGCGTCCGATCAGCTCCTTCTCTTGCCAGCCCAGTAGCTTCTCGGCTGTCGCATTCATGAAAGTGAGCCTCCCCTCCAGATCGGTGGCGTACACGCCATCACTCAAGGTGTTCAGCAAAATCCGCGTTGTCTCGGCGTTCTGAATACGCATACGGTCGTTCACAGCATTCAGCTCTGTGGTGCTCATCAACAGGGCGTTCTGCAGCAGGCGTTGCTCTTTGTCCACATCATGATAATAACTATCGATGATCTCCAGAAATGACAGTAACCTCGCATCAGGTTGAAAGTCTTTGCCTAGATAGCGCCGCAATTGACGTTCGAGCAAGCGATGCATGAGATTGGTCTATTCGTAAATGGTGGTCAGCGTCATTGTCTGGTTGTGCAATTGGCACTGCATGACGTCACTGAATGGTGCCAGTTCACCATAAGAGTAGAAGCCAGTGATTGAAGTATTGTCGCCCAGTTTTTCTTGTACGATATCGAGCTCTTCCTCGGTTAATTGTCCCATTACCAAGCGCCTACCAACACAACTCACCAAAAGACACAAGCCAGTTGCACCCTGGCTAGATGGCTGCGCTTCTTCAGCCGCAAATCCGGCACTGATAATCAGATTATCCACATTGGCGCGCATCAGTTTACATTGATAGCCTTGTGGTACATCACCCGCAAAGGTCAAGCTTTGTGTTGCTTCGTCTATTGCCAGCAAAGTGCGTATCACAGCCTTATCTGCTTTGGTTGCCTGAATGCTCAATGGGAATCGCATACCACTGGCAGGTAGCTCTTTGGCCAGCTCGCCCAGATATTTCTTATAGAGCTCCAATGCCGGCTCCCCATCAATCTCATAAACCACATTCCTTTCCGATTTGGTGACAATACGGTCAGCACCAAACTCTTCCCAGCCGGCGAAACACCCACTCCTGATGGTGACTCCGCCATAAAAACCCAAGGCAGCGATGCGCCCCGTCTTGGCAGGCCCATCCGCCATTACCCAAGTTTCGCCAAATCGCGTGCCATCCCCTGCCAGTCCACCGGTCACTGGTATTCCCAACTCATTCAATCCCTGCGCCAGTTCACTGCCATTTACTTGGTGGCCATCAGAAAGAACGAATACATGGCGCAATCCTGCGCCGCTCAATTTCGACATCAGAAGCTTCCCCAACTCCCTCGCTCCCTTGCCCGGTTCCAAATCAACCGATGCGATGTTAATGCTGGAACGTTCAAGCTTGACTGCCGTCGCCACCACATCTCCATCGCTGATCGTCACGCCCATCACATTACCAGAAGAAGAACACCCGACAATGTGCGCTTGCGGGAACATCCCGCGTAATTGTGTATAGCAAGCCTCAGTCTGAAAATAAATATTGTCAGCAAAAACTAGCACTAAATCGGCATCTGCAAACAAACCTGCAGGGTGCTCCCACCCATCCATTTCTGACCAACGAATTTGACATATTTGCATGACATGCTTCCCTATTTAATTTCCAAATTTAGACTAAATCCGCAATTAATTCAATGCATAAACACTGTGTTCAAGTTTATGCATGGTCAGAAAATTTGTTCTTGATCGCCAGCACTTTATCGAAATCAGTAAAAAAAGCATCAATACACGCCGGATCGAAATGCTTGCCCGCACGCTCTTGCATCAATTGTGTCGCCCTTTCAATGCTCCACGCTTTTTTGTATGGACGGCTTGAAGTTAATGCATCGAAAACATCTGCCACTGCAACAATGCGCCCGAATAATGGAATGTCGTTGCCCGCCAGACCGCGCGGATATCCGCTACCATCGAATTTCTCGTGATGTGTCAGCGCGATCTCAGCTGCCATCTTGAGCAAGTGCGAGCTGCCGGTGTTGAGCACCTCGTAACCAATCACGGCATGCTGCTTCATAATGATTAACTCTTCATCAGTCAGCCTGCCCGGCTTGAGCAGGATTGAGTCAGGTGTACCAACCTTACCGATGTCATGCATCGGCGCGGCCTCCAGAATTAAATCCTGCTGATCGAGAGGCAACCCGAGAACGCAAGCGATGTGCTTTGAGTAATGCGCCATACGCAAAATATGCGCTCCTGTCTCTGGGTCACGGTACTCCGCCGCCCGAGCCAGACAAAAAATAGTCTCCTGTTCGCGTGCCACAATCTCGGCAGTGGCCTTGCGTACTTCCTGCGACAACCACTCTGCATGAGTAGAGAGTTGTTTGTGGCTTGTGCGTAATGCAAGCAAATTTTTGGCTCGCGCCAAAAACTCTACATTATCCAACGGCTTGTTAAGAAAATCGGATACCCCGCTGATGAGCGCCTCGTGGCGTACACCAGTGTTATTATTTGCCGTGACCATCAGCACTGGGATGCTTCCATAGTGATTAAAACTGCGGAACAGCCGGGTAAACTCAATGCCATCCATATCCTGCATCATGTAGTCAACTACGACCAAGTCTGGCTCGTTATCTCTGCACCAATCAATTGCCTTGCGCGGGTCGGTAAATGTGACGAACTCACACTCCGGAATTTTCCTGATGAGATGCTCCAATAACGTGACATTCATCTGAATATCATCAATGATCACAATTCGCATAAACCCTCTTTGATCTCTATCACTTGAATTAGTTTGAACCCATATTACCCATTTGAACAACTCAATCCAAACGGGTTTGCAATAGAAGTAGATTGTAAAATAGCGCGTCGGCAATGCTGGCGTCCGTTATATTCCACCAATGTGAATTGAGCCAGCGTTTGCATTGGCGCACCCAAAATCAATAAGACTCACCCACGGTTAGCGAAAGTCCGTTGTCTTTCGGGCCAAGGCCGAGCAGCCATGGTACCGCAGTTATAGCCCATTTCTCGGCGGTAGGATAATCCCGTGCTTGCGAACCGAAGGTACTGCGCAGCATATCCGTATTAATGATGCCGGGATTCAGGGGGATCGCCGCCATTCCCTGTGGCAGCTCCTGAGCTAATGCCTTGGTCAGACCTTCCATTGCCCACTTGGTCGCGCAATAAGGGGCGACTTCCGTATCGGTTGAGCGCCCCCAGCCAGAGCTAAAATTGATAATGACACCGCTCCGCTTGGCTACCATGGCGGGTACGAAATGCCGGATAACATTGGCTACTCCCTTTATGTTCGCATCGACGACCATGGAGAATTCACTGGCAGGCACTTTCCAAAGCGGCGCATTACGGTTGACGAGTGCGGCGTTGTTTATCAGCAGGTCGGGCGAACCGGCCAAGCTCAGGCAATGTTTTGTCCAATCACGCACAGCCTCATCGTTGGTGACGTCCACCACCTCGAAGCGACTGGCTGGCCCAAGAAGGTTATTGAGCTCATGAATCGCATCCTCTGATCGTCCACAACCTAAAACCCGGTGACCGAGGCGAACAAATCCCTCGGTCATGGCGCGCCCCAATCCACGGCTTACGCCTGTAATGACAATCACTTTTGAAGTCATGAGATCACCAATTTATTCATTGCTTGTATCCACCCGCTACGCAGTGTTCAAGTGAACGAGAGCTACAATTTAGCTCGTTGATATTGTGGCGGCCAATGGATGTCATCACCCAAACTTTTCGCAGCTTGGAGGGGCCAAGTGGGATTTCTCAGTAATTCTCGGCCAATGGACACCGCATCCGCTTGTTCCGTGACAAGGATATGTTCGGCTTGCATTACATTGGTAATCAAACCGACTGTGCTGACCATCATTCCGGTTTCCCTGCGAATAGTGGCGGCGAAAGATGTCTGGTATCCCGGCGCTGTCGGCACTGCCGCATCAGGGACAAGCCCACCAGAAGAAACATCGACCATATCGACCCCGATGGATTTAAGTTGCCGAACCAATTCGATGGAACTAGGCAAATCCCACCCGCCTTCCACCCAGTCAGTTGCGGAAATACGAACCATCACGGGCTTGTCATCAGGCCACAACTCCCGCACGATTTTCGCTACCTGCAAGGGCAGTCGGGAACGGTTTTCGAAATTGCCTCCATATGAATCGTTGCGAAGGTTAGACAATGGCGAAAGGAACTCATGCAGCAGGTAGCCGTGAGCCATGTGAATTATCAGTGTCTCGAACCCCGCTTTAAGCGCACGTTTTGTGGCTTCTGCAAATTGGTTCACGACATTGTCGATGTCGGCCTGAGTCATTTCTTTTGGAATGCAACTGTCAGGAGAAAACGGTAGCGCGCTTGGCGCGAGTGGCTGCCAGCCACCATCTTTCTGTTCTACAGGCAAGCCGCCTTTCCATGGCTGATCACTACAAGCCTTACGCCCAGCATGGGCGATCTGGATTGCGGGTGTCGCTCCTTGCTCCTTGATGAAAGATACAATGGGGCGAAGTGCCTCTGCTTGCTGGTCAGTCCACAAACCTAAATCATTTGAAGTGATGCGACCTTCGGGGGAAACAGCGGTGGCCTCCATCATGAGCAGGCCAACACCCCCTGCGGCCCTGGCTCCGTAATGTACGAGATGCCAATCACTAGGCATACCGTCATGGGCGGAGTATTGGCACATAGGTGCCATGAATATGCGGTTTCTTATTTCCACCTTGCGTAAACGAATTGGCGTGAATAGTCTGCTCATGCTTCTTATTCCTCCCTTTATTCTATTCCTTAAATTACAGGAGCAAACTTTGTGGCTTACTAGGAGCCTGTCGGACTTCTCTTGTAACTCATTGATTAAATTGATGCGCCCATTATTTAATCAAATTAATTTATATATAAAAAACAATATGTTACGTTGCCTCAAAACTCGAAGTCCGACAGTCTGCTAGACGCGTCCGCACATGGAAATTATTCAAGGAATGAGCACAATGCTCAAAACACTCAACTACCTTTCGCAGTGGTTTCTCAGATGTATATTCCTTTATGAGCAGGGATGATAATTGGATTGTCACCTGCCTGAAAGATGAATAGTCCCACAAAGAAACTGAGAACCGCAATGAAGATGCTCGCAAAAAATGCCGTCCAAAATCCCGATACCTTGAAGCCCGGAACAAGAGATGACACCAGAAGCATCATCAGCGCATTGATAACCAGCAGAAAAAAACCGAAACTGATAAGTGTTAACGGTATGGTAAGCAATATGACGAGAGGCCTAATGACCGCATTGGCGAGACCCAGCAATAGCGCCGATACAAACAAAGATTGTTTATTTGAAAAAGAAATACCGTGGAATATAAGGCCCGCAACCCATAGCGAAAGCGCAGTTATGCCCCAGTGAGCCAAAAATTCCATTATGTTATTCATCATAATCGGGACACCAACTCCGTTTCATCATTCTTTTAGGTGTTAATTCCTGAGCGACTGCTCTGGGTCGGATATTGACATTACACCCTCCTGTGATTGTCTTCTAGGCCTTGAGTTCTACCATATCGAAAGACAGATACAATCATACTCTTGCTCGATTAATCTACTGGAATTATGCAACCCTCTCTCAGCCTGCAACGCGAGAATCACCTGTTACTTACTCTCGCTGGCATTCAGTTCATTAACATTCTCGATTTCATGATTATGATGCCGCTCGGCCCTATCCTGATGAGTTCGTTCGACATGAACACACATGAGTTCGGACTTCTTGTCTCGTCGTACAGCTTCAGCTCCGCCTTGTCAGGATTATTGGCTGCGACGTTTGTTGATCGCTTCGAACGCAAACGATTGCTGCTATCAGTATCTATTTTGTTCGGGCTATCAACGCTGGCATGCGGACTAGCCCCCGGTTATTCCACACTAATTGTCGCACGCGGTTTGGCAGGAGTGTTTGGCGGCATAATGGGAGCAATGGTACAAACCATAGTTGGCGATGTGATTCCGTTCGAACGTCGCGCACATGCCAGCGGCGTAGTTTCGACTGCCTTTTCGATTTCCACAGTTGCCGGTGTACCGCTATCGTTGTGGTTGGCTAATCACGTAGGTTGGCGCGTACCGTTTATTCTGATCGCAGGGTTAGCAGTATTGTTCGTCCTCATCGGCCTGCGCATCTTGCCGGAACTGCGCCAGCACATTAGTACGAACAGGCGCGATCACCCTTTTGCGGCAATGTTTACTGTGTTGCGCGACATTAACCATCAACACGCCTTGCTATTTTCCGCGCTGATCATTTTTGCCGGCTTCACTGTGATTCCCTATATAACTCTTTACGCAGTAAGCAACGTCGGTATTTCGCAACATGACATCCCATTCGTCTACCTTGCAGGCGGCGCGGTAACTTTGATTTCTGCTCGACGGATTGGTCGTTGGGCTGACCTGCACGGAAAGGTAAAAGTCTATCGATTGGTAGCCGCCGCTGCATTGTTGCCTCTGTTTGCAGTAAGCCAAATCGGGATCGTACCGCTATGGCTGTGGCTGATTTGTACCACAACATTTTTCGTGCTGGTTTCTGGACGTATGATTCCTGCGATGGCCATCGTTACCTCGGCCGCACAGCCGAAACTGCGCGGCACCTTCATGTCACTCAACGCTACAATGCAATCGTTCGCCATGGGCTTGGCCACCACACTGTCAGGTTTTATCATCACACAAGATGGAGCGGGGAAAATCGTCGGGTATGCAACGGTAGGATATATAGCAATGACGGCGAACGTATTGGCAATTCTATTCGTGTCACGCATTGTGATGCATCATCAAAAATAGATTGTGTTTCTGCTATGGCAGTTCAATCCCGGTAATGACATTCTGCACCAACGTCGGATTTCAAATAAAAAATGAGGTTTAGGGGCCGTCTGTAATCGACGCAATGCAGAGAGTTTTTATCGGGCGGATTCAAGTTCGAAGTGCAACAGCCAGTGGTTGCTTGGTGTAGCGTAATT
>NZ_CAKMHQ010000030.1 GCF_927312905.1 Candidatus Nitrotoga sp. 1052
AATTACGCTACACCAAGCAACCACTGGCTGTTGCACTTCGAACTTGAATCCGCCTATGAATATCCAGATGGTTTTTGGCAAATATTTGCGCACGATGCGGGAGACTGCCTACTATTACCAAGGTAATATAGCGACTTGAATTGAAGGATGGCAATGAAGTGTGTTAATGATTTTCGTTTGAAATTTGGCAAGCAAGAGCTTGTGCCTATCATGATAGGCGGGATGGGGGTTGATATTTCCACTGCCGAACTGGCGCTGGAAGCTGCGCGCCTTGGCGGCATCGGGCATCTTTCCGATGCCATGCTGCCGACTGTAACGGACCGGCTTTTAAATACGAATTTCGTTAAATCAAAGCTCAAGCAGTACAAGTACAATGTCGCCAATACGGATAAATCCAAGGTGCAATTCGATCTTGGGCAGATTGCAGAGTCGACGCGCCTGCACTTGAGCCGAGCCATGGAAGCCAAGCGCGGTTCCGGTATGATTTTCGTCAACTGCATGGAAAAGCTTACTATGAATGCACCGCGCGAAACGTTGCGGGTTCGGTTGCATGGGGCGCTCTCTGCCGGTATAGATGGAATTACCTTGAGTGCCGGCTTGCATCTGGGCTCATTCGCGTTGATGGAAGATCATCCACGTTTCCGCGACGCCAAGCTCGGTATCATTGTCTCCTCGCTACGTGCGCTGCAAATTTTCTTGCGCAAAAACGCCAAGCTTAACCGCCTGCCGGATTATATCGTGATAGAAGGGCCGCTGGCCGGTGGCCACTTGGGCTTCGGTTTGGACTGGATGAAATACGATCTGCGAGAAATCTGCAGAGAAATTTATCAGTACTTGCAGGCCGAAAAGTTGGATATTCCGATCATACCGGCCGGTGGAATTTTTACCGGTAGTGATGCAGTGTCGTATCTGGAAACGGGTGCTGCGGCGGTGCAAGTGGCAACGCGCTTTACGGCAACGCATGAGTGCGGTTTGCCGGAAAAAATTGTGCAAGAGTACTTTAAGGCCAACGAGGAAGACATAGAGGTAAATATGATCTCGCCTACAGGCTACCCCATGCGCATGTTGAAGAAGAGCCCGGCCATTGGCGCTGGCATTCGTCCCAACTGCGAAGCCTACGGCTACCTGCTCGACGGTAACGGTAATTGCGCGTACATCACGGCTTACAACGCCGAGGTGGCGGCTCACCCGAATGCCAAGAAAATCTCCGTTAGGGACAAGACCTGTTTGTGTACCGCTATGCGTAACTTTGACTGCTGGACTTGCGGACACTACACCTATCGCCTCAAGGACACCACGCGCCGCCTACCGGACGGGACTTATCAGATACTAACGGCCGAGCATGTGTTCATGGATTATCAGTTCAGCACCGACAACAAGATTGCGTTGCCGAATTTACCGATCATCTAACTTCATTAGCTGAGTTGCGTAAAGCGGCAGACTACCCTTAAACATAGGGCGATAAAGGCGCCAGCAATAAAGTATTTGTTTTGGCTTTAATGTGCGCTTTTCTGGAGTTCGAGCATTCTTCTCAGAGATGATTGATTGGTCAACAAATCTGCCAGAGTGTAGCGATCCAAAGTGTCAAAAAAATTTTTGCGTGCCTCTGCAAGCACTGACTTGAGGGTACACGCGGGTAGCAAGGGGCAACTTTGATTTTTTGTATTGAAGCATTCAACCAGATCGATATTTTCTTCCATATCGCGTACTACATCCCCGATATTGATCAATTGCGGTAAGCGCGCCAAGCGCATTCCTCCACCCTTGCCGCGCGTGGTTTGAATATAGCCGCGGTTGGCCAGCTGATGAACGACTTTCGTTAAATGGCTTTGCGAAATACCATAGTTTTCAGCAACCTCGCTGATCGTAACCAGCCTGCTTTGCAGTGCGCCCAAGTAAATTAAGGTGCGCAATGAATAATCGGTAAAGTGGGTAAATTGCATTTGTGACTATACTTAAAAGTTACACTTTTAATTAATGCGACGTATCATTCTAATCAGAATTTTGTGCATTGCCTAGCAATCTACTGAAAAACTCTATCATTTCCGGACACTATTAAAATTGCTTTGCTTCTTCCATATTGATTACCATGCCTCGCATATCTTCAGACTCACTCCATACTGGAAGAGGCTTCCACTTGCGTGAAATGTAAAGTGAATGTAGAGTCACAAAGGATAATTTTGCTGTTACTACTATAATTTTCACAGTCCGGACAATCGTCGATTAGTTAATAATAGTTCAAGAATGCTTATAACATTTGCGATCCAGGCTGGCGGCGTTTGACCATTCGAAATTTCGATACCTTCAATATAACTTACACATTTTTTAAGGATATAACCATGTCTTGCCATACTACTGATTTCAAAGGCTCCGTCATTGACGCGCTACAAGAGGCAATCGAACGGCAAATCCCTGGTTCACAGGCCGAGGTGAGTGGCGGCGGCGGACACTTTAGCATCAACGTGACGTCGCCTGCGTTCGCCGGCAAGAACATGCTTGAGAGTCAGCGGATGGTGTACAGTGCGATCACTCACTTGATGGCGGGAGACGCGGCTCCCGTTCACGCTGTCGACAGTTTGAAAACCAGAACACCACCCGAACCGTCAAGCCCGAGCGCTTAGCATAGTAAAAACGGCACAGATTCAACAGCGGCCATGATGGCGCTGGTCGCACAGGCCGAGATGAGGTCGCACGCTTGTCTCGGCACTTAGTGCACAGCTAGCAGCTGAGGAGTAACGCTGCGATAGCCGCTTACTACTCCGTCTCCGAAAACGCAAATGTTACGCTGTGATGTTCAACAACGGCACGGCGCCTGTGCAGCATAAAATCATTGGTTTGAAACTTAAAGACGGGTATATATTTTGTATCTTCCACAGTCATGGAATTGGTTGGCGTAACTGTGAAATAAGTGCAATGTACGATTGATTGATTCAATCTTCGCCTTATAAGGTACAGGTATTCAGAATGCCGTTTGAGGCATTCTTTGGAGGCCCATGCATATATACCAAGCCAATGTCTGATGTTGCACTTCAAGTTATCCGTGACCTTCCTTCGTAACCTTCATAAAAGAAATTTTCATTGTGCTCTTGAAATAAGTACGTTCCGCCCTTATTATTAGCACTCTCTGGCATCGAGTGCTAACTAGAGATGTCGTAATTTTGTTAATTGTTTGTTTAAGGAGAATAAAATATGTTGGTCCGTCCTTTGCATGATCGTGTTGTTATCAAGCGCATGGAAGAAGAACGTAAGACTGCGTCCGGAATTGTGATTCCTGATGCCGCTACCGAGAAGCCTGATCAAGGCGTAATCGTCGCTGTAGGCAACGGTAAATATGCTGATGACGGCAAACTACTCCCGATGTCTGTAAAAGTTGGCGATAAGGTTTTGTTCGGCAAACACGCCCGTCAGACTTTTAAAATAGAGGGCCAAGAATACATAACCATGCATGAAGAAGAAATTATTGGCGTAATCGAAGCTTAATTTCAGATATACGGTCTTTCCTGCCCGTCGGCAGGATCAGGTGACCTTCGGTAAAGACCGAAGTGAAGAAACCAAATAACTTTAGGAGAAAGAAACATGGCAGCAAAAGACGTGAAATTCCATGATACTGCACGCAGTAAAATGGTTGCAGGTGTTAACATTTTAGCCAACGCGGTTAAAGTAACTCTTGGCCCGAAAGGTCGTAACGTAGTGTTGGAGCGCTCTTATGGCGCGCCCACAATCACCAAGGATGGTGTGTCTGTCGCCAAGGAAATCGAACTGAAGGATAAGTTCGAGAACATGGGCGCGCAAATGGTCAAAGAAGTTGCTTCTAAAACCTCTGACGTAGCGGGTGACGGCACAACTACTGCGACCGTGCTGGCACAGTCCATCGTACAGGAAGGCATGAAATTTGTTGCTGCCGGTATGAACCCGATGGATCTGAAGCGCGGCATCGACAAGGCAGTCCTTGCTGTCGCAGAGGAATTGAAGAAGCTGTCCAAGCCATGCACTACCTCTACCGAAATCGCTCAAGTTGGCTCAATTTCTGCCAACTCTGACGCCAATATAGGCAAGATTATTTCTGACGCGATGGACAAGGTAGGAAAAGAAGGTGTAATCACCGTTGAGGATGGTAAATCGCTCGATAACGAACTTGAATTGGTCGAGGGTATGCAGTTTGATCGCGGCTATCTGTCGCCATATTTTATTAACGACCAAGAAAAGCAAAATGTAGTGATGGAAAACCCCTACATTTTGTTACATGACAAAAAAATCTCCAACATTCGTGATCTGTTGCCGCTACTGGAGCAAGTTGCCAAGGCAGGTCGTCCGATGTTAATTATCGCCGAAGATGTAGATGGCGAAGCGCTGGCTACTCTAGTGGTGAACAACATCCGTGGAATTCTGAAGACAGTTGCGGTTAAGGCTCCTGGCTTTGGAAGCAGGCGTCAATCCATGCTGGAAGACATTGCTATTCTGACTGGCGGTACAGTTATTGCCGAAGAAGTCGGCTTGTCGCTTGAAAAGGCTACTCTGGCGGATCTGGGTCAAGCCAAGCGCATAGAAGTGAACAAAGAAAATACCATCCTTATTGATGGCGCAGGTAATGAAGAAGCGATCCAGGGCCGAATCTCTCAAATCTCCAAACAGTTCGAGGAAGCAACCAGTGATTATGACAAAGAAAAACTGGTAGAGCGCAAAGCCAAATTGGCTGGCGGTGTGGCAGTGATCAAAGTTGGCGCTGCAACTGAAGTTGAAATGAAAGAGAAAAAAGCACGCGTGGAAGATGCGCTGCATGCAACCCGTGCGGCAGTGGAAGAGGGAATTGTCCCCGGCGGCGGCGTCGCATTGTTGCGTGCCAAAGCAGTCGTGGCAAAATTGAAGGGTGACAACCATGACCAAGACGCGGGCATTACCATTGTGTTGCGTGCCATGGAATCGCCACTACGTTGCATCGTAGATAACGCCGGCGACGAGCCTTCGGTAGTGGTTAACAAGGTGCTGGAAGGCAAAGGCAACTATGGCTACAACGCTGCGAGTGGACAGTATGGCGACATGCTGGCAATGGGCGTGGTTGACCCTACTAAGGTTACCCGCATCGCATTGCAAAATGCTGCTTCTATCGCTGGATTGATGCTGACTACTGGATGTATGGTGGCTGAATTACATGAAGACAAGCCTGCTGTTGATTTGGGTGGCGGTGGCGGTGGTGGTATGGGCGGCATGGGCGGTATGGGTGGCATGGGTGGCATGATGTAATTGTTGCGATTCATTTGCCGCTGAATCTGACAAACCCTGCCTTGTGCAGGGTTTGTTTTTGGAATCTGCAAACAGTAAAGTTGGCATTGCTACGTGGTACGTCCTATCTGATGTTATCCAATTCTAAGGTTTCTTAAATTGCATTTTGTCGTTATAATGCGCACCTTCGCATAGGCCTGGTAGCTCAGTTGGTAGAGCAGTGGATTGAAGATCCTCGTGTCGGTGGTTCGATTCCGCCCCGGGCCACCAAATTATAGTTTTAGGTGTTCCTGAAACTTCCAATAAACCCCCACTGCATAATGCTTTAGGGGGTTTTTTAATGCCTATATGTTCCTAATTATTTCCTTGCCATCCGCAACAATTAACGGTATAGCTGTCAGTATCTGACATGCCGTCAGCAGTCGATACCGTCAAATTGCCACTGAGCAGCCTGCTATGTACTCCACCGCACAGATTGAATTTGACTCTAAGCCTAGACTTTTGCCATGGATACATTGGAGGTTGAGCTAATGGATAACTTCGATTTCGATGATTGGGCAATGCTGGCGAGAACGGCTCCGGATGACTTCGAGCAGCGACGGCGTGCTGTTATAGAGAGTCAAATCTCAAGTAGTGACAATGTTCGCCGCCTGCGTGGTTTGCAGTGGCGTATTGACATGGAAAGGAAACGTGCGCACACCCCGATGAAGTCCTGTTTGCGCCTATCAACCCTGATGTGGGATGCGTTCGTAGATTTAAATAATTTATTGAAAGCCTTTGCGGGAAATGATTGCGAATCAACAAGCGCACCAACTCATTCTGCGAGAAGTGCAAAGATTATCCATCTGGCAACTGAATACAAATCACACGAATGAAACGGCGACCACTGCTTTCTGGCGAGCTCAATTCTTGATGTCCTGTTTTTTTCAGCAAACTCCAAGCGCCGCTCTGTGTCGAATGTCGCCAGACAGCCTTGTCATTACGCTGCCATAAAGCTGACGTTCGTGAAGTTCCGATACATGACGGTGCAATAACAAGCTGACTCATACGAAGAGTGGCTAAGCGTGCTTTAAAGGGCGCCTCTAAAAATCCAACTTTGCGAGCAGCCGCTTTGCGGCTTGCCTGCTTACCCCGCTTCGTCACAATACGGCGTTACTCGTAAAAAATTATCGCTTACATACAAACTAGATGCCGCGCTCAAATTTTTTACTCGTGCCTTGTCTTGCTTAGAAACTTGAATATTTAGAGGCGCCCTAAAGTAATTGCGGAGGATTTATTGTGAGCGTGAAACGTAAAACCGCAGATGATTTTGATCCTGAAGTTTTGAAACTATTCGACAAGTATGTGCATGGTGATATCTCCCGTCGAGATTTTATGCAATCAGTCACCCAGTTCGCCGTTGGCGTCACCGCCTTGGGCTTGCTCGATGCGCTGAATCCACGCTTCGCCGAGGCACAGCAAATTGCAAGCAATGATCCGCGCCTTACGGCAAGCTATGTGGAGTATCTGTCGCCGCAGGGTTACGGCAAATTTCGAGGTTATTTGGTGCAGCCTGTCAAAGCCAAAGTTAAATTGCCAACGGTGTTGGTGGTGCATGAGAATCGCGGGCTTAATCCGCATATTGAAGATATCGCTCGCCGCCTGGCGCTGGATAACTTTATCGTTTTTGCACCGGATGCGCTGTTTCCATTAGGTGGCTACCCGGGGGATGAGCACAAGGCACGCGAACTCTTTTCCAAGCTTGATCAGACCAAGACAAAGGAGGATTTTGTAGCTGCGTTTGGTGTTTTGAAAAAGCTCCCGGAAGGCAATGGCAAAGTTGGTGTGGTGGGTTTCTGCTACGGTGGCGGCATCGCCAATCTTCTGGCGACGCGCCTTCCCGATCTGAATGCTGCCGTGTCTTTTTATGGGGGGCAGCCATCAGATGAAGATGCAGCCAAGATCAGGGCACCGCTGTTGTTGCACTATGCTGAGAAAGACGACCGCATTACAGGTGGATGGCTAAAGTATGAGGCCGCGCTGAAGGCTGCTGGCGTCAACTATCAGGCGTTCGTCTACCCAGGTGTACAGCACGGCTTTAACAACGACACTACACCGCGCTACGATGAAGCAGCTGCAAAGCTGGCGTGGCAACGCACGATCAACTTTCTTGATGCCCATCTGCGCAGTCGCACATGAAATGATTCATGTGTAGCTGGCTGGCGGTGGGATAAGTGTTTTTGGTTGAATGTGAAGCAACTCAGATTATCCCTCCGCGTTTCACGCGCGACTTTCTTTGGGAGACGACAGATGGACGAAGAGATCAGACGAAAGATCCTAACGCTTTTGGATCAGCACCGGATCATGACGATTGCTACGCTAAGGCCGGACGGCTGGCCGCAGGCGACGACGGTGGGCTATGCGAACGAGGGTCTCACGCTTTATTTCCTCTGCGGCCCGGATAGTCAGAAGGCGGCAAATCTGGCGCGAAATGATCGGGTGTCGCTGACGATTGATCAAGACACGCCACAAGTGATGGAGATCACCGGACTGTCTATGGCCGCGCGCGCGCAAGTCGTGGTCGATCCTACCGAAGCGGAGAAGGCCTTGCGCTTGCTCATGCTGAAGTATCCCCAGCAGGCCTCCATACCAGTCCCAATGCCGACGCCGGCGGATGTCCGCATATTCCGCGTGACCCCGATGGTGATCTCCGTGCTCGATTACTCCAAGGGCTTTGGACACACCGATCTCGTCAACTGCTAGTCTAGTGCGTCATTTAGAAGCTCGGTAGTTGGGCTGAATGAAGTGAAGCCCAACATCTCACCGCTCACCATAACAATTTCCCCCATCACATCTTTCCACATCCCACACATCGATGCTGTCAGATGCTGCGCTCATGCTTGGCTTGGCGGCTGGCAAGAATGTGCTCGGTTTTTGCCGGTCGCCAGATAAACGCGGATTTCGATTGCCGTTTAGCGGGTAACACCACCATTGCCAGAATAGCAAACTGATTTGCGTGCAGCCCCCCTGTTTTTACGTGGGGCATCTTGATGCCATAAGGCACACAGGTGTATTATCCACCGCATGAAACCTGTGAGCTGGAGCACCGAGAAAAATATCCGTCTCAAAGCTGAGCGAGGTGTATCTTTTGAGGAAGTGCTATCGGCCATGTCGAATGGCGGCCTTCTTGTCGTGCTGGATCATCCGAACACAGATCAATATCCGAACCAACGCATGTTTGTGGTTCGTATTCGTGGCTATGCTTATTTGGTGCCGTTTGTGGAGACGAAGCAGAAGGTCTTCCTGAAAACAATTATCCCAAGCAGGAAAGCCACTCGCATCTATCTTGATGAGGAACGTTGAAATGGACAAAGAAAGAAAACTTGAGGAAGAAATTCTGGCCTCTTTTGAAAGAGGTGAATGGCAACCCTCCCCAAAAAATAAAAGTGAAATCACACGTTTTGCGGCAATGGCTGCTGCCTCTCTGACTAAAGACAAGAGGGTCAACATTCGCATCTCTTCCCGTGATCTTGATGACATTCAAGCCAAAGCCGCAGAGGAAGCAATTCCTTATCAAACATTAATGGCCAGTGTCCTTCACAAATACGTTACAGGACGTCTTGTAGAGCCATCGCCAAACATAGCCTTGCGCTCAAGCGGGACGACGCGCCAAAAAAAGCGGCGCGCCACTTAGCTCTACGTGTGTGCCGGGCATGGCACGCGTAACTATGGTGGTGAAAGTCCGCCAGCCAGGTTTTCGCAGAGCCGAAATCAATAGGGATCCATTGAGTCTGACCCATTGATTTTTCTGGAAAGATTACCAACGGAGGAATACAACATGAAAACGCAAAAGACACATGCCGCCTCGGTCTCGCATGAGGAATGGGTGCTCGATGCCTTGCGCTCAGACCCTGAATTTGCGGTCGAATATCTCAAGCAGGCCATGTCGGAAATGAACGAGCCGGACGGTCGAGGTGCTGCGCTGTTGGCTTTGCGCCAGATTGCCGAATCCTGCGGCGGAATCGCCAAGGTTGCCGAAGCGGCGGGAGTCCAGCGCGAAAGCCTGTACCGTGCGCTATCGCCGAAGGGTAACCCGACCTTGAACACTTTGCTGGCGGTACTGAAGTCAGTCGGCATGAGGCTTTCCGTCGAGCCGGAAGATAAAGCGCACGCGTGAGCTGCTGGCGAAACAGGGCGCATATGCGCAAATGTGGGCTCTACAGCAGCAAGAAGAAGTGTGACCTAAAGCGTATTGCCCTTTGATTCATTAATAGCGCATGCATGGTTTGATGAGGGAGGGCAGGCGAGAGACTGTTCTCTACTCTACCCGGACTTTATTTTGAGCCAATCCAGTTCCATCTTCAATCGGCCAATTTCTGAATACAGTCGTTCCGGACTGGACGATGGATCGATGGGTTTCGGTCCCCGCTTGGCATCAAACAGACTTCCTGCCTGCGCTTGCAATTCCTTCTTCCACAAACCAACCTGTGTGGGATGCACCCCAAATTCCTGACCAATTTCATTCACCGTTTTGATGCCACGGATCCCTTCGATGGCCACCTTGGCCTTGAATTCACCACTGAAATTCTTACGCTTCGTTTCACTCACAACTCGCTCCTTTTTACAGCAGGCTACCATCTTAATTCACTGTCCGGAAAACGGGGTCCACTATATTTGCCCATCGGTTGGGTCAGCGGCACGCCTCCGAGATAATAAATTGCCGGCAGCATCAGTCGCCCCAACCGGTTGTGGGTAAACAGCGACAAAAAAAGGCGTAAATCCTTAGGCCCCTGCCGGATCAGATATTTTAGGTTCCACTAGTCTTCCGGCAGGTCGGTGTAATCGAAGCCGAAGGAGAATTTGCCCATGTCGCCGCCGCACCAATCGGAGATTGCAGCGGTGCGGTAGCCCTGTGCCTTGAGAAGATGGGGCAGTGCACCGACTTTCAGCCGGTAAGCCAGCGATTCTTTAGGGATACCATGAACAAATTATTCACGTACACGCGAGAATCCAGTAATTCATACAACCACTGGACTTGTTCATGCCTTGCTTAGCAATTTGCAAAGCTCAATAATAGCGTTTCAAATTCGTGTACAGGATGGGTAGTAAAGTTCTGCTCCACCTGGTTGCGGCCCGCTTCGCCGAGGCGGGCGCGCAGAGCTGGATCAGCGATGAGTTGCGCCACCCGCGCGGCGAGTTCACCCACATCCCCCGGTTCCACGAGAAAACCGTTCACTCCATCTTCCACCACCTCGGGGATGCCGCCCACCCGTGTAGCCACCAACGGCTTGCGGCAGGCACCGGCCTCCAGGTTGATCAGCCCCAGAGGCTCCTGCCAGCGTGACGGCACCACCACAATGTCTGCTGTGTGATAGACGTTTTCCACTTCTTTCACATAGCCGACGTAGCGGATACGGGCATCACCGCCCGCCATCTGTGCCAGATCCTCCGGTGTGTAGGAGCCGGGGAATGCCGCCGGGTCGCGGCACTCTCCTGCGATGATGAAGCGGGCGTGAATCTCTGGGATGTGCTTGGCCATAAGAATGAAATCTTGCACGCCCTTGATGTCCCGAATCTGACCCAGGAATGCGACGACCACCGCACCGGGAGGCACCCCCCATTCGGCCCGCAAGTCCTTGCCTGTCTCAAACCGCGCGAGTTGGACAGGGTTGTAGACGACTTCCTTCGGCAAGGTCTTCGGAACCGAATTTTCCGCCACGTAGCGAGATACGCAGATTGCAGATCGGCAGCGTCCCATGAATGAACCTTCTTGCTGGTTTACCACGTGAAAGTGCACCAGCACGGGAATCCGTAGCAACAGGGCCGCTAGCACCTCGGCAGGGCGCCAGAAACGATGATTGACGTGGAGCGCGGCGATGCGTTCACGCCGCAAGAGGCGAAGGGCTCTGAACAGGGCCTTTACATAGGTCACTTTATTCTCGGGCTCGGTGGCCGAACCCCAAACCAGGCAACAAATTCCGCGCGCTTCCAGCTCTGCCTTTATTGGCCCCTCGCCCGACAATAGCACCAAGGGTTCCACGCGGGTGAGATCTATCGTGCGCAGAGTCGTGTAGAGCACGCGGCTCGCGCCGCCCCAGTCGGCAGCGCTGCCGGTAAGGAAACAGATACGTGGGCGTGTTTTCAAGCGTGTTTTCAATTCTATTTTAAAGGTCAAATAACTCGGTAGGAGCGTGATTTATCGCGCCCTGATCTATATCATCCTAGAAAAAGGGGCGCGATGAATCTCGCCCCTACGGTACTTCACTACTGATCGGGAAATGGAATCAGCTCAGCACGCACTCTCCAAGCCGCTGCTATGCGGTGTCATTGTTTGATCACGAAATATTTCCAACTGCATTTTTCGTGCGCCTGTGGTTTCTCGTGCTTATCGCGGAAAAATTCGTCGATGGCTTTGCGGGCACCCGGCCAGCGGGTGTCGCCGTATTCGTCGAACATAATGACGCCGCCAGGCTGGACCTTGTCATAGAGGGTTTCCAAAGAGAGCTTGTAGGATTCGTAAAGGTCGCAGTCGAGATGCAGCAAGGCAATTCGGCCCTCGTAATTGGGCAGACTCTTGTCGAACCAGCCTTTTATAAGGTGTATGCGTTCGCGGATCACCTCTTCGCCCAGACGTCCGTCGCGCAACACTTTGAGCACGGTGTCGGGCGGGTTGGCCCAAAACCCCTTGCCATTGATTGGCGTGGTCTCGTCTTTCTCGACTGGATCGGGAAACCCCTCGAAGGAATCGAAGCCATAGTATGTCCGTGGTGTTCCGATATAGTCACTGATCAAGGTAAACAGCAAAGCCCCGTGCCCGATTGAAACGCCGCATTCGACGATATCCCCCTCCACTTTTTGCACCTTGTCTACCATGTTCTTGAAGTAAAAGTAGCGATCCAGTGCGCCGCGATAGATGCGTGGCAGAAAGGGTGAGTGGTTGTAGTCAGCGGGTATGCTTTCCTCTAGAGGATCGATTTTCTCGATTTTGTAGCCCAAGGCGCGCAGAGTTCGCTTGATGGCAGATTTGAACGGCATTTGGATTTTTCTTTGTCAAAAATTCAAGGATTGGGTTGTGTGTCAGGCATGCGGTCGATCCACAGACGCAAGTTCTGCCAAAGCGTGGCGGCAATATCTGCATGTTGATCGATCAGATTTTGTTTGCACATGGGGTCTGCCACGACATCGAAAAGTTGTAGTATATGGCCATTGATGAGCGGTTGGTAGGTGAGTTTCCAGTGGCCCCTGCGGATCATGCGATCCTTAGCGTCCATGATGCACATCGTATATTCCGGTTTGATTGACATGGTGCCACTGGCCCGATCCGGTACTCCCATCAGCTCCAGCAAGTCGGGATAACGCAGATGCTTCTCCGGCAAGCCAGGAATATTAGCGACCCAAATCCCGGTCTCATTGAAAGCGTCGAGTTGCGGGCAGTGCTGGTGCTGCTCAAAACAGCTAGCCAGTGATACCTCATCCATGCTGGTAACGGGGTTTGCACCAACCAGTTTCAACAGTGTGGGTGCAAGGTCGATGCTGCGAACCACCTGATCGACTATTCCGCAGACATGTTTGCGTGGGTCACGAATCAAGAGCGGAATGCGCGAACTGAAATCACCGACCGCAGAATTACCCTGGCCCCAAGTGTCATGTTCAAAAAATTCCATGCCATGGTCGGAATAGATAACGACAATAGTATTGCCCGCCAGCCCACTGACGTTGAGGTGGCGCAGCATCTTGCCTATCTCATCATCAAATTCGGCCACGCAGCCGTCGTATAAATCAATGATTTGATCGAGGTCAAATTATTCTTTGGGTGCGCCCTGTTGACGAATGATCTCGAATGGATCAGTCAATCGTGCTATGGCGAACTTGGATTCACCGTTATAGGCCGGCTCGGCAAAGCCCAGTAGGTTGGGCTGAATGAAATGAAGCCCAACATCTCACTCTCGCTCCAACTCTGCCAAGTCGCCTTGGCTGCAATAGTAGTACAGGCTTGGAATTTGCCGACTAGTTGAAGCTGTAATCTACAGGACAGCACGATCTTCGTGAATATCAAAGCATGTCGGAGTTTACCAACGCTGTTCATACCAGCCTGCGCCCTGCCAGTAACTCCTGCAAGAGTTTGCGCACCGGCGTAGGGATTGCAGTTTGCAACGCATCATCCACATCCAGCCACACCATACCCGGTTCCTGAATTTGTTTGGGTTTGTTAATTACCTGCAATAGTAGGGGTGTGATATGCAGCTTGAAATGGGTGAAAGTATGCGTGAATGTTGATAGTGCAAGCGTGTGTATTGTTTCCGTGCCAAACTGCTGAAGGCAGTAGGCATTCGCATCTTCAACCTTACTTAGAAGTCGCGGATCCACTTGCGGCGGGCACCATAAGCCACCCCAGATGCCGCTCCCCGGGCGCTTTTCCAGCAGGATATCGGGGCCATTGAGTAGCAAAAGAAAAGTGCTATGTCTTTCCGGCAGCACTTTGCGTGGGCGTGGCGTGGGCAGTTGCGCGACCCGTTCGTTTTGATATGCCGCGCAATCTGCTTGCAGCGGACAGATGGGGCATTGTGGTTTGCTGCGCGTGCAGACCAGCGCGCCCAGATCCATCAAGCCTTGTGTATAGACCGCGACATCACGCTTTGGCAGCAATGCTTCGGCTTGTTGCCAGAGTTGAGCTTCAGTCTTTTTTTCGCCAGTGTAACCCTCAATGGCATGGTAGCGCGCCAGTAAACGTTTGACGTTGCCATCGAGAATCGCGCGCCGTTCATGGAACGCGAATGCGCTGATGGCTGCGGCGGTGGAGCGGCCGATGCCGGGAAGAGCAAGGATGTCTTCAAAATGCTGAGGAAACTTTCCCCCATGCCGTTGCATGATGAGTTGCGCTGCGCGGTGCAGGTTGCGCGCACGCCAGTAGTAGCCTAGGCCGCTCCAGTGCGCCAATACTGCATCTTCGCTGTCGGCGGCGAGAGCTGCGATAGTGGGAAAGCGTGCCACGAAGCGGAGGTAATAGGGGATAACGGTGACGACCTGGGTTTGTTGCAGCATTATTTCTGACAGCCATACGCGATAAACATCCGCGCCCTGCCACGGTAAACCATGCCGACCATGTTGTTGCTGCCAGTCTATGATGCGATGAGCAAATAATTCTAAGCGCGGCTTATTTCGATTCTTGATCAAGGCATAAGCCCTCTCTCGCATCGCAGACGGAAGAGAGGGCGAGGGAACGTTTTACAGGCTATGAGCATGGAATTATTTGAAGAGCCCTTTTAGCTTGTCCTGGAGCTGATCCTGCAGCTTGGTTTTAATTCTTTCCTTCTGGGCTTCGATTTTTTGCTTGGCAACATCTGACACCATCGCGCCAAAGTCCAACGTGTATTTCAAGTTGTTAAACGGCCCGCTTAAACGCACCGGGACAGTGATGCCGCCAACGATGTCTTTGCCGCCCTGGCCTTTCAGCGTTTTCGCCAGTGTGGCATTAGCCAGATAATTGATGGTGTCGTTGCCAATGTTGATATCTCCATTGCCTGACAGACGTAGCAGCGGCGATTTTATCAAGAGGTCATCGTTGTGTGCCACACCGTTGTTAACTTTGAAGCTGGCTTTGAGTTCGCTGAAGTCCGTTTTTTCGGCCTTGTTAACGGATTGGGTTTGTGCCGTTGCACCTTTTATGCTCAGCATGCCCTGCGCGTCGCGCAGGGTTTTGGCAATGTTGATGCCTTTGATCGCACCATCCGTCAGGTTTAGTGACATGTTGCCGTTGAGTGCCTTCTTAAGCGCACTGATGGTGTTGCCATGGGCGGCTAGATTAAGCGCGACATTGCCCTTGCCTTCCAATGTGTCGAAGTTGGCAGCATCCTTGAGCAATGGCGCGATATTGATGCCACTCAGATTCTGGTTTATAGCGATGTGAGGCGTAGTCTGCGCATTTACTTTCAGGCTGCCTTTCATGCTGCCCTGATACAGATTGGTAGATAGTGGGCTGATTGTTATCAAGCCGTTATGTGCTTTCACGTCGAGGCGTACTTGTGAAAGTTTCACATTGGCGATTTTAAGCGCTCCGATGCGTAATCCGCCTTCAAGATTAAGTTTTTTCAGAGCAGCCAAATCAAGTGGCTGCTCCGCCGGGGCAGGTTTCTTGGCAACGCTTGCTGCCTCCTTCGGCAGATATAAATCAGCATCAAACTGGTCTACATCTATGTCGAAGCGTATGGCTGGATCTTGAAAACCATTGACTGCCACCTTGGCTTTAACCTGGCTTTGTAGCAGCCCACCCACGAGGTTGGCCTGAACGCTCTGGCGGCCGCCATCTATTTGCACACTACCCTTCATTTCGCCGCTGACTGAATTATTCGGCAGCTTGTTACCAGTTGCATTTACTGCGAGGGTCAGATTGGAAAGGTTGAGCTGCTGCTGTTCGATATTGCCAGTTACAGGCGAGCCGAGCTTTATCTTAAATGCCTGTTCGGGTTGCTTCATATCCAGCTCTAACGCAAGTGCGCTGCTCTTGAAGGATTGAGGATTGCCGGCCAAATCAAGCAGAGCAAGACTGGCCACGATGTTGCCGAATGCACTATCCAACTTGACGTTTAATGTTAGCTTGTCGCCAGTGAAGTTATTCTTAACCAGATTTAATGCAGGCGCATCCAGTTTGGCATCGAAGTTATTTTTGCCTTGCACGCCAGTGGCCGTAACCGCTAACTTTTTCGTGGAAAATTCTTGCGTGTCAAAATTCGCGCTGATATTGCCGTTAGCCAAAACTGACAGATTACTGATGTCGAGTGCTGCGCCCTTGGCCTGCAACTCCAGCCCTTCCATTTGAAATAGTTGTTTTTTTAGATCGAAAGTGAATGTGGTTTTCATTTGTGCAGCTATGTCCAGCTTGGGTTTGCTGGATTGAATTACTGCAGCAAAATCAATTTTGCCCGGCACACCGTTGGCAATACGTCCGGTATTAAGGTTGAAGCCTTTCAGCACATATTGCGCACCCTTGGTTTCATCCAGGTAGGTCAGCTCTGAGTCTTCCACGCGCACTGAGGCTATGTCGAATTCAAGCGGCTTTTTTTCTTCGTCAGTCTCTTTTTTGCTCAACAGGTCATCAATGTTGGTCTTGCCGTTCTTGAATTTCACCAGAGTCGCCTTCAGGCCACTGATCGAAACTTCGTCCACAACCACTTGACTGGATAGTAGCGGCAACACCGCCAGCGAGACGCGCGCACTGTCAATGTACATAAATTCTTTGTCGTTCTGAAATTCAGATAATGATACCTTGCCAATATCGGCGCCTATGCTGGGGAAGAAAACCAGTTTGATATCGCCATCCAGCTTGAGAGTACGTTGCTGCTTATCTTTTACCAGCTTGATGATCTGGGTTTTGTAATCGTTGGGGTTAAATGTGGCAGCGATATAAATTACACCGGCAATCGCAATGGCGACCACCACAACCACTGACCATAAACTATATTTTAGAAATTTTTTCATATTGCCCATTGCTGAAACATTGGCAGCAATTATAGACCAAGTGCAAAATAGTCGACCACCTTCACACCATTCAGCCCAGGAAAAGCACTGGCAGGCGCCAGTCATGCAGCCCATGCACAACCATATCTTGCATGCCATGTCACTGACTGGCGGAAATTCGCAAAACTGCATGCACTGCAGATCAGTGAGGATAGATGAAAACCCGTTCTCTACGGCAACATTTTTATAATCAGTTGGTTAGAGAACAATCTTGATTGTTATAAATGTTTAATAAGTTATAACATAAACATATGTTGTATATATTTCATTGTTCACGTAAGATGCGTTTGGTTCGTTATTAATTAACGAACCAAACTTAATTGGCCACTAAACTTAGGAGACAACTATGGAAAATATTAACAACGTACCTGACAATTCTCGTCGTGTCGCCCTTAAAACAGGCTTTGCTGTAAGTGCACTCGCTGCGCTTAGCTTAACCACTCTCAATAGCGCAAATGCGAATACAGGAAGTGATACAAAGCACGACATGGCTATTTTAAATGCGGCCTTGGACCTTGAAAATCAAGCAATTTGGGCATATGGTGTGGCAGCGGGAAAGCTGAGCGACAGCAAGGTGGGAAATGTCATTAAGTCCCTGGCATTGCGTAATCAGGCTGATCACATTAAGCATCGGGATATCTTCATATCCACGATTAAAAGCCTAGGTGGCACACCGACCAATGCAAAGGGAACATACGATCTTTCTGCTTATATCAAGGCAGGGGAAGGTAATCTTGATAGTGACGCCAATATCGCTAAACTTGCACTTGCGCTAGAGGTGGATGCGGTGCTTGCCTACGCCAGTGCCGTCAGCAAACTGCGTACCCCCGCGTTGGTCGCTGCCGGACTGACTATCTTGCCAGATGAATCAGCACATGCCGCAGCAATTCGCGCGGTGTTTGGCACGCTTGATTCGACGATCCATGCCGTACCGGCTGCGCAACTCAGCAAAGAAACTCGCAGCCAGTGGATACTGTCCGTCTAATCAGCAAGGCGCGTACCATGAGGATGCCCCTTACGTTACTTACAGGAGCATATTTGGGGTTGGCAGCTATTTCGATGACGGGGTCAGCCGCTCCTAATAAGGCAACTGGAGGGCGCATACCCATTACGGTTACGATTGATGCCTTCCAATTTCAACCCGATAAGATACGGATAAAACGTGGGCAGAGCGTAATTTTTATTAATAAGGATGAAGTTCCTCATACCGTAACACCTGATAAAAATGCACACTTTGTTCCTTCCGGCATCATAAAAGGTGGCGAAAAACACGAAGTGTTATTTGACTCAGCGGGAGTACAGAATTATTCGTGTGATTTTCATCCCAGTATGCGTGGACGAGTGATTGTAAAATAAAAAGTGGTCAACAAAAAATCCGTTCGTCCTGAGCTTGTCGAAGGATGAGCGGATTTACTTTTTCTGCGGAGGTTGAATTTTATTACCCACTCTATTTCACATAGAGCCGTATATTTTTTCTCTTCTTACGGTCTGGAGTAAAATGCAAAATATCTCCTTAGAGGGAGCCCAATGCACTAAAGGAGTACGGAATGCTTGAATTATTTGGGAGTCGTCAGCAAGAGCTTTTAAAGCTCCTGCTAAAGAATAAGGGCGGTTTAACTTTAGATGAACTCTCGGAATATCTAAAAATTTCCCGAAACGCCGTTCGCCAGCACGTATCCGCATTGGAGAACAACGGAATAGTCACTGAAGGAGTGACCCGCCCTTCTGGGGGACGTCCGGAACAGCTTTATGTACTTACTGATGAAGGCAAGGAGTTCTTCCCGCGCAATTATTCCTGGTTTGCTCAACTGATGGTCGAATCAATCACTCAAGAATCTGGCGTGGCGGGGTTGAGGGAAAGATTGGGTGCTATGGGGATGGGGGTTGCTCAGCAGCTACTCAGCCAAAATTCAGCACTTAAAACGCGCGAGCAAAAGGTGGAAAAGCTTTCTGAGGTGATGGAAGAGCTTGGTTATAACACGAGGAGCTTTGCTGTTAATAGCGATGCGCCCACAATTGAAGCGGATAACTGCATTTTTCACAATCTCGCCATGAAAAAACCGGAGATTTGCCAGTTTGATCTGGCGTTATTATCGACCTTTACAGACAGTACGGTTATTCACGAGGAATGTATGGCTAAAGGCGGCAATGTTTGCCGTTTCAAATTTAAGGATAAAGATGAATGAATTTTGATAAATGAGTGCGTTGTAGTAGCTGTGAGTTAAGGAAATACTTGGCAAGAATATGAAGCAAGGCTTAATTTCACAATAATATCTTTTCAGTCGCGAAAGTTTTGGTATTGCAGCGGAAAGTCAGTGATGGAAGCGCGTATCAGCTGAATGGCAGCTTGCAGATCGTCGCGCTTACTGCCAGTTATGCGCACCGTGTCGCCTTGTATGCTGGCCTGTACTTTCATTTTACTGTCCTTGACGAATTTGACGATTTTTTTCGCCAGTTCAATTTCAACTCCCACCTTCACGGTGCAGGAACGTTTAATCTTGTTACCGCTGACCTTCTCAATTTTATCGCTAATCTCCAAGCACTTGATGTCCACGCCTCGCTTGGTAAGTTTGGCATTAAGAATATCCTGTACCTGGTTCAGTTGAAATTCATTGTCAGCATGTACGGTGAGTACTAACTCTGCCTGCTCCACGCGAGCATCTGAACCCTTGAAATCAAAGCGAGTGCTAACTTCTTTGTTGGTCTGCTCGACTGCATTTTTAACTTCCGTCTTGTCCACTTCGGATACGATGTCGAATGATGGCATTGCAGTTCTCCTTAAATTTTATCTGCATTAACCTTCTTTTTCAGACGGAGGAAATGCTTGATGAGGGGCGCTACGAGTGGATTCGATTCGCTAACCAAAACTGCAAACGTAATTGACTGCATCCTGCGCATGTATTTCAAAGCTGCTGTTAGCAGCCACATTGAACTGCATACCGGCAGTGTAGGTTTTGGCGTCGTTGTCGCCTGCTATTTTAACTTGACAGGTGCCACTGGTAATTTCCATTAGTTCCGGGGTGTTGACGTTAAAAGTGAGCTGGCTGCCCGGCATTATCACTCCGACGGTCTTGCGTGTGCCATCAGGGAACAGGACGGAGTGTGACACGCACTTACCGTCGAAGAACACATTGGCTTTTTTAACGACGCTAACGTTATCGAATTGGGACATGGATACTCCTGATTGGGAATTATTTAATTTAATTAAATTTAATTAAATTTAATTAAATTTAATTAAATTTATTCAAAATGTTATCTAAACATAAAGCGTTTAGAACAGGTATTATCTACTGCCCTAGCTTAGCTGCAATGCGCATTCTAAGAGCGTTCAGCTTGATAAACCCGGCGGCGTCCTTCTGGTCGTAGGCGCCTTTGTCGTCTTCGAAAGTAGCGATGTTCGGGTCAAACAGCGAATCAGTTTTGGAATCGCGTCCCACCACGATGACATTACCCTTGTATAGCTTGATGCGCACCCAGCCGTTAACTTTTTGCTGCGTGTGATCTATAAGTGTTTGCAGTGAGCGGCGTTCTGGACTCCACCAATAGCCGTTGTAAATCATACTGGCATAGCGCGGCATCAAATCATCTTTCAGGTGCGCAACTTCGCGATCCATCGTGATGGATTCTATTGCGCGATGTGCCTTGAGCATTATGGTTCCGCCGGGGGTTTCATAGCAGCCGCGTGATTTCATGCCGACGTAGCGGTTCTCTACCAGATCAAGACGGCCAATGCCGTGTTTGCCGCCCAACTTATTAAGCATGGTGAGTATCTGGGCCGGGCTCATGTGCGATCCGTTGAGGCCGACAATGTCGCCGCGCTCGAATTCAATATCAATATATTCAGCCGCATCTGGCGCTTGCTCCGGTGACACTGTCCAGCGCCACATGCTTTCCTCAGCTTCGGCGGCGGGGTTTTCCAGATGGCGTCCTTCAAAGCTGATATGCAGCAGGTTTGCATCCATCGAATAAGGCGATCCGCCCTGCTTGTGCTTCATATCTACGGGGATGCTGTGTTTTTCAGCGTATGCCATTAGTTTTTCGCGCGAGAGTAAGTCCCACTCGCGCCACGGCGCGATTACCTTGATGTTCGGGTTAAGTGCGTAATAGCCTAGCTCGAAACGCACCTGATCGTTGCCCTTGCCGGTGGCGCCGTGCGACACCGCTTCCGCGCCCGTTTGCCTGGCGATCTCAATTTGGCGCTTGGCGATTAGCGGGCGCGCGATCGAGGTGCCGAGCAGATATTCGCCTTCATACACGGTGTTGGCGCGGAACATCGGGAATACAAAGTCGCGTACGAATTCGTCGCGCAGATCGTCGATGAAAATATTTTCCGGCTTAATGCCGAACTGCAAAGCTTTTTTGCGCGCGGGTTCGAGTTCTTCACCTTGACCAATATCGGCAGTGAAGGTCACTACCTCGCACTGATAGGTATCCTGTAACCATTTCAGGATTACTGAGGTATCCAGTCCGCCAGAGTAGGCGAGGACGACTTTTTTGATTTCGCTCATTTCGTTTTTCTCAGTTTAATAAACCACCAATGAAAACAGGGTACACAAGCGCACCCTGCATTTTTGCTTTTAGTTATTCACATTACCTAATAGCAGATATTCCATCAGTGCTTTTTGTACATGTAATCTATTCTCTGCTTCATCCCATACCGCGCTTTGCGCGCCGTCGATTACGGCGGCGTCCACTTCCTCGCCGCGATGTGCCGGCAGGCAATGCATGAACAGCGCATCCGGTTTGGCGACGGCCATCATTTCTGCATCCACAATCCAGTCGGCGAATGCTTTGCGGCGCGCATCGTTCTCGCGCTCAAAGCCCATGCTGGTCCAGACATCGGTGGTGACAAGGTCGGCATTGCGCGCCGCGTCCATCGGGTCAGCAAATTCCTCATAGTGGTCTTCGCCGAATAGTCCGGCACGTTCTGGCTCAACTTCATAGCCAGGAGGGGTGGAAACATGGACGTTGAAGTCGAACACCTCCGCTGCTTGCAACCAGGTATTGCATACATTGTTGGAATCGCCAATCCACGCTACGGTTTTGCCCTGAATGGAGCCGCGCTGCTCGATATAGGTGTAGATGTCAGCCAATATCTGACAGGGATGGTATTCATTGGTCAAGCCGTTAATCACCGGCACTCTCGAATTTGCGGCAAAGCGTTCGATAATTTCCTGTTCGAAAGTACGGATCATTACCAGGTCACTCATGCGAGAGATAACTTGCGCCGCGTCTTCCACCGGCTCGCCGCGTCCCAGTTGCGAATCGCGCGTGTTGAGGTAAATGGCGTTGCCGCCAAGTTGTTGCATACCTGCCTCAAACGATAGGCGCGTACGCGTGGAGCTTTTCTCAAAAATCATCACTAAAGTGCGATCCACTAGCGGATGATAGAGCTGGTAGGTTTTAAAGCGCTGCTTGATGATGTGCGCGCGAGCGAACATGTGTTCGAACTCCGCACGGGTAAAGTCTTTGAATTGTAAAAAATGTTTAATGCTCACGTTATGCGCCTTGCGCCAGAAAATTGGTAATCAGCGGGCATAGCTTGTCCAGTAATTGCAGCGCTTCTGCGGAAGTGAACACCATTGCGGGTAGCAGCCGGATAACGTTGTCATCGGTGACGTTGATCAACAGCCCTTGCGCCAAGGCTTGCTTAACCAGTTCCCCGCAGCTCCTGTTCAGTTCAATGCCAATAATCAGCCCCTGCCCCCGAATTTCCACCACGCCAGCCACTTTGGCCAGGCGTGTACGGAAGCCCTGCTGTAGGAATTCGCCTACCGTGGCGGCACTCGCTACCAGCTGGTCTTCTTCCATTATCGCCAGCGTGGTTAGCACAGCTACACATGCCAATGGGTTGCCGCCGAAAGTAGAGCCATGATTGCCCGGCTTAAAGGTGCCTGCCGCCTTGCCAGCGGCTAGACAGGCGCCGACAGGTATGCCGGAGCCGATACCTTTGGCTAGTGTCATTACGTCCGGCAGAATGCCCGTATGCTGGTGGGCGAACCATTTGCCGGTACGGCCAATACCGCATTGCACTTCATCCAGCATCAACAGCCAGTTGTGCTGGTCACAGATTTTGCGCAGTTGTTCGAGATAATGGATATCCAAGGTGCGGATTCCGCCTTCGCCTTGAATGGGCTCGATCAGAACCGCTACGACATCGGGGTTGTGTTCGGCGACCTGATGTATGGCATCCAGGTCATTATAAGGAACGCGCACAAAACCTTTCACCAGTGGCTCGAATCCCGCCTGTACTTTGCGGTTGCCGGTGGCGGACAGTGTAGCCAAAGTGCGGCCATGAAATGCTTTCTCCATTACGATAATGGCTGGATTTTCAATGCCTTGCTGATGGCCATATAGACGTGCCAACTTGATCGCAGCTTCATTTGCCTCGCAGCCAGAATTGCACAAGAACACCTCTTGCATGTTGGCCAGCTCGCACAGCTTGTCGGCTACAGCTTCCTGCTCGCTTATCTGATACAAGTTGGAAACATGTATCAGTTTGCTGATTTGCTCCTTAAGCGCTGTAGTTAAGCGTGGATGAGCATGTCCAAGAGTGTTGACAGCGATGCCGGACAGCGCATCAAGGTAGTGTTTGCCATTGCTGTCCCACAGCCAAACGCCTTCTCCGTGCGTGAAGGCGACTGGCAGGCGAGCATAGGTGTTCATCAAATGTGACATAGATAGATAGAATGACAGACGGCGGCATGGCCGCCGTATTGGGTTCAGGAAAACGCGTATATTGAGCTAAATTGCCTGGATTGTGCAAGGGGAAAATTTATATTGCACTTTATTAATAAGGACGTCAGCAATCTAATTGCATTAATAAAATATATTAAACAATATATTATCTTTAGGGCTTATTGCCGGAGGTGTCCCATGTCCCGAGTTGCAGTGAAACTATTCAGCACAAAAGAACAGGAGTTTGCAGCGCAAAGCACTGCGGGAAGCAAGCTGCGAAAGCATCAGCAAGCTTACGCAAGTCATTAAAGACTTCACGACTGCATACAATAAAAATGTATCGTTATTCGGCTGGCGCAAGCGAGAAGTCAAGGGTGCTCAGCTCTGCAATACTATTATTAACTTGTGCAATTAAATATTAGTGTGTGCGGGTCAGCTTGGATATTCGCCGTGGGTGATCTATGTGATCCATAATTTTGGTGAACTAAAACATAAAGCCGACAGCATGTGCTGTCGGCTTATTTGGGAGTGCGTGCAGCTATGTTTAAGCCATTGCCTTGATGGCAGCAGATAAACGGCTCTTGTGACGCGCAGCCTTATTTTTGTGAATGATCTTTTTGTCGGCGATGGAATCTACGATACTGGCGGATTCAATGAAAACGGCTTGTGCCACAGCTTTGTCGCCAACTTCAATGGCTTTCGCCACTTTTTTGATTGCAGTACGCAGTTCAGAGCGCAGACTTGTGTTATGTTCGCGCTGTTTGTTCGCTTGCCTTGCGCGTTTTCTAGCTTGTGCAGTGTTTGCCATGGCGATTCCTTGAGAATTTCTTTTGCAATAAAGAGCGAATTATACAAAGGCTTGCTAACTTTAGCAATTGTTTGTTTTTCCTGTGTAGCGAGCAAATGGATCGCACGGGCTTGTAGCACATGATTGTCCGATTTAACTCAGCCTTGGAAGGGGCAGAGATGAACCAAGCGAAATTGCTACAGGAGATTCAAAAAATGAGATTTAAAGAAGCCTGTGAAGGCATCCCATGCGAACAACTTGAGCGAACAACGTAGAATGCTGCGTGTCGTTTGAGAATCTCCAGCTACAGATTCCGGTACATCAGCACCGCGGCCATTTCGTGAAAGCCAGGGTACGGGTGCATCGTGACCCGGATGGTGTGCCAGCGATATTCCACGGCCGGGGAGTTGGCTGATTGCGATATGCAAGAATGTTTGTTCGCGCAACAGCTCCAGGCTGCTGTGTAAGTTCTCCCAGAAAATGGAGAAATCAAAAGCGAACAGTTTATGTGCTGCAATATCGGACAAATCTATTTGTTGCTGGCATATTTCAAGCTATTGATATTGTCATCTTGCATGAGGTGGCTGCCGGCTATCCCAGCTTGATCGCAGTTGTGCTCGACATGGCGTGGTTGGAAGCGCTGGCTTGAGCAACAAATAATTGCACTGTCAAAGGAAATTTGACCAGAATCTAGCGCGATTAGGATAAAATACCGCTGTCTAACAGCACCGATAATCCATGTCTTCAACCAATTTTGGTGTAACACCTGAAAGCTTGCTCCGTCAAGAAGTGCTTGATCTGCAAGCTTACCCTGTGTCCGACAGCACTGGCATGGTCAAGCTTGATGCGATGGAGAATCCTTATCCATTGCCACAGTCATTGCGTGAGGAGATCGCCCGTCTGGTGGCGGATGCCGCCATCAACCGATACCCTGACGCCGATGCTCAGCGACTTAAGGCCAGCATACGCGCCGTGACCCGCTTGCCGGAGAGCGTGGATATGTTACTTGGAAATGGGTCGGATGAGATCATTCAGTTGTTAGCACTTGCGGTCGCTAAGCCGGATGCTACATTATTAAGCGTTGAGCCATCATTTGTGATGTATAAAATGATCGCGGCTTTCACTGGGATGCAGTATGTCGGCGTGCCGCTGACAGAAGATTTTGCGCTGGATTTGCCTGCCATGTTGACTGCCATGCAACATCATCAGCCTGCGCTAGTGTTTTTGTCCTATCCAAATAATCCCACTGGAAATCTGTTTGATGCAGAAGCTATTGCTCAAATTATTGAGGCTGCCCCCGGCTTGGTGGTGGTGGATGAAGCCTATTATGCTTTTGCCAATGCTAGTTTTATGCCCATGCTGACGCGTTACCCCAATCTGCTGGTGATGCGCACATTCTCCAAGCTTGGCATGGCTGGTTTGCGTATAGGCTTTATGGTGGGTAGCAAGGCGTGGCTAGCGCAGTTAGAAAAGCTCCGTTTGCCGTATAATATAAATGTGCTGACGCAACGGGTGGCGGAAAAATTGTTGCTGCATCACGACGTGCTGTTGCGGCAGGCTGAGCAGATCAAACAGGATCGTGCTTGGTTATATGAGCGTCTGGTTGGGGTAGCGGATGTACGACCTTATGTGAGTGACGCCAATTTCATCTTATTCCGAGTGATGCATGCGGATAAGATTTTTCAGGGGCTGAAAAAACGGGGTGTGCTAATCAAGAATTTGAACAAATCCCACCCGCTATTGGTTGATTGTCTGCGCGTAACGGTGGGCACTCCGCAGGAGAACGAGCAGTTCATCCGGGCACTGCAGGAAAGTATTCATCAATTTGTTTAGGCTGTCCATTAGGGAAAATTATGCGTAGTGCGCAAGTTACACGTAACACCCTGGAAACCCAGATCACCATCAAGCTGGATTTAGATGGTAGCGGCAAGGTCAAATTTGATACCGGTTTGCCTTTTCTCGAGCATATGCTTGATCAAGTTGCACGTCATGGCATGGTTGATTTGGACATTGTTGCCAAGGGTGATCTTCACATTGATGCGCATCACACAGTCGAGGATATCGGCATCACTCTTGGTCAAGCGTTCAGCCAAGCGGTAGAAGACAAAAAGGGATTGCGTCGTTACGGCCATGCTTATGTGCCACTAGATGAGGCGCTGTCGCGCGTGGTGCTGGACATTTCCGGCCGTCCCGGTTTGGTGTTCAATGTGAACTTTGTGCGTTCCAATATAGGTGAGTTTGATGTGGACTTGGTCCATGAGTTTTTCCAAGGCTTCGTCAATCATGCGCTGGTGACATTGCATATCGACAATCTGGTTGGTAAAAATGCTCACCACCAGGCGGAAACTGTGTTCAAGGCATTCGGTCGTGCTTTGCGCATGGCGCTGGAGGTCGATCCGCGTATGGCAGGCATGATGCCTTCCACAAAGGGTACATTGTAAAGATTCTCAAGCGCTTCGATAAACAAAGTAATAAATGAGATAATGTGCTCAATAAAATTGAGTGTTGCATGCCATGGATCTAGATTTATAAAAAATCACTTACAGCTATGGTAGATATCGCGATAATTGATTACGGCATGGGCAATCTACGCTCGGTGCACCAAGCATTGCGCACCATTGCGCCAACTGCGTCTATCGTGGTGACCGACGACCCGCAAGAAGTCGAACAGGCGGCGCGTGTGGTTTTCCCTGGCCAAGGTGCGATGCCAGACTGTATTCGCGAACTGGAGGCGCGCGGGTTGCGTGCGGCAGTGCTGCATGCGGCGCGGACCAAGCCTTTTCTCGGTATCTGTATCGGCCTGCAAATGTTGTTTGAACACAGTGAGGAAGGTGATATTCCGGGATTGGCCATCCTGCCTGGCAGGGTAGTGCGTTTCGCCAGCAATTTGTGCGATGCACAAAACAATAAGCTGAAGGTGCCGCATATGGGGTGGAATCAAGTGCAGCATGGCAACCATCCGCTATGGGAAGGCATAGATCAAAACGCGCGCTTTTATTTTGTGCATAGTTACTATGTTTGTCCACAGGATGCGCAGTTTGTGCAGGCTACTAGTTGCTATCCACAACCGTTTGTCTGTGCCGTGGCGCGCGATAATTTATTTGCCGTGCAGTTTCATCCAGAGAAGAGCCAAGGTGCCGGATTGATATTGCTGAAAAACTTTGTGAATTGGGTACCAGTTTAATTTTTTTATTTTTGTTCATATTGTATAGTGCTGCCATGCTGATTATTCCCGCGATTGATTTAAAAGATGGACATTGCGTACGCCTGCGCCAAGGGGTGATGGAAGACGCCACGGTGTTTTCCGAAGACCCTGCAGCGATGGCGCTACATTGGTTAAAACAGGGTGCGCGCCGCCTACACCTGGTTGATCTGAACGGCGCTTTTGCCGGCAAGCCTAAGAACGAGGCGGCTGTCCGCAGCATCGTGGAAGCGGTTGGGCTGGATGTACCAATTCAGCTAGGTGGTGGCATTCGCGATCTGGAAACCATAGAACGTTACCTCGATATTGGAGTAGCGTATGTCATTATAGGCACTGCAGCGGTGAAGACTCCGGGTTTTCTGCATGAAGCCTGCGATGCTTTCCCAGGTCACGTCATGGTAGGTCTCGATGCCAATGCTGGCAAGGTGGCGGTGGACGGCTGGTCTAAGGTGACTAAACATGACGTGCTTGACCTGGCTAAGCGTTTTGAAGGTTATGGCATTGAAGCCATCATTTACACTGACATTGGGCGTGATGGCATGTTATCCGGCGTAAATATTCCCGCTACTGTGGAATTGGCGCGTGAACTTACTGTACCAGTCATTGCCAGCGGCGGCATCACCAATCTCGACGATGTTCATGCGCTGTGCGCGGTACAGGACGATGGTATTGCTGGCGCGATAACTGGCCGGGCCATCTATGAAGAGACTTTGAACTTTGCCGCGGCACAAAAGTTGGCGGATAAACTAACTACAAATAGAAATGTGAAGAGCTAAGTGTCGAGGCTTCCATTTTCTCTTCACTCACTTAAATAATATGCTGGCCAAACGTATCATTCCTTGTCTAGACGTAACCGCTGGCCGCGTGGTCAAAGGCGTCCACTTTGTTGAGTTGCGCGATGCAGGCGACCCGGTAGAAATCGCGCGCCGATACGACGAGCAGGGCGCAGACGAGTTAACATTTCTTGACATCACCGCCAGCTCCGATGACCGTGGTATTCTGTTTCGCATCATTGAGCAGGTGGCCGAGCAGGTTTTTATTCCTCTCACTGTGGGTGGCGGTGTGCGCCAAGTGGAAGATGTGCGCAACCTGCTTAACGCGGGTGCCGACAAGGTAAGCATTAATACATCTGCCGTGCTCAATCCGCAATTGGTGGCGGACGCGGCAGGGCGCTATGGCTCGCAATGTATCGTGGTGGCAATAGATGCCAAACAGATTCAGCCTGGTCGTTGGGAGGTCTTCACCCATGGCGGACGCAAGGCTACCGGTTTGGGCGTGGTGGAATGGGCTAAAAAGATGCAGACACTGGGCGCGGGAGAAATTCTGCTTACCAGTATGGATCGTGACGGCAGCAAAATTGGGTATGATTTACAACTTATTCGCATGGTGACGGATGCGCTGGAAATTCCCCTCATTGCCAGCGGTGGCGCGGGCACTCTACAGCACTTGGTGGACGGTGTGAAGCTGGGTGGCGCGGATGCGGTGTTGGCGGCCAGTATTTTTCACTATGGCGAATACACGATACAACAAGCCAAGCAATATATGGCGCAACAAGGTATTGAGGTGCGGTTATGAGCGATACCTGGTCGAATAAAATTAGCTGGGCGGCAGATGGGTTGGTGCCAGTCATCGCACAGGATGCAAGTACAGGTTGCGTGCTAATGATGGCGTGGATGAACCGCGAGGCTTTTGAGCGTACCGTCCAGTCGGGCGAGGCGACATATTGGTCGCGCTCGCGTAAAAAGCTGTGGCACAAGGGCGAAGAATCCGGCAATATTCAGCGGGTGCAGGAGATTCGCCTTGATTGTGATGGCGATGCGGTGTTATTGAAAGTGGAGCAGGTTGGCGGAATCGCCTGTCATACCGGGCGAGCCAGTTGCTTTTTCAGTCGCCTGGAAAAAGATAGGTGGGTGGAAATCGACCCGGTGCTTAAAGCGCCCGACGAAATTTACCAGAAGAAATCATAAGCAATGAGGAACGATATTCTTCAAAAATTGATGGAAACAATAGTGGCGCGCAAAGGCGCAGCAGTTGAAAGCTCATATGTAGCTAAACTGTTGAGCAAAGGCGAAGATGCCATCCTGAAAAAAGTCGGCGAAGAAGCCACCGAAGTACTGCTGGCCGCTAAAAGCGGCGATAACCAACATTTGGTATATGAAACCGCTGATTTGTGGTTTCATTGTATGGTATTGCTGGCGCAGCATGGCTTGTGCGTAAACGATGTGCTGAAGGAGTTAGAACAACGGGTAGGGGTTTCCGGACTTGATGAGAAGGCCAGTCGTAAGGGTAACGGCTCCTAGATTTTATTTATTCATTGTCAGGAGTGAATTTACCGGTATGGCACGTGTCTACTAGTTCTCGTCATCAGGTTATCAGGAGTTGGAGTGAGGTCTAGGAGGCAAAAGTGGATAACTGCATTTTTTGCAAGATAGTTCGCGGTGAAATCCCTTGCCGAAAGGTGTATGATGACGGCGAGTTGCTTGCCTTCCACGACATCCACCCAATCGCGCAGGTGCATATAATGCTGATCCCCAAGCTGCACTTGGCATCACTGATGGAAGCCAATGACAGTCATATGGCGCTACTTGGAAAAATGTTGTTGCTGACGCCTAAATTGGCAAAAGAGCAGGGGTTGAACAACGGCTTTCGCACCGTCATAAACACAGGCATCGGTGGAGGGCAGGAAGTGTTTCATCTGCATATTCATATCATTGGTGGCAACATTCCACCCATGGTGCGGCGGGATTAACGCCACTTAAACTTTTAGGAGAAATAAAAATGGGTTCATTCAGTATTTGGCACTGGTTGATTGTATTGTTAGTTGTTATCCTTATTTTTGGTACCAAGAAACTGCGCAATATGGGCAGCGATCTGGGAGGCGCGATGAAGGGCTTTAAGGAAGGTATGCGCTCAGAGCCAGAAGTGTCCAAAGATGACACCCACAAGCAAGTGGAACAGGGTGGTCAGACCATCGAAGGCGAAGTTAAAGACAAGAGTCACACCAACGCATAGATTGACTTAGCAGCCATGTTTGATGTTAATTTCTCCGAGATGATGGTGATTGCGGTGGTCGCCTTCATCGTCATCGGCCCGGAACGTCTGCCCAAGGTGGCGCGTACCCTTGGTCATTTGCTGGGCCGTGGGCAACGCTACATCAGCAGCGTCAAGGCTGACATCGCGCGGGACATAGGAATTGAGGAATTGCGCCAGTTGCAGGAAAAGGTACAAAAGGAATACAAGAGTGCCGAAGAGGCAGTGAATCAGGTCACTCAAACCCTTAACCTGCATGCGCAAGAAGTCACGCAGTCTCTCAATCAGCAAGTGGAGCAGGCTAGGGAGAGCATCAATCAACAATCGCAATTGAATTCTGATGTGCAATCCACCGTGCAGCAGAGCACTTTAGAGCAGAAAAACTTCCCCAAGGCTAGCGAAAGAGATAAGGGCGCACCACCATTGAGTACACAGGGTGGCGACAATATCGAGGGCTCAGTGCGTGCGAGCAGTGTGAGCCTGGCAGATGAGCTTGAATTTAAAACGCTTTCATCAGCGTATCAAGAGGCGACACGTAATTTATATGCTCAGCAAGAGGCGGCTCGCAAATTGCATGTTCAGGAGGAGAAATTGCGTCAGTTGAGGCAAAAAGCAGATCAGCAAGTCAGTAATAACGATCAGACGGTGTCGCAGGATCAGTTAGTGCAGCAACCTCTTAGTGCCGTAACTCAACCTAAACAAGCCAGCGTACAGCAGGCACAGCCCGAGTTGCAGATGACTTCCGAGCAAAAAAGTTTCCCCATTGATTAATGAGTACTAGCGAAAGCTTCATTTCCCACCTGCTCGAATTGCGCACTCGCCTTCTATATGCTTTTGGAGGGCTGTTGTTGGTATTTATATGCCTTGTTCCGTGGGCAGGTGATCTTTATGCGCTACTCGCGGAACCGATGCTCGCTAAGTTGCCAAAAGGCGGGCAGATGATCGCTATTGATGTTATTACTCCATTTTTTGTGCCCCTTAAAGTGGCGATGATGGCTGCATTCCTGATTGCATTGCCTTATATATTGTACCAAGCTTGGCTTTTTGTCGCGCCCGGCATGCACGCACATGAAAAACGCCTGATGTTGCCGCTCGTTACGGCCAGTGTGGTGTTGTTTTTTTTCGGCATGACATTTGCATATTTCGTGGTGTTTCCCGTGGTATTTGGTTTTTTCAGTGGTGCTGCACCACATGGCGTCGCGGTGATGACCGACATTGACAAATACCTGAGTTTCGTAATGGGGATGTTCCTTGCCTTTGGTACTACCTTCGAAGTGCCGGTGGCAGTGGTGGTGTTGGTTAAAATGGATATGGTAAGCATTGCCAAGCTCAAGGAAATCCGACCTTACGTTATTGTCGGAGCGTTTATTCTCGGTGCTCTCCTCACCCCACCGGACGTGGTATCGCAGTTCATGCTAGCCATACCATTGTGGTTGTTGTATGAAGTGGGCATCGTGGTGGCGGGGTGGATGATAAAAGACCCGAAAGAGGCCGAAGTGAAAAGTGGATAACCATTCCTCGTATTTCAGTTTCAGAAATTATGTTATGCGCATCCGGCTAGTTTGTACTTAGGAGTTTTACTCCAGCTGCTTCGGTCTCGGTCGCTTACCGACCGTAACTTGCACCACAACTTCACGCTGATTGCGCAGCAGCTTGAATACGACAACTTTGCCGGGCGGCAAACTGGAAATGGTTTCCAGCATAGAGCTGGAATCTGTTAGCAGCTGTTTATTATCTACCATGGTGAGAATGTCGCCAGCACGCATCCCGGCTTTGTCCGCTGGACTGCCACGCACAACTTCCGAAATTAACACTCCCTGTATATTGCCGAGCTTAAATGATTCCGCTAGTTCTGGCGTGAGCTCCTGCACTGCTACGCCGACCCAGCCGCGTGTCACCGAGCCGCTTTGGATGATCTGTTCCATGATTTTTTTTGCCGTGCTGACAGGAATAGCAAAACCGATACCGAGTGAGCCACCATTGGGCGAGTAAATCGCGCTGTTAATGCCGATCAGGTTGCCGTTTACATCTACCAGCGCGCCACCCGAGTTGCCTGGGTTAATTGCTGCGTCGGTCTGGATGAAGTTTTCGAAAGTGTTTAGTCCGAGGTGATTGCGTTTTACTGCACTGACAATGCCCATAGTCACCGTTTGTCCCACGCCGAACGGGTTGCCGATGGCCAACACGATATCACCTACTTGCGCTTGGTCTGGGCGGCTAAAGGTGATGGCCGGGATGGTGCCAGGCAGGTCGATCTTAATGACGGCAAGATCGGATTCCGGATCGGAACCAATAATGCGTCCTTTGGCCTTGCGCCCATCGGCCAGAGCCACTTCGATCTGGTCGGCAGCTTCAACCACATGATGGTTAGTAAGTATGTAACCGTCGTGGCTGATGATGACGCCAGAACCTAAGTTAGAACCGCGTTGTGGAGAATTATCGAACTCTTCGCCAAAAAAGAAACGGAAGCGTGGATCATCCATGAATGGATGCAAAGGTTTCTTTATTTCGGTGCTGGTAAAAATATTAACCACGGTGGGCATGACTTTGCGTGCCGCAGCGCTGAAGCCTGCTGGAGGAACTTGGCTGGTGCTGGTGTTTACGCTTTCATGCAGTGTGACGATGCCGCTACGCGCAGCAGAGGACAGCAGGCCGGGCTTCAGGGTATTAATAATGAATAATACCGCCAGCCCGATAGTGGTGGCTTGTGCGAATAAGAGCCAGAATTTACGCATGATATGACTGCTTTACGTTGTTCAGAGATCTATTTATCTGACCCGAATGCTTTGTAAATTCGTGTGATGGTCTGCTGAGGTTTATGAGTCTGGAAAAATACGTCGCATCCCGCGAGCCGCACTTGTGTGTTGAGTAATGATATAAACGATCGGTGCAGTTATTCAGGCTTCCGATGGAGCTAAATTTAGTGTAGCAAATAAAAAAAGTGATGAGCACGTAAGCTTATGAAAAATATAATTTAATTATTAATTCAAAGATTGAAATTGTTATATCACTGCTTTCTGTTTAAAAGACGAGAGAGATTAAGTTTTAGTGTGGCTGATTTAAAGTAAAATCGAAGTGATTAATTTAAAGATAAGATCATGTTGCTAAATGATTTGCGCGATTATATCGCAAGCCTGCTGGAACCCGACCGTTTTCGTGACTATTGCCCAAATGGTGTGCAAGTGGAAGGTAGAGCAGAAGTCCGCCGCATCGCCAGTGGTGTAACGGCCTCGCATCGTTTATTGAAAGCAGCCACAGCATGGAATGCAGACGCTATTCTGGTTCACCATGGTTATTTCTGGCGTAATGAAGATGCTGCTGTGACTGGAATCAAGAAACAGCGTATTGCGCATTTGCTTCAGCACGATGTTAGTCTGCTGGCTTATCACCTGCCGCTGGATGCGCATGCCGAACTTGGCAACAACGCGCAACTCGGTCAGCGTTTGGATTTTATGGAGCATGGGCGCTTCGGAGAGCACGACATAGCTTGTTATGGGGAGTTGGTACAAGCACAAACATTGGCACAATTGACCCACAAAATTGCGCACAGTTTACAGCGTACGCCGCTAGTGATAGGAGAGGGTGACCCCACTATCCGCAGGATCGCTTGGTGTACAGGTGCGGCGCAGGGTTATTTCGAAGCGGCGATAGCGTTGGGCGTGGATGCCTTTCTCACCGGCGAAATTTCCGAGCAGAATGTGCATGTGGCGCAAGAAACGGGTGTGGCATTCATCGCGGCTGGCCATCACGCCACTGAGCGCTATGGTGTGCAGGCTCTGGGTATGCACCTCGCCGAGCATTGCGGTATAGAGCATCATTTTTTCGATCTGGAAAATCCGGTTTAAGGGCATACTTTAACGCTCGAGGTTTGCGCGCAACTTGTCGAGTGATACTATTGAAATTGCAGCGCTTCTTGAAGACTCACGCAGAGCTGCGTTGGCAGAATGCAAAGCATCGTGATGTGTCACCAATAGAGTTTGTATTAGACTGGTGGCTTCATTTAGCAGTGCATCCGCAGTGGAGGAAAAACGCAGAAGGAAATCCATGCTGCGCGGGTAATAAGACGTCCATTGCCAAGCCAGGAAACTCTCATTGCTCTTAAAGCCTGCCTCCTGAAAAGTATTATGCAGTGTATTAATGACTCTTAACTGTTTTTGTTCGAGCGTAGGCGCAGCACTCCACATCAGCCCATAGTAAATACGCAGGGTGTCGCCCAGATATTGCTGTTCCAGCATGGGGCGCAGGTAGAGTTTTTGTTCTGATTCAGGTTGCAGGTACAGCCCAACCAGACACTCAGTTGCGTTGCGGTCTTCGGTGGTTGATATGCGCCAGCCCGACGTGCTTGCTACGATACGTTCGCTTAATGCTAGCCAGAAGTCATTGTTCAATTTCTGGCGTGTTCCATCCACCTGATTTGCCACACTAAGTGCCAAGGGCAGGTTTTCTTTTTGTGCGAAAAAATTCAGCACAGCTTGTTCTTCGTTCATCCGCCCATCCTTAAAATTAGAAATAAAATTATACGGATTAGTCTTTATCCCAAATAGTTATAATTAGTGTTGCCATCTAAAAAATACACAGTTTATAAATTAAATATACGCTCCATACAATTCATATTCAGAGCCTGATCACTTTTCTAATATATCGTTTATTAATTTCTTAATAATCCAAAATGGTAGCAGGAACCAATAGATAGATAGTCAAATGGATCTGTTCGACTAAACTGTCAGATGGCTATATCTTATTATATTTAAGAAAGTTTTTTCTAAATCAAGTACACAGTTGAGATGAATACTTTAGCAGACAATCTGCACAGCAGATGATCGCAAATTTAAATTTTGGAGGTACATGTATGTCCGATGCCGAAATGCTCTTACAGGAGGTCTCCACCTACCTGAAGCCCAAGGATGTCGAACATATCCGGCAGGCACTTAAATTTAGTGGTCAAGCACACGAAGGTCAGCTACGCAAGTCCGGTGAGCCCTATATTTCGCATCCCATTGCCGTCGCTCGAATTCTCACACCACTGCATCTCGATGCGCAAGCCATAATGGCGGCATTACTGCATGACGTTGTGGAAGACACCCATATTAGTAATGAAGAAGTAGCCAATATATTCGGCAAATCGGTGGCCGAACTTGTTGATGGTTTGAGTAAGCTTGACAAGATTGAATTTCAGACCAAAGAGGATGCGCAAGCGGAAAATTTCCGTAAAATGCTGTTAGCGATGGCGCGTGACGTGCGCGTCATCCTGATTAAACTGGCCGACCGCCTGCACAACATGCGCACGCTAAAATCAATGTCTCGCGAAAAATGCGAGCGCATCGCGCGCGAGACCATGGAAATTTATGCACCCATTGCCAACCGCTTGGGCCTCAATGCCATTTATCAGGAATTGGAAGACTTAGGCTTCAAGCATCTGTACCCAAAGCGCTATGAAGTTCTGTCTAAGGCTCTCAAAGTCGCACGCGGTAATCGTCGTGAGGTTGTAGGCAAAATTCAGGAAGCCATTCGCCAGCGCCTGGAAGAGCATCACATCACTGCCCAAATACAAGGGCGCGAAAAACACCTATATGGCATCTACCAGAAAATGCAGGCAAAATCTCTGGCCTTCGCTCAAGTACAGGACATTTATGGCTTCCGCGTGATGGTGGATGATGTACCCTCCTGTTACCTGGCGCTGGGAGCGCTACATGCTTTATATAAACCGATTCCAGGCAAATTTAAGGATTATATCGCCATCCCCAAGGCGAACGCTTATCAGTCGCTGCATACCACCCTGTTTGGGCCATACGGTACCCCCATCGAAGTGCAGATTCGCACTCAGGAAATGCACAAAATCGCAGAGGCTGGTGTCGCCTCGCACTGGTTATACAAGACCGCGCAAACATCATTCAATGATCTGCACAAGAAGACCCACCAGTGGCTGCAAAGCTTATTGGAAAGCTTAAGCCAGAGCGGCGATTCGGTGGAGTTTCTTGAACACCTGAAGGTAGATTTATTCCCGGATGAAGTTTACGTGTTTACTCCTAAAGGCAAAATTCTCGCGCTGCCACGTGGCGCAACGGCTGTGGACTTTGCTTATAGCGTGCATACCGACATCGGCAATCGCTGTGTAGCTGTCAAAGTAAATTTTGAGCTGGCACCATTACGTGTCGAGATGAAAAATGGCGACCGCGTGGAAATCATCACCGCGACGCATGCTCACCCCAATCCCGCATGGCTCAGCTATGTAGTCACCAGCAAGGCACGCAGCCAGATTCGTCATGCACTCAAAACTATGCATTTTGACGAATCCTCCGCGCTGGGGGAGCGCCTGCTGAACCAAGCTCTATCTTCACTTGGACTTAAAAAACAGGACATTGACAACAGCCGGTGGGAAAAGCTGCTCAAGGATACCGGTGTAAAATCGCGCGAAGAAATCTTCGCTGACATTGCTCTGGGACGTCGCCTCAACATGGTTATTGCACGTCAGCTCGCACGTATCGGAGAGGCCGGCACTCTAGAACATCCTGCGCTCAGCGGCGTAATCACTATCCTTGGCACGGAAGGTATGGCAGTACAGTTCGCAAAATGCTGTCGCCCCATTCCAGGAGACTCTATCATCGGCATTATCAAGAAAGGCCAAGGATTGGTAGTTCATACTCATGACTGCCCCGTGTTATGCAAGGGACGCGGCGGCATGGACAAATGGCTGGACGTGGTGTGGGACAAGCACATCAACAGACCCTTTGAGGTGAGCATTAAATTAATCGTAGCCAATCAGCGCGGCGTTCTGGCCAAGGTAGCAGCAGCGATTGCCGATGCCGAATCCAACATCGAAAATGTCCACTTCACCAATGAAGGTAATTACACTACACTGTATTTTACATTGCAGGTGAGCAACCGCATACACTTGGCCAACGTGATGCGCGGCCTGCGCGGAATACCCGAGGTAATACGCATTACCAGGATCAAGAGCGCGCCTGCCTAGGGGGCACTTCTAAAAAATCCAGAGCTGTGATCATTTGCCTCACAGATTGCGTGCTAAAACATTCCATTCCAACTACTGCGTTGCATGAACTCTAAAACTTCACCCTATAGTCGGATTCAACAAAATTGTCGTTACGCCCTAGCAGACTGTCGGACTTCGAGTTTTGAAACAGCGTAACATATTGTTTTTTATATATAAATTAATTTGATTAAATAATGGGCGCATCAATTTAATCAATGAGTTACAAGAGAAGTCCGACAGGCTCCTAGCGTCACGACAATTGATGTGGTACGGATTAATCACTCACTGAGGATGCTATGCACGCCACCTTACCCCTGCTTCTGACTACGGATTTCCCAGCGCTACGCAGGAAGAAACTCGAAATATTGCAGGTCAACCTCGGTTATCGCTGCAATCAGACTTGTGTGCATTGTCACGTCAATGCCGGCCCAAATCGTAAAGAAATGATGGATGAGGAAACGCTCAGTTTGATTCCGCAATTGCTGGCAGCACGCCAGATTGGCGTGCTGGATCTGACTGGTGGGGCGCCTGAGTTACACCACAAATTTCGTGATTTGGTGAGCAAAGCAACAGCCCTGGGAGTGCAAGTAATAGACCGCTGTAACCTGACAATTATGTTTGAGCCTGGGCAGAACAATCTAGCCGAATTTCTTGCTGAGCATAGAGTGGAGGTAGTGGCCTCGCTGCCGTGTTATACCGCTGTCAATGTGGATAAACAGCGCGGTGACGGTGTGTTTGATAAAAGCATTGCCGCTCTCCAGCGCTTCAATTCATTGGGCTATGGCCAGGAAGGAAGCGGGCTTACCCTGAATCTTGTATACAACCCCCTCGGTCCAATGCTGCCACCAAAGCAAGGTGCGCTAGAGGCGGCCTACAAGCGCGAATTGCTCGAGCATTTCGGCATCGTCTTCAATAAGCTGTTTGTGCTTGCCAATATGCCAATCCAGCGCTTTGGCAGTACGCTTATATCCAAGGGTCAACTCAATGAATATATTCGTTTGCTCAAGGAAAATTTCGCTGCCGGCAATCTTGCTAACGTAATGTGCCGCAATCTCGTCAGCGTGGATTGGCAGGGGTATCTTTACGATTGTGACTTTAACCAGCAACTCGGACTGGCTCTGCCGGGTGGGGAAAGGCCACATTTGCGCGAACTGATGGAAGCGGATTTGCATGGACAGCTGATTCGTGTGGCCGAGCACTGCTACGGCTGCACTGCAGGGCAGGGCAGCAGTTGTGGCGGAGCGCTGCACGGCTGAAGTGCCGATATGAAAAAATTTATTCTATTACTGCTGGTTGCGCTCATCATTGCACTGTTCTTCGGACTTGATCTTGACCAATACTTTACGCTGAATGCGCTCAAGGCCAGTCAAGAAAAATTCACGATTTTTCAATCGGAGTCACCGTGGATGGTCGCGCTAGGAGTTTTTGTGCTGTACGTCATGGTTACGGCACTGTCACTACCCGGCGCTACAATCATGACATTGGCTATTGGCGCGTTGTTTGGGCTGTGGGTTGGAACAATCCTGGTGTCCTTTGCATCTAGCATCGGTGCTACGGCGGCATTCCTGGTTTCACGCTATGTACTACGCGACGTAGTTCAGCACCGCTTCGGTGACAAGCTTAAGGCAATCAATGAAGGCATGGAGAAAGACGGTGCGCTCTATCTTTTTACACTGCGCCTTGTACCTGTTTTTCCATTTTTCCTGATTAACTTGTTGATGGGTCTGACCCCGATCCATACTCGCACCTTTTACTGGGTCAGTCAGCTTGGCATGTTGGCAGGAACCATTGTGTATGTGAACGCAGGTACCCAGCTTGCACAGCTTGATAGCCTTTCAGGTATTGTCTCGCCGGTGCTATTACTGTCCTTTGCCTTGCTAGGCATGTTCCCATTGATTGCCAAATGGATCAGCCGTGGGATACAAAAACGACGTATTTATGCGCGCTGGCAGCGACCGCAATCATTCGACCGCAATTTGATTGTGATTGGCGGTGGCGCTGCCGGTTTGGTTTCGGCTTACATCGCAGCAGCCGTCAAGGCGAAGGTCACGCTGGTGGAAGCTGACAAAATGGGCGGCGACTGTCTGAATTCCGGTTGCGTACCGAGTAAGGCGCTTATCAAGAGCGCGAAGCTCGCACATCAGATGGCGACGGCGGATCGTTACGGATTGGAACACTCGACTCCGCTCTTTAGCTTCAAGGCAATAATGTCACGCGTTTACGATGTCATCCGTACCATCGAGCCCCATGACAGCGTGGAGCGATATACCCGGCTCGGCGTGGAAGTGCTGCAAGGTTATGCGAAAATCATTGATCCATGGACAGTGGAAATCACGCTTAACAATGGCGCAATCCATCGCTTAACTACCCGCAGCATCGTTATAGCTGCGGGCGCGCGCCCCTTCGTTCCACCCCTGCCGGGCATTGAGGACGTGGGCTACGTGACCAGCCATACATTGTGGGAGGAACTTGCCAAACTCGATGAAGTACCGAAAAATTTAGTGATATTGGGTGGTGGACCGATTGGTTGCGAGTTAGCTCAGAGCTTTGCGCGCCTGGGTTCGCAGGTTACACAAATAGAAAGGTCATCGCGCATCATGATACGCGAGGATGTGGAGGTATCGGCGCTAGCTCGTAATGCGCTTGAAAATGATGGGGTCAAAATTCTTACTAACCACGAAGCTCTGCGCTGTGAGAAGATCGGAGATAAAAAAATATTGGTAGTCGAACGCAACGGTGTCGAGCAACGTATCGAATTCGATGTCTTGCTCTGTGCCGTTGGCCGAGTAGCACGACTCAGTGGTTTCGGTCTGGAAGAATTAGACATTCCAACGCAACGCACTGTGGTCACTAATGAGTATCTCGAAACTATTTATCCCAATATTTACGCCGCCGGCGATGTTGCCGGTCCGTACCAGTTCACTCACACCGCAGCTCATCAGGCTTGGTTCGCCACCGTGAACGCCCTATTTGGGGAATTCAAGCGGTTCAAGGTGGATTATTCCGTAGTGCCATGGGCCACCTTCATCGATCCAGAAGTGGCGCGGGTCGGGCTTAATGTACAAGAGGCCCAAGAAAAAAATATCCCGCATGAGGTTACCCGTTATGACATCAACGACCTCGACCGTGCCATTGCTGATAGTACAGCGTACGGCTTCGTGAAAGTACTCACTGTCCCCGGCAAAGACAAAATTCTGGGTGTCACCATCGTCGGCGAACATGCTTCTGACCTGTTGGCTGAGTATGTCCTGGCGATGCGGCATGGGCTGGGGCTCAATAAAATTCTCGGCACCATCCACACCTATCCAACATTGTCTGAGGCGAACAAGTACGCAGCAGGTGAATGGAAGCGCGCGCACGCGCCGCAACGGCTGCTTGCGTGGGCCCAACGTTATCACGCATGGAAGCGAGGTTAAGCCATGCAGACATTCCTTTGTATCATCCGTTTGCTGATTAGCAGTGTTTGGGCACAAGCAGTCAGTTTCAATCCCGATAAGTGGAGTCGCCTACTTGTGGCTAATTGTGTACAACTTGAAACATATCTCGCTGTCACCTCCAATGAGGGCGATGTAAAGTGGCTGAAATCTGGAACTATAATCATCAGCTATATGGACTATGACAGGCGCTTGAATTGCATTGAATGCCGCATGTAATGAAGTTGTCGATTATTATTCCAGTACTCAATGAAGCCGATGGCTTACCAAGTTTTATTGACCGTCTCATGTTTTTACGGATCAGTAGCACAGAGGTCATCGTGGTGGACGGCGGTAGCAAGGATGCCTCCACCCAAGTGGCATCCCGCGACGGAATTCAGGTAATCCAAGCCGAGCGTGGCCGCGCTCGACAAATGAACGCGGGAGCGGCTATTGCGCACGGCGATGTTTTGCTGTTTCTGCACGCCGACACCGCGTTACCGCCGTTCGCGGATCAACTGATTAAAGGTGCGCTCGCCCTGAACGGACGTGTATGGGGGCGCTTCGATGTCCGCATAAATGGGCGGCCATTCATGCTGCGAGTCATTGGCCATCTGATGAATTGGCGCTCGCGCTTGACGGGCATCGCCACCGGAGACCAAGCCATTTTTGTGACCCGATCAGCCTTTGAATCTGTCGATGGTTTCCCCGATCAGCCATTGATGGAGGACATCGAATTGTCTAAACGTTTGCTAATGCTATCCCGCCCGATATGTTTGGCAGATCAGGTTATTACCTCTGGCCGTCGCTGGGAAGCTCACGGAGTGTGGCGCACGATATTCATAATGTGGCGACTGCGCTGGGCATACTGGCGTGGCGTGCCTGCCAGCGAGCTGGCTAAAATATACCGATGACAAGAATTATTATTTTCGCCAAAGCGCCACAGCCGGGTTTTGCCAAGACACGGCTAATCCCTGCTCTTGGGCAAGAAGGTGCGGCCAGACTTGCGCGCCGTATGCTGGAAGAGACGCTATGCAGTGCGATTGAGGCAGAGATCGGCCCAGTTGAATTATGTGCGACGCCGGAAATCGCTTCACCGTCTTGGCTTGGCGTAAATATCCCCAATCGAGTAAAGATCAGCACACAAGGCGATGGTGATTTGGGTGCGCGACTCGCTCGGGCAGTGCAACGCGGGATCGAGAATGCAGACTCTGTGTTACTGGTGGGTACCGACTGCGTTGAAATGAGCACGCTGCTCTTGCGCGAAGCATCAGCCTCACTTGAGCACAACGTTGCGTTCATTCACCCCACTACAGATGGTGGCTATGCTTTACTTGGACTCACTCAATTTCATCCAATTCTGTTCCAGGATGTCGCTTGGAGTACGAATTGCGTCGCCTTAGAGACTATCTCTCGCATTGAACAATTAGGCTGGTCGCTACAAATTGGCGCGCTGCTGCATGACGTTGACGAACCAGAGGATTTGATGCATGTCCCTGCGAATTGGCTGCGGACATGTCATACCTAATTTTGACGTTTGGCTTGCATCTTGGGCGATAATGAGGTCGGTTGGCAATAATGGAGTCCAATGGGTTAAACAGCGAGCTGAATTTCATAATGCCGCTGCGTGAAAGCAGCGAGTGCCAAGTAGTCAAGGCGGGCCTGCTTCCGCCAAGCCAGCTAAGTACAGCCAGTTCGTCAGTGCGTTCCTGGCCTGCTTGACCGCGATGAAGACCTCTTTAAGCTCGCATTTGCGATCTCCTTAATCCGCTGAAAACCTACACCAGTACTTACTATTCAACAAATTGAGCTCGCTTGATTGAGGAAAGTAGGTTTATAAGACATGAATAATTATAAGACATGAATAATCTAGAAAATATTTTTGACCATCCGCATGGAAAGTTTGGCTGGTTAGATGGTTTGTTACAGTTGATCATTTTAGTGTCCGATTGGGGCCAATGGCGTAATGAATGGGTAGCAGACAAATTAGTGCTCAATTGGGTAACCGCGTGCAACTTGGCTCGCAATACATGAATTCTTGCATGATTGAAGTTGCCGTTGGCGTGTTGTTACGCGAGGTTAATGGTGAAGCAGATGCGCCCACCGTAAATTGCACCTTGCGAGGGCAGTGCACATATGGCAGTTTCCTGCTGGCGCAGCGGCCGGAAGGAAAGTCTTACGCGGGCTTCTGGGAGTTTCCGGGCGGTAAAGTTGAAGAGGGCGAAACACTGCTGCAAGCGCTGGAACGAGAACTGCACGAAGAGTTAGGCATTAAAATTGCGACTGCTTATCCTTGGCTGACACGCTTGCACATTTATACACACGCTACAGTGAGACTGAATTTCTTTCGTATCACTGTATGGCAGGGCGAGCTTCATGGCAAAGAAAATCAACAACTGAGTTGGCAAACCCCTTCCAATTTGACAATATCCCCAGTGCTTCCGGCCAATATATTTGTCCTCCGTGCGCTGCAATTCCCACCTTTGTATGCCATTAGTAATGCTGCCGAGTTGGGTAGTGAAAAGTTTATGGAACGTTTACAAGTTGCGCTAGAAAATGGCTTGAAGTTGGTGCAGATGCGCGAACCTGTTTTGTCGCGCGAAGCTATGCGTGAATTGTCTTTGCGTGTGGTGCAACTGGCACACATATACGGCGCGCAAGTGCTAATTAACAGTGATATTGAGCTGGCTAATGAAATTGGCGCGGACGGTGTGCATTTGAATAGTACCCAGCTTGCTGCATGTAATTCACGTCCCAGCTTGACTTGGTGTGCGGCATCCTGTCACAACGCCGACGAACTACAACGAGCCAATAATCTGGGCTTCGATTTCGTGGTGCTAAGTCCTGTATTGCCCACTCGCAGTCATCCCGATGCAACACATTTAGGCTGGCAGGCATTTGCAACAATGGCAGCAAATTCGGCCATTCCGGTGTTTGCGCTGGGTGGATTATGTTGTGACGACATGGAGAAGGCCTGGCTGCATGGTGCGCATGGCATTGCGATGTTGCATCAGGCTTGGTGAGAAGGTTCCTCTTCCGAGTTGCTCTCGGACTGCGGGATGCGATAACTTTCCGTGGCCCACTGTCCCAAGTCAATTAATTTGCAGCGCTCGCTGCAAAATGGGCGATAGGGACTGTCATTATTCCACGTCACTTCTTTTTTACATTGCGGACAAGTGACAATAGTTGTTTTTTTCACCATGGCGTATTCCTGTTTTCAAATAAACGGATCAAAAAACATTTCATTTCCAGCTCATCACTCACTTGTGGGAGGATGGCGTCAGTCATTAAATTGACAAGCGCAATTACAAAGAGCAGAAAGTAAGGTTGAACGCTACATCCTGATCGTATAAGGCGCTCTTGGCTACATAATCGGCAGCAATGAAGCGAATATTAAGCATGTATTTGTTGGCGCCGACTTCAGGAACGCACGGTAACGCTTTGTCCAAACTGACACGCAGCATTTGTGCTACGCGGCCACATTGCATTTGCTGAAAGCTACCCTGGTGAGCAATGTAATGGAAGGCTTTTCCACTTTCGCGTAACAGCTTGAGGATGATTGCAAGGCCATCGCGTATGGGGAGCATGGGAGTTAGGCAAGTTTTTAGGTAATTGCGCCGCAGCATGGCATCCTGATGCAGCCAGTGATGGTAGGATGGCAAGTCAAATTCACAGGTTCCGCCAGGGATGCCGGCACGCTGCTTGATGCCCATTAGCCATTCGTTTTCGCGCAAGTGCTGGCCCACCTTGCCACTCATGTTTAACACGCCACTACTGGCGCATTCAATTTCATCGAGTACCGCATCCAGTGCTAATTCTGAAATTTCCGGGTTGTTGTGTAAAGCGGAAAGTTGTCGTTTTTGGCGTTCTAATTCTTGCAACAGATCAGATTTCAGGTCGGAACGGCTAGCGACTTCGAGGACCTCAAACAATACGCTCAGAGCAGCGTGATGGTCAATGGCGCTTGATCTTTCTGTAAAGCATAGCAACTTGGCATAAAGGTCCTCTAGGCGCAGTAAGGTGCGCATACGTTCATTGAGAGGGAAATCATAGCTAATCACAATGCTAGTGGGGGGATGAGTTTTCGTTAAAAAGAGGTCAATATATTATGGTCATTATATATCGTCAACCAATTCCTGAGGAAATGGCTAGATAGTGTTGATGCAGTTTGGCTATCTGCTGGCGCAAAGCATCCAGATTACCCTCATTTTGAATGATCTCATCAGCAAGCCGTAGCCGTTCGGCGCGCGTGATTTGAGATGCCATTATGGTACGCACTGTTTGCTCATCCAGCCCGCTACGTTGCATGGTGCGCGCAATTTGGGTAGTTTCCGCGCAATCCACTACCAATGTGCGTTGCACCAACTCGCGGTAGTTATGCGTTTCAAATAATAGTGGAATGACCAGCAACAGATAGGGAGATGCAAGAGTGCTGTTAATATTGGCATCGTCGACCTGCGTCAAAATTTGCGCACGGATAAGCGGGTGCAGAATAGCCTCCAGCTTCAGCTTGGCGGCATGATCAGAAAATATCAATTGACGCATGAACACCCTGTCCAATGCGCCACTGGCATCAATATAGTCATCTCCGAATGTCGTGCGGATCGCAGCGATGGCTATGCCACCGGATTGGGTCAACTGGTGTGAAATGACATCGCTATCGATGACTAACACACCACATTCTTTGAATAGTGAAGCTACAGTACTCTTGCCGCTACCAATACCCCCGGTTAGTCCTACGCGATATATCATGGAATGCTGAACAGTTGCAGGTAGCCCTGCGTAAGTGGTTGTCCCCAGAATAACGCAATCACGCCGCCGCCTGCCAAATACGGGCCAAAGGGAATAGGGACGTTGCGGCCAAGACGCGCCGCGATAATCAATGTAATGCCGACCACTGCGCCTACTATTGAAGAGAGCATAATAACCAGCGGTAGCATTTGCCAGCCCAGCCATGCGCCGATTGCCGCCAGTAGCTTGAAGTCACCATAACCCATGCCTTCTTTGCCGGTGGCGAGCTTGAATAGCCAATATATGCTCCATAGAGCTAGATACCCTGTGATTGCGCCGATGACGGCACTATTAATGTCAGTAAATGTGGCCGACAAATTAAACAGTAGACCCAGCCACAGAAGTGACAATGTAATGTCATCCGGCAGCAGTTGAGTATCAAGATCAATGCAGGTTAGTGCCAACAGCATCCAGATAAACAACAACGCGGCCAAGGCAGCTAAACCGAAGCCGAAATGCCATGCGGCATAAGCGCTCAGAAGACCAGACACCGTTTCCACGATGGGATACCGTGCCGAGATATGTGCGCTGCAATCCTTGCATTTGCCGCGTAGCAGCAAATAGCTGATGACCGGGATGTTTTCCAGCGCGCTTATCTTGTGGCCACAGTGCGGACAGGCGGAATGCGGCATGAACAAGTTGTAGGGCGGCACATTTTCTGGCTCGTTGCCGTTGAGCTCAGCGCATTGGTCGTGCCATTCACGCTCCAACATCTTGGGTAGGCGATGAATTACTACATTTAGAAAACTGCCCACCAGCAGACCGGCAATGCCGCACAGAACAATGAAAAAAAACGGGATGCTTTGTAGTAATTCAACGAGTGCTGTCATGGTTGTCCAAGATACAAATATGCAATTTTTTACAAAGTAACACGAATTAAGGCGAGTGATGTAGGAAGTAGATCATTCATCCAGTGCTGCGCATTGATTAAAAACGGTTTTTTTAAACTTAGTAATCACAAACTTTTTAGTGACTCCGATTATCATAATTTGCAGTTTCCTATTGGAGGTGAATTTTAGAGGTGCCCTTGAGCGGGTAAGGGAAAATAAATGAGCGTTTTTCCGTAGCTTGCTATTACTACCGGTTGATAACAGCTCCGATGAGGAGAAGTCTATCCCATTGTTTCGGACAAAGTGTCACGCCAACTACTTGTTTATTTATATCTATTGGAAGAGCAAGGCAGCTTCAACAGGTAATTGCGGTATAGCTTTTAATTATCCCTCGCGCAAGTGTTTTTTCGCCGCTGCCAGTGGCCTTGGTTGACCGAGTAGTACCAGTATGTCACCAGCTTTCATTATCATATTGCCAGCAGGTTGATTGCCGCGCACGTTGTGGCGGCGTACCGCATTTACTTCCACATTTAATTTGGCCAGATTAATTTCATCAAGCGTCTTGCCCACGGCGGCATCGCGTTCTCCCAGCAACACGCTATGGAAGCGCGGCTGTAAGTTTTCTGTGGCTTCACCTACTGCATTCGCAGCAGTGCGAAAGTAGGTGCTGAACATGCTATAGCGGCGCGCTCGGTTTTCCTGAAGGCGGCGGACGACGCGGTTGAGTGGCACGCCAGACATCAGCAGTGCTTGCGACGCAAGCATTACGCTGCCTTCAAGAACATCCGCCACAACTTCGGCTGCTCCAGCTTGTTTGAGTGCCTCGATATGGGTCTCGTCCGCACTTCGAACCACCACAGGTAAGTCAGGGCGCAGTTCATTAACTAGGTGTAAAATTTTGAGCGCGGAGTGAGTGTCGTTGTAAGTGACAACCAGAGTTTTTGCGCGCATTAACCCGGCCGCCAAAAGCACTTCGCGCTTGGCGGCATCACCATACACCACGTTTTCACCCGCTGCCGCGGCCTCATGTACACGGCGTGAGTCGAGATCGAGCACGATGAATTGAACATTTTCCTGCTTCATAAAACGCGCCAGCGACTGCCCACTTCGACCGTAGCCGCAAATAATGATGTTTGCATCGGCGGATATGCTTTGCACTGCTATCTGATGTATCTGCATGGCGCGGCTCATCCATTCGGAGGGCGCAATGCGCCGCACAATAGCTTCGGTATGCTGGATTAGAAAAGGCGCGGCCAGCATGGAGAGAAGCATGGTGTCCAGGATAATTTGTACTGCTGCGGGAGATAGCAGATTCACCCCGCCCGCCAGGGTTAATAGCACGAAGCCGAATTCACCGGCTTGCGCCAATCCCAAGCTACTACGAATCGCGACCCCCCAATCACCGGCAAACCTGCGCACCAATAACGCCACTACAGAAAATTTAATCAGCAGTAAGCAAAGCAGCATCAGAAGTACCCAGCCAATATTGACAAACATTTCACCGAGATCCAGCATCATGCCCACAGTAACGAAAAACAGACCCATTAGTACATCACGGAACGGTTTTATGTCATCTTCAACTTGATAGCGGTACTCAGTCTCAGCAATCAAAATGCCGGCCACAAATGCACCCAGTGCCAGCGATAGCCCAACTAATTCAGTGAAATAGGCAAGGCCCAGTGTGATAAAAAGTACGTTGAGCATAAATAGCTCGGAAGATTTTTGCCGCGCCACAACATGAAACCAAGATCGCATCACGCGCTGGCCGAATACCAGCAGCACAGCTAGCACTAATGTGGCTTTAAGCAGTGCAAGGGAGAGAGTGAACGGTAGGTCGCTTGGTGGACTTGCCAAAGCCGGAATAATGATGAGCAGCGGCACTACAGCTAAATCCTGAAATAGCAATACACCAATGATCTGCTGGCCATGCGGTGCACTCATGGCGGCCCGCTCGACAAGCATTTTGCTTACAATAGCGGTGGATGACATCGCCAGCACACAGCCCATAGCTAAGCTTGCACGCCAATCAAATCCTGCCAGCCACCCAGCTGTCATAATCAACAAAAGAGTTACCATTACTTGCGCGCCACCAAGGCCGAAGACCGTGCGTTTCATCTTGTGGAGACGCGCAAGGCTGAATTCAAGGCCGATGCTGAACATTAGGAATACCAGGCCGAATTCCGCCAAATGACGAGTGCCTGGTGTATCCGGTATCCAGCCCAGCGCATGCGGACCGATCAGAATGCCTACGGTCAGGTAGCCTAGTACAACAGGCAAGTGCAACACACGGCATGCAACCACCACACCCACGGCAACGGCAAGCAAAATTAGAACGAGTTGTAGCGAATTGGTCATGTGCGTATCGAATAAATGAGCTGGTTCATCATTGGCGCTACTACACCCGAATGTAGGCAATACAGGAGATAACCGAATACATTGAGATCTTTTACAACTGGCAGTGGAAACAGGCCCGCTTTGGCTACTTGTCACCCACTGCTTTCACGCAGCGATATTATGAAAACAGCCTGCTCTTTAACCTTAACCCGTTGGACTCGACCATTGCTAACCGATTTCAATCGACCATCGTGGGGATTGCTCGCAGAGGATGAGTCATCGACACGTGCTGTTCCAGTTGGATATAACTGAACAGATCCATCCATCGGTTGAACATCTATTGCTCGCATCGATATTGCTCTGCTTTTACAATGACGCAATTTTACCAGACCGGGAATAATGGTGGGGTTTTCCAATGAGTCTGCTAAGTACCTTTGACAAGGGGGGCGGAAATATGGATAATCATGGGTTCCGTTTGGAGGGATTCCCGAGCGGTTAAAGGGATCAGACTGTAAATCTGACGGCTCTGCCTTCGAAGGTTCGAATCCTTCTCCCTCCACCAAATTTTTGTTTTTAAAGTTTATTTTTAAGTTTGGCGGTTAAATTTGACTAGGCTGGGTGGTGCGGTTATTGCTTAGTTACATGTCATTTTGGCGGCAAAGTGCGCGGGTGTAGCTCAATGGTAGAGCAGAAGTTTTCCAAACTTACGACGAGGGTTCGATTCCCTTCACCCGCTCCAGTTTGAGTTGGCCCATGTGGCTCAGTGGCAGAGCACTCCCTTGGTAAGGGAGAGGTCGCGGGTCCGATTCCCGCCATGGGCACCACATAATTATGTTGAGATTCTTTTGTTAATTCGGTGTTGATGAGGAAAAATCATGGCAAAGAGTAAATTTGAGCGTACCAAGCCGCACATAAATGTAGGCACGATTGGTCACGTTGATCATGGCAAAACCACCCTGACTGCAGCGATTACCACAGTGCTGTCCAAGAAATTTGGCGGCGAGGCTAAAGCCTATGACCAGATTGACGCAGCGCCGGAAGAAAAGGCGCGCGGCATCACCATTAACACCGCTCACGTCGAGTATGAAACGGCTGGCCGTCACTACGCCCACGTAGACTGTCCTGGTCATGCGGATTACATTAAAAACATGATTACCGGTGCTGCGCAGATGGACGGCGCTATCTTGGTAGTGTCTGCCGCCGATGGCCCCATGCCGCAAACGCGAGAACATATTCTGTTGGCGCGTCAAGTGGGCGTACCCTACATCATCGTCTACATGAATAAGGCCGACATGGTGGATGACCCTGAGCTGCTCGAGCTGGTCGAAATGGAAGTGCGTGAACTTCTTACCAAATACGACTTTCCTGGTGACGATACCCCGATTATCATTGGTAGTGCGCTCAAGGCCTTGCAGGGTGACCAGTCCGAAATTGGCGAACCTTCCATCTTTCGTTTGGCCGAGGCGCTTGATGCCTACATACCTCAGCCTATGCGCGTCATGGACGGCGCCTTCCTGATGCCCGTCGAAGACGTCTTCTCCATCTCCGGCCGTGGCACCGTGGTGACTGGCCGGGTGGAGCGTGGCGTCGTCAAAGTGGGCGAAGAAATTGAAATCATCGGCCTCAAGCCCACTATTAAAACCATCTGTACCGGCGTGGAAATGTTCCGCAAGCTGCTCGACCAAGGTCAGGCTGGCGATAACGTTGGGATACTGTTACGTGGCACCAAGCGTGAAGAAGTCGAACGAGGTCAAGTTCTGGCCAAGCCTGGCTCCATTACCCCGCATACCAAATTTTCAGCCGAAATCTACGTTCTCAGCAAAGACGAAGGTGGTCGTCACACCCCATTCTTCCAAGGCTACCGTCCGCAATTCTACTTCCGAACTACCGACGTAACGGGTGCGGTTGAACTGCCGGCTGGCACTGAAATGGTGATGCCGGGAGACAACGTGTCGGTGACGGTGAACTTGATTGCGCCAATCGCGATGGAAGAAGGTCTGCGTTTCGCGATACGTGAAGGTGGTCGCACCGTTGGTGCCGGTGTGGTAGCTAAGGTGATTGAGTAGCGGCGGCAAAAGGGGTGGGGAGGTGTTCAAATGCGGATTCTTCACCTTGATTGGTTTGCAATTCCCATTTAAAAAATTAGGCCAGTAGCTCAATTGGTAGAGTATCGGTCTCCAAAACCGAGGGTTGGGGGTTCGAAACCCTCCTGGCCTGCCAGTTAAATTATCAGGAAAGACGGACAGATTGCGCATGGCGGATAAAATTAAATTGGTTGTCGCGTTTATGTTCGTTGCGGCGGGCATTGCTGGGTTTTATGCTTTGCACGAAAGCGCTGCGGTGGTAAAGCTTGCAGCGATATTGTTTGGGTTTTCGTTGGCTGCTGCTGTAGTTTGGACGACCGAACCGGGCAAGCGTCTATTCGCGTTCGGTACAGAATCTGTAGCGGAAGCAAAGCGCGTGGTATGGCCGTCGCGTAAAGAAACGGTGCAGACGACAGGAGTGGTGTTACTGTTCGCGGTTGTAATGGCACTATTTTTGTGGGCAGTTGATGCCAGCTTGTTGTTGGTGGTTAATAAATTAATGGGGCGTGAATAATGTCCAAGCGTTGGTATGTGGTTCATACGTACTCACAGTTTGAAAAATACGTGCAGCGTGCATTGCCGGAGCGCATTCAACGCGCGGGTTTGGAAGATCAGTTCGGCCAGATATTGGTGCCGGTGGAAGAGGTTGTGGAACTGAAGTCGGGCCAGAAGAGCATTAGCGAGCGTAAATTCTTCCCGGGCTATGTGCTGGTAGAGATGGAAATGACCGACGAAAGCTGGCATCTCGTTAAGAGTACACCCAAGGTTACTGGATTTTTGGGTGGTTCGGCAATGAAACCTACTCCCATTAGCGAAAAAGAAGTGCAAAATATAATGCACCAGATGCAGACCGGGGTGGAAAAGCCGAGACCCAAGGTATTATTTGAAGTGGGTGAAGCGGTGCGTGTCAAGGATGGTCCATTCACTGATTTCCACGGTATGGTGGAAAACGTCAATTATGATAAGAACAAGTTGCGGGTAGCGGTGACTATTTTTGGCCGCTCAACACCTGTGGAGTTGGATTTCGGTCAAGTTGAAAAAGCTTAGGGCGGAGGGTTAAAGATGAATGGAGAAGGGAGGGCCGATTGCAGGCACCCTTCTCCTGTTCTTCTTTCTCCTTTCTGTATTAATCGGGGAGAGCGCAATAGCGTTCGCTTGAACCCATAGGGAGAGTGTTGTGGCAAAGAAAATCATAGGTTTTATCAAGTTGCAAGTTCCTGCCGGTAAGGCAAACCCCAGTCCGCCTATCGGTCCGGCGCTAGGCCAGCGTGGGCTGAATATCATGGAGTTTTGCAAGGCTTTTAACGCACAGACTCAGGGCGTAGAACCGGGATTGCCAATCCCGGTGGTTATTACAGCTTATGCGGACAAAAGTTTTACTTTTATTATGAAGACTCCGCCTGCGACCATTCTGATTAAGAAGGCTGCTGGTGTGCAAAAGGGTAGTCCTAAGCCGCATACAGACAAGGTTGGCAAGTTGACTCGTAAACAGGCAGAAGAAATTGCAACAACCAAGATGCCCGATCTGACCGCCACCGACATGGATGCGGCGGTGCGCACTATTGCCGGTAGCGCGCGCAGTATGGGTATTGTTGTGGAGGGCGTATAACATGGCACATATTTCTAAGCGTTATAAGGCGCTGGTTGCTAAAGTTGACCGTAACAAGCTGTATGCGATGAATGAGGCGCTGAATCTGGCAAAAGAAACTGCTAAGGCCAAGTTCGATGAGTCTATCGACATCGCAATCAATTTGGGCATAGATGCACGCAAGTCCGATCAATTGGTGCGTGGCGCTGTGGTGTTACCTAAGGGAACTGGCAAGACTGTGCGCATCGCTGTGTTCGCTCAAGGTGCTAAGGCTGAAGAAGCCAAGTCTGCTGGTGCGGATGTGGTAGGCTTCGAAGACTTGGCGGAAAGTATCAAGGCCGGCAATATGGATTTCGATGTGGTGATAGCCTCTCCTGATGCTATGCGCATCGTTGGTCAATTAGGTCAGATTCTTGGTCCGCGTGGCTTGATGCCTAACCCTAAAGTGGGTACGGTTTCCGTTGATGTGGCTGGTGCCGTGAGGAATGCCAAGGCTGGTCAGGTGCAGTACCGTACCGACAAGAATGGCGTTGTGCAGTGCACCATTGGACGTGCTTCGTTCACGCCAGAAGCGCTGCGTGAAAATTTGTTGGCGCTGGTCGATGCCTTAAACAAGGCCAGGCCAGCTGCTGCCAAGGGCGTATACCTAAAGAAGGTGTCTGTCTCCAGTACTATGGGTGTGGGTATTCGCATTGAGCAGGCCAGTTTGGCAGGATAATTCCTTTTACCCTTTCTCTAAGCTATGAAAAAGTGACAGCTGTTTTCTATGGCAATTGAAAGCTGAGGAGTGGTGCAATTACAAATTGTGCGGCATGATTGATTAGTTTGTCATGTTGTTTACAGGCTTTGAACTGCTGGCATATTGGCAGATTGTCAAAGACCGTAGGTATCCGATAGGGTTTAATGAAGGGGCATTGTATGGCGGCAGCAATATCATTATTTCTGCTCGCAGTTCCCTGACGCCTACGTAGATGGTGTGCCCACGAGCAGGAGAGATGTTGTTTCCTAGCTTAAGGACGCGGTTGTTAACGATGGATCGTCGAGCTTCGGTTTGGTGATTCAATTGAAGATGGAGAATGATTTGGGTCTTAATCTGCAAGAAAAACAAGCAATAGTAGCTGAAGTTAACGCACAAGTGATGCAGGCTCAGACTATTGTCTTGGTAGAGCACCGCGGCATTGCAGTTAGCGACATTACTAAATTGCGTGCAACTGCGCGCAAATCTGGGGTGTACTTTCGCGTGCTAAAAAACACATTGGCGCGCCGCGCTGTGCATGGCACTCCATTTGAAGCTTTGGCGGAAAAAATGGTTGGTCCATTAGCATATAGTATTAGCGCCGACCCCGTCGCGGCAGCAAAAATAGTGCATGAATTTGCCAAGACGAACGGCAAGCTAGTAATCAAGGCAGGCGCAATGGTTGGTTCTTTGATGTCTGCGGAGCAGGTCGCTGTGCTGGCTGCTATCCCGAGCCGGAATGAGTTGATCGCACGTTTGATGGCGACCATGAATGCTGCAACCAGCACTTTCGTGCGTGGCTTGGCTGCTATCCGCGATAAGAAGGAAGCCGAAACGGCTGCCGCTTAACGCTCTTATCAAACTTTTTGAATTAACATTAGGAGAGCAACATGGCTGTTAATAAGGCTGACATTCTGGACGCAATTGCACAAATGACCGTGTTGGAGTTGTCTGCACTGATCAAGGAAATGGAAGAAAAATTTGGTGTGTCCGCTGCTGCTGCGGCAGTTGCTGCACCAGTCGCTGCTGCTGCTGCCGCAGTTGAGCAAACAGAATTCAGTGTGATATTAAGTTCTGCGGGTGCCAGCAAGGTGAACGTGATTAAAGTGGTTCGCGCGATTACCGGTCTTGGGCTGAAAGAAGCTAAGGATTTGGTGGACGGAGCACCGAAGGCAGTGAAAGAAGGGGTGAACAAGGCTGATGCTGACGCTATCCTGAAGCAATTGATCGAGGCTGGCGCAACTGCTGAAATTAAGTAATTATTGTACGCGTCGAAAGGCTGACGGATGCCCGCCAGCCTTTTGCCGTTTTAAGAAGATAACGGACAGCAAGCTACAAAACGCTTTTTGTTCATTGTCCTTTCCCTCGGTCGTGGAGATATCATGAGTTATTCTTTTACTGAAAAAAAACGTATTCGTAAAAGTTTTGCGAAACGTATTGGTGCTTTGCCGATACCATTTTTGCTGTCCACGCAACTAGAATCCTACAGTGCTTTTCTTCAGGCTAACCAATTGCCTGACCAGCGCATCAATGATGGCTTGCAGGCAGCATTCCATTCGATTTTTCCGATTGAGAGCCATAATAAATATGCACGTCTTGACTTTGTTAGCTACAACTTGGGTACGCCACCCTTCGATGTGAAGGAGTGCCAGCAACGCGGTTTGACTTATGCTTCCCCGATACGTGCTCGTGTGCGCCTGACCTTATTCGATAAGGAGGTATCCAAACCGACCGTCGTGAAGGAAGTGAAAGAGCAAGAAGTATACATGGGAGAAATACCCCTAATGACCAATACTGGTTCATTCGTCATTAATGGCACCGAGCGCGTTATCGTTTCGCAATTGCATCGTTCACCTGGCGTGTTCTTTGAGCATGACCGCGGCAAGACGCATAGCTCAGGCAAGCTGCTATTTTCCGCACGCATTATTCCCTATCGCGGTTCATGGCTGGATTTTGAGTTCGATGCTAAGGATTATGTCTATTTCCGTATAGATCGTCGTCGCAAAATGCCGGTCACTATTCTATTGAAATCATTGGGTTATACACCTGAGCAGATACTTGCGGCGTTTTTTGAGTTCGATACATTTCACTTTGGTAAAAAAGGCATCCAATTTGAGGTTGTGCCAGAACGGCTGCGCGGTGAAGTCGCACGCTTTGATATCCTGGACAAGAGTGGCAAGGTGATCGTGGCCGGTGGCAAGCGCATCACTGTGCGCCATATACGTGAAATTCAGGAAGCTGGCATTGACAAGTTGGCGGTAGGGGAGGATTTCCTGTTCGAGCGCGTGTTAGCGCATAACGTGATAGATAAGGATAGCGGCGAAATTATCGCCAATGCCAACGATGAGATCACTGAAACACTGCTGGCTAAGTTGCAGGCGGCGGGAGAGAAAAAAATTCGCACGTTATACACCAATAATCTGGATCAAGGCGGCTACATTTCGCAGACTCTGCGTGCTGATGAGACCACCGACCAGTGGACAGCGCGAGTTGCTATCTATCGCATGATTCGTCCTGGAGAGCCGCCTACAGAGGACGCGGTGGAAAATCTCTTTAACGGCCTGTTCTTTTCTGAAGAGCGCTATAACTTGTCGGTTGTGGGGCGTATGAAATTCAACCGTCGTATCGGTTCGGATGAGCTGACAGGGTCAGTCACGCTATCTAATGAAGATATCGTGGCGGTAATAAAAATTATGGTCGAGTTGCGCAATGGTCGTGGCGAAATTGACGATATTGATCATCTCGGCAACCGGCGTGTGCGCGCTGTAGGTGAGCTGGCTGAAAACCAGTTTCGCACTGGGTTGGCACGCGTCGAACGTGCGGTGAAGGAGCGTTTGGGTCAGGCCGAAGCGGACAATCTGATGCCGCATGACTTGATTAATGCAAAACCAATTTCTGCGGCGGTCAAGGAGTTTTTCGGCTCCAGCCAGTTGTCGCAATTCATGGATCAGACTAACCCCTTATCCGAAGTGACGCACAAACGCCGCATTTCTGCTCTTGGCCCTGGTGGATTGACTCGTGAACGTGCTGGCTTCGAGGTGCGTGATGTACACCCGACACATTATGGTCGTTTGTGCCCGATTGAGACGCCAGAGGGTCCGAATATCGGCTTGATCAACTCGTTGGCGCTATATGCGCGCATCAATAATTATGGTTTTATTGAAACCCCATATCGTCAGGTGGCTAAGGGTAAGGCGACTGATGAAGTTAAATATTTGTCTGCGATTGAGGAAGGCAAGTTCACCATTGCTCAGGCCAACGCTGAGCTAGACAGTAAGGGAAAATTTACCAATGACGTGATTTCATCCCGGCAGCACAATGAGTTTGTGCTGGCTTCGCCGGATCGCATTGAATACATGGATGTGGCACCTGCTCAAGTGGTGTCGGTGGCAGCGGCGCTGATACCTTTTTTGGAGCATGACGATGCAAATCGAGCTTTAATGGGTGCCAATATGCAGCGCCAAGCTGTACCTTGTTTGCGTGCAGAGAAAGCGTTGGTTGGAACTGGAGTCGAACGCACTGTGGCAGTGGATTCTGGCACCACAGTGCAGGCATGGCGTGGCGGGCGAATAGATTACGTGGATGCAGGTCGTATTGTGGTGCGCGTTAATGACGATGAAACTACGCACGGCGAAGTCGGCGTGGATATATATAATCTGACCAAGTACACCCGTTCCAATCAGAATACCAATATTAACCAGCGTCCGCTGGTTAAAATGGGGGACGTGATTGCGCGTTACGACGTGATCGCCGACGGCGCGTCCACCGATATGGGCGAGCTGGCTCTGGGCCAGAATATGCTGGTGGCGTTCATGCCTTGGAATGGCTACAACTACGAGGACTCGATTCTGATTTCCGAGCGCGTGGTGTCGGAAGATCGCTTCACCTCTATTCATATCGAAGAGCTCACCGTGGTAGCGCGCGATACCAAGCTTGGCTCGGAAGAAATTACTCGTGACATTCCTAATTTGTCCGAGGGGCAAATGGCGCGTTTGGATGAGTGCGGCATTGTGCACATCGGCGCGGAAGTTGGAGTCGGTGACGTTCTGGTTGGTAAAGTCACGCCCAAAGGTGAAACTCAACTAACACCGGAAGAGAAACTGCTGCGTGCTATTTTTGGCGAAAAAGCATCCGATGTTAAGGACACCAGTTTGCGCGTGCAGGCGGGTATTTCCGGGACAGTGATAGATGTGCAGGTGTTTACGCGAGAGGGATTGCAGCGTGATCAGCGCGCGCAACAGATTATCGATGACGAATTGAAACGTTACAAGAAAGATTTGGCTGATCAAATGCGCATCGTTGAAGCCGATGTATTCACCCGTCTGGGTAAGCTGTTATTAGGCAAGGTGGCTAATGGAGGGCCAAAGAAGCTGGCTAAGGGGACCAAGCTGACCAAGGATTATCTGACTGGCTTGGAGCGTTATCAGTGGTTCGACATACGTCTCGGTAACGAAGATACCGCATCGCAACTGGAGCAGGTCAAAGAGGGTTTGGCGCAGAAGCGTTTGGAATTCGATGCGGCATTCGAATTAAAGAAGCGCAATTTGACTCAAGGTGACGAACTGCAAGTTGGTGTGCAGAAGATGGTTAAGGTGTATGTGGCGGTGAAACGCCGTTTGCAGCCTGGCGACAAGATGGCTGGTCGTCATGGTAATAAAGGTGTGGTGTCACGTATTGTGCCGGTAGAAGACATGCCTTACATGGCGGATGGCACGCCAGTTGACATCGTGCTGAACCCACTTGGTGTTCCATCGCGTATGAATGTGGGGCAGATATTGGAAACTCATCTGGGTTGGGCAGCCAAGGGCTTGGGGCAGAAGATCGGCAAGATGCTGGAATCGCAAGCTAAGATTGAAAAAATACGAACATTCCTCGGTAAGATTTATATGCATGAACAGGCTGCGGAGATTGCTGCGTTCAGTGATGAGGAAGTGCTAGACCTATGCCGTAACTTGAGCGGCGGTGTGCCTTTCGCCACGCCAGTGTTCGATGGCGCGAATGAAGATGAAATTAAGGACATGTTAGAGCTAGCAGACTTACCGCGTTCTGGCCAGATAACCCTATACGATGGGCGAACTGGAGTTGCATTTGACCGGTCGGTTACAGTTGGTTATATGCATGTGCTGAAGCTGAACCACTTGGTGGATGACAAGATGCACGCGCGTTCCACTGGTCCGTACAGCTTGGTAACACAGCAACCGCTGGGCGGCAAAGCACAGTTCGGCGGCCAGCGTTTCGGTGAAATGGAAGTGTGGGCGCTGGAAGCGTATGGCGCAGCCTACACGCTGCAGGAAATGCTTACGGTCAAATCAGATGACGTAGCTGGACGCACCAAAATTTACGAAAGCATTGTCAAGGGCGATCACAAGATTGATGCCGGCATGCCGGAGTCGTTCAATGTACTAACCAAGGAAATCCGCTCCTTGGGCATTGATATCGATCTTGTTCGTCATCGAGAGTAGGGGGCGGTGCGCTCGGCGTACCGCTCAAGATTGGTGCGCCGGGCGCACCCTACATTGCTGCCGAATATTTAGGAGTTACATATGAAAGCATTGCTGGATTTGTTCAGGCAAGTAACGCAGAAGGAGGAGTTCGACGCAATCAAGATCGGGCTGGCCTCACCGGAGAAAATCCGTTCTTGGTCCTACGGCGAAGTGAAGAAGCCGGAAACCATTAACTACCGAACCTTCAAGCCGGAGCGCGATGGTTTGTTTTGCGCCAAGATTTTTGGCCCGACCAAGGACTATGAGTGCTTGTGCGGCAAGTATAAGCGTCTGAAACATCGTGGGGTGATCTGCGAGAAATGCGGTGTGGAAGTAACGCTATCTAAAGTGCGCCGCGAACGCATGGGCCATATTGAGCTGGCAAGTCCGGTGGCACATATTTGGTTCTTAAAATCGTTACCGTCGCGCTTGGGAATGGTGCTGGATATGACGTTACGCGACATAGAACGCGTACTCTATTTCGAGGCTTACGTAGTGACCGATCCTGGGATGTCCACGCTCGAACGCGCTCAATTGCTATCTGAAGATGATTATCTGGCCAAGCTGGAAGAGTACGGCGATGAGTTTTCAGCAGTAATGGGGGCAGAAGGCATACGCGCTCTATTGCACGCACTGGATGTGCCAGCTGAGGTGGAAAAGCTGCGCGCTGATCTTGAAGCAACCAGCTCCGAGACAAAAATCAAGAAGTATGCGAAGCGGTTGAAGATCCTTGAGGCATTTCTGGTCTCGGGCATCAAACCAGAGTGGATGATTATGTTGGTGCTGCCAGTGTTGCCGCCAGAACTACGTCCCCTAGTGCCGCTAGATGGCGGACGCTTTGCGACTTCTGATCTGAATGATTTGTATCGTCGTGTAATTAACCGAAATAACCGTTTGAAACGCCTTTTGGAGTTGAAGGCGCCGGAAATTATTGTGCGCAACGAGAAACGTATGCTTCAGGAATCAATTGATTCGCTGCTGGACAATGGCCGTCGCGGCAAGGCAATGACTGGTGCTAACAAGCGTCCGCTGAAGTCATTGGCTGACATGATCAAAGGCAAAGGCGGCCGTTTCCGTCAGAATTTGCTAGGCAAGCGCGTAGATTATTCCGGTCGCTCCGTAATTGTGGTGGGTCCGCAACTGAAATTGCATCAGTGCGGCTTGCCCAAAAAAATGGCGCTGGAGCTATTCAAGCCATTCATTTTCCATAAACTGGAAGTTCTCGGGCTAGCCACAACGATAAAGGCGGGCAAGCGCATGGTGGAAGCGGAAGAGCCGGTTGTGTGGGACATCCTGGAAGATGTCATCCGTGAACATCCGGTGCTGCTGAATCGAGCGCCTACACTGCATCGTCTCGGCATTCAGGCGTTCGAACCAATACTGATTGAAGGCAAAGCGATCCAGTTACATCCATTAGTTTGTACGGCATTCAACGCCGATTTTGACGGTGATCAGATGGCAGTGCACGTGCCGCTGTCACTGGAAGCGCAGATGGAATGCCGCACCTTGATGCTGGCCTCCAATAACGTGTTGTCGCCTGCCAATGGCGAGCCTATCATTGTTCCGTCGCAGGATATCGTGCTGGGGTTGTACTATATGACGCGCGAAAAAATCGGTGCGCTGGGCGAGGGTGCGTTGTTCGCTGACGTGTCTGAAGCGCTACGTGCCTATGAGTCTGGTTATGTTGATCTGCATGCCAAGGTGGTGGTGCGCATTAAAGAAATTTATTTTGATGAAAAAAATGAGCGTCAGGAAAAGCGTACACGCTATGAAACTACCGTGGGACGTGCCATTCTGTCAGATATTTTGCCACCCGGTCTGCCGTTCAGCTTGGTCAATAAAGCATTAAAGAAGAAAGAGATCTCTCGTCTGATTAACACCAGCTTCAGCCGTTGTGGTTTGCGCAACACCGTGATTATGGCTGACAAGTTAATGACCACCGGCTTTACTTATGCTACCCGCGCCGGTATTTCAATTTGCTTGGATGACATGCTGGTGCCACCGCAAAAAAATGAGTTAATTGACGCGGCGGGAAAAGAGGTTCGTGAGATTGACGTGCAATACACATCCGGTTTGGTGACCCAGGGCGAACGTTACAATAAGGTGGTCGACATCTGGGGCCGCACTGGTGATCTGGTAGCTAAGGCTATGATGGATCAGTTGGGTAGCGAGCCGGTGATAGACCGTGCCAGCGGCAAACAGCTTGCTGATAAAAAAGGCAAAGTAGTGATGCAGGAGTCTTTCAATTCCATCTATATGATGGCAGATTCTGGTGCGCGCGGTTCTGCGGCTCAGATTCGTCAGTTAGCAGGCATGCGCGGTCTGATGGCCAAGCCAGATGGTTCAATCATTGAAACCCCGATTACCGCTAACTTTCGCGAGGGGCTGAATATGCTGCAATACTTTATTTCCACCCATGGTGCGCGAAAAGGTTTGGCTGATACTGCATTGAAGACAGCGAACTCTGGTTACCTAACGCGTCGTCTGGTAGATGTGACCCAAGATTTAGTGGTGGCTGAGGAAGATTGTGGTACCAGCAACGGTGCCGCATTGAAGGCATTGGTTGAAGGTGGCGAGGTGATTGAAGCATTGCGTGAGCGAATACTGGGTCGCGTTGCTAGCAAGGATATCGTCAATCCTGAAAGCAGCGAAACTCTATATGAAGCGGGCACTCTGCTGGATGAAGATATGGTGGAAAACATTGAGTCGTTGGGTGTCGACGAAGTTCATGTGCGGACGCCCCTGACATGTGAAACTCGCTATGGTTTGTGCGTCAAATGTTATGGTCGCGACTTAGGTCGAGGTGGCCCTGTGACGGTAGGTGAGGCAGTTGGCGTAATTGCTGCGCAGTCAATCGGCGAGCCAGGTACCCAATTAACCATGCGTACCTTCCACATCGGTGGTGCGGCATCGCGTACCGTGGTGGCTAGTCAGGTCGAAGGTAAGTCAAATGGTCAGGTGAAGTACAGCACGAACATGCGTACCGTCAGCAATACTCGAGGTGAGTTAGTGGTGGTAGCGCGTAGTGGCGAAATAATGGTCACCGATGATCATGGACGCGAGCGCGAGCGTCACAAGGTGCCATACGGCGCGATGTTGACTGTGCGTGAAGGCAGCCCAGTTCGTGCAGGCGAAGTGCTGGCTACATGGGATCCGCATACGCGTCCGATTATTACCGAATATGCCGGTCGGGCGCGCTTTGAAAATGTAAAAGAGGGCGTTACCGTTACCAGGGAGATTGATGAAGTAACCGGATTATCCACTCTTGTGGTGGATCCTAAGCTTGCTGGTACGCAAGGCAAGGGCGTGCTACGGCCATTGGTACGCTTGCTCGACGAGGAAGGGCACGAGATTAAGATTGCCGGTACCGAATTACCAATTTCGGTGACCTTTCAGACGGGTTGTATCATCACTGTAGAAGATGGTCAGCATGTTGGCGTGGGTGAGGTGCTGGCACGTATTCCGCAGGAAAGCAGCAAGACACGTGATATTACTGGAGGTCTTCCGCGTGTTGCGGAACTTTTTGAGGCTCGTTCGCCTAAGAATGCCGGTATGTTAGCGGAAGTTACCGGAACAGCGTCGTTCGGCAAGGATACCAAGGGTAAGCAACGTTTGGTTATCACTGATATGGAAGGTGTGGCGCATGAATTTCTGATCACTAAGGACAAACATGTACTAGTGCACGATGGACAAATGGTAACCCAAGGCGAAATGATTGTGGATGGTCCGCGCGATCCGCATGACATTTTGCGCTTGCTGGGCGTGGCAGCGCTGGCGCGTTACATTGCCGACGAAGTGCAGGATGTGTATCGCCTGCAGGGCGTTAAGATTAACGACAGGCATATCGAAGTGATAGTGCGCCAAATGTTGCGCCGAGTACAGATTGTGGATGAAGGTGATACTAAGTTCATTCCCAAAGAGCAGGTGGAGCGTGCAGATTTGTTGCAAGAGAATGAACGTGTTGAGAAAGAAGGCAAGCAGCCGGCAACCTATGAATATATGCTGCTGGGAATCACCAAGGCTTCATTGTCCACTGATTCGTTTATCTCTGCGGCATCCTTTCAGGAAACCACGCGCGTGCTGACCGAAGCTGCGATTATGGGCAAGAGAGACGAGCTGCGTGGGCTGAAGGAGAACGTCATTGTGGGCCGCTTGATCCCGGCTGGCACTGGCTTAGCCTATCATGCCGCGCGGCGTAAGCAGCGGCTCGGGTTGGGTATGTCAGCGACAGTGTTGAGCGAAGGAGAGCAAGCCGCAGAAACACAAGATAACCAGCTTGCTTGACAGGTTGGGTAATCCTCAATAGAATGCGCGGTCTTTTTGTCCGCCCACGACTGGAGGAAGTAGCATAGTTTAGGCGGCTGTTTTTTCATATTGTTGATACATAAGAATTTTTAGGAAAATTTAGATAATGCCAACCATCAACCAATTAGTGCGCAAGCCTCGTGTTGCCGAACCTATAAAAAGCAAAGTTCCCGCTCTGGGTGGGAGTCCCCAAAAACGGGGAGTGTGTACTCGTGTATATACTACAACACCAAAGAAGCCAAACTCTGCCTTACGTAAGGTTGCCAAGGTTCGTCTGACTAATGGCTTTGAGGTTATCTCATACATTGGTGGTGAAGGCCACAATTTGCAGGAGCACTCGGTGGTACTTATACGTGGAGGCCGTGTAAAGGATTTGCCCGGTGTTCGTTACCACATGGTACGGGGTAGTTTGGATACCGCTGGAGTAAAAGATCGTAAGCAGTCTCGTTCTAAGTATGGTGCCAAGCGTCCCAAAAAGGCTTAAATTATTGCCAAGCCAGTATTTAAGAATTAGCCAGTTTTTTGAATTAGCCAGTTAACATGAGGTTTAAGATATGCCAAGACGTAGAGAAGTTCCAAAGCGCGAAATCCTGCCGGATCCAAAATATGGCAACCAAGATCTTTCCAAGTTCGTTAATGTTTTGATGACCGCTGGTAAAAAATCTGTTGCCGAGCGCATTCTTTATGGCGCTTTGGAGCAAATCGTTAAGAAAAGCGGTAAAGATCCGATCGAGGTGTTCAATCTTGCGTTGACCAATGTCAAACCTCAGGTTGAGGTAAAGAGCCGTCGCGTCGGGGGGGCTAACTATCAGGTTCCCGTTGAAGTTCGTCCTTCGCGCCGAATGGCGTTGGCCATGCGCTGGCTAAAAGATTTTGCACGCAAGCGTGGTGAAAAATCCATGGGTATGCGGTTGGCGGGCGAATTGCTCGATGCGTCAGAAAGTCGTGGTGGCGCAGTTAAAAAGCGTGAAGAAGTTCACCGCATGGCTGAGGCGAATAAAGCCTTTTCGCACTTCCGTTTCTAGAGGTTTTTCTGCTGTTTCTGAAAGTTTTATAAGTTAGGTAATTATTGTGGCACGGAAAACATTAATCGAGCGATATCGAAATATCGGCATTAGCGCACATATAGACGCGGGTAAAACTACGACCACTGAGCGTGTATTGTTTTACACGGGTGTATCGCACAAGATCGGCGAAGTACATGATGGCGCCGCTGTGATGGACTGGATGGAGCAGGAGCAGGAGCGGGGTATTACCATTACTTCGGCTGCGACGACTTGTTACTGGAAGGGTATGGACTCCACCTTGCCTGAGCATCGTATTAACATCATTGATACGCCGGGGCACGTTGACTTCACTATTGAAGTTGAGCGATCAATGCGCGTGCTGGATGGTGCATGCATGGTGTATTGCGCTGTGGGTGGTGTACAGCCGCAGTCCGAAACAGTGTGGCGGCAAGCCAATAAGTATGGTGTGCCGCGTTTGGCCTTTGTTAATAAGATGGATCGCTCTGGTGCGAATTTCTTTAATGTGTACGAACAAATGCGTGCTCGCTTGCGTGCCAATGTGGTGCCGATTCAATTACCGATTGGCGCAGAGGAAAAGTTCGAGGGTGTAATTGACTTAGTGCGGATGAAGGCGATTTACTGGGATGAGGCTTCTCAGGGTATGAAGTTTGAGTTGCGTGATATTCCCGCCAATCTGCTTGCGGTAGCGCAAGAGTGGCGTGCGAAGATGGTAGAGAGTGCTGCCGAGGCAACCGAAGAGATGATGAACAAGTATCTCGAGGAAGGTGACTTGTCCGAAGTTGAGATTAAGCAATGCTTGCGCATCCGTACAATTGCCAGTGAAATAGTGCCGATGTTATGTGGTTCTGCCTTCAAAAACAAGGGCGTGCAGGCCATGCTGGATGCGGTGGTCGACTATCTGCCTGCACCGACTGACATTCCGCCAGTTAAGGGTGAGTTGGAAAATGGGGCGATGGGAGAACGTAAGGCAAATGACGATGAGCCGTTTTCTGCGTTGGCGTTTAAAATCATGACCGACCCATTTGTGGGGCAGTTGATTTTCTTCCGCGTGTATTCTGGTCAGTTGAAAGCGGGCGATACAGTTTACAATCCGATCAAGGGCAAGAAAGAACGCATTGGCCGTATCTTGTTGATGCATGCTAACGAGCGAGAAGAGATCAAAGAGGTTTTTGCAGGTGATATAGCTGCTGCGGTGGGCTTAAAAGAAGCGACTACGGGAGAGACTTTGTGTGATCCGGCCAATGTGATTACGTTGGAGCGCATGATATTCCCTGAGCCGGTAATTCATATTGCTGTTGAGCCGAAGACTAAGGTCGACCAAGAAAAGATGGGCATGGCGCTGAATCGCTTGGCGAAAGAGGATCCGTCTTTCCGCGTACATACTGACTTGGAGTCCGGTCAAACCATCATTTCTGGTATGGGTGAGCTGCACTTGGAAGTTTTGGTTGAGCGCATGAAGCGTGAATTCAGCGTGGAGGCGAATGTTGGCGCGCCGCAAGTTGCTTACCGCGAAGCGATACGTAAGATGGTTGAAGTTGAGGGCAAGTTCGTTAAGCAATCGGGTGGACGCGGCCAATTTGGCCATGTATGGCTAAAAATTGAGCCAAATGAAACGGGCAAGGGCTTTGAATTTGTGGATGCCATTAAGGGTGGGTCGGTTCCGCGAGAATTTATCCCGGCAGTAAAAAAAGGATTGGAAGATACATTGCCGAATGGTGTGTTGGCGGGCTTCCCCGTGGTGGATATTAAAGTTACCCTGTTTGATGGCTCTTACCACGATGTAGACTCCAATGAAAACGCATTTAAGATGGCTGCTTCTATGGGCTTCAAAGACGGTATGCGTAAGGCAAGCCCGGTGCTGCTTGAGCCGATGATGTCGGTTGAGGTGGAAACCCCAGAAGATTACACAGGCACGGTAATGGGTGATTTGTCATCCCGTCGCGGTATGGTTCAAGGTATGGAAGACATGATCGGCGGTGGAAAGATCGTGAAGGCCGAAGTTCCTTTGGCAGAGATGTTCGGTTATTCAACTGCGTTGCGTTCCGCAACCCAAGGTCGGGCTACATACACAATGGAATTTAAGCATTACACCGAAGCGCCAAAAAATGTGGCTGAAGCGGTGATGAGTAGTAGGAAATAGTTTCAAGATAACTCATGAACCGTCAAATAATCAAGGAACTTTAAATCATGGCAAAGAGTAAATTTGAGCGTACCAAGCCGCACATAAATGTAGGCACGATTGGTCACGTTGATCATGGCAAAACCACCCTGACTGCAGCGATTACCACAGTGCTGTCCAAGAAATTTGGCGGCGAGGCTAAAGCCTATGACCAGATTGACGCAGCGCCGGAAGAAAAGGCGCGCGGCATCACCATTAACACCGCTCACGTCGAGTATGAAACGGCTGGCCGTCACTACGCCCACGTAGACTGTCCTGGTCATGCGGATTACATTAAAAACATGATTACCGGTGCTGCGCAGATGGACGGCGCTATCTTGGTAGTGTCTGCCGCCGATGGCCCCATGCCGCAAACGCGAGAACATATTCTGTTGGCGCGTCAAGTGGGCGTACCCTACATCATCGTCTACATGAATAAGGCCGACATGGTGGATGACCCTGAGCTGCTCGAGCTGGTCGAAATGGAAGTGCGTGAACTTCTTACCAAATACGACTTTCCTGGTGACGATACCCCGATTATCATTGGTAGTGCGCTCAAGGCCTTGCAGGGTGACCAGTCCGAAATTGGCGAACCTTCCATCTTTCGTTTGGCCGAGGCGCTTGATGCCTACATACCTCAGCCTATGCGCGTCATGGACGGCGCCTTCCTGATGCCCGTCGAAGACGTCTTCTCCATCTCCGGCCGTGGCACCGTGGTGACTGGCCGGGTGGAGCGTGGCGTCGTCAAAGTGGGCGAAGAAATTGAAATCATCGGCCTCAAGCCCACTATTAAAACCATCTGTACCGGCGTGGAAATGTTCCGCAAGCTGCTCGACCAAGGTCAGGCTGGCGATAACGTTGGGATACTGTTACGTGGCACCAAGCGTGAAGAAGTCGAACGAGGTCAAGTTCTGGCCAAGCCTGGCTCCATTACCCCGCATACCAAATTTTCAGCCGAAATCTACGTTCTCAGCAAAGACGAAGGTGGTCGTCACACCCCATTCTTCCAAGGCTACCGTCCGCAATTCTACTTCCGAACTACCGACGTAACGGGTGCGGTTGAACTGCCGGCTGGCACTGAAATGGTGATGCCGGGAGACAACGTGTCGGTGACGGTGAACTTGATTGCGCCAATCGCGATGGAAGAAGGTCTGCGTTTCGCGATACGTGAAGGTGGTCGCACCGTTGGTGCCGGTGTGGTAGCTAAGGTGATTGAGTAATAGTACGTGCAATAAGATGTCAAATTATTGTATAATAGTTTGTTAATCCGCAGTTGCGGCAATAGCTACAAAAAAGTAGAGTAAAAATTTATGAAAAGTCAGAATATCCGCATACGCCTGAAAGCATTTGATTATCGTCTGATTGATCAGTCCGCATCTCGTATCGTAGAGACTGCGAAGCGCACTGGAGCGGTGGTAAAAGGTCCAATTCCTCTACCTACTAAAATTGAGCGTTTTGACGTTTTGCGTTCTCCGCACGTCAATAAGACCTCGCGCGATCAATTTGAGATTCGCACACATCTGCGTATGCTGGACATTGTTGACCCGACCGAGAAAACCGTAGATGCGCTAATGAAGTTGGACTTGCCTGCGGGCGTGGATGTCGTGATTAAATTACAGTAGTTGTAGTAAATGGATCGGCTGGCCAATTGTAGTCAGCCCCTTAAGAAGGATATAAAAATGAGCTTAGGACTTGTCGGTCGAAAGATTGGCATGACCCGCATTTTTACCGACGACGGAATATCTCTGCCGGTAACAGTGTTGGACGTGTCCAATAATCGCATTACCCAGATTAAAACCTTTAATACCGATGGCTATAGCGCAGTGCAAATTGCGTATGGTGTGCGACGTGCAAGTCGTGTAACGAAAGCGGCGGCAGGCCATTTTGCTAAAGCGGGCGTGGTGGCGGGTAGTGTGCAAAAAGAATTTACTGCGACCCCTGATGAATTGAGCGGTCTGCAGGCGGGTGGTGTGCTGAGCGTAGATCTATTTAAAGTTGGCCAGAAAGTGGACGTGACTGGTGTTACTCTGGGTAAGGGATTTAGCGGTGTAATCAAACGTCACCATTTTAGTTCTGGTCGTGCCACGCACGGTAATTCCAAATCTCACAATGTGCCTGGTTCTATTGGTATGGCGCAAGATCCGGGGCGCGTGTTTCCAGGTAAGCGCATGGCTGGGCATCTTGGTGATGTGCAGCGTACTGTGCAAAACCTCAAAATAGTCCGCATCGACATCGATCGTCAACTATTGTTGATAATGGGTGCTGTTCCTGGCTCAAAGGGCGGGGACGTTGTTGTGCGTCCAGCAGTAAAGGCGGGCGCATAATGGAACTTAAGGTTATTGATGGTAAAGGCTTGGTGAGCGCCAGTATGTCAGCCTCCGATGAGCTGTTTGGTCGCGAATACAACGAGGCGCTGATTCATCAGGTGGTGATCGCATATCAGGCCAATGCTCGTTTTGGCAATAGCAAGCAAAAAGGCCGTAGCGAAATTGCGAAGAGCACGCGTAAGCCTTGGGCGCAAAAAGGCACTGGCCGTGCCCGTGCTGGTATGGCATCTAGCCCATTGTGGCGTGGCGGCGGTAAAATTTTTCCGAACAGTCCGGACGAAAATTACACTCAGAAGGTTAACCGCAAGATGTACCGCGCTGGCTTGGCTTCTATTTTTTCGCAGCTGGTGCGCGAGAATCGTTTGACGGTGGTAGATAACCTGACACTTGAGGCGCCAAAGACAAAGTTATTAGCGCAGAAAATGCTGGATATGGGTTTTGATTCAAGCCGTGTACTGATTATTGTCAGTGATATTGATGATAATCTATATCTATCTTCGCGTAATTTGCCAAATGTGCTTGTGTTAGAAGCTCGTCTGGCGGATCCAGTTAGTTTGGTGCGTTTCCCAAAAGTACTTGTGACGCTCGATGCTATGAGGAAAATTGAGGAGATGCTGACATGAGTAACCAAAAATTCAGCCAAGAGCGCTTGATGAATGTTTTGCAAGCACCTCAGATATCAGAAAAGGCTACATATGTCGCTGAGAAATACGAGCAAGTAATCTTTCGTGTGGACTCTACTGCTACGAAGCCAGAAATTAAAGCTGCTGTCGAGTTGATGTTCAAGGTGGATGTCGAGAGCGTTCAAGTTGCCCTTGTCAAGGGTAAGCAAAAACGTTTCGGCAAGTTCATGGGCCGGCGGAAGAATTGGAAGAAGGCATATGTATGCCTCGCGCCTGGTCAGAAAATCAATTTTGCTGAGAGTGAGCAAGGATAAATTATGGCACTGATCAAACTTAAACCAAGTTCTCCGGGGCGACGCGCTGTTGTGCGTGTGGTCAATAGTGATCTGCATAAGGGGAAACCCCATGCTCCGTTGCTGGAAAAAAAGAACAGAACGGCTGGTCGTAACCATAATGGACATATCACCGTCCGTCATATGGGTGGCGGGCATAAAAAGAATTATCGTATAGTTGATTTTAAGCGTGATAAAGATAGTGTTTCGGCTACTGTTGAGCATTTGGAATATGACCCGAACCGTAGCGCGCATGTGGCGCTCTTATGCTACGCCGATGGTGAGCGCCGTTACATAATCGCCCCTAAGGGTGTGACGGTGGGCGCTCAATTGGTGAGCGGTTCAGAAGCTCCAATTAAGGCGGGGAATGCCTTGCCGTTGCGCAATATTCCTGTAGGTTCGACTATACACTGCATCGAAATGATGCCAGGTAAGGGTGCGCAGTTGGCACGTTCGGCGGGTGCTTCAGTGCAACTGTTGGCTCGCGAGGGTGGGTACGCGCAATTACGTTTGCGTTCCGGCGAAATTCGTAAAGTTCATGTGGATTGTAAGGCTACTATTGGTGAAGTGGGTAATGCTGAGCACAGCTTGCGTTCTATCGGTAAGGCTGGCGCGATGCGTTGGCGGGGAGTGCGGCCGACCGTGCGTGGTGTGGCGATGAATCCTGTCGATCACCCGCATGGAGGTGGTGAAGGAAAGACTGCTGCTGGTCGCAACCCGGTCAGTCCATGGGGTGTGCCAGCTAAGGGCTTTCGTACACGTCGCAACAAGCGCACCAGCGGCATGATAGTTCGCCGCCGCTTTCAGACTTAAGGGGTAAAAATATGGCACGTTCCATTAAAAAAGGTCCATTCGTCGACGCTTACTTAGTAAAAAAAATTGAAGCTGTTCGCGCCAGCAGTGATAAGCGACCGGTGAAAACTTGGTCACGTCGGTCTACGGTCTTGCCTGAATTTGTCGGTTTGACCATTGCTGTGCATAACGGCAAGCAGCATATTCCTGTGTATATCTCCGAGAACATGGTGGGACACAAGCTTGGTGAATTCTCGTTGACCCGCACTTTCAAAGGGCACGCTGCTGACAAAAAAGCAGTGGTCAAGAAAAAATAAGGAGGCATGATGAACACAATCTCAGTAGTAAAGGGTGTTCGCCTGTCGGCTCAGAAGGGCCGTTTGGTGGCTGATCAGATTCGTGGCTTGCCAGTTAATAAGGCCTTAAATACACTAGCTTTTAGTCCAAAAAAGGCTGCTGCGATTATTAAAAAGGGCTTGGAGTCTGCAATCGCTAATGCTGAGCACAATGATGGTGCTGACATTGACGATCTAAAGGTCGCTACTATCTATGTAGATAAAGGAGCCTCGCTGAAGAGGACGTCGGCTCGCGCCAAGGGACGAGGCAATAGCATCGAAAAGCAGACCTGTCACATTACGATTATCGTCGGGAGCTAAAGCAGATATGGGACAGAAAATTCATCCAATCGGTTTCCGATTGAGCGTTCAGAAAAACTGGACTTCAAAGTGGTACGCTAACAGCAAGAATTTTGCCGGAATGCTTCTTAAGGATATTGAAGTACGTGATTACCTAAAGAAAAAACTTTTCGGTGCGGGTGTATCCAAGATCGTCATTGAACGGCCGGCCAAGAATGCTAAAATTACAATTTATACTGCTCGGCCTGGTGTAGTGATCGGCAAGAAGGGTGAAGATATTGAAGCCCTGCGGGCTGAACTGAGAAAACGCATGGGGTTGCCCGATGTCGCACTAAACATTGAGGAAGTGCGTAAGCCCGAAATTGATGCTCAGCTGATTGCGGAAAGCATTACCTCGCAGTTGGAAAAGCGCATCATGTTCCGTCGTGCCATGAAACGGGCTATGCAGAATGCGATGCGTCTGGGTGCTCAGGGCATCAAGATTATGAGTGCTGGCCGCCTTAATGGAATCGAAATTGCGCGAACTAAGTGGTATCGCGAAGGGCGTGTGCCATTGCATACTCTGCGTGCTAATATTGATTATGGCACCGCTGAGGCTAAAACTACTTATGGCATTATTGGCGTAAAGGTTTGGGTTTACAAGGGTGATCATACTGGAGTGGAAGAAGTATCCGTGCCGATAGCATCTGAACCTGAAAAAAGAGTAAGAAAGTCGGGGGCAAAACATGCTACAGCCAGCTAGAAGAAAATATCGCAAGGAGCAAAAGGGGCGTAATACCGGCATTGCGACACGAGGCAATAAGGTTAGCTTTGGTGAATTTGGTCTCAAGGCCATTGCCCGTGGTCGCCTAACGGCACGCCAGATAGAGGCAGCGCGGCGCGCCATGACGCGCCATATTAAGCGTGGTGGACGTATTTGGATTCGAATTTTTCCTGACAAGCCGATTTCGCAAAAGCCTGCTGAAGTGCGTATGGGTAATGGAAAGGGTAATCCGGAGTATTATGTTGCTGAAATTCAGCCTGGCAAAATGCTGTATGAAATGGATGGCGTTGACGAGATAATAGCGCGTGAAGCGTTCCGTTTGGCTTCTGCTAAGTTGCCTATTGCCACGACGTTTGTAATTAGACAGGTAGGGGCATAATAATGAAAGCAAAAGAGTTAAGAGTGAAATCCATAACGGATCTAGATCAAGAGTTGCTATCCTTGACCAAAGCGCAGTTCGGCTTGCGTATGCAGGTGGCAACACAGCAGTTGAGTAATAATAGCCAGCTTCTCAAGATGCGTCGTGACATTGCTCGCGTGAAAACCATATTGACTGAAAAGGGTGCTCAACAATGAGTACAACAAATTTAAAACGAACACTGACTGGCATGGTTGTAAGCGATAAGATGGACAAAACGGTTACCGTACTGGTTGAGCGCAAGATTAAGCACTCGCTGCTGGGCAAGGTATTGCGTGTATCGAAAAAATACCACGCGCATGATGAAAAAAATGAGTTTCATCAGGGTGATTTAGTTGCTATAGAAGAATGCCGTCCACTGGCTAAAACCAAGAGTTGGCGTGTGACCAAGCTGGTCGAAAAATCTCAAGCGGTTTAATTTATTTTATAGCTAAATGAGCAATTTTAATTGCATTTTATGCTTGTGTTATTTGGTAATCTTGCATATACTGTAAAGCTTCGTTTCATTGCTGCTTTGGTTGCGGCGACCTAACCCGAACGGGTTCCAAGACTGGCCGCCGTCATGCGGATAAAGTTGGAGTATAAATTATGATACAAATGCAATCTGTTTTGAGCGTAGCCGACAATACTGGCGCACGTTCTGTTATGTGCATCAAAGTGCTGGGTGGTTCCAAGTGTCGATATGCGGCCATTGGGGATGTAATTAAGGTTAGCATAAGAGATGCTGCACCACGTTCCCGCGTGAAGAAGGGTGAGGTATACAGTGCCGTGGTGGTGCGTACTGCAAAGGGTGTGCGTCGTCCAGATGGATCTTTGATAAAGTTTGATGGTAATGCCGCGGTTCTGCTGAATGCGAAGCTTGAGCCGATCGGTACTCGAATCTTTGGCCCGGTTACGCGTGAATTGCGTACTGAGCGATTCATGAAAATTGTGTCACTCGCCCCTGAGGTTCTGTAAACGGCGGGAATTATTGTAAGTGACGATATAACGCAGCCTAAGGAAGAGTCATGCGCAAGATTAAAAAAAATGATGATGTGATTGTCATTGCTGGAAAAGACAGAGGTAGTCGTGGCAGTGTGCTGCGTGTGCTTGGTGATCGTTTGCTGGTAAGTGGCGTTAATATGGTTAAAAAACATCAAAAGCCCAATCCCGTAAAGGGATTGGCGGGTGGTATCGTGGCCATGGAGATATCGATCCATGCCTCAAATGTTGCTATTTACAACGCGACGTCAAAAAAGGCTGATCGTGTGGGTATTAAAGTGCTAGAAGATGGTCGCAAAATGCGCGTCTTTAAGTCAAGTGGCGAAGTGATTGGCGCGTAAAGGGGGAATGGCATGGCTCGTCTATATGATTTTTACAAAGCTACGGTAGCTCCAGAGCTGATGAAGCAGTTTGGCTACAAGTCCATAATGGAAGTGCCGCGCATAGAAAAGATCACTCTAAATATGGGTGTGGGTGAGGCGGTCGCAGACAAGAAAGTAATGGAGCATGCTGTTGGCGATATGCAGAAAATTGCTGGTCAAAAGCCGGTGGTGACTAAATCCAAGAAGTCTATTGCAGGTTTTAAGATTCGTGAAAACTATCCTGTCGGGTGCAAGGTTACCTTGCGTAAAGCACGCATGTATGAGTTCCTGGATCGCTTGGTAACAGTGGCTATCCCACGTATACGCGATTTTCGTGGTATTTCAGGGAAAGCTTTCGATGGTCGTGGCAATTACAATATGGGTATCAAGGAGCAGATCATCTTCCCGGAGATTGAGTATGACAAAATTGATGCATTGCGTGGCATGAATATTACTATTACTACTAGTGCGAAGACCGATGATGAGGCGCGTGCGCTTCTCTTGGCTTTCAAATTTCCGTTGAAGAACTGAGGGCAAAATGGCTAAAGCAGCTGTCATTAATCGCGAACAAAAACGTCGCGACATTGTAAAAAAATACTCCATTAAGCGTTCTGAGCTGTTGGCAACAATCATTAACGCTAAATTAAGTGATGAGGATCGTCATGTTGCGCGCCAGAAGCTGCAGGCTCTTCCGCGAAACGCTAGTCCTGTGCGCTTGCGTAATCGTTGCTCGCTAACTGGACGTCCGCGTGGTGTTTTCAGCAAGTTTGGTCTGGGTCGTATCAAGTTGCGCGAATTTGTAATGCGCGGCGAGGTCCCTGGTGTAATCAAGGCAAGCTGGTAGGAGTGAATCTATGAGTATGAGTGACCCGATCTCCGATATGCTGACGCGAATTAGAAATGCTCAGATGGCGGAAAAAATAAATGTAAAGATGCCTTCTTCCAAGCTAAAGGTGGCGATTGCCCAAGTGCTGCAGGATGAGGGTTATGTAGAAGGGTATAATGTTTCTGGCGTAGGTGGTAAGCCTACGTTGGAAATTGGCCTGAAATATTATGCAGGACGACCGGTGATTGAAAAGATTCAGCGAGTAAGTCGTCCTGGTCTGCGCATGTACAAAGGTTGCGATGATATACCTAACGTCATGAACGGCTTGGGTATTGCCATTGTGTCTACCTCAAAAGGGTTGATGACTGACCGCAAAGCACGTGCAAACGGAATTGGTGGCGAAGTGTTGTGTATAGTCGCGTAACGGGGTAATTATGTCTAGAGTCGCTAAAAATCCTATAGCTTTGCCTGCTGGTGTCGAAGTGACACTGATTCCCAATGAGGTTTCTGTTAAAGGCCCGTTGGGAACAATGAAACAAGTGCTGAGCAACGATGTTGTTGTGCAGCGTGAGGGCGAGGAGTTGCTGTGTAAAGCTAGTAATGAATCTGCGAAAGCGGATGCTATGTCTGGCACTATACGTGCACTGATTGCTAATATGGTACAAGGTGTGACCAAGGGTTTCGAGCGCAAACTGACCTTGGTTGGCGTTGGTTATCGTGCTCAAGCTACTGGTGATACTCTTAATCTGACTCTTGGTTTTTCCCACCCTGTGGTTTATAAGGTCCCTGTTGGTGTGACAGTTTCGACGCCGACTCAAACTGAAGTTGTATTAAAGAGCACAAATAAACAACAGGTCGGTCAAGTCGCCGCTGAGATTCGCGCGTTCCGTGAACCTGAGCCCTACAAGGGTAAGGGGGTTCGTTATGCCGAAGAGGTGGTGAAGTTGAAAGAAACTAAGAAAAAATAATTGAGGCGGATAATGTTTATCAAGAATGATGCGCGTCAGCGCAGGGCTCGTAAAACGCGTGCCAAAATAGCTGGTCAAAAGTCGATTCGTTTGGCGATACGTCGCAGCAATCTGCACATTTACGCTCAGGTTATTTCTGCTTGCGGCAGCAAAGTGTTAGCGAGTGCTTCCACTTTAGAGGCGGAGGTACGAAAAGAGTTTGCTAATGGGGGCAATATCGCTGCGGCCATGCTGGTGGGAAAGCGTATTGCTGAAAAAGCCAGAAGCGCTGGTATTGCCGAAGTTGCTTTCGACCGTTCTGGCTATAAATATCACGGTCGCGTAAAGGCTCTTGCTGCTGCGGCACGTGAGCATGGCTTGAAGTTTTAACTTGAGGTGAATGATGGCTAAAGCGCAGGGTAGAATGCAACAATCGGAAGATCGTGGTGATGGTCTTATCGAGAAGATGATTTCGATCAATCGTGTAACCAAGGTGGTGAAGGGGGGTCGCATTATGGGATTTGCCGCGCTAACTGTGGTTGGAGATGGTGATGGTCGTATTGGTATGGGCAAGGGAAAATCTAAAGAGGTGCCGGTTGCCGTGCAAAAATCGATGGAAGAGGCACGTCGAAAAATGATAAATGTTAATTTAAATAAAGGCACTCTGCATCATACGGTGATTGGCCGTCACGGCGCTGCAAAGGTGTACATGCAGCCTGCATCAGAAGGGACTGGAATTATTGCTGGTGGCGCAATGCGTGCTGTGTTCGAGGCAGTAGGTGTGCATAACGTATTGGCTAAATGTATTGGTTCGAGTAACCCATACAACGTAGTGCGCGCAACTCTGAATGGGCTGCAGGCTATCAATTCTCCGTCTGAAATTGCTGCCAAGCGTGGTATGAGCATAGAAGAAATTCAGGGGTAAGGTAATGGAACAGTCTCAACAGAAAGTAAAAGTAACAGCGGGAAAGCTTCACGTAACTCTGGTTAAAAGCGTGATCGGTACCAAAGAATCGCATCGTGCGTGTGTGCGCGGACTAGGTCTGCGCCGTCTGAATCATACCGTCATAGTGGAAGATACGCCAGCTGTACGGGGCATGATTAATAAGGTTTATTACTTGGTTAAGTGCGAGGCATAAATGCAACTCAATAAAATTAAACCCGCAGAAGGTTCTACTCACGTTAAGCGTCGCGTTGGACGTGGTATTGGTTGTGGCCTGGGCAAAACTTGTGGCCGTGGTCATAAAGGTCAAAAATCGCGTTCTGGTGGTTTTCATAAGGTTGGTTTTGAAGGTGGTCAGATGCCGCTGCAACGTCGTTTACCTAAGCGTGGTTTTATTTCTTTGACTCGTTATGACAGCGCTCAAGTCCGCTTATCCGACTTGGAAAAAATGGCAGTTGACGTTATTGATTTGTTGGCATTGAAGCAAGCTGGTGTTGTGCCTGCTGCAGCACTGGTCGCTAAGGTAGTGATGTCTGGCGAGATCAAGCGTTCTGTGAAATTACAAGGTTTGTTACTTACCAAAGGTGCGCGTGCTGCAGTTCAAGCTGCTGGCGGTAGCATTGCAGAGTAATGGTGGGCTCTGTGAATGCGGTGGCTAAAAAGCGTTTAAATAATGGAAAATATGGCGATCTTGGCCGCCGTTTATGGTTTTTGTTGGGTGCATTGGTAGTTTACCGTATAGGAGCGCATATACCGGTGCCGGGTATAGACCCTGTGGTGCTGGCCGATTTGTTCAATTCGCAAAAGAGCGGCATTTTAGGCATGTTTAATATGTTTTCTGGCGGTGCTCTCTCGCGCTTTACGATTCTTGCGCTGGGTATCATGCCATACATATCCGCTTCCATTATCATGCAGCTGGCCACACATGCAGTGCCGCATCTGGAACAGTTGAAGAAAGAGGGCGAGGCGGGGCGTCGTAAGATTACTCAGTACACTCGCTATGGCACATTGGCGCTAGCTCTTTTCCAAGCTTTTGGCATGTCTGTGGCACTGCAATCACAAGCTGGGTTGGTGTTGCATCCAGGGATGATGTTTCAGATGACTACGGTAATTACCTTGTTATCTGGCACAATGTTTTTAATGTGGTTGGGGGAACAAATTACTGAGCGTGGCTTGGGAAATGGTATATCTCTGATTATTTTTGCTGGTATTGCTGCTGGATTGCCTAACGCAATTGGTAGTACCCTGGAGCTAGCGCGTACCGGTGCGTTCTCCATACCGCTTGTGTTATTGTTGCTATTTGGTTCGATTGGAATAACTGCGTTGGTTGTTTTTGTTGAGCGCGGTCAGAGAAAAATTCTCGTCAATTACGCCAAGCGACAGGTGGGAAATAAAGTTTATGGCGGTCAAAGTTCGCATTTGCCATTGAAGGTGAATATGGCTGGCGTGATTCCGCCGATTTTTGCCTCAAGCATTATTTTATTCCCGGCGACTTTAGCTGGCTGGTCTGCTAGCGGTCAAGGATTGACTTGGTTGAAGGATATCAGTGATATGCTGTCGCCTGGTCAGCCGATATATGTAATGCTGTATGCGGCGGCAATCATTTTCTTCTGTTTTTTTTATACTGCACTGGTCTTCAATCCAAAAGAAACGGCAGAGAATCTCAAGAAAAGTGGAGCTTTTTTGCCTGGGATTCGTCCGGGCGATCTGACTGCACGATACATTGAAAACATTATGCTGCGCTTGACTTTGGTTGGCGCGGTGTATGTGACGCTGGTATGCTTGTTGCCGGAGTTTCTGGTTGTAAAGTGGAACGTGCCATTCTACTTTGGCGGTACCTCGTTGTTAATTATGGTGGTGGTGACTATGGATTTTATGGCACAAGTTCAATCCTATCTGATGACGCATCAGTATGAAAGCTTGTTAAAGAAGGCAAATTTTAAGGGTGGATTGATTCGCTGATGGCCAAGGAAGATGCGATGCAAATGCAGGGGGAGGTTGTAGAATCTCTTCCCAATGCAACATTTCGTGTGAAACTTGAAAATGGTCATATTGTGTTGGGTCATATATCCGGTAAGATGCGTATGCACTATATTCGTATTTTGCCTGGAGATAAGGTTACAGTTGAACTGACACCTTATGACTTGACCAAAGGGCGCATTACGTTTCGCGCCAAGTAGTTGTTGCGTATAAGTACTGAGGAGATAGAAATGAAAGTGCAAGCATCGGTAAAAAAAGTTTGTCGTAATTGTAAAATTGTACGGCGTAAAGGGGTGGTACGCGTGATCTGTAGTAGTGATGCACGCCACAAGCAACGCCAGGGCTAAGTGAGGGTGAGGCAAGCCTCTCTCTCAAGTGGTAATTTTTTAATGCCTTTTTAAACGATAGGGTAGTTGCATGGCTCGTATTGCAGGGGTAAACATTCCAAATCACCAACACACTGTAATCGCTTTGACCGCGATCTATGGTGTCGGTAACACTCGGGCGCGTAAAATTTGCGCCGCTGTCGGAGTAAATGCCGCCACCAAAATAAAAGATCTCGCTGATGCGGAAATGGATAAGTTGCGCGATGAGGTCGCCAAATTTACGGTGGAAGGTGATTTACGTCGAGAAATCTCGATGAATATAAAGAGGTTGATGGACCTGGGTTGTTATCGCGGTTTGCGTCATCGCCGTGGTTTGCCAGTGCGAGGACAGCGGACACGCACTAATGCTCGCACTCGCAAGGGTCCGCGCAAGTCTGTTGCTGGCGCCAAGAAGTAATTTTCGAGAGGATTTGAGCATGGCTAAAACAAACACGCGAGTGCGCAAGAAAGTCAAAAAGAACGTAGCCGAGGGTATCGCCCATGTGCATGCTTCTTTTAACAATACTATTGTGACAATTACCGACCGTCAAGGGAATGCCTTGGCTTGGTCTACTAGTGGCAGCAATGGTTTTAAAGGCTCGCGTAAAAGCACGCCGTTTGCAGCGCAAATTGCTGGTGAGACTGCCAGTAAAGCAGCCCAAGAATGTGGCGTAAAGAACCTTGAGGTGCGCATAAAAGGTCCCGGCCCTGGTCGTGAATCGGCAGTGCGCGCTTTAAATGCGGCAGGTTTTAAAATCACCAGCATTTCTGACATTACGCCAGTTCCGCACAATGGTTGCCGTCCGCCAAAAAAGCGTCGTATCTAATCTTAGGAGATAGCCTTGGCTAGAAATCTTGATCCAAAGTGCCGTCAGTGCCGTCGTGAAGGCGAAAAACTGTTTCTGAAGGGCGAAAAATGTTTTACCGACAAATGTGGGGTTGAGCGTCGTGCTTATCCACCAGGCCAGCACGGGCAAAAGAAAAATACCCGTCTGTCTGATTACGGCGGCCAGTTGCGCGAAAAACAAAAAGTTCGTCGTATTTATGGCATGCTCGAGCACCAGTTTCGTTTGACCTATCGCTCTGCAGAAATACAGCGCGGCATCACAGGTGAAAATTTATTGCAGTTGCTGGAATCACGCCTAGATAATGTGTCCTACCGCATGGGTTTCGGTGCATCACGTTCTGAAGCACGTCAAGTAGTCCGCCACAATGGTATCTTGGTGAATGGCAAGCGTGTCAATATTCCGTCCTATCAGGTTCGTACCGGTGATGTGGTCGAGATAGCAGACAACGCCAAGATGCAGTTGCGCGTTAAAGCGGCATTGCAGGCAGCCGAGCAACGCGGTTTCCCAGAATGGGTTGAGGTTGATACTAAGGCTATGAAGGGTACATATAAGTCTAAGCCTCAACGTTCAGAGTTGCCTGCTTCTATTAACGAGCATCTTATTGTCGAGTTGTATTCCAAGTAATTCATGCGGAGTCGGTTATGCATAACAATGATTTTCTGAAACCCCGCATTATCGAAGTGCAAAGAGTTTCCAGCATGCAGGCTAAAATTGTGATGGAGCCTTTTGAACGTGGCTACGGGCATACACTTGGCAATGCCCTGCGCCGCATACTATTGTCTTCCATGCCGGGCTATGCTCCCACCGAGGTCAAGATTGCTAGCGTGCTACATGAATACTCCTCTATTGATGGCGTGCAGGAAGATGTAGTAGAAATCTTGCTTAACTTAAAGGGAGTAGTGCTTAAGCTTCATAATACTAATGTAGCGATGCTGACTCTTAAGAAAGAAGGTGTGGGCGTGGTGACGGCAGGTGATATCATCGTCGATGCTGACACTGAGGTGATTAATCCTTCTCACGTCATCGCCCACCTGACTGCGGGCGGCAAGATAGACATGGAAATTAAGGTCGAGCAAGGTCGGGGCTACGTATCAGCCATTGCGCGTCAGGCACCAATTGAAAATCGCGCAGTTGGGCATATCGCTCTTGATGCATCTTTTAGCCCAGTGAGCCGTGTAAGCTATGCGGTTGAAAGTGCGCGTGTAGAGCAGCGTACTGATTTGGACAAGCTGATAATGGAAATTGAAACTAATGGTGCCATTGATCCTGAAGAAGCTATTCGTTATGCGGCCCGTATATTAGTTGAACAGTTTTCAGTATTTGCTGCATTGGAAGGCACGCCAGCGCCTGTTGAGAAACCACAAACTCCTAAGGTTGATCCGATGTTGTTGCGCCCAGTAGACGATTTGGAGCTGACTCCGCGTTCATCCAATTGTCTTAAGGCACAAAGTATTCATTATGTTGGGGATTTAATTCAGAACACTGAAAATGATTTGCTACGTACCCCTAACTTGGGCCGTAAATCTTTGAACGAAATTAAGCAGGTGCTGGCTGAGCATGGTCTATCATTGGGAATGAAATTGGAAAATTGGCCAGTGACTATTGAGAAGTAAGAAAGGATAATTATGCGTCACCGTTTAGGACTAAGAAAACTTAATCGTACCAGCAGTCATCGTTTGGCAATGCTGCGCAATATGATAGCTTCTTTGCTGCGTCATGAGGTTATAAAGACCACGCTGCCTAAGGCAAAGGAACTACGTCGTGTAGCTGAGCCGATCTTGACTCTGGGTAAGAATCCTAGTTTGGCTAACCGCCGCTTGGCATTTGCGCGGCTGCGCGACCGCGAAATGGTAACTAAATTGTTCGATGAGCTCGGCCCACGTTATGCAACTCGCAATGGAGGTTATTCACGTATTTTGAAATTTGGTTTTCGCAAAGGGGACAATGCGCCAATGGCGTTGATAGAGTTGCTAGATCGGCCGTCGGAATCCCAGCTTGTTGAAGTTGAAACAAAGTAATAAAAATAAATAATCAATAAAAAAGCCGGACTAGTCCGGCTTTTTTATTGAGGCGGATTCAACTCTGAAGTGCAACTTTTGTAAGTGAATTTAGGTGGCGAGCT
>NZ_CAKMHQ010000031.1 GCF_927312905.1 Candidatus Nitrotoga sp. 1052
TATAAAAAACAATATGTTACGCTGCCTCAAAACTCGAAGTCCGACAGTCTGCTAGGCAGTCGAATTGGGCGTACTCAAATTATGCGGCTATCGACTGGCAATCAAGAATCTATGCGTAACATTGGGCAAGATAGAATTCGTTCAATAACTGTCCCTATTTGCTCAGGAGTAGAAGCTGATGCAGTTATTGAAACCCTTGCTGCAAGATTGTCTGAAGTTGACCAACTCGAACTAACCATCACCACCTCATTGCGACAATCTGAAGCCCTGCGCCAGTCCATTCTGAAAAAAGCCTTTTCCGGCAAACTGGTGCCGCAAGACCCTCACGACGAACCCGCCTCGGCATTGCTGGCGCGCATCAAGACGGAAAAAATGGGGCACACTCACGAATCGAAAAAATCTTTATCGAGGGGCAAGCGAAATGAATAAAGACCTGACCAACTCCGATATTCATCGGCAGAACATTCTCAATAACCATTATGCGTTGGAGAAGATCGAGGTTCATTTTGCTTTCTTCGGCAAACAGTTTGAAGGGCGGACAGTTTTTACCAAGGCTGACTTGGCGAGTTTATTTGAGGTGGATGAACGCACCATTGAACGTTATGTTGCTCAGCACGGGGATGAGCTGGGTAGAAATGGCTATCAAGTGCTAAGGGGAAAGACGTTAAAAAACTATAGGTTATCCGATGTCTCCGACACGAATGTCGGAGACAAAGCGCCTAGTTTGGGAGTGTTCAGCTTTCGCGCTTTGCTTAACATCGCCATGCTGTTGACTGAGAGTGAACGCGCCAAAGAAATCCGTTCGCGCATTCTGGATATTGTCATGGATGTGGTGGCTGAAAAAGCTGGCGGACACACGCAATTTATCAATCAACGCGACCCCGATTTTTTTCCTGCTGCTTATCAGGAATTTAGTTATCGCGAGTCGTTCACCAGTGCATTAAACCGCCATGTTGACGCTGGGCAGTTTAAGTATGCGCATTTCACGAACAAAATTTATCAAATTATTTTCCGTGAGAACGCCGCTGAATATCGGCAGGTGTTGAAGCTCGGCAAAAACGACAGCGTGCGTGACAGTATGTATGCCGAGGTGCTTAATCTAATTGCGAGCTTTGAAAATGGCATTGCCAGCCAAATCGAGCGGAGAGCGCAAGAACTCGGCAGAAAGCTCTTAGGGAGTGAGACGGATGAACTCTTTGTGCAAGCCGAAACCAACCCGTTTCTGCAGCCATTGATTCACGATGCGCGCACCCGTATGGCTAGCCGTGATTTGTGTTTCAGAGATGCGCTACACGATAAATTGCACTCATATATTCAAGCTGTACCGCAGGCTGATTTTGAGCGTTTTCTGGGAGAAACCAGCAAGGCTCTGGAAGAGCGCTTAAAAGATGAAGAGACGTTGGCTGTGTTTAAGCGCTTGAAGGATCGCTAACGTGGACGACGAGATTTTTTATTTTGATGCAAAGCATGCGGTTGAAGTGCATGACTACATTATTGAAGTTTCTGGTGGCTTGCACGGGAATCGTGATATTGGTTTACTGGAAAGCGTTTTGGATCATATCCAGAACGATATGTATTACCCCGGTTTCCATGAAAAATTGACGCATTTGGTTTTTTCGGTCAATAAATTTCATGCCTTTAATGATGGCAACAAGCGCGCCAGTATTAGTTTGGGCGCTTATTTTCTCCAGTTAAATGGCTACGACTATTGTGTAACGACATTCATACTGCGTATGGAAAATATCGTGGTGTGGGTGGCAGAGGGAAAAATAGATAAAGGGTTGCTCGGGGAAATGATCTGCTCCTTGATTGAAGAAGACGATTACAACGAATCATTGAAATTGAAAATTATTGAGGCGGTTAGCGCGTGAACTTTGCTACTTAACGCCGGATCAGGCGTATAAACTTTTGAAGCGCCTATTTGATTGAAAAATAATAAATAAACAATGGATTAAGCGGTATTCGTTCTATATTAAATCGTAGTCTATACGCCAGGGCGTATAGACAGCGCATAGAAGAGGCATAGAAATAGGTAAGCGTAATTACCCTTTAGTTAGGGTAATAGAGAGGGTAATAACAAATATCGAATTGGTCAGCAGGTTGCTGACCAATTGCTACAAGAAACATTCTAGCTTTGATTTAGCAGCCTCGATTTTCCATGGGGAAAGTTGTAATAAAACATTTGCTTATATGATGTCTCCGGCATGAATGCCGGAGACATCGTTCGCTACTTTTTGCGTCAACACCGCTACAAATGTACAAAATTTGATTCAGGGCTAAAGCATGAACGCAACCGCATCTATCGTTTCCAAAGTCTGGAGTTTTTGCACCACGTTGCGCGACGACGGGGTGAGCTATGGCGATTATCTGGAGCAGCTTACTTATCTGATCTTTCTGAAAATGGCCGACGAATACAGCCAGCCGCCGTATAACCGCAAGGTGAGCATACCCGCTGAGTACAACTGGCCAAGCCTGAAGGCCAAGCGTGGTGCAGAGCTGGAGGTGCATTATGTGACGCTGTTGCGCGAGCTGGGCAACAAGCCCGGCATGCTGGGGACGATTTTCACTAAGGCGCAAAATAAGATTCAAGACCCGGCCAAGCTGTATCGCCTGATCGACATGGTGAACGAGACAAGCTGGGTGACGATGGGCGCGGATGTGAAGGGCGACATCTACGAGGGCTTGCTGGAACGAAACGCGGAAGACACCAAGTCCGGTGCGGGGCAATACTTCACGCCACGTGCGCTGATCAAAGCGATGGTGGAATGTGTGCGCCCGGAGCCGAACAAGACCATTGCTGATCCGGCCTGCGGCACGGGTGGTTTCTTTCTGGCAGCCTATGATTTTCTGGTGAACGAACACCAGCTGGACAAAACGCAGAAGGCCTTTCTCAAACACGATACTTTTCACGGCAACGAGATCGTAGCGGGCACGCGCCGTCTGGCGTTGATGAATATGTTTTTGCACAACATTGGCGAAATCGACGGCGACAGCATGGTGTCGCCGAACGATGCGTTAGTAGCTGACAGTGGCAAACGCTACGACTACGTGCTGGCGAATCCGCCCTTCGGAAAAAAGAGCTCGATGAGCTTTACGAATGATGAAGGCGAGCAGGAGAAGGATGATCTGACTTACAACCGGCAGGATTTCTGGGCGACGACTTCCAACAAGCAGCTCAATTTTGTGCAACACATTCGCACCATGCTCAAGACCACCGGACGCGCTGCTGTCGTCGTTCCGGACAACGTGTTATTCGAGGGCGGCGCGGGCGAGACGGTGCGCAAGAAGCTGCTGGAAACTACCGAGCTGCACACCATATTGCGCTTGCCCACTGGCATTTTTTACGCCAACGGCGTGAAGGCGAATGTGCTGTTCTTCGACAACCACGCGGCGAGCAAAGAGCCGTGGACGAAGGCGGTGTGGTACTACGACTACCGCACCAACATTCACCACACGCTAAAAAAGAAGCCGCTACGCTTCGAGGATTTGCAGGAGTTCATTGCCTGCTACAACCCGCTAAACCGTCATGAGCGCAAGGAAAGCTGGAACGAGCAGAACAATCCGGAAGGCCGTTGGCGTAAATTCAGTTATGAGCAAATCATCGCGCGCGACAAAACCAGTCTGGATATTTTCTGGTTGAAGGATAAGAGCCTTGCCGATCTGGACAACTTGCCCGAGCCGGATGAGCTGGCATTAGAAATCATCGACAACCTGGAGGCGGGGTTGAACAGTTTCAGAGAAATTGCGGCGGCGTTATAGTGAGCAAATTGCACCAAGGTGTTGCAATGCACGTGACAATATCCCACATAAAACCCCATACAATATGCGTATGAAAATTAATTTCAACTTAATAAATATACTTAAAACTGTATGAAAATTGCGACCTGGAATGTGAACTCGCTTAAGGTGCGTCTGCCTCATACATTGGACTGGCTGGCGGTTAATCAGCCGGATGCGCTGTGTTTGCAGGAAACCAAGCAAGAGGACAGTAAATTTCCCCTGGCAGAGTTACAACAGGCTGGCTACCAAGCTGTGTTCAGCGGGCAGAAGACCTATAACGGTGTTGCCATTATCAGCAAGACTGTGCCTGACGACGTAATGGTCGGCATGCCGAATTTTTCGGATGAGCAGAGGCGTGTGATTGCTGCCACTCTAAACGGTGTGCGTGTGGTATGCGTTTATGTACCGAACGGTCAGAGCGTAGATTCAGACAAATATCAATACAAATTGGCGTGGCTGACTGCTTTGCAGAAGTGGTTAAAGGACGAGTTGGTTCGCTATCCTAAGCTTGTGCTGCTTGGCGATTACAACATTGCGCCCGAAGACCGTGACGTGCATGATCCTCAGGCATGGGTAGGCAATGTGCTGGTGAGCGAGCCAGAGCGCGCGGCGTTCAGAGCGCTTGAACAACTTGGGCTACGCGATAGTTTCCGCCTGTTCGAGCAGCCGGAGAAATCCTATACTTGGTGGGATTATCGCATGATGGCCTTCCGCCGCAATATGGGATTGCGCATTGACCACATTTTGGTGAGCGAAGCGCTGGTACCGAATTGCACTGCCTGTTCAATAGACCGTACGCTACGAAAGTTGGAGCGTCCATCAGATCATGTGCCAGTAGTGGCGGATATCAAAATTTAGACGCCGGGCAACACAAGTCCAATTTTGTTATTGAAAACGTGAGTTTCTGCCGCGCAAGCTATAAGCCAATTCCTATTTCGTCAGCATTATCCAGTCCAGCCAGTACCATCTCAGCGGCACGTAGCACGGCGCGTGCTTTATTCTGGGTTTCTGTCCATTCGCTAGCCGGTACCGAGTCGGCTACCAAGCCACCCCCGGATTGGACATAGAGAATGCCTGCTTTGACCACTGCAGTGCGGATGGCGATGGCAAGATCCATGTCGCCGTTGAAGCCAAGATAGCCGACTGCGCCCGCATAGATGCCACGCTTGGAAGGCTCTAGTTCGTCGATGATTTCCATCGCGCGTACTTTGGGCGCACCGCTCACCGTGCCAGCCGGGAAGGTGGCTTTCAATACCGCAATTGCATCCAGTCCCGGTTTGAGCGTGCCTTCGACATTGGACACAATGTGCATCACATGCGAATACCGTTCAATCACCATTTTTTCGGTAAGCTTCACCGTGCCCTGTTGCGCGACGCGGCCAACATCATTACGTCCGAGGTCTATGAGCATCAGGTGTTCCGCCAGCTCCTTTGGGTCGGCCAGAAGTTCTTGCGCCAGCGTGGCATCCTGTTGCGGTGTCTTACCGCGCGGACGGGTACCGGCGATGGGGCGCACGGTCACATTGTCACCTTCCAGTCGCACCAGAATTTCCGGCGAAGCGCCGACCACCTGGTGGTCACCCATGTCGTAATAGAACATGTAAGGTGAGGGATTAATGGAACGTAGCACCCGGTAAAGGTTGAGCGGTGAAGCAGGGAATGGCTGGCTTATGCGCTGCGAAGGCACAACTTGCATGATATCGCCATCGAAAATGTAGCGCTTGGCCTTTTCTACGGCCTGTTTGTAGGCTTCCTCACCGAACTCAGATACGGCCTGCTGGGGGGGAAATTGCGGGGCACGCGGTATTTCAACTGGTTGGCGCAGCAACTGTGACAGTTCTTGCAGACGCTGCCGTGCCAGAGCATACGCATTCGGCAGTTCCGGATTGGCATATACGATGAAGATAAGCTTGCCGGACAGATTGTCCACTACCGCCAGCTGCTCGGTGAGCATTAGCAGTATATCCGGCGTGCCGAGCACGTCCTGTTTTTGCGTTTTGGCCAGACGCGGCTCGATATAGCGTACGGTGTCATAGCCGAAATAACCAGCTAACCCGCCAGTAAAGCGCGGCAGGCCGGGCAGCGGCGCGACTTTGAAACGCGACTGGTAGTCCTTGATGAAGTCCAGCGGATTGTCCGCGTTTTGGGCGGTTTCGCTAGTTGGAGTGGTTAGCATAATGTGCTTGCCGCGCACTGTAATGCGGGTATCGGCGGGCAGGCCGATGAAGGAATACCGACCGAAGCGTTCGCCACCCTGCACTGATTCCAGCAAATAGGAATAAGGTTTATTGGCGAGTTTGAGATAAAGCGACAGTGGCGTGTCCAGATCAGCAAAGGTCTCTGCTACCAGAGGGATGCGGTTATATCCTTGCTCGGCCAGTTGATCGAAAGATTGTTCTGAAATGGGTTTCAACACGAATTGTTCCTAACTCAAAAAGTGGGAAGACGGCGGCACTAAAACGGGCGCAGCCACGCCGAACGGGGTGGTGATCACCATCGCCATGCGGTAGTTTCTCTCCAGGTTTTGAAATTCTCGTGTGTCATCAGGTCATGCTTTTTTTATCAGCTTTATCACATCTGGCAGCGTGTCAATCACAGCATCCAGATCAAGTCTATCCACTGGCTCGCCGTGATTGTAACCGTAGGGCACGCAGACTATTGGACAGCCGGCGGCGCGCGCCGCAACCGAGTCATTGAGTGAATCGCCGATCAGCAGCACTTGCTCCACCGGAACGCCGAAATACTTCGCGGCATGCAGTAGAGGCAGCGGATGTGGCTTTTTTTCCGGCAGGCTGTCGCCGGACAGCACGATCTCGAAATAATGTGCGAGTCCTAAACCCTCAAGCAGGGGCTCAGTGTAGCGTTTTACCTTGTTGGTAATGCAGCCTAGGCGGAAACCCGCCGCCTGCATGGCATCCAGTCCGGCAATCACTCCCTCAAACGGCTTGCTCTGCAACAGCAACTCATTGTAGTGCTGCTCGAAAATCGGCAGCGCCTGTTCATATAGATTTGTATCCGGCTCGGCATGCATGTCGCCGGTCAGCGCGCGTTTCACCAGCCAACTGACGCCGTTGCCGATGTAGCTTGTCAGCAAGTCTTGCGACACGGCAGGACGGCCAAGGTCACGCAACATGCGATTGGCGGAGGCCACAAGTTCCGGTGCAGTGTGGAGTAACGTGCCATCCAGATCTATGAGGATGGCGGAGATGCTTAGAGGGAAACGTGCTTGCATCATTACTTGTTTACTTTGGCCAGTTCGGCGCGCAGAGCGGCGATGATGGAATCATAGCGATGCGGGTCAGTGTCCTTGCCTGCACCATACACAGCGGAGCCAGCTACGAAGGTATCGCAACCCGCCGCAGCAATTTCCGCAATGTTGCTGGTGTTCACGCCGCCGTCGATTTCCAGCATGATGTCGCGCCCGCTTTCATTAATCTTTTGGCGCGCGGTGCGTAGCTTGTTCAGCGCGTCGGGGATGAATTTCTGGCCGCCGAAGCCGGGGTTCACTGACATAATCAGGATCAGGTCGATTTTGTCCATGACATGGTCGAGATAGCTCAATGGTGTGCCGGGATTGAATACCAGCCCGGCCTTGCAGCCGTTTTCCTTGATCAGTCCGAGAGTACGGTCGATGTGCTCGGACGCTTCCGGGTGAAAGGAGATGATATTGGCGCCGGCTTTGGCGAAGTCCGGGATGATACGATCCACCGGCTTGACCATCAGGTGTACGTCGATTACTGCTTGGGTAATCGGACGAATGGCAGAACACACCAGCGGACCAATGGTCAGGTTGGGTACGTAATGGTTGTCCATCACGTCAAAGTGGATAATGTCCGCGCCGGAGGCGATGACATTGATGACTTCTTCACCGAGCTTGGCGAAATTGGCGGAGAGAATGCTAGGTGCAATTTTGTACATGGCGACGCCTTTAACAAGTTTGAATTTGAAGCGCGCATTCTACCCGAAACTTTCCCGATGAATAAATCCAACAGGTGCAGCTCGCTGCTTTTATCATGTTATTCGACCATTGTTACTAATGACGCTTGAGCATAAAAGCAAATTGCTGAGCGTTACGCGTCTCGCTCATATTCGCCGCCATAGTGTTGTAAGACTTCCAGCATTGCTGCTGCTTTGTCTAAGGTCTCTTGATATTCAGCATCTGCGTGAGAATCCGCTACGATGCCGCCACCCGCCCAAAAGCGGATTTCGCCATCGGCGAATACCAAAGTACGGATAGTGATGTTGCTATCCATGTTGCCGTCGAAGCCGATATAACCAATCGCACCGCAATATACCCCGCGTCGATGCGGCTCTAATTCTTCGATGATTTGCATGGCGCGTTGTTTAGGCGCGCCAGTTACAGAGCCACCGGGGAAACAATCGCGTAACAACGCCAGCGCATCGCGCCCCGGCGCAAGCTGCCCGGTGACGGTACTTACTAGATGGTGTACTTGGGCAAAGCTCTCCAGTTCGAACAGCTTGGGTACTTGCACTGAACCAGGTATACAACTTTTGCCCAGGTCGTTACGCAGTAAATCAACAATCATTAAATTTTCTGCACGGTCTTTGTCGCTATGGCTCAATTCTTGCGCTATCTTCGTATCCTCGTGCGGATTGTTGTGACGCGGGCGAGTACCTTTGATCGGATTGGTTTCGACGCGCCCCTGCTTTACTTGCAAAAATCGTTCCGGCGAGGCGCATAGAATTTGCGCCTGCGGAAATTTGAGAAAAGCGGAATAAGGTGCCGGGCTCAGGCGGCGCAATTCGAGATATGCTGGTAGCGAATCACCGGAAGCATGTGCTGCATAGCGCTGCGCCAAATTGACTTGATAACAATCGCCCGCGCGCAAGTAGCGCTGTATGATATCAAATGCGGATTTATACCCCGCGCGGGTAAAATTCGACTGAATGCGGCCGTGTACTTTGAATTTTCCCTGAGGCGCGTTGCTGTTTTGCTGCAATCGCGCAAGGATTTGCGGCAACACTTGCACGGTTGCGTGTTCGCGTTGTTGTGATACCAGACGTGTAGTCTTTTCCTGATGATCCAGCACTATCGCCCAGTCGTAGATGCCAGCCATCATGTCCGGCAGATGTTCAGTATCCTGTGCCTGTGCGGGCAAAGTAAACAGGCGGCGCGCCAGATCGTAGCCCCAGTAGCCTAATGCGCCGCCCATAAAGGGAATGCCCGGTATTGCTGCGATGGGTGCACCCAATTGCTGGCGCAAGAGGTCAAATGGATCTGCTGTTAAACGCTGCACATCGGTTGCATTTGTGATTTCGGTGACTATGCCATGCGTGACCAGCGTTGCAGTGGGTTGTGCGCATAGGATGTCGTAACGTCCTAGCCCACCGCTGTCCAGCCACACCGCCCAAGGCAAATCCGCGATGGCCGCGAAGTAAGCGGCAGCATTGGCAGCATAGGGAAGAGGGGTGCTATAAAGCATCGGTGTTGGTGAGTGAGGAGGAAAGCTCGTGCCGCTTCGCAGTTCTGCTCGATCAGCATAAGTCCCGCATTACGGACTCAAGCTAGCAATTGATTTATGTAGGTGAGAGCGGGGAATAGTGAGTTTGGGTAAGTAATGGGATGCATTGGTATACACCAGAATTAAGGAATTAGATCTGACCCGTAATTAATGTACTACTAGCGGCAACTTCCCGAGTGCGAGGTAGTTATAGCCAGATGGTTAAGGGCGATGTAATTACGCTTTAATTTCCATAATACACTGGCAGTTTATTGGAGCGATTAAATCAACTTTGCGCGACCCAAGCCTATTTTCTTGGCCTTATTTGTTCAGATCGCTTATCTATTGCAGCTGAAATTGTTGCAATAAAATTGCAAGTGCGAATGACTGGGAACTGAGATGCTTAGGCTATTCCACGAGTAAGAATGTCTAGTCCAACCTTGCCTTCGCTGATTTCGCGCAGGGCGATTACAGTGGGCTTGTCTTTACATTCTTCCACTAGATAGCTGGCGCCATTGGCCAACTGGCGTGCGCGGTAGGCGGCAGCCAAAGTGAGTTCAAATCGGTTGGGGATGTTAATCAAACAGTCGTCTATCGTTACGCGGGCCATGGTGTGGTTTCTCCTTCTTGTAGTTGATTGATTAAAGCTTGCTGGCGTACAAGCTGTCTGTCGCGGCGAAGTCCTGCGGCAACGACGATAGCATTGAGCTCTTGCAAGGCAACGTCCAGCTTATCGTTAATGATAACATAGTCAAACTCTACGACATGGGCGATGTCTTCTTTCGCGGCGTGCAGACGCTGTGCGATCACGTTGACGTCATCTTGTCCGCGCGCATGCAGGCGATCCTCCAGTGCTTGTAAAGAGGGTGGCAGGATAAAGATGCTGATGCAATCTGGAAATGCGCGTCGCACTTGCGCCGCGCCCTGCCAATCAATTTCCAATAGTATGTCGCGCCCGTTCAAAATTTCAGCTTCAATCCAGGATTGTGAAGTGCCATAGAGATTGCCATATACCTCGGCGCTTTCTAAAAAATCACCATGTTCTGCCATATTCAAGAAAGTTTCACGGCTAACAAAATGATAATCTTCCCCCTCGGTCTCGCTTGGGCGTGGTGCTCGCGTGGTGTAGGAAACAGACATGTCAACCTGTTGATTGCTGGCCAGCAGCGCGCGGACCAGGCTGGTTTTTCCTGCACCCGATGGTGCACTGACGACGAAGAGATTTCCCGGCATATTATGTATAGGCATCTTTAAAAATTGAGCAGCAATTTCAACACAAAACTCCACTGCAAACCACAATGTAATTTTATCATCAACTGGCGAGAGCTTCTGAAAATTCAGTATTTATCCAAATCCAAGCCATATAAACAATTTCGCTGCGCCGTATATGTCTGATATGCGGGCCAAAAATTTGGCAAAAAGTCGCTGCGCAGCTTACGTTGGTAAATACGGATTTTAGATAACCCTGGTAATAATGTTGCATGGGTAAAGTTAAGTGGGGGGCGCTAACACGACACATGTCGCAGGGTGCTGTATCTTCGAGCCTTCTCCGTGAAACTCGCGCAGCAATTCGTTTGCTCCCTCTCCCACTGGGAGAGGGTTGGGGTGAGGGAAACGGGCATGGCGAGTTTTATTATCGGGGGCGGCATCTTTGCCATGCACATTAGCCTGAATTTCATATTAAGACAGGTTCTAGGTTGCTGTTCGTCCCGAGACAAGGTAATATTTCCGCCCTTTCGCCTTGTATTTTTTGTGGGCATAGATTGTATAAATAGCACTGTGGCGATGTGTGTCGCCACTTTTTTTGGGGTTAGTGATTTTTAATGAGGAACAACGTGTGAGTCATTCTTCGTTGCCGGTCCAGCAGGGTTTGTATGACCCGCGCCATGAGCACGACGCGTGCGGAGTGGGCTTTGTGGCACATATCAAAGGTAAGCAGAGCCATGAAATGATATGTCAAGGTCTGCAGATACTGAAAAATCTTACTCACCGCGGCGCGGTGGGCGCTGACCCTTTGGCGGGTGATGGCGCAGGTATTCTTATCCAGATTCCAGATGCATTTCTGCGCAATTCGTGCGCTGCACAGGGTATGTCCCTGCCGACGGCAGGCAAATATGGGGTTGGTATGTTGTTCCTGCCGCGCGATGCGGCGGCACGTTCCGCCTGCGAGCAGGTGATTGCCGACAAAATTGCTGTGGAAGGACAATTATTATTGGGCTGGCGTGATGTGCCGGTGGACAACGGCAGCTTGGGCGAGAGCGTTAAGGCGGTTGAGCCAGTGGTACGCCAGGTATTCATTGGGTGCGGTACGAATTGCATAGACGCCGATAGCTTCGAGCGTAAGTTGTTTGTCATTCGCAAGACCGCAGAACACGCTGTGCGCGGCCTGTCCAATGAGCAAGGGCGGGGTTTCTATATACCGTCGTTTTCTGCGCGTACTATGGTATACAAGGGTATGTTGTTGGCCGATCAGGTCGGCAAATATTATCTCGACCTGCAAGATGAGACTATGGTCAGCGCATTGGCGCTGGTACATCAACGTTTTTCCACCAATACTTTCCCCTCTTGGGATCTGGCGCATCCATTCCGTATGATTGCGCACAACGGCGAGATCAACACATTGCGCGGTAACGTGAACTGGATGACAGCGCGTCATGCGGCGATGTCATCCAAGCTGCTAGGCGCAGATCTGGAAAAATTGTGGCCGTTAATTGTGGAAGGCCAATCCGATTCTGCCTGTTTTGATAATGCACTGGAACTGCTAGTGGCAGGCGGTTATTCGCTGCCGCACGCGATGATGCTGCTGATCCCTGAAGCCTGGGCAGGCAATCCATTGATGGATGAAGAGCGCCGCGCTTTTTATGAATACCATGCTGCATTGATGGAGCCGTGGGATGGCCCCGCTGCCGTGGCCTTCACGGATGGTCGCATGATCGGCGCGACGCTGGATCGCAACGGCCTGCGTCCGGCGCGCTATCTGATTACAGATGATGACTTGGTGCTGATGGCATCTGAAATGGGTGTGCTGGATATTCCGCAAGGAAAAATTGTGAAAAAGTGGCGTCTGCAGCCGGGCAAGATGTTTCTCATTGATTTGGAAGCCGGCCGCATCGTAGACGACGCCGAATTGAAGCAGCAGCTCGCTACCGCAAAACCGTATCGCGAATGGATTGAAAAATCACGCTATTTCCTCGGCGACCTGCCAAGTGTGGACGAAAAGAAAACACCCAAGGAAAGCTTGTCTGACGCCAGCTTGCTGGATACTCAGCAGGCATTTGGCTATTCGCAGGAAGACATCAAATTCATTCTTGCGCCCATGGCTGCCGCAGGGGAAGAGGCAACGGGCTCTATGGGCAATGATGCCACCTTGCCTGTGCTGTCGGATAAAAACAAGGTGCTGTACAACTATTTCAAGCAGCTTTTTGCTCAGGTGACTAATCCGCCAATCGATCCGATCCGTGAAGAGATTGTCATGTCGCTTACCTCGTTTATTGGACCAAAGCCCAATCTGCTCGGTATCGACGAGACTGATCCGCCGCTGCGCCTTGAGGTGCATCAGCCAGTGCTGTCCAATGAAGATTTGGCCAAGCTGCGCGACATCAGCACATTAACTCAAGGACGTTACAAGGCGCTGGTGCTGGATATCACTTATCCTGCGGCACAGGGCGCGGCGGGTTGCGAGGGCGCGATCAAGGCGCTGAGTGCCGCAGCCGACCAGGCGGTGGCGGATGGCTGCAACGTGCTGATTTTGTCCGACCGTGCGGTTTCAAGTAAACGTGTGGCGATTCCGGCTTTGCTGGCTTGTGCGGGAGTGCACCATCATCTGGTACGCGAAGGGCTGCGCACCAGCACCGGACTGGTGGTGGATTCCGGTTCTGTGCGTGAAACCCATCACTTCGCGCTGCTTGCCGGTTATGGCGCCGAGGCGGTATGCCCGTGGCTGGCGTACGAGACTATTGCTGCCATGAGCGATTATTTACCTGCTGGTGTATCGAGCAAGGATGCGAATAAGCGTTTCATTAAGGCGGTTAACAAGGGTCTGCTAAAGGTAATGTCCAAAATGGGCATCTCAACTTATCAGTCTTATTGTGGCGGGCAGATTTTTGAGGCAATCGGCCTCAACGCTGATTTTGTGTCGCAGTATTTCACCGGCACGGCGACCCAGATCGAAGGCATTGGCCTGCATGAGGTGGCAGAGGAAGCGGTGCGCATTCATCAAGCCGCTTTCGGCAACGATCCGGTGCTGTCCAATGCGCTGGAAGCGGGGGGTGAATATGCCTATCGTGTGCGTGGTGAAGAGCATATGTGGACGCCGGATGTCATCGCCAAGCTGCAACATGCCACGCGTTCCAACAATGGGCAGGCGTACAAAGAATATGCGAAGCTGATTAACGACCAGACTCAGCACATGAAGACGTTGCGCGGCTTGTTCGAAATCAAGCAAGCCGGCGCGCCAGTGCCGTTGGCAGAAGTCGAGCCGGCAAAAGAAATCGTCAAGCGTTTTGCCACTGGAGCAATGTCGCTTGGGTCTATTTCCACAGAGGCGCACACCGCTTTGGCCATCGCAATGAACCGTATTGGGGGAAAATCCAACACTGGCGAAGGTGGCGAAGACCCGATGCGTTTCAAGCCAATTAAAGGCGGCGAGAAATTATCTGAAATTATAGGCAAGGGACGCATTGAAGCCGATCTGGTTTTGTTGCCGGGTGATTCATTGCGCTCCAAAATAAAACAAGTGGCTTCCGGTCGCTTTGGTGTGACAGCGGAATATTTGACTAGCGCCGATCAAATCCAAATCAAGATGGCGCAGGGCGCAAAGCCTGGTGAAGGCGGTCAGTTGCCCGGCCACAAGGTGTCAGAGTACATCGCTAAACTGCGTTTCGCCATTCCTGGTGTGGGGTTGATTTCACCGCCGCCGCATCACGATATATATTCCATCGAAGACTTGGCGCAGCTTATTCATGATTTGAAAAACGCTAATCCGCACGCTTCAATTTCGGTCAAGCTGGTATCTGAAGTGGGCGTTGGTACGGTGGCGGCCGGTGTGGCCAAGGCCAAGGCGGATCATATAACTGTATCTGGCCATGATGGCGGCACGGGTGCCTCGCCATTGTCTTCTATTAAGCATGCCGGCACCCCGTGGGAACTCGGGCTGGCGGAAGCCCAGCAAACGCTGGTGTTGAACCGGTTGCGTGGGCGTATTGTTTTGCAGGTGGACGGCCAGTTGAAAACCGGGCGCGATGTGTTAATTGGTGCGTTGCTCGGCGCGGATGAGTTCGGTTTTGCCACAGCGCCTCTGGTAGTAGAGGGCTGCATCATGATGCGCAAGTGCCATCTCAACACCTGCCCGGTGGGCGTGGCTACGCAAGATCCCGAGCTACGCAAGAAATTCACCGGTCAGCCTGAGCACGTGGTGAATTATTTCTTCTTTGTGGCCGAAGAAGTACGCGAATACATGGCGCAGATCGGTATTCGCAAGTTCGATGATCTGATCGGTCGTAGCGAATTGCTTGATGCAAAGCATGTCATTGCACATTGGAAAGCCAAGGGTTTGGACTTCTCCAAAATTTTCCATCAGCCTGATGTGCCCGTTAGCGTGGCGCGCCGCCACGCCGAGGAACAGGATCACGGACTGACTCAGGCGCTGGATCATCGGCTTATTGCCGAAGCCATGCCTGCGTTGGAAAGCCAGTTGCCGGTAATAATAGAAGGCCGCATTCGCAACGTTAACCGCACCGTCGGCGCAATGCTGTCGCATGAAGTGGCAAAACGCTATGGTCAAACGGGATTGCCGAACGATACCATTACGGTGAAATTACAAGGCACGGCAGGACAGAGCTTCGGCGCTTTTCTCGCGCATGGCATTACCTTCGAGTTGTCTGGAGAGGGCAATGACTATGTCGGCAAGGGGTTGTGTGGCGGGCGCATCGTGGTGCTACCGCCCAAGGAGTGCAACATAGTGGCCGAGGAAAATATTATCGTTGGCAATACTGTGCTGTACGGTGCGACCAGTGGCGAATGCTATTTCCGAGGGGTGGCTGGCGAGCGTTTCGCGGTGCGTAATTCCGGCGCTATTGCGGTAGTGGAAGGCTTGGGCGACCACGGCTGCGAATACATGACCGGCGGTATAGTGGCTGTGCTGGGCCAGACCGGGCGTAATTTTGCTGCTGGCATGTCCGGCGGCATTGCTTATGTCCTGGATGAGGATGGTGGTTTCGAACATCGTTGCAATCTGGCGATGGTGCAACTGGAACCGGTACCCGATGAGGCTGCTGCGAGCGAACTGGGCGAAGTCGAGACGCATGGCCGGGTGCATTTTAACCACCTCGGCAAGGCTGATGAACAGGTTTTGCGTGACATGGTGAGTGCGCACCTGCGCTACACCGGCAGTATCCGCGCTCAGGATATTCTAAATAATTGGGCGCGCTACTTGCCAAAATTCGTCAAGGTCATGCCGACCGAATATCGCCGCGCCTTGCAAGAAGTCGCGGCGGAACAAACCAAGCAATTGGAGGCTGTATAAATGGGTAAGATTACCGGGTTTATGGAATTCCACCGCTTAAGCGAGCACAGCTTGCCGGTCGCGGAACGCCTGAAAAACTATAAGGAATTCATACCGCGTCTGACCGACCAGCAGACTTCCGTTCAGGGTTCGCGCTGCATGGACTGTGGCATTCCATTTTGTACTACAGGTTGTCCGGTTAACAACATCATCCCGGACTGGAATGATTTGGTTTATCGCGGCAACTGGAAGCAGGCGCTGGACGTGCTGCACTCTACCAACAACTTTCCAGAATTCACCGGACGCATTTGCCCTGCACCGTGTGAAGCGGCCTGCACACTGACCATCAATGACGATGCGGTAGGCATAAAATCAATCGAGCATGCCATCATCGACAAAGGCTGGGAAGAGGGTTGGGTTGTGCCGCAACCAGCACAGACCAAATCCGGCAAGAGGATTGCCGTGGTCGGCTCTGGCCCGGCTGGCTTGGCTTGTGCGCAACAATTAGCACGCGTCGGACATGACGTGGTGGTATTCGAGAAAAATGATCGAATTGGTGGCCTTTTGCGATATGGTATTCCCGACTTCAAACTCGAAAAGTCGCACATCGACCGTCGCATTGAACAGATGCGTGCCGAGGGTGTGGAATTCCGCGTCAAGCAGAATATCGGCGTGCAGGTGTCAGCACAGAAATTGAAGGATGAGTTCGACGCCGTGGTATTAACGGGTGGAGCTGAACAGCCACGCGACTTGCCAGTACCAGGGCGCGAGTTGCAGGGAGTGCATTTCGCCATGGAATTTCTGCCGCAGCAGAACAGAGTAGTGGCGGGGGACGTTGTGCCCGATCAGATTAAAGCGACTGGCAAACATGTGGTGGTGATCGGCGGCGGCGACACTGGTTCCGACTGTGTAGGCACGTCTAACCGCCAAGGTGCGGCTTCGGTGACCCAGTTTGAGGTCATGCCGCGCCCGCCCGAGCAGGAAAATAAGCCGCTGATCTGGCCATACTGGCCAATGAAGCTACGCACGTCCAGCTCTCATGAGGAAGGCTGTCAGCGTGATTGGGCTGTGGCGACCAAGGAATTAACCGGCAAAAATGGCAAGATCGAAAAATTGCATGCCGTGCGCGTCGAATGGAAAGACGGAAAAATGCAAGAAGTGCCGGGCAGCGAAATTGAGATGAAGGCCGATCTCGTGCTCCTGGCGATGGGTTTCGTCAGCCCGACGCAGCAAATCCTGGAAGCGTTTGGCGTTGAAAAGGATGGCCGCGGCAATGCCAAGGCTGTCACTGAGGGAACGGGCTATTATCAGACATCGGTGGCTAAGGTGTTTGCTGCTGGCGATATGCGGCGCGGCCAGTCACTAGTGGTATGGGCAATACGCGAAGGCCGCCAGGCGGCGCGTGCAGTGGATGAATATTTGATGGGCAGTTCCAGTTTACCGTTCTAAATTAAGCAGTCCATATCAGGCGCTGAATGACGGGTTGCAATCAGCAAACTGCGCTGACCGCGCGTAATAGCAGCTATTCCGGGGTACCTGCTCGGTATTTTCAGGCTAATTGGTGCTATGGAACATATGGATTGCCTTCACTGCACTCGCGCCTGGCACCCAAAAAACCATCCCGATTTTTGCGTCTATCTGCTTCACCAATGATGCAGACCTATTGCATGACCAGGTTACCTTGCTAATCTCTCTGGTAAGGGGCGGTTGCGAGGTTAGGGGTAAGGCTGTTTAAATCTAGTCAATATAAATTAAAAGAGAACAACATGAATTTCAAGTTAAAAAATGATACCTTCCTGCGTGCCTTGCTGCGTCAGCCGACGGATTATACCCCTGTGTGGATGATGCGCCAGGCCGGACGATATCTGCCGGAATACTGTGCCACGCGCAAGCGCGCCGGTAGCTTTCTCGATTTATGTAAAAACCCGGACATGGCTACGGAAGTTACATTGCAACCGCTGGATCGATTCCCTCTGGATGCTGCGATTCTGTTTTCCGACATTCTCACCATACCGGATGCGATGGGTCTTGGATTGTATTTCTCCGAAGGAGAGGGGCCCAAGTTTGAGCGCCCCTTGCGCGACGAGGCTGCTATCAAAGCGTTAAGGGTGCCAGACATCAACAAAGATCTGCGTTACGTCACCGATGCCGTGTCGCAAATTCGCAAGGCGCTGAATGGTAGCGTGCCATTAATTGGTTTTTCTGGCAGCCCGTGGACGTTATCTTGTTACATGGTGGAAGGCGGTGGCAGCGACGATTATGCACGTGTAAAAACGTTGATGTACAAAGAACCCAAGCTGATGCACCACATCCTGGAAGTCACTGCGCAAGCGGTAACGCAGTATCTTAACGCCCAGATTGAAGCGGGTGCGCAGACCGTGATGATTTTTGATTCCTGGGGTGGCGTGCTTTCGCATGCTGCTTACTACGAATTTTCACTGCCTTACTTGCAGAAAATCGTGCAAGGGCTGAAGCGTGAATATGACGGTGTGAAGATTCCAGTGATTGTATTTACCAAGGGTGGTGGTTTATGGCTGGATAGCATCGCCGATATTGGCTGTGATGCGGTGGGCTTGGACTGGACCATAGACATTGGTGTAGCGCGACAAAAAGTGGGCCATAAGGTTGCGCTGCAAGGTAACTTGGATCCAGCCGTACTGTTTGCCACGCCGGAAGTTATCCGTGCCGAGACAGAACACGTGCTAGCTAGTTATGGCTATGGCAGCGGTCATGTATTTAATCTGGGGCATGGCATTTCTCAATTCACCAACCCTGACAATGCCGCGGTGTTAGTGCAGGCAGTTCATGAATTAAGCCGAAAATATCACTAAAAATGCTTGACATTACGTCTGGTTATACACAAATCGCGCATCGATCCATTATGAGGATAATTTTTATTATAGTATTAGAGCGTTAAATTTAAGTTATTGTTTTTATTAAAAATAAATTATGCCTATGAAATGAGCGGCTGGACAAAACTGTATATGGCATTGGTAGTTAGCCTAGTTATATTGGAGTTGTTCACATTGTTATCCACAGCTTATGTGGACAATAAAAAATACTCAATTAAGTCAGTCGGCTTAACTCAGTATGATAGAAATTGCTGGAGCAAACTTTATTAAATGACAATTGTTCGCGTCGCGCTAGATGTGCCATTGTCAACACTATTTGACTATTCGCTAGACAGTAGCATCGAGATTGTCCCGGGGACCCGCGTATTGGTTCCATTTGGACGCAAAAGAATGGCAGGCGTAGTGATGGAATGTGGAATGGATTCCGTCCTTTCTGCAGAACGTATCAAGCCCGTTTTGCAGGTGCTGGGTGATATTCCGCCACTGTCCGATGAACTGCTTGTTTTGCTGCGCTTCTGCAGCGACTATTACCACTATCCCCTTGGTGTTACTGTGCTGTCCGCCTTGCCGGTACGTTTGCGTGCCAGCCAGCTTGTCACGCTCAAGGAAACGATGCAATACAGACTAAGCGTTAGCGGCCGTGCGCTCGACTTGAGCCTGCTGTCCAAGCGCAAGGTAGTGCAGCACCGCATACTCGCAGCCTTGAAGTTGGATTCATTAAGTGCCGCGCAAGTGCGCGCGCTATCACCAAGCGGAGCATCTGCGCTTAAAGCATTGTCGCATGCGGGATGGGTGGAGACGTGTGCAGTGCCTGCGGTTTCCAGCTCATTTACATTCAACAATACTCATACGTTGACCTTGGAGCAGCAGCAAGCAGTGGATGCAATTACTAAAGCATCATGCTTTGGCTGCTTCCTGCTGCACGGTATCACCGGTAGTGGTAAGACCGAGATTTATGTGCATCTGATGAACCGGATATTGCAGCAGGAAGGGCAAGTGTTACTGCTGGTGCCGGAAATCAATCTTACGCCTCAGCTGGAAAATTATTTTCGCAGCCGCTTGCCGGATGTTGAGCTGGTCAGTCTGCACAGTGGCTTAAGTGATGGTGAACGTATGCAGAACTGGCTGCGTGCGCAGTCCGGCCGGGCGCGGATCATACTGGGTACGCGTCTGGCAGTGTTCACGCCGCTGCCACAACTGGCACTGCTGATTGTGGATGAGGAACATGACGCTTCGTTCAAGCAGCAGGATGGCTTACGTTACTCGGCACGAGATGTGGCAATCTTTCGTGCTAGCCAGCGTGGCGTACCGATTGTATTAGGATCCGCTACTCCTTCATTGGAAAGCTATTACAACGCACAGAGCGGACGCTACCAAATGTTGCGTCTGACCCAGCGCGCGGCGGCACAGGCGCGGTTGCCGACGGTGAGCTGTATTAACACCAGCAATATAGTTATGCAGCACGGTCTCAGTGAGCCGCTTCTTAAGGCCCTGACCGAGCGGCTACAGCGCGGTGAACAGAGCCTGATATTCATTAATCGGCGCGGTTATGCACCCGTGTTGATGTGCGGCGCTTGCGGCTGGCTGTCCAGTTGTTCAAGTTGCGCGGGCAAGTTAGTGCTGCATCTTAAGGATCGCCGCCTGCGCTGCCACCATTGCGGCCATCAGGAACGTGTGCCGCATGCCTGTCCGTCGTGCGGCAACGCCGACCTGCAACCGGTTGGCATCGGCACGCAACGGGTGGAGAGTGCGTTGCAGGAACATTTCCCCAAGGCGCGCATCCTGCGCGTGGACCGTGACAGCACGCGCAATAAAGGGACATGGCAAGCCATGCGTCAGCAAATTCAGGATGACGCGGTGGACATTCTGGTCGGTACGCAAATGCTGGCGAAGGGACACGACTTCCCTAACCTGACTCTGGTGGGTGTGCTTAACCCGGACGGCGCGTTATACAGTAGCGATTTTCGAGCATCGGAAAAGTTGTTTGCCCAACTCGTCCAAGTAGCAGGGCGCGCTGGCCGTGCCGACAAGCTGGGCGAGGTGCTGATCCAGACCGCATTTCCCGATCATTCATTGTTCCGCGCGTTGCGAGAACATGATTACGATACGTGGGCAAAAATCTTGCTGGCGGAACGCCAATCCGCCGGTTTCCCGCCATTCATGTATCAGGTGTTGCTGCGCGCTGAAGCCAAGCATGAGGCCCACATGTATACTTTCCTGCAACGAGCGCGCGAGGCTGCAGTTAAACTCTCCATGCCAGTTGAAATTTACGGTGTGGTTCCTGCTGCCATGCCGCGTCGCGCTAACCATTTTTTAGCACAATTACTGGTGCAAAGCGAAGCGCGAAAACCCTTGCAGCAATTCCTGCGCGAGTGGCGCCCCTTACTGGATGCACTACCAGCACAAAAACTGCGCTGGTCACTGGACATTGACCCGATTGATTTCTAGATCGTCAAAGCAATTGTGAAATAAGGCATTTTAAGGAAATATTTACATGCTTCCAGATTTGATGAATTTACTAAGAAACGTAGTCGGCACCGAGCACGTGCTGAGCGGCGAAACCGCAGCACCTTACTGTACCGACTGGCGCGGGCGCTACAGCGGCCAAGCGCTGGCTGTGGTGCTGCCTGGCAACACGCAACAAGTTGCCGCGGTAGTCGAGTTGTGTGCCGAGCGCCGCATCGCCATTGTCCCGCAAGGCGGCAACACCAGTTTAAGCGGGGGGTCAGTACCGTTACCGCAAGGCCAACAGATCGTGATTAACCTGTCGCGCATGAACAAAATTCATGCGCTGGACACCACCAACTATACATTAACCGTGGAAGCTGGCTGCACCTTGGCCATGGTACGAGAAGCGGCAGAGCAGGCTAACCGTCTGTTTCCCCTCGGCCTCAGCGCCATCGCGGCGCAATGCGAAATCGGCGGCAACATTTCCACTAATGCCGGCGGCATCGGCGTGCTGCGCTATGGCAACATGCGCGATCTCGTGCTTGGACTGGAAGTGGTCTTGCCCGATGGTCGCATCTGGAATGGATTACGCAGTTTGCGCAAGGACAACACCGGCTATGATTTGAAGCACTTATTCATCGGTGCAGAGGGCACGCTGGGCATCATCACTGCCGCCGTGCTGAAGCTGTTTCCGCGTCCTCAATCGGTGGTAACCGCGTGTGTGGCAGTGCGCGATCCGGCGGTGGCGGTAAAGTTGCTCGCACATTTGCGTGCTAATTGCGGCGACAAAATAAGTGCCTTCGAGATCATTTCGAGATCCTGTCTTGATCTCGTTTTAGAGCATATACCCGATACCGCTGAGCCATTTGTTACGCGCTATGAATGGATCGTGCTGATCGAGCTGTCGGATGTGCTGCAAGCGCCCCTGGATGCACCTTTGCTTAATGCGCTGCAAGTGTTCGGTGCTGGCATCCTCGAGTTCGCCGTAGATTCGGAAAGTAGCGCCGCAAGCTGGTGGAATTTGCGCAAAAATATTAGCGAAGCGCAGAAACGCGAGGGCATTAGCATCAAGCATGACGTCGCCGTGCCGATCAGCCACGTGGCAGAGTTCATCGCTCAGGCAAATGCCGCCCTGCGTGCCGCATTCAATGGTCTGCGCATCGTTGCCTTCGGCCATATCGGCGATGGCAACATCCACTACAACGTCTCAATGCTGGATTCAGCGCAAAACCCGGCCTTCATCGCGCAAAGCCAACAGGTCAACAGCATCGTGTACGACATCGTGCATGGACTAAACGGCAGCATCAGCGCCGAGCATGGGTTGGGGCAACTCAAGCGTAACGAGATACGTCATTACAAAAGTGCGCTGGAATTGGAGCTGATGCGCAGCATCAAGCACACATTCGACCCAAATAATTTAATGAATCCAGGAAAGGTAATGTAGTGAGTGCTCTTTGAGATATTCTATGGGTGGTCGGTTATATGCGCCATTTGGAATCAGAATATTATGATTTGAACGGTTTGGCTGTACACTACTTTTTGCCAATTAGGCATTTTTGAACAGCTTTGGTCTTGGTAAGGTAAGGATGCTTGGATTTTCATATGGGTAGCCTACCGAGCTTGCCTCGTAGCTCGGAAGCTTTCATCTCTCGCTTTCGTCAAAGTAAAGAGCTACGACGAAAGCGAATAAATATGGCTCCATTAATTCACAAGCACACCTCTAGATCTTCGGATTTCTTGTAGTCGGCCAACAGGCCATCAATCAGTTTAGGGGATAACGCTTTCAGTACGGTCGCCATCGCTCCTTGCAAGACAGCAGTTTCCCGCCAAATGGCCGTTTACACAAAAATTCTTACACCCACCATCCGCAGATTTTACCAAAGTCTGAATGATAAGTTACGGTAGTGGTAGCCACTTCATTTGGCGGATTCAAGACCATAAAAGACCTTAAGCCCAAGACAGGGTTTCTCAATGAAATGCCATGAGGCAATTGCAAATAGCGTCACAATGGGGAACGAGAACAGGAACAGGGAAACTGGCGAAATGCCGGGTGCCAGCGTGACAATGCTTTGTTGAATTGGAAAGGCGTAGATGTAAACACCAAAAGAATAATCATTGATTCGTGTTTTTTTTCCTAATAGATGGAATGATGAAGTAGCTACGAATAGCAAAAAATATCCATACGACAAATATATAAAAAGCAGAAATAGACTGGTTTCCCGAAATAAATATGTAAGGCCAATGAGTACCGCCACTAGTAAGCCGGAACGAGGAATCCAGTGGCGTACAGTGTACCCAATAGCTCCGAGTATAAAGACCGCGATCAATTGGCACGAAAATAAATTGAGGCCAGTATTCCAACTATCGAATTCGGTTTTGGTAACGGTGATCATTCGAGCAGCTAGGTAGAGCATCACTGTGGAAAATAAAATACTGCGCCAGCCTTTTCCTTCGGTTGGCAGCAGGCAGGTCGCACCGATCATTCCGGTCGCGATGTACACCAGGAATTCAACCTTTAAGGTCCATAGAGAACCATTAACGGCGTGAGGTATTGGCAGGTCTTCAAAAACGCCAGGTAGCGTGTTGGTTTTCAGGCTTAGGACATTAACGTTGTCGCGGATATATCTGAATGCCTGGCCGGATGAAAAATAGTGATTGATATCCAGAGAACTTGCTATGGGGCCAAGCAAAAGTGCGCTGATCGCCGCAACAACAGCTAAGCCAGGCAAAATTCTCAGCGCTCTTTTTGCCATGAACGAAGGAAAATGTGGCGTGGAGGCCCAACTTGAGGAAATAAGATAGCCGCTCAAAAAGAAAAAAGCTATCACGGCCAAGGCACCGCCATCAAATATACGAAGATGACGACCAATTGGCTCTAGTTGGATATTTCCGCTCAATGCGTAAGAGTGAGAAAAAAGTACCAATACCGCAGCGATCAGGCGCAAGGCGTTAAAATTATTTTCGCGGCTTGCCAATTTCTCAGAGATTGGGGCGCGCAAGTGGATCGTGGTCATATTTCAATGTGACTAGTATGAAAAACATATGAAAACTGAGGTCGGTTGTCAAGAATGGACACCAACGGGTTCATGCCGCCAACCTATTTTCATAGAATTGGCGCTCAAATGCGACAGGAGACAGATATCCCAAACGTGCCTGTTTGCGCTGCCGTCGGTAAAACATTTCGATGTATTCAGTGATGGCCTGAATGGCCTCGGCGCGAGTCTTGAAGCGCCGGTGATGCACCAATTCATTTTGAGCAATCCCCAGAAGCTTTCCATGGGGCGTTGCCGTAGCAGTTCCCCCGGCGCGACATCGATGGCACCATGCCGAACTGATCGAGCAATTTTCCGTACTCATGGGCGTAATAATGGCTACCCCGATCCGAGTGGTGTATCAGTCCGCGCGGTGGGCGTTTTGCCGCCATGCCCCGAAACAGCGACTGGCTGACCCAATTCCTGGTCATGCGCTCGCTCATGGCGTAACCCACCAGATCGCCAGTGAACAAATCTTTGTGGCCTGCTGCCAGATAGAGCCAGCCCTCATCAGTCGGGATGTAGGTTACCCAGGTCTGATTTGGGGCGGTCGCCTTGAATTTCTGCCCCAGCAAGCTTGACGCAACCGGCATGGCTTGTCGTTGCCTTAAACTTGCGTTTTGTTTGCAGCGTATCCCTAGTTTTCTGCGAATGCGCTTGATGCTGTGAACGCGGGTGTTGACGCCGTTTTCAGCCAAATCTTCCTTGAGTCGCTCTGAACCATAGGTCTTGCGGGTGCCCTGGTGGGCGGCTCGGATTTCCACTTCCAGTCGCCCCTTATTCTGTGCTCGTTTCGATGGCGGACGCCCCAGCCAAGCGTAATACCCGCTCGGCGAAACTTCGAAGATACGGCACATAAACGGCACCGGGTAACCCCCCTGTAATTCTTTCATCATCGCATACTTCACCGCACTTCCCTGGCAAAGTACGCCGCCGCTTTTTTAACAGGTCGCCCTCCATTTTGACTTCCGCCAGTTCCCGTTTGGTCTTGGCCAGTTCCAGTTCAATCGCGGTCAGCGGGCGTTGTGTCTTGCCGACATCGCCCAACTTCCCTATCTGCGCGGCCTTTAACCAGTACTCCAATGTGGAAACAGGCATCGACAAACGCCGCGCAGCCTTCTTCGGGCTTAACCTTTCTTCTGTGACTTGCTTGACCGCCTGCTCACGAAATTCTTTGTTGTAAATTGTGCTTGATACTCTCTGTTTCATCTCACACCTCCGTTTCAAGTTTAACAAAACGTTGGTGTCCTTTTTTCCCAGCCTACCTCAGAGCAGGCTATAGATCATATTCGATGGAATATCCACTAACTTACCGACAAAGCTGAGCACTCAAATACAACAAGGAATTGGTGGGGCATGCTCTCGTTACCAAGTTTGGCATTCATTTGTCTGATCAGTTGCGATTACTGCCCAAAAATTGGGCTTATTGCTTACAATAAAATCAAGTTGTCTCGATGTATTAGCTCTGGCTCATCAACATAACCCAAGAGGGATTCGATTTCGTTACTGGGATGGCCGCCGATGCGACGCGTTTCTGTAGCATTGTAGTTGATCAGGCCGCGCGCGATATCTTGCCCATTCGTATCCAAAATGGCGACCACTGTGCCGCGCTCAAATTCCCCGCTAACTTTGGTGATGCCGACTGGTAGCAGGCTCTTGCCTTCGTTACGCAATGCATGCACTGCGCCAGCATCCAGCGTCACCTTGCCGCTGATTTGCAGATGATCCGCCAGCCATTGCTTGCGCGCATTCAGAGGTAAAGTCTGCGCTTCCAACAGAGTGCCGATACTGTCGCCACGCATCAGGCGTGGCAACACATCTATTTCATGGCCAGACGCGATCACAGTGTGCGCGCCGCTCCGTGCAGCACGTTTTGCGGCGAGCACCTTGGTGAGCATGCCACCGCTCCCGATGTGGCTACCCGCACCACCTGCCATGGCTTCAAGCTTTTCATCGCCAGCTTGTGCCAAACTAACTAACGTAGCATTCGGATCTTTGCGCGGGTCGGCAGTGTAAAGGCCGATCTGATCAGTGAGGATAATGAGCGCATCAGCCTCAATCAGGTTGGCAACCAATGCACCTAAAGTGTCGTTGTCGCCGAACTTGATTTCATCGGTAACCACAGTGTCATTCTCATTGATGACAGGAATAACGCCAAGGGTCAGCAGAGTGCACAGTGTAGAGCGGGCGTTGAGATAGCGTTCACGATCGGCGAGGTCGGCATGGGTGAGCAATATTTGTGCTGTATGCAGGCCGTGTGCGCTAAAGCAGCTTTCATAAACCTGTATCAAGCCCATCTGACCGACTGCAGCAGCAGCCTGCAATTCATGCACGGCGCTGGGGCGTTGTTTCCAGCCTAGTCGCTGCATGCCTTCGGCAATCGCGCCAGAGGAGACCAATACTACTTTGTGCCCATTTTCACGTAGCGTAGCAATTTGCTGCGCCCAGTTTTGGATTGCAGGGATGTCCAGACCTTCACCTTGGTTGGTGACCAGGCTGCTTCCAACTTTGACGACGATGCGTTTGCACTGGGTCAGAATGGTTTTCATGATGCATTAAAGTATTTGGGTATCGGTTTTTTTGGCACTTTCGGCATTGGCCAACTCTTCCTGCTTGGCAACCTGCTCCACATGCTCCATGATGGCATAGCACAGCTCTTTACAGCCATCACCATTAATCGCAGAGATAGCAAAATAACGCGTGTAGTCGTGGAATTTTTGCAAAAAAGCGGCGATCTTTTCATCTTTATCTTGTAACAGATCAAGCTTGTTAAGTACTAGCCAGCGCGGCTTGTTATACAGCGCTTCATCATATTTTTTTAGTTCATTCAGAATTGAATTGGCTTCATGCACCGGATCGACTCCCTCGTACATCGGGGCAATGTCGACCAAGTGCAACAGCAAACGGGTACGCATCAAATGGCGTAAAAACTGGTGTCCCAGCCCCGCACCTTCGGCAGCGCCTTCAATCAGGCCGGGGATGTCGGCGATAACGAAGCTCTTTTCGGCCGATACCCGCACCACGCCCAAGTTCGGGTGTAACGTGGTGAAGGGATAATCGGCTACCTTGGGGCGGGCAGCGGAAACCGCGCGAATGAAGGTGGATTTGCCTGCATTGGGCATGCCTAGCAAACCCACGTCGGCGAGTACTTTCAACTCTAATTGCAGTTCGCGCCGTTCACCTTCAACGCCCGGGGTGCATTGACGCGGCGCGCGGTTGGTGCTGGATTTAAAGTGCAGATTGCCTAAGCCGCCCTTGCCACCCTGGGCGAGCAACATTTTTTGCCCATCATGATCCAAGTCGGCAATCAATTCACCGGTATTGATATCAGTGATGACGGTACCGACCGGCATGCGCAGTACAACATCTTCCGCACCCTTACCATAGCAATCGGCACCACGCCCTGCTTCACCATTGCGCGCGCGGTGATGGCGCGCAAAACGGTAATCCACCAGGGTGTTGATGTTGCGGTCTGCGAGGGCATACACGCTGCCGCCCCAACCGCCATCCCCGCCATCTGGGCCGCCCTTGTCGATATATTTTTCTCGCCGAAAGCTGGCCGCACCGTTGCCGCCATCGCCTGCGATGACTTCAATTTTTGATTCGTCGATGAATTTCATGATGTCGGTATCCTACAAATAAAAAAGCCCTATCTCGCGATAGGGCTCATTGTACTTGAGCTAGGAGTACTTAAACTGGAACCACGAAGATAGTCTTGCGTCTTTGTGCACCTTTGACGGCGAACAATACCTTGCCAGCAATCTTTGCAAATAAAGTGTGATCCTTGCCCATGCCAACATTGTCACCAGCGTGGAATCGCGTACCGCGCTGACGTACGATAATGCTGCCGGCGCTAATTAATTCGCCGCCATAGGTTTTCACGCCGAGGCGTTTTGAGTGTGAATCGCGACCGTTACTGGTACTGCCGCCACCTTTTTTTGATGCCATGTTTCTTCTCCTTCAATATTACGCCGAAATGCCGTCAATGCGGATCTCAGTGAAGTTTTGACGATGACCTTGATGTTTTTGGTAATGCTTGCGTCGACGCATCTTGAAGATTCTGATCTTCTCGCCGCGACCATTCGATACTATGGTTGCCGTGACAGTAGCGCCAGCTAACAGGGGTTGGCCAACAGATACTATATCGCCATTGCCGACCATGAGCACCTTGTCCAGCACGATGGCACTACCGACTTCACCAGCAACGGTTTCAATTTTCAGGGTTTCGCCTGCGACAACACGATATTGCTTACCACCGGTCTTGATTACTGCGTACATAACAACCTCGCTTGAATGCGGTTTTACAGAGTCGCGCATTATACACAAACGGCACTAGCCGTCAAAATGGTTTTTATCGTCTCATGGAATCGAAGATAAATTAGGCAGAAAATTTATTTGTCCCAGAACTACAAATATGCTGTTCTAATCGCAGTTCATGTAATTGCTCTTCTTGCAATCGTGTGCCAATTTTTGCGATTCAACGATTTGGGCTGGCGTCATGCGTTGAGCCACTTTATCACGATTTTCCTGTGCGTCATTTTGACCATTGATTGTCGCGAGATTAAACCACATATGTGCGCGAACATAATCTTGTTTAACGCCTTGACCGAGGTCATGCCTTAAGCCAAGACTATTTTGTGCGGTTGCATCGCCTTGCTGGGCAGCCAAGCGAAACCACTTTACCGCTTCCTGATAGTTCTGTGTAACGCCCTGCCCGTTGGCATAACTTAAGCCAAGGTAATATTGTGCTTTAGCATGTCCCTGTTCGGCCGCCGAGCGAAACCACTTTACCGCTTCCTGATAATCCTGTGCAACGCCTTGGCCGTTGCCGTAGCTTACGCCAAGATTAAATTGAGCTTTTGCATGCCCTTGTTTGGCCGCCAGGTGAAACCACTTCACAGCTTCCTGATAATTTTGCGCTGCAATTTGCCCATCAAGATATATTAAACCAAGGTTGTATTGTGCGACTGCATCGCCCTGTTCGGCTGCCGAGCGAAACCACTTCATGGCTTCCTCAAAATTCTGTGTAACGCCCTGCCCGTTGGCATAACTTATGCCAAGGCTAAACTGTGCTTTTGCATGCCCCTGTCCGGCAGCCGACCGAAACCACTTTGCCGCTTCCTGATAGTCCTGTGCAACGCCTTGGCCGTTGCCGTAACTTAAGCCAAGGTTAAATTGTGCATTTGCATGCCCTTGCTTGGCAGCCAGGCGAAACCACTTTACCGCTTCCTGAGTGTCTTGTGTAACGCCATCCCCATAGAGAAACATTTCACCAAGGTTGTTTTGCGCAGTGGCATCACCTTGCTCGGCAGCCAAACGCAATGATTCTTTAACTTGCACATATTTCCCTTCTGCCTTCTCCTCATCAGAATGTGCTTTGGCTAGGCCACTGCTCGTTGCCAATATTACTGTCAAATAAAAAATCCATTTATTCATTAATTTCTCCAGAAGTTATTACTTCGTACGAAAACTACGCTGCTACTGCCCTTGCGTCCACTGAATCAAAGTATTTTGGCAGCTTCATTACGCCTGCACGTTGCTCACCTTTTGATCATTATAATGGCATTCAACACGTGCATGCACTCACGGGTACAGGTCGCTTAGGCAAAGCTGAGCAAGTTACCATGTTCAAAATTAATTGATAAAAGTAATGCTTCACCGGCATCGGCAAACAATTGTTCACCCGTTTCTTCCTCTCCAGAAGATGACGGAATTTGAGTGGCGTGGTGGCGTCAGGTATGGCTTCGCATCCAAGATATGCTGTTTCATTGCGGCCTACCGTGTTTGTCATCTATTATGTTTAAAATATTTCATAACAGCATTGCGTTTACTAAATCAGAGTTGTCTTTGCGCAGTCAACCTGGCATAAGTGACGAATGCTTTTGTTGCGTCCCGAAATTGAATCCGCGTCAAAGTATATGCGCGCTGGTTAACTATTTTTCACGATCTGCAGCGCGCTCAGAAAGAATGGCCACAATGACAACTTCAAAGAACAACTTGCCCCGATTTTCGCGCCATCTCTGGGTGACGCTGGGCATGCTCGTTGTTTTCGTCGCAACCTTTGCCGTTTATGCTTGGACCGAAAGGGAGATCGGTCGCGCTAATAAGTTGCGGCAGCAGTCGTTCCTGCTGGCTGACGAATTGCGCCAGTCGTCTGATGACCTTACACGTATGGTTCGCACCTATGTGGTGACCGGAGACCCCATCTACAAGCAGCACTATGAGGAAATTCTCGACATCCGAAATGGCAGGAAGCCTCGCCCAATCGACTACCAGAACATCTACTGGGATATCGTGCTGGGCGACGACCAGCGTCCGCAGCCGCCGGGACTGGCGGTTCCCTTGCTGGAGTTGATGCGGGGGGCTGGTTTTACTGAAGAAGAATTCGCCAAACTGGCGGAGGCAATAACCAACTCGGATACGCTCACGCGCACCGAATTTGCCGCAATGGAACTGATCGAATCAACCAACCCGTTGATTGAGGTAAATCGCGCCAAGGCAATCCTGATGCTGCATGACGTAGCCTACCACCAAGCCAAGGCCAGCATCATGCGGCCGATCAGCCAGTTTCAAAGAATGGCTGATCAGCGTACGCTGGAGGCCGTTCATACCGCCGAAGTTCGCGCCACACTAATGCGTGCGACCTTCATCCTGTTAGGCTTGTTGCTAGCATTCCTACTCTGGAAATCGCAACGGAACTTGCGTGCAACTCTGGGTGGCTCAGTGAACGAGCTGCATACGCGCATTGCCCACCTTGGCAGTGGAAATTTTTCATCCGTCATCTCGGTCGCCAAAGGCATGGAAAATAGCGTGCTGGACTGGTTGTCGGAAACGCAGATGAGTCTGGCCAGAATCGACGCTCAGCGCAAGGAAGCCGAAGCAAAAAATCAACGCTTGACTAAGCTTTACGCCGCTTTGAGCAAGTGTAACCAGGCCATCGTGCGCTGCACCAGCGAGGCGGAGTTGTTCGCGCAAGTCTGCCGCGTTGTAGTGAATTTCGGCGGCATGGATATGGCATGGATAGGCGTGCTTGAAGAACATAGCAAATATATAAAGCCGATCGCATCCTTCGGCAGTGGTGTGGAATATCTGAGAGGGCTGCAGATTCCAGTGGAAGCCAATGAACCATACGGACGCGGACCGACCAGCTCGGCGTTTCGCGAGAACTTGCCATTTTGGTGTCAAAATTTTCAGCATGACCCCGTCACCACGCTGTGGCATAAGCACGGTGCACGGTTTGGGTGGGCGTCATCCGCCGCGCTTCCGCTACATCGTAATGGTGAAGTCAGCGGGGTTTTAACCCTATATACCGATGTGGACAACGCCTTCGACGAGAATGTGCGTAATTTGCTGGTGGGAATGGCGATGGACATAGACTATGCGCTGAAAAGCTTTGAGCACGAGGCGCAGCGTAAGCGGGCGGAAGAAGCATTGCGGGAGAGCGAACAGCGCTTGCGGACCATCATCGAGACGGAGCCGGAATGCATAAAGGTCGTAGACAGCGGCGGTCGGATCCTGGAAATGAACGCTACGGGCCTTGCCATGCTCGAAGCAGATTCTCTAGAGGAGGTGCAACAGCATAAACTCGTAGACTTTATTCTTTCCGAATATCACGATTCCTTTATTGCCATGCATAAGCGCGTGATGAGTGGCGAAAGTTGTATTTTTGAGTTCGAAATCAAAGGACTCAAAGGAACCCAGCGCTGGCTCGAAACCCATGCCGCACCACTAAGTAATGCGGACGGCAAAATCACGATGTTGCTTGGTATTACCAGAGATATCACCGCGCGCAAGGAAGCCGAGAAACGTATTCAATATCTGGCGCATTTCGACTCGCTCACCGGACTACCGAACCGCGTCCAATTGAACAACCACGCCAAATATGTCATCAGTTTGGCGCAGCGGAGTCAAGAGCCAGTGACGTTGATGTTCCTCGATCTCGATCACTTCAAGGACATTAACGATACTCTCGGCCACAGCGTCGGTGATGCTTTGCTGGTCGAACTGGCCAAACGGCTGCGCTTGGTGCTACGCGAGGAAGACATGGTGTCGCGCCTTGGTGGGGATGAATTCATCTTCCTGTTTTACGGCGTCGATGCACACGAAGCGCCCCTTGTGGCGCAGAAGCTGCTGGATGTCATCGCCGTACCCTGCCAGATAGAACAGTATGATCTGAACGTAACCGGCTCGATCGGCATCGCCCTTTATCCAGGCGACGGCGCGGATCTGGAAGCCCTTTCCAAAAGCGCCGATTCCGCCATGTATCGTGCCAAGCACGAGGGCCGTCATGGCTACCGTTTTTTTACTGCAGAAATGCAGATTCGTTCGGCACGCCACCTGAAACTGGTCAATGCACTGCGCCAAGCGATTGAACGCGATCAACTTCAGATTTATTACCAACCGCAGGTATCCGTGCAGGACGGCCGCATCGTCGGGGCGGAAGCTCTGCTGCACTGGACACATCCAGTGCTAGGTTCAGTTTCGCCAGCGGAATTCATCCCCTCCGCGGAAGAAAGTGGACTGATCCTGCCGATTGGGGAGTGGGTGCTGAGGCATGCGGCGCGGCAGGCAAAGTCCTGGATGCAGAATGGCCTAGTCCCGCTGGTCATGGCGGTGAATCTTTCCGCAGTTCAGTTCCGCCATTCCGACTTGCCCAATCTGATCACGCGCATCCTCGACGAAGAGGGCTTGCCGCCAGAGTATTTGGAGTTGGAGCTGACCGAGGGCGTAGCGATGCACGACCCGCAAAATGCCATTGCCGTGATGAACAAATTGCACGAGCGCGGCGTGCGCATGTCGATCGATGATTTTGGCACCGGCTATTCCTCACTGAGTCACCTGAAGAAATTCAAGGTATACAAGCTCAAGATCGATCAGTCCTTCGTGCGCGATATCAGCACCGATCCGGAAGACAGGGCTATCGTTAGCGCTGTCATCAACATGGCGAAGAGTCTTGGTCTGCAAACCATTGCTGAGGGAGTGGAAACGGCGGGGCAACTGGCGTTCCTGCGGGAACAGGGTTGCGATGAGATGCAGGGCTACTATTATTGCAAGCCACTGCCGGCCGACCAGTTCGAGGAGTTTGCTCGATCAAAGGCCTGATAGCCTTAAATCAAGCCTACATTTTTTAACTTCATAATCTCTAACGATTATTAACACGTAAATTTTCCTATGCGAAAGCGACGTTGAAGTAATTGGATCGTGAGTTTTCCGCCCGACTACATTGATTCAAATTTGGGTTGCGATCGCAATGATCCAGTAACGCGCGAATTTGCCTATCGCCATGAATAACGCAGCGTGCCATGGATTAAGCCTTAGCCATCCGGCAGCAAGACACAGCGCATCACCAAGTAATGGCACCCAAGCAAGCAGTAATGCGGGTGTGCCGTAGTGCTGTATTTTCTCCACATGTTTGAGCTTATGGGTTTGCGGTAACAACCGACCCATGCCGAATGACACCATGCCGCCTAGCGTATTGCCGAGAGTACCGAGCAAAAGCGCAGGCCAGAATAATTCCGGGTACAGTTTCAGCACACTGATCAGTACAACTTCAGAACCACCGGGAAGCAAGGTGGCAGCGAGGAAGCTGCTAATGAAAAACGACAACAGACTGGTAGATTCAGTCATGTTCAGAAAGTCGGTGGATTCTGCTAAAACCACCCTTTCCACTAAAAGTGAATAACAGACCGATTAAAATTTGATCGCCGAAAAAATCTTCTTCGCCAGATTACCGGTTGCTTCCAGCGGGTTTGCGCGAATCGCTTTTTCCTGTTCGGCCATCATCAGAAACAGACCATCCATCGCCTTGCGGGTAATGTAGTCATCTATTTTAGTATCGCGTTTGTCCACCAAACCAAACTGCACGCCCTTTTCAGCGAACTGATCATAGGTCTCCGCGAGCTTCACTTTCTGCATTGAAGTTGCTATGACAGGTTTAAATTTTCCGGCCAGCGCAGCTTCGGTGTTTTTGCGGAAATATTGCGTGGCGGCATCACTGCCACCCATAAGTATGCCTTTGGCATCTTCCACGCTCATTTTATTGACTGCACCGACTAACAGATCTTTTGCTTCAGGAACTGCTGTTTCGGCAGCCCGATTTATAGAGGCAGTCAAGTCGTCGGCATACTTTCCCATGCCAAATTTACGCAATAAGCCATCTGCTTTTTGCAGATTTTCCGGCAATGGAATGCGCACTTTGTTGTTACCGAGGTAACCATTCTCTTTGGCAAGGCTGGCAACGGCAGTTTCTGCACCCTGAATGAGGGCTTGCTTCAAGCTATCAACCTGATCGTTGTTGCTAAAACTGGCCAAATTTGCCGCAGATTTTAGAGCTCCAGTTGTTGCTGGTATATTGCTAGAGGCTGCAGGTTCTGAGTTTTGTGGGATAGGTTTGCCAAGATTGCCTACCTCTTTGTTAATTAAGTCGCCAAAATCAATGGCGTGAGCATGGCTAGCAGCAAGTGCGATAAAGACAAATAGAGTGCTTTGGATCATATGTCGAGGCATGATGATGTTTCTCCTGTAAGAGGCGGTTTAAATTTTACATGTAACTATTGTAAAGTCTTTTGGAAGCACGCAGATATAGTGTCGAGCATATTATTACAATGTGGTAAAAAGCGTGTTGGTGAGGATACATAATTCTCCTGCATAGTAAAGCTGAATCCACGTTATCATTTTTCGCTTGATTAATCTGAATCAGTGCATTCATGTAACTATTTATGCCTGCTGCATTTTGTGCAGAGCCACCAAATCAACTTGGAGCCTATATGAGCGAACCGCTACTGATCGCTAAAAATAACAAGCAAGAACTTTTTCTTCTGCCGCAAATGGCCAATCGTCACGGGCTGATAACAGGTGCGACAGGAACTGGTAAGACGGTCACCCTGCAAACACTGGCGGAATCCTTCAGCCGCATTGGTGTGCCAGTATTTCTTTCTGACATAAAGGGAGATTTGTCCGGCTTAAGCAAGGCAGGTGGCAACAATCAAAAAGTTGCCGAAAGAGTCGCGCAACTCAATCTGGAAAATTTTGTACATCGCGCCTATCCGGTAACGTTCTGGGATGTATTCGGAACCATGGGCCATCCGCTGCGCGCCACTATTTCTGACATGGGGCCGCTGCTCATTGGGCGTATGTTGAATTTGAACGAAGTGCAGCAGGGCGTGCTGGCGCTAGTATTCAAAGTCGCCGATGACAATGGACTGTTATTACTTGATTTGAAGGATCTGCGTGCGATGTTGCAGAATGTTGGTGACAATGCAGCAGATTTCACTACTGAATATGGCAACATCTCCACCGCCAGCATCGGTGCGATTCAGCGCGGCCTGCTGCAAATTGAAACGCAAGGCGGCGAAAGTTTTTTTGGTGAACCGATGCTAAACATTGCCGACCTGATGCAGACCGACGCTAACGGGTACGGCATGATTAACATCCTGGCCGCCAATAAGTTGATGTCTTCGCCAAAAGTGTATTCCACTATGCTGCTGTGGTTGCTTTCCGAATTATTCGAAAATCTGCCGGAAGCGGGTGATCTCGCCAAGCCCAGGCTGGTATTTTTCTTCGACGAAGCACATTTGCTGTTCAACGATGCCTCTGAAGCACTGCTCGATAAAATCGAACAAGTGGTACGTCTGATTCGTTCCAAAGGCGTAGGTGTATATTTCGTCACCCAAAACCCCGCAGATGTGCCGGACAAGGTGCTGGGCCAGCTCGGCAACCGTGTGCAGCACGCGCTACGCGCCTTTAGCCCACGCGATCAAAAGGCTGTGAAGGCAGCAGCTGAAACTATGCATGACAACCCCGATCTGGATGAAGAAGTCGTCATTACTACGCTGGGCGTAGGCGAAGCACTCGTTTCATGCCTGGACGAAAAAGGCCGCCCGAATATTGTTGAACGAGCACTGATTGTTCCACCACAGGCTCAAATTGGCCCGATTAATGAAGCGGAACGTAAAGCCATTATTCAAGATTCGCTGCTTGTCGGTCACTATGAAAAAGCAGTAGATCGCGAATCGGCTTACGAAATTATCAAGGAGCGCGCCAGCAATAAATCTGGGGAAGGTACAACAGCGCAGGCTGCTGATCCCACGCAGGCAGAAACGAGTGGCGGCATTGGATTCGGCGGGATGTTGGGAAGTATCTTTGGTGGCAGTGCATCAAGAAGTCGTGAAGGTGTAGGTGAGGCGTTTGCCAAGAGTGCCGCCCGTGCCATTGGCTCATCAGTAGGGCGGCAAATTATTCGTGGTGTACTTGGTTCGATCTTGGGCGGTAGACGGTAAGTATCATCGTATAGTAGTTTCGCATCATCGTTAGCCTAAGCAAAAGTAAGCGTAATAATTATGCTAACGGGGGGCGTCTCCAGATTTTTAGAGGTGCCCTTATTTTTTGCGCGGCATGTATAAGTCAGTAATACTGCCTTCGGCAATTTCCGCTGCAAAGCCGACAGTTTCCGACAGCGTGGGGTGCGGGTGGATAGTCAGGCCGATATCTTCCATGTTCGCACCCATTTCCAGCGCAAGTACAGTTTCGGCGATCAATTCCCCCGCATTGCAGCCCACGATGCCTGCACCAAGAATACATTTTGTTTGCGGGTCATACAGCAGTTTGGTAAGTCCTTCTTCACGTCCCATCGACAGTGCACGGCCGCTTGCTGCCCATGGAAAGGACGCTTTCTCATAGGCGATGCCCTGCGCTTTAGCCTGCGTTTCGGTCAGACCCATCCAGGAAATTTCCGGATCCGTATAAGCCACAGACGGAATGGTGAGTGCATCGAAGCCGGCTTTATGCCCGGCAATAACTTCCGCTGCCACTTTGCCTTCATGCGTTGCCTTGTGCGCCAGCATGGGGTCGCCAACAATGTCGCCGACAGCATAGATATGTGGCACATTGCTGCGCTGTTGTTTATCCACCGGGATGAAACCGCGCTCATTGACCACTACACCTGCCGCTGCTGCGTTAATTTCGTGTCCGTTCGGACGACGTCCAACGGCGAGCAGCACTCGGTCGTATAGTTGCGGCTGTGGCGCGTTGTCACCCTCAAAGGTTATATTCAATCCTTCCTTCTGTGCCTCAATTTTGGTGACCTTGGTCTTCAAGTAAATTGCTTCGTAACGTTTTTCGATGCGTTTGTGCAACGGACGCACAAGATCGCGGTCAGCACCGGGAATCAGACCATCGGCCAATTCAACCACAGAAATTTTGGAGCCCAGCGCGTCATATACCGTGCCCATCTCCAAGCCGATGATGCCTCCGCCAATAATCAACATACGCTCAGGGATATCCTGCAACAGCAATGCACCGGTGGAATCAATCAAGCGTGGATCATCGTACGGAAAGCCGGGAATACGCGCCACGCTGGAGCCTGCTGCAATGATGGCATTGTCAAACGTGATGGTTTTGCTACCGTCGCTGGTTTCCACCGTGATGCTGTTAGGCGAGCTGAATTTCGCCACACCGTAAACTACGTTCACTTTGCGCTGCTTGGATAAAGCGGCTAAACCGCCGGTTAGCTTGGCGATAATGCTCTCCTTCCAGCTGCGGATTTTATTAATGTCGATTGTCGGTTTGCTAAAAGTTACACCATGATGCGAAATTTCATCTGCCTCGGTGATAATCTTGGCGACATGCAACAGCGCCTTTGACGGGATGCAGCCTACATTAAGACACACCCCGCCCAGTTTGGAGTGGCGTTCAATTAGGATTACCTGTTTGCCCAGATCAGCAGCACGGAAAGCTGCGGCATAGCCACCGGGACCGGCGCCCAGTACGACTATTTCGGCATGAAGATCACCTTTTTCAAAAGAGGGTGAGGTTGGGATAGCAAAATCCGGAGTCAAAGATGAAGCAGGAGTGTCATGTGGCATAGATGAAATTCCCCCTGTACCCATCCTTTCCTCCGCTCTTTCTTTATCAGGTGAGGGGGTAGGCTTTTCCTCTGAAAAAGGGGAGATGGAAGCGGCAGGAGTGGATTGAACAGATGAGGAAATGGATCCTTCCGCTGCCGATTCTGCTTCCAACATTAAAATCAAGTCGCCTTGGCTGACCTTGTCGCCAATCTTGATCTTTAATTCCGTCACCATTCCCGCAACGGGGGAAGGTACGTCCACAGTCGCCTTGTCGGTTTCCAATGTGATCAGCGATTGCTCTGCTGTCACGGCCTCGCCTATTTTTACTAGCACCTCGATAACAGATACATCCTTAAAGTCACCAATATCCGGCACGTTAACTGCGATGGTTTGTTTCATATTTTCTTTCGTGATCATTTCAGGCAAGTGCATTTACACATGATCTCTTGGTGAGAAATGCTCCAGCTAATTTCTTATCTGTCCGCTGCCCAGTACAATAAATTTCTGCGAAGTTAAGCCTTCCAACCCTACGGGGCCGCGCGCGTGAATCTTGTCAGTTGATATACCGATTTCCGCGCCTAATCCGTATTCAAAGCCATCGGCAAAGCGCGTTGAAGCATTCACCATCACCGAGCTGGAGTCAACTTCGCGTAAAAAGCGCATCGCATTGGTGTAATTCTCGGTCACGATGCTGTCGGTGTGCTGCGATCCGTAGGTATTGATATGCGCGATAGCATCATCCAGCCCAGCCACCACACGCACGCTCAAAATCGGCGCAAGATATTCGGTGCGCCAATCTTCTTCTGTTGCAATTGCCATTTGTGTAACGAGCTTACATGCGGCCTCGTCACCACGCAGCTCCACCCCCTTGTCCACATATATTTTACATAGTTGAGGCAGCACTTGTGCCGCCACGCTGGCAGCCACCAACAAGGTTTCCATGGCATTACACACACCGTAGCGCTGAGTTTTGGCGTTGTCGGCAATACGGATGGCTTTTTCCAAATCAGCATCGTCGTCGATAAACACATGGCAGATACCGTCCAAGTGTTTTATAACCGGCACACGGGCTTCTTCCGAGATGCGCGCGATTAGACTTTTTCCGCCGCGCGGCACGATCACGTCCACGTATTCCCGCATGGTAATGAGTTCGCCCACTGCTGCACGGTCGGTGGTGCTGATCACTTGTACCGCACTCTCTGGCAAGCCGGAGTCGCGCAGCCCCTGCTGCACGCATGCCGCAATTGCGTTGTTGGAATGAATCGCCTCGGAGCCACCGCGTAAGATGGCAGCATTGCCTGATTTCAGGCACAGCCCTGCGGCATCAGCCGTCACATTAGGGCGCGATTCATAAATGATGCCGATTACGCCAAGCGGCACACGCATCTTACCGACCTGGATGCCGGAGGGACGATACTTCAGGTCGCTAATCTCACCGATGAGATCCGGCAGGGCAGCTATCTGCAATAGCCCTTCCGCCATGCTGTGCACGGTTTTTTCAGTTAGGGTGAGACGGTCGATGGAGGCAGCATCCAACCCTTTAACACGCGCAGCAGTGGTATCCTTGGTGTTCGCCGTAATGAGTTGTGCGGTGCTGCTCAGGATAGCAGCAGCAATATTTTCCAGGGCACGATTTTTGGCCGCGGTACCGGCTTGCGCCATAATGCGCGAAGCGGCACGGGCCTCCTGCCCGACCTGTTGCATGTATGTTTTTATGTCATCCATTTCTACCTCATCATTCAAGCGAAGCCAGTAGTTGGGCAGAGCGTAGCGAAACCCATCATGGATATCGCTGCGCTTCACCTATCTATAAGTGCGTATTTTACCATTGCACTTAAGTTAAAATGCGTACCTTGTATATTAGGGTCCGCCATGTCTGACATTCTGCAAAAAATTCTTACTGTCAAGGCGCAAGAAATTGCTGCCGCAAAAGCCGAATGCTCATGGGTAACCATGCGCGCCAAGGCGGAACAAGCCTTACCCACTCGTGATTTTGTCGGAGCAATTCGCAGCAAAATTACAACAGGTCAGCCCGCAGTGATAGCCGAAATTAAAAAAGCCAGTCCAAGCAAAGGCGTGTTGCGCGCGGATTTTCGCCCGGCGGAAATTGCCACGAGCTATGCAAGTCACGGCGCGGCCTGCCTGTCAGTGTTAACGGATGAACAATTCTTTCAGGGCCGTGCCGGGTATTTGCAGGAAGCACGTGCAGCTTGTTCCATCCCGGTATTGCGGAAGGATTTCATGGTGGATACCTACCAGATTTATCAGTCACGCGTTCTGGGAGCGGACTGTATCCTGCTGATTGCGGCTGCTTTGAGTTTGGCGCAGATGCAGGAATTTGAGTCTCTGGCTCTCAGCTTGGGGCTAAGCGTGTTGATCGAAGTGCATAATAAAGCAGAATTGGACGAGGCATTGCAACTCACCACTCCGCTCATCGGCATCAATAACCGCAATTTGCGCACTTTTGAAGTTTCGCTGCAAACCACACTGGATTTATTACCCCACATTCCAGCAGAACGTGTCGTGGTAACAGAGAGTGGCATTCTCCAGCCAGAAGATGTGAAATTGATGCGCGGCAATCACGTGCATGCGTTCCTGGTAGGCGAGGCGTTCATGCGTGCTGCCGAGCCAGGCCCTGCTTTAGCGCGGCTATTTGGTTTATGACATTGATGCCCCCGCCTGTAGCGGATTGCCCAGTATCTCTTTAACACGATCTCTCAGAAAGAAACTCTTCCCACATACCAAAAAAATGGACACCCGAAGGTGTCCATTTTAACTCTAACTACTAATCTTCGTTGGAAGACTTGTTCTTAGAACGAGTGCTTCATACCAACCGAGAATGCAGTCGGAGAATTACCAATCGCAGCCTGGCTGTAGGAGGTACCGCTGCTGTTCCAGCCTAACTGATAGGCAGCGTTTTGATCGTTATCCAACTTGGTCCACAAAGCATACATTGTGGTACGAATACTCATCTTGTGGTCATAACCGATAGTATATTGCTTTGCGCCAGTGTTTGAAGCGCCACTGATATGGTTATCAAGGTCGGTATACGACGCTTTAATTGCATCAGCAGGAGTCATGTTGAATCTTCCGGACAGATGCCAGGAAGTGGTATCACCACTTAAATACTTGTCGCTGATCTTTTCATAAATACCGTTGATCGCGAATTGGTCAACGGAATAGCCAAGAGCAGCTTTCCATGCATCGGAGTTCCTGGATGGATTAGCCGGTGCTGGACCATTGCTGTTGCTTTGATAAGCGGCAGTAGCGAAGAAAGGGCCAGAGTCAAACATACCAGCAAGTGAGTAACCTTCGTTGGTATTGTTGATAGTGTTTGAGCCAAAAGTACTTGATGTACTTTGTGGTGCGGTACCCTGCTGGTCGCCAAAATAAGAACCCGCAAAGCTGAAACCGGTGTAATTCGCAGAAGTGTAATTAACTGTGTTGTTCGTACGGATATCGTGAGCAATACCCATCAAGGAACGGTTATCAGCGATGGTATTGTGGAACATGTCCATGCGGCGGGTAGCCAGTTTGTAGGGAGTATCCATACGCCCCAACCTTACCGAACCCCATTGCTCGCCTTTCAGACCGGCGAAGGTATCACGGAAACCAAGGCCTGTTTGGGAACCTGGATTATCGTAAGGGCCTGCACCATTACCGATCGCGATTTGGCTTTCAACTTGCCAGATTGCGGACAGACCGCCACCCAGGGCTTCCGAACCCTTGAAACCGAGACGAGAGGCATTGCTGCCTACGCCTGAGCTATCCCTATGACCGTCATTATCGACAAAGTCGTAGGACACGTTTGCCTGACCATAAATGCTGACATCGGCCATTGCTGCTGAGGTCGCAAATACGCCCGCGACGGCTAGAGCAATTAAACTTTTATTCATGTTCATAAAATATTCTCCTTGATTTACTAAATTATTGGTTTTCCGGGAAAACCTCTCAAATTTAAAGCACTTATGAGAAGTCTGGCTATATTCTGACAGAGAGCTTTAGAGATAAGCAAGGTGCATGTTGTATTTTTGCAACAATATATAAATAAAAGAATTCCTCTAGTTTAAACAAATCAAGATTTGTAATTTGCAAGAAGAAAATTGAAAGATAGTTTTAGTGTTGATATTATCATATTGATTATAATTATCCTATTAATCCGATCAGAAACGGATCAATAGGATTTGAGCTAATCACCATGAATTGCGGTGGCACTACCTCTATATTAATATCTAATTATTCGCCCAAATGCACGGCATGAAAACAATTCCGCCTCACTGTAATACAATACGCTAAATATTTAACCCCAAATTTTTGCTGCAAAACTGCGTAGTTGAAATGGAGTCTTGATTTTTAGTGGCGCTCTTTCTATCGGGCTATCGAGATTGGTATAAAAATGCAAAGGAAAGTTCTGTGTTGAGTTTTGACAGCTTGATTATAAAATTCGACAAGAGCTTGCGCACTCTATTTAGCGAAGCGCAAAGTATTCGCCCTTTTCCTGATGCCGGTTTGCCGGATGCCGCATTAGACGAGAACGAGAAAAAGCTCGCAGCAGCGCTGATGCGAGTAAATCATAGCGGTGAGATTTGCGCTCAAGCATTATATCAAGGGCAAGCGCTGACGGCGCGTGACCCTGTGGTGCAGGAGGAATTGCAACAGACAGCGAACGAGGAGACCGAACATCTGGCATGGACGTCGCGACGTGTGCATGAATTAGACGGCCATCTGAGCTTGCTCAATCCAATTTGGTATGGGAATTCGTTGGCCATCGGCGCGCTCGCCGGATTGCTAGGCGATAAATGGAATCTTGGATTTATGGCGGAAACCGAACGTCAGGTAGGTGCGCATTTGCAAAGTCATTTGGGGAGATTGCCAGAACAAGATATAAAAAGTCGTGCGGTTGTTCGGCAAATGCTCACTGATGAAGCCCGGCACGGGGATATTGCAGTGCAACTGGGTGGTGCGGAATTGCCACTGCCCATAAAGTTGGCGATGCAAGCGAGCGCAAAGGTAATGACACAGACTGCATATTGGATATAGCTTGGTATTCTACAAAAAATTTTCGATAGAGTGATCAAGACGCGCTTTCGCCCTGCTTCCTCTGTACCGTAGTTACGTCTTCCCTCAAACCGGCCTTTTAAGATTGCAGATTTCTCCAGTTATCCTGCCAAGGCCATCCTAGACAGTATACCGCACCTCTGAATCTATCTAATTATAAATTGAAGCATGCCTATCCGGTTGATACCCAAGGTTACTATAGGGCACCTCTAAAAATTCACCACCAATCGCTCCTGAGGCACCAGTTACGGCCAGAACTTTGGGATAATACGTCCATCATCCCTCTACCCGATCTTTTCATACTCGCTCCCCCATGCCCCGGTTTTTTTGATGTTGAGACACGTACCGCCAAGTTGACGGCGATGGTCGCCAATGGGATAGGTGCGCCCGCTATGGCATAAAACAGGGGAAGCCTACCGAAAAAAGCACTGTTTTGGCATTTGATTAGCTCGGAAATCAGGTGGCGTCCTGAACAAACCAGGAAGTATTTAAACTTGGCGGAATTCGGCGCAATTTATTTTATAGAGGTGCCCATAAGCGGTTTAGTGTTTTGATGCTCGATTAGAATTGCCGTCATCTGATGATTTAGAGTGACAGGGGCAAAGCACGTTAGCGGATTGATTCGAACTGTAATGGCTAAAAAATCCTGAATGACTACATTGATGCGATAATATTTTATGGTTTCCGTTCAACAAAAACTTTCTTCCTCGTCAGGAGATCTCGATTCCTGGCTTGATTCCTTATCAAAAACTTTTGTTTCTGCAGAAGTCAGGGTGATCCGCCATGCCTGCGAATTGGCTGAGCCACTTTATGCCGGGCAAGTCGAACTGACAGGCGCACCCCTGTTTCAGCACGCGCTTGGTGCGGCATCTATCCTGATTGGTTTGAATATGGATTTTGAAACCGTAGCCGCCGCCATCATGCATGCGGTGCCCAAGTATATGGACAACTGGGCTGAAGCTTTGGAAACACGTTTTAGCGCTAATGTAAGTCATTTGGTTGAAGGTATTTCGCGCATTGAGCAAATCCGGGAATTCAGCGAGATGCAAGGCGTGCATAAAAAAGAAAAGAAAAAAGGTGATAGCAGCCAGCAGATAGAAAGTTTGCGAAAAATGGTTCTGTCCATGGTGGAAGACATTCGGGTGGTGTTGATCAAGCTTGCTGAGCGAACCCAGACTATGCGTTGCTTGTCAGGTGCCAGCGAAGATCAGCAAAAGCTGGTTGCGCTTGAAACGCAGGGTATTTTTGCGCCATTGGCAAACCGTCTCGGCGTATGGCAAATAAAATGGGAACTGGAAGACCTTTCTCTGCGCTATCTGGAACCGGATATGTACAAGAAAGTGGCTATGCTGCTGGATGAACGCCGCGTAGATCGCGAACAATATATCGCGGATGTATTGACTCAGTTGAGGCTGGAGCTGAGTCAGGCAGGCATCAAGGCGGAGGTGGCAGGACGGCCAAAGCATATCTTCAGTATTATCAATAAGATGAAGCGCAAGCAAATAGATTTCAGCGATCTCTATGATGTGCGCGCAGTGCGGATTCTGGTGAATGACGTCAAGGATTGTTATGCGGCACTTGGGCTGGTGCATAACTTGTGGCAGCCTATTTCCAGTGAATTTGATGATTACATTGCGCATCCCAAGAGCAACGACTATCGCTCATTGCATACGGCTGTGGTCGGTCCGCGCAACTTGACACTTGAGGTGCAGATACGAACTTTTGAGATGCATCAGCATTCGGAATTAGGAGTCGCTGCCCACTGGCGATATAAAGAGGGCGTAAAATCGGACGTCAGGTTCGATGAGCAGATTGTTTTGCTGCGCCAGATTCTGGAATGGAAAGAAGATGTAACTGACAGTGGTGACATGCTGGCGCAATTCAGGAATGAATTATTTCATGATCAGGTTTATGTGCTTACGCCTCAGGGGAAGGTAATCAATTTGCCCAAGGGCGCGACCCCGGTGGATTTTGCCTATGCTTTGCATACGGATTTGGGACACCGTACGCGCGGCGCCAAGGTGGATGGCAGCATAGTGCCTCTCAATTACAAGTTGCAACACGGGCAACGGGTGGAGATTTTGGCTGCCAAGCAGGGCTCGCCGAGCCGGGACTGGCTTAATCCTGCTCACGGTTATTTGCAAAGTCAGCGAGCCCGGGCCAAGGTGCGGCACTGGTTCAAGTACCAGAGTTTCGATGAGCATGTTTCTCAGGGCAGGACGCAGTTGGATCGCGAACTGCACCGACTAGGCGTTACCTCTTTAAATCAGGAAAAAATCGCGCAAAAATTGCATTTTCACAAGTTGGAAAACTTACTGGCAGCAATCGGGCGGGGCGATGTCACACAGCGACATCTTGTTCTCGCCATCCAGGACGAGATGCCAGCCAGGACAGAAGAAATAATAAAACCAATTGCCGCTAGGTCTACTGCTGCACGCTCATCCCCCACGGACATCCTGGTTGAAGGCGTGGGTAATTTGCTGACCAGAATAGCCAAATGTTGCAAGCCCGTGCCGCTGGATTCGATTGTTGGATATGTCACGCGCGACCGGGGAGTAACGATTCATCGCAAGGATTGTTCATTCATGCTGCACTTGCCGGAAAACAGGTGCGACCGTATGCTTAGTGCGCAATGGGTAAGTCAAAAAGCACTACCTTGACTGGTTGATATTGAGTAAAAGTCTATGACCGTCATGATTTGAGATGTTTGTCCACCTTAAAGAGAACGATATTGCATGCCTTCGAGAATATTCTTGACTGCCCAGCCTCGTATTGACAGCAGCCAGTTATAAAATGGAATTGGCGAAGTCATAATCGTAGTTTTAGCACGGCCTAATTTTGGCGGATTCAAGTTCGAACCGCACCTACTCTTGTCTTACGCAATCCACATAATAGCGCGGCCCGTCACTATCCTCATTTGCCACCAAGCCATGAATGTCACTCTCAAATCCTGGAAATTTCTGATTAAAGTCTCGCGCAAATTTGAGGTAGTCCACGATGGTTTTGTTGAAGCGCTCTCCCGGGATGAGTAGCGGAATGCCTGGTGGATAAGGCGTCAACAGCACGCTGGTGATGCGTCCTTCCAGTTCGTCAATCGATACGCGGTCAATCTCGCCGTGCGCCATTTTAGCGAAGGCGTCGGACGGCTTCATGGCGGGCTCCATGTTGGAAAGGTACATCTCGGTGGTTAACCGAGCTACGTCATTGATCTTGTAAATGCCGTGAATATTGTCGCACAGGTCACGGAGGCCGATCTTCTCATAGCGTGCGTATTTGGCGACAAATTCGGGCAGCACGCGCCATAGTGGCTGATTCTTGTCATAGTCATCCTTGAATTGCTGCAACTCGGTTACCATGGTATTCCAGCGTCCCTTGGTGATGCCAATGGTGAACATAATGAAGAAAGAGTAGAGGCCGGTCTTTTCCACCACAACACCATTTTCCGCCAAGTACTTGGTGACAATGGCAGCCGGAATGCCGGAATCGGCGAAGTCTCCTCCGACATCCAGCCCCGGGGTGATAATGGTGGCCTTGATCGGGTCGAGCATGTTGAAGCCAGGCGCCAGGTTGCCGAAGCCATGCCAGCGATCATCTGCACCCAGCATCCAGTCCGTGCGCGAGGCCATGCCTTCTTCGGCGAGATAGTCCGGCCCCCAAACTTTGAACCACCAATCCACACCCCACTCTTCATCCACCTTGCGCATGGCACGACGAAAATCGAGCGCTTCAGCAATGGATTCTTCTACCAGAGCGGTGCCGCCGGGAGGCTCCATCATTGCGGCAGCCACATCGCATGACGCGATAATGGCGTACTGCGGGCTGGTAGAGGTATGCATCATATAGGCTTCGTTGAAGCAGTCGCGATCGAGTTTGCGCATTTCGCTGTCCTGCACCAAAATCTGTGAGGCTTGACTCAATCCGGCCAGCATTTTGTGTGTCGATTGTGTGGAAAACACCATGGATTCTTTGCACGGCTTACGGCCTTGGCCTATGGCGTGCATATCCTTGTAGAAATCATGAAAGGCGGCGTGCGGTAACCATGCCTCGTCGAAAAGCAGGGTATCAATTTGTCCATCCAGCATCTGCTTGAGGGTTTCCACGTTGTACAACACACCATCGTAAGTACTCTGAGTGATAGTCAGGATGCGCGGCTTTTGCTTTTTATCCTTGATGAACGGATTTGCATCGATCTTGCGCTGGATAGTCTCAATTTTAAACTCGTCCAGTGAAATCGGTCCAATGATGCCGAAATGATTACGTGTCGGCATCAGGAATACTGGTATTGCGCCAGTCATAATGATCGAATGCAAGATGGATTTATGACAGTTGCGATCCACCACTACGATGTCATCTGGTGCAACGGTGGAATGCCATACGATTTTATTTGATGTAGAGGTGCCGTTAGTCACAAAGAATAGGTGGTCGCAACTGAAAATACGCGCTGCATTTCGCTCGCTGGCTGCTACCGGTCCGGTATGGTCGAGCAGCTGACCCAGCTCGTCGACTGAGTTGCACACGTCTGCACGCAACATATTTTCACCAAAAAACTGGTGAAACATTCGACCTACCGGCGATTTCAGGAAAGCCACCCCGCCCGAATGGCCGGGGCAATGCCAGGAATAGGAACCATCTTGCGCGTAATTAACCAGGGCGCGGAAAAACGGCGGGGCGAGCGAGTCAAGATATAATCGGGCTTCACGGATGATGTGCCGCGCCACAAATTCCGGCGTGTCTTCATGCATATGAATGAATCCGTGCAATTCGCGCAGGATATCATTCGGGATATGGCGTGAAGTACGCGTTTCGCCGTATAGATAGATGGGGATATCGGCATTTTTAAAGCGGATCTCTTCCACGAAAGCGCGTATGCTTTTCAGCGCGATTGCCGTCTCTTCTTTGCTGCCGCCGCCGAATTCCTCATCGTCAATCGATAGCAAAAAGGCTGAAGCCCGGCTTTGCTGCTGCGCAAATGAAGTCAAATCCCCGTAGCTGGTTATACCCAGCACCTCCATGCCTTCTTTCTGGATGGCACCGGCCAAAGCGCGAACGCTCAGGCCACTGGAATTTTCCGAGCGGAAATCCTCGTCGATGATGATGATGGGAAAATCAAATTTCATTCAGTGCTCCTTGGTGGGGAATATCTGCCGGGCAGCGAGTTGGTGCCGATTGTCGCAGATTTAGATAATGTGGTTAGTGTTAAATAACATTAAGAACTATGCTATCCGGTAACGCGAATACAAGGATTGCCAGCTGCATTTACGGGGATGATTAAACCGGGATTTATCAAAAAGTTTAATGCTATTCTGGTGCAGTTAGTCGCGCGGGGGGTAGGGGTTTTTCAGGGCGTTAACCAGCTCAGTCAGTACCGCGCGAAACTGCTGTTCGTCACAACCCATTAGTACTGCATCCTCCAGCGCATCTTGGCAGATTTGGCGGATTTCCTCCATGTTCTCGCTCAGCACCTTGTTCTTTTCCACGCAGGCGACCACCTCGCCAGTGGGGCTGAGCCAAATGGTTTGGGGATAGGATGCCATTAAATTTATGCCTCTATATGATTCAGTAGAATTCAATGAATGGGTGGAACGTAACCATGCATCTGATTTTATATTTTGGGTAGTGTAACCCCAACCTGCCCCTGATACTTGCCGCCCCTATCCTTGTATGAGACTTCGCATACTTCGTCGGATTCGAAGAAAATCACCTGCGCCACGCCCTCATTGGCGTAAATTTTTGCCGGTAAAGGTGTGGTATTGGAAAACTCCAGCGTTACATAACCCTCCCATTCTGGTTCTAACGGTGTGACATTGACGATAATGCCGCACCGCGCGTAGGTAGATTTACCCAGGCAAATGGTCAGTACGTTGCGGGGGATGCGGAAGTGTTCCACGGTGCGTGCCAGCGCGAAAGAGTTGGGCGGGATGATGCAATAGTCGCTCTTAAGCTCGACGAAAGAGTTGGCATCGAAATTTTTCGGGTCGACAATGGTGCTATTGATGTTGGTAAATAGTTTGAATTCGTCTGAGCAACGGATGTCATAACCGTAGCTCGACGTGCCATATGACACGATACGCTGGCCATTTCTTTCTTTCACCTGCCCGGGTTCGAACGGCTCGATCATGCCGTGCTCTTTGGCCATGTGACGTATCCACTTGTCTGATTTAATGCTCATGTTTAGTTTGATGCAGAAGTTATGGTCAAGGGAGCAGAATGAAAATATAAATGCTTTATGACACGTTGCACATTATGTTTTCGCATTACGTCTTCTGCATCACAATTTTAGGGAATGCCGCGCTATAGTCTTGCGCCATTTCAGCAATTTTCACCGCCAGATGCCGCGCAATCTGCTTGTACTCCTTGGCAATTGCACCATCGGGGTCGGCCACAACGGTAGGTTTGCCGGAATCGGCCTGCTCGCGAATGCGGATGTCCAAAGGCAATGAACCGAGAAACTCTACTTTGTAGTCGTTACACATCTTTTCAGCTCCGCCGCTCCCGAAGATGTGTTCCTCATGCCCGCATTTCGAGCAGATGTGCGTGCTCATGTTTTCCACGATACCAAGTATTTTAATGCTCACCTTCTCGAACATCTTGAGTCCCTTGCGCGCATCCATCAGTGCGATGTCCTGGGGAGTGGTCACGATGATCGCCCCGGTCACTGGTACTTTTTGCGACAGAGTCAGCTGGATATCGCCAGTGCCGGGCGGCATGTCCACCACCAGATAGTCCAGCTCATCCCAGCGCGTCTGATTCAACAATTGATCCAGCGCCTGAGTGACCATCGGGCCGCGCCAGACCATCGGCACATCCTCGCCTTGAATCATGAAGCCGATGGACATGACCTGTAGTCCATGTCCCTGCATAGGCTCGACCGACTTGCCATCGCGCGATACGGGCTCGCCTTTGATGCCCATCATGGTGGGTAGGGAAGGGCCGTAAATATCCGCATCCAGAATCCCGACGCGGGCACCTTCCGCAGCCAGGGCCAGCGCCAGATTCACCGCCGTAGTGGATTTACCCACACCACCTTTGCCGCTGGCCACCGCAATAATATTCTTTACCCCATCAACCAGCTTTACGCCGCGCTGCACAGCATGGGGCACTACCTTGCTGCTCACATTCACGGAAAGAGTGTTGATACCTGGTAAAGCGCTACGCAGGTGATTTTCTACCATCATACGTATCTCGTCCCACACGCTTTTCGCAGGGTAGCCAAGCAGAATGTCGAGCGATAAATTATCGCCACTGATCTTTATATTTTTTACCGACTTGCCCGCTACAAAATCTTTTTTTGTGTTGGGGTCAATCAACTTTGTCAGTGCGGCCTGTATGTCTGTGTCGGTAAAACTCATGTGCTGCTCCTGCAATTAAAACGATAGGGGGCAAGCATTCTACCCAAGATTCCCCGTCACGCCTATAGTTCAATTTTGCTACAATTACGGCCCTTTACAAGGGGTTTTCCATTTATGCCGCGCAAGATACTGGTTACGTCCGCATTGCCTTATGCCAATGGTAGTATCCACTTGGGTCATTTGGTCGAATACATTCAGACTGACATATGGGTGCGCTTCCAAAAAATGCTGGGCAACACATGTTATTACGTCTGTGCTGACGATACTCATGGCACGCCTGTCATGCTTCGCGCCGAAAAGGAAGGTATCACCCCGGAACAATTGATAGATCGCGTGTGGCATGAGCACAAGTCAGATTTTGAAGGCTTCCATGTCGAGTTCGACCACTACGGCAGCACCAACAGCGCCGAGACCAAGGAATTCTCGCAGGCGATTTATCGCAAACTCAAAGCTGCTGGCTTGATTGAAGTGCGTTCAGTCGAGCAGTTCTATGACCCCGTCAAGAACATGTTCCTGCCGGATCGTTTCATCAAGGGCGAATGCCCGAAGTGCCACGCCAAGGATCAATACGGCGACAACTGCGAAGCGTGCGGCACCACTTATTCGCCCACTGAACTGATCAATCCTTACTCCGCCGTGTCCGGCGCGCAACCCGAGCGGCGCAACTCCGACCACTACTTCTTCAAACTCTCCGACCCGCGCTGCCAGGAATTCCTGCGCGAGTGGACGCGCAGCGGAACGCTGCAACCCGAAGCCGCCAACAAGATGCAGGAATGGCTGGGCGCCGAGGGCGAGAACAAACTCACCGACTGGGACATCTCGCGCGACGCGCCCTATTTCGGCTTCGAGATACCCGATGCACTGGGCAAGTATTTTTACGTCTGGCTGGATGCGCCGGTGGGCTACATGGGCAGCTTCAAGAAGCTGTGCGATGCCAATGGCATCGCCTTCGACGACTACTGGAAGCCAGGCTCCGATACCGAACTGTACCACTTCATTGGAAAGGACATCCTTTACTTCCATGCCTTGTTCTGGCCTGCGATGCTGCAACATTCCGGTTTTCGTACCCCGACCAAGTTGTTCGCACACGGTTTTCTCACCGTGAACGGTGAGAAAATGAGCAAGTCGCGTGGCACGTTCATCACCGCCGACAGCTACCTTAAACAGGGACTCAACCCCGAGTACCTGCGCTACTACTACGCTGCTAAGCTCAATGGCACGATGGAAGATCTCGACCTGAATCTTGAAGATTTCGTGGCGAAGGTGAATAGCGACCTGATTGGCAAGTACATTAATATTGCGAGCCGTACAGCAGGTTTTATTACTAAGCACTTCGGTGGGGAATTGATGGAAATGCCTGAATCCGCCCATCCCATTTACGATCAATCCTTAATAGCTCTGTCCAATGAAGAAACAGATAGAGCAGATACAAATCCACAGAGCGTAAATAAATTTGATGCCAGTAACGAAGATCACCTAATCAATAATCCCCAAAAATTACTTCACGAGTTTCAAAGTGCATCAACTGTACTTGCAGATTTTTACGAAAACAGAGACTTTGCCAAAGCTTCACGACACATCATGCGATTGGCTGACATAGCCAATAAATACGTCAACGAAGAAAAACCTTGGGAGTTATCAAAGTTAGGCATTCAACCCGAAAAGCTTCATTTCGCTTGCTCTTTGAGTATCAACCTAGTGCGCATCCTTACCATTTACCTAAAACCCGTATTGCCCAAGCTTGCTGTTCAAGTAGAGAGTTTCTTGAATGTCACTCCATTGCAATGGAGTGATGCGCTTCAAGCCTTGCCTAGTGGGCATACTATCAATCCATATCAACATCTGATGACCCGTGTTGACCAAAAACAAGTTGACGCCATGATAGAAGCCAACAAACAAACTTTGGAACCTGCAACAGGCACTCATTCACCAGCACGTCACGCCGAAGCGCAGCAACGTGCCATCGCGCCGATTGCCGAAACCATCTCCATCGACGAGTTCAGCAAGGTCGATCTGCGCGTGGCACGCATCGTCAACGCCGAGCATGTGGAAGGTGCAGAGAAGCTGCTAAAACTGACGTTGGATATCGGCGAGGAAAAAACGCGCACGGTATTCGCGGGCATCAAATCGGCTTACGATCCGGAAAAATTAAAGGGTCGCATGACCGTGATGGTTGCTAATCTTGCGCCACGCAAGATGAAATTCGGTTTATCGGAAGGCATGGTGTTGGCGGCTTCCGGCGATGCGCCCGGTTTATTCATACTCAGTCCGGACGACGGCGCACAACCTGGCATGAGGATTAAGTAGTTCGCCATATGAAGCTGGCCGAATTTTTCCGCCCCAAATTGCTTGACACACTACGGGGTTACAATCGCCAGCTTTTTGTCTCCGACCTGACTGCCGGTATTACTGTCGGCATCGTAGCGCTGCCATTAGCCATCGCCTTCGCTATTGCCTCCGGCGTTAAACCTGAGGCGGGTATTTTTACCGCCATCATTGCTGGTTTTATCATTTCTGCATTAGGCGGTTCGCGTGTGCAAATTGGCGGCCCCACCGGCGCATTCATCGTGATTGTGTATGGCATCGTGATGCAGTACGGGCTGGCCAATCTGCTCATTTGCACCATCATGTCGGGCATTATGTTGCTGTTGATGGGATTATTTAAACTGGGCAGCCTGATCAAACTCATTCCGCATCCCCTGGTTATCGGTTTTACCAACGGCATTGCGGTGTTGATTATGCTCAGCGAGGTGAAGGATTTTCTCGGCTTGAAAATGGACAGCGTGCCCGCAGAGTTCTCGCACAAGTTAAATGCGCTTTACCAAGCACTGCCCAGCTTCGACCTGACAAGCATTGCCCTGGCAACGCTGTCCATGCTACTGATCCTGTTTTATCCCAAAAACTGGGCACGGCACATGCCTTCGCTAATCGTGGCACTGGTGCTGGGCACCGTCATAGTGGCATTAATCGATCTGCCGGTGGAAACCATAAGCACGCGTTTCGGCGGGATTCCGCAGGGCCTGCCCGCATTTGAGATGCCCGAATTTACCTTCGCCACGGTGCGCTACTTGTTTTCTCCTGCTCTCACCATCGCCTTGCTCGGCGCGATTGAGTCCTTGCTTTCCGCTACGGTGGCAGATGGCATGATAGATGACAAACATGATCCGAATCAGGAGCTTGTTGCCCAAGGTTTCGCCAATATTGTTTGCCCATTCTTCGGCGGCATTCCCGCCACTGGCGCAATTGCGCGCACCGCTACCAGTGTGCGCGCCGGAGCGAACAGCCCAGTCGCCGGAATGGTGCATGCCATTACTTTACTGCTCATCATTCTCATCGCAGCCCCGTTAGCCAAGCACATTCCGCTTGCCACGCTAGCCGCCATTCTGATGGTGGTTGCCATCAACATGGGCGAGTGGGAAGCATTTACGAGGTTGAAAAAATATCCGGCCAGCGATAGTGCTGTCATGCTCACCTCATTTGTGCTTACGGTGGTATTCGACATTACCGTAGCGGTGGAAATTGGTATGGTGCTCGCAGTATTGTTTTTCATCCACCGTATCACCGGCTTGACTCATGTCAGTGTGGCGCAAGAATCGCTAGACCATGATGATAGCGAGACGACTCTGGCACGCAAAGTCGTACCAAAAGGCGTGATGATCTACCGCATTTTCGGCGCATTATTCTTTGGTGCGGCCGACAAGCTGGAAACCATCCTGCGGCAACAACAAAACGAGCCAGACGTGCTAATTTTGAAAATGGACGAAGTTATCTCCATGGACGCGAGCGCGCTACACACACTGGCATCCATGCAGCGCAAACTGCGAAAAAACGGCAAATACCTCATCCTGTGCGGCGCCCATACACAACCGTATTTCATGATGCATCAAGCAGGATTTTTTGACGAGATGGGAAGCGACAATGTAACGGCTGATCTGGACAGCGCATTACGCCGTGCTGCCAAATTATTGGAAGAGAAAAAACTTGCTCAAGTATAAGCGATATGAACATTCTGTTCGCCCAGCAGTTTTTTTAATCCGCTCATTAGATCACTGTGCAGCGTGACGCTCCAAGACTCGCCCAGCTTTAAGTTTGCGCTCCCGTTGGTATTGCAGTAGCACACTAGCACCATGCATTTACCCTCGCGGTAGGGGGTGAGTAGTTCTTTTAACTCTGTCACGCTAATGCGTGCGTCAGACGAAACAGTAAGTTCCAGGCGCTTCGCGAAAGTGGAACGCGCCGAGGCGAAATCGAATAACTCCTCACCGCTGATGCGCATATTGCCGGAATACTCGTCGAGACTGGCTTTGCCGCGCACCACCAGCAATTCATCTTCACGTATCCACGGGCGATTGGCCTCGAATACTTCGTTGAATACCATCATTTCCAACTGTGCGCTGCCATCGTCCAGTGTGACAATCGCCATGCGCCCACGTCGCGTCTGCTGTATTCGCACGCCGGATACTATGCCAGCCAATACCACAGGTATCCCACCGCGTTTGTTGTTGCCGTTTTGCGGCAGCGCTTGCAGCGTGATATCGGCCAGGCGTGTCTTGACGAAATTTTCCAGTTCGTTGGCATATTCTTGATAGGGATGGCCACTGAGATAAAAACCCAAGCTGGTTTTTTCGTGTTGCAATTGCTCGCGCAATGTCCAGCGCGGGACGTTCTTCATTTGCACCGGCATCGCGACACTTGCATCGTCCTCGAATAGACTATTTTGATTGACTGATCGTGCTTGCTGCTCCGCACTGCACAGCGCGACCTCGAGCGATGCCAGCAATTGATGGCGATGATCCGAAATTTTATCGAATGCGCCACTGCGGATCAGCGCTTCAGTAGCGCGACGGTTTACTACGCGCTTATCTACGCGATGGCAAAAATCGAACAGATCGCGGAATGGCCCACCGAGATTGCGGGCATCTTCAATGCTATCTATCGCAGCTTTGCCTGTACCCTTAATGGCTTCCAGTCCATATGCAATCGTTTTTTCGTCCACCGGCATAAAGCGGTTTACAGACGAGTTAATATCCGGCGGCAAAATGCATATTCCCTGTGCCAGGGTATCGAGATAGAAAATATGCACTTTGTCGGTGTTATCCATATCCGATGACAGTGTGGCGGCCATGAATGCAGCCGGGTAATGCGCTTTTAGATAGGCGGTCTGATAGGACACCAACGCATAGGCAGCTGAATGCGATTTGTTAAAGCCGTACCCGGCGAATTTTTCCATCAAGTCGAACAGTTGCTCTGCCAGTCGCTTGTTGATAGCGCGCGCCACAGCGCCGTCCACGAAGATGCTGCGTTGCAGCGCCATTTCCTCAGCATTTTTTTTCCCCATCGCGCGGCGCAACAAGTCTGCCGCTCCCAGCGAATATCCGCCGATGATCTGCGCGATCTGCATCACTTGCTCTTGGTACACGATCACACCGTAAGTTGGCTTGAGTGAAATCTCCAGTTCGGGATGAAAATAATCAGCCTTGGAGCGGCCATGCTTGCGGTTGATGAAGTCCTCTACCATGCCTGATTCGAGCGGACCTGGGCGATATAACGCAACCAGCGCCACGATGTCTTCAAATGTGTCCGGTTGCAGCTTGATAATCAGCTTTTTCATGCCAGGAGATTCAAGCTGAAATATTGCCGTGGTGTTGGCAGCCTTGAGCAGTGCGTAAGTTGGCTTGTCCTCCAGTGGAAGGTTTTCAATGGAGAAGCGATTTTCAATGGGAAAACCTAGGCCTGCTGGCATCTTGTTTACATATTTCACCGCCCAATCAATGATGGTGAGCGTGCGCAACCCCAAAAAGTCGAATTTCACCAAGCCGATCTGTTCCACATCGTCTTTGTCAAACTGACTGATACCCTTGTCGCTGCCCTCGGCGTAATAAAGCGGACAAAAGTCGGTCAGCTTGCCCGGTGCGATCAGTACCCCGCCCGCGTGCATGCCGACATTGCGCGTTAAATCTTCCAGCCGTGCACCCAGTTCAAGCAGTTCTTCCACGCCTTCTTCGCTGCTGATGATGGCGTTGAATTCCGGCTCCAGTTCACGCGCTTTTTTCAGTGACACCGGTTTGACGCCTTCCAGCGGAACGAGCTTGGACAGGCGATCGCACAGGCCGTAAGGAAAATCCAGCACGCGCCCGACATCGCGGATCACCGCTTTGGACGCCATGGTACCGAAGGTGGCAATCTGAGACACACTCGCCGCGCCGTATTTTTGCTTCACATAATCGATAACGCGCTCGCGCCCATCCTGGCAGAAATCTACATCGAAGTCGGGCATGGATACGCGTTCTGGATTCAGGAAGCGTTCAAACAGCAGAGCGTAGCGTAGCGGGTCAAGGTCGGTGATACCGAGACTGTAAGCCACCAGTGAACCTGCGCCAGAGCCGCGGCCAGGGCCGACTGGCACGTCATTGCGCTTGGCCCAGCGGATGAAATCTGCCACGATCAGAAAGTAACCGGAGAACCCCATTTTTATAATGGTCTCAATCTCGAACGCCAAGCGTGCGGTGTATTCCTGCATCTTCGCCGCGCGCACAGTTTCATCCGGATACAACTGCAGCATGCGCTGATGCAAACCATGTTCAGACTCTGTGCGCAGAAAATCATCCAGACTTTCGCCGTTGGGGGTGGGGAAATCCGGCAAATATGGCTTACCCAGTTGTAAGGTCAGATTACAACGCTTGGCGATCTCCACGCTGTTTTGCAACACTTCAGGAAAATCGGCGAAAAGTGCCATCATCTCGGCCTGGGTTTTGAAATACTGCTGCGTAGTAAATTGGCGCACGCGCCGCTTGTCGTTCAGCACATACCCTTCGGCTATGCACACGCGCGCCTCGTGCGCTTTGTAAGCTTCCTGGCTTAAAAACTGAATCGGATGTGTGGCTACTACCGGTAACGCCAGTTCTACGGCTAGTTTGACCGTTTCACGCACATGCAGCTCTTCGCGCGCCATGCCGGTACGCTGCACTTCCAGATAATACCGACCGGGGAACAGCTCCGCCCACTCAAGCGCCAGCTGACGTGCCGTTGCCTGATTGCCGTTCAACAGCGCCGTGCCGACCTCACCGAGATGCGCACCGGATAATGCGAGCAGCCCATCTGTACCGTCACGCAACCATTGTTTGTGTATCTCGATGCGACCGCTGTTTTGTCTTTCCAGATAGGCGCGTGTCACCAAATCACACAAGCGCAAGTAGCCAACATTGGACTGGCATAACAAAAGCAGACGAGAAGGCTTGTCGCGCTCGGCTGGATTGCTGATGAACACATCACAGCCGATAATGGGCTTGATCCCGGCAGCGCGCGCTGCCTGATAGAACTTGATCAGGCCGAATACATTATTTAAGTCGGTAAGCGCCAGCGCGGGCATGACATCCTGCTTGGCGGCGGCAATCGCCTCGGGAATGCGCACAATGCCATCGACAATGGAGTATTCGCTGTGCAAGCGCAGATGGATGAAAGAGGGTTGGGGCATGGTGGCGAAATGACGGTTACAGCTAAAATTTTACCATCGTCACCAGAGTGAGAAATTAAAAATTTCTTACCCGTTGATATAGCTCAGGAAAACGTGCCGAAGAAGAATGGTTGCCGAGGTTAAAGATGAAGGTTTGCAAACAGTTCTGGAGTCGTGAAGCCATTTTACGACATCAATTCCAGCCTTCTTGGTATTTTCTATAAATTGGCTATCTACGAAGACTGGAAGCGCGAATCGCCTTATAAATATGAACACCCATTAGCCGCGTTCGCCGCCATGACGGCTAGTGTCTGATAATTATGAGGCGGTGCGTATGCTTCCAGTAACGTCCTTGCCCACTCCACGGTAACCTGTAAAGCGACCGGATGAATCGAACATCGGTTCTCCGCTAATCATAAAATATTGCTGTGAACCATCTGGATTATGCCGTCTGTAGACGAAATCCAGGAACGGTCGTCTGGCTGCAATATATTCTACTAGTATCGCCTGCTCATCTTTATTCCAATGGGCTGCTTGAGTTTCACTGGGTTCGCTAAGCAAGTCGTCAACCTCAATTCCGAGCATCTCAAGAACCGGACCGTAAACTTTGGTGAAATGTCCGGTCTCGTCTTGCTCCCAGTACCAGTCAGACGATAGCTCGGTCAGGCGGCGAAAACGAGCTTCGCTTTCCCGCAGTTCTGCGGTTCGTGCTTGCACCGTCTGCTCCAACACCCTGTTGTAATTTTCAATTTTTTTGTATAAAAGCCGTACTTCCAACATGTTATGGATACGTGTTTGTACTTCGGTCAGATCAAAAGGCTTGCTGATGAAATCTTTCGCACCGGCTTGTAACGCGCGCAGTTTGTGATCCGGTTGGGCGGTAATCACGAGTACCGGAAGGTAGCCATCTGTTTCGATTTTTTTCAAGCCTTCCAGCACCTGAAAGCCATCCATGCCGGGCATCTGCAAGTCGAGCAGAATCAGGTCATAGTGGTTTTTACGATACAACTCGCAGACTTCATAAGGATTCTGCGTCGAGGCTATGCGTGTGTAGCCAGCGCCACGTAGCATTTCCTCAAGTAGATGTATATTAGCCTCCTGATCGTCAACGATCAGGAGATTGGCGTTAAGAATATTAGAACTGCTAAGCATAATTTAAGAATACCTTTGAAAGCTGAGCAACAAATACCAATACGAATTTCTCCGCATTCCCAATCTCGTTTTGAGATGTACACCGTTATGGCATGTATCGATAAACTTTATTTAGCATGATTTGTAACGACTGCTAACTAAAAAACCTTAAAGCGTTTCCATATTGTGTCAATTAACAATAAATTGGAATAAACAACAAAACATTTTAACATGACTGAACCATATTTATGGAAATGCTCTCCTGCCAATTACACGCAATCTCTAATAAATATGCGCATATCGAAATCCGATAGTTTATGTCTGTACACTTGGTAGCATACAGGGCCATATCCGTGCTTTCCATTGCGAATCTACATTCCCACCACATACAAATAAGGAGAAATACTAACACTAAACAAAATATCATTTGTGACACCTGTCTTCTGTGCGTTTACGCACATAGGACTTATCTCTTCAACAGGTGACTCGATATTTTTACCATGATCGCAAGACTTGCATGTAGCACTGAGCAAAACGTCCATGCCTTACCGTATTTTTAAATTGGTTGATGTTTGTACGTAATCAAGAAAAAATCTTGGTCGTTAGGAGTGGACTGTTTATGGTGCGTTGTGCTGGCGGGTCAGCACGTTCTGGAGTGTGAGGAGGACGGTAGACATATGGCAATCTGTCGAACCGTACCTTGTACATACGGGGAGTTCTTCAAGAATTTAAATTCTGGTGAATTAAAATAACGCACGCGGGTTTCATTGTTTTCTGCACGCTGGAGAATGTGAGTGTTTACTGCTTGCGTACGTCGAAAGCAAGCAATCATATTCTTTCTTGACCACCTGATAACACTCACAAGAGAGGGATTCCAGTCCAGGTCGATCAAGTACTGTAATGTGCCCACGGCGATAGTTAATAAAACCAGCATTTTTCAAATTTCCGGCGGCTTCCGTGATGCCTTCGCGGCGAACGCCAAGCATGCTGGCAATCAATTCCTGCGTCATGATTAACTCATTTGAGGTCAGCCGATCGATGGTTAATAGAAGCCAGCGGCAAAGCTGCTGTTCGATTGAATGGTGCCTATTGCATGCCGCCGTCAGGGACATTTGTGTGATTAGCGCTTGAATATAAAGCAGTGATAAACGCTGCAGCGATTCAGCGCGATTGAATTCTTGCAGCACTAATCCGGCTTTTATACGGTAGCCGCAACCACCCGTTTGCACAATTGCCCGGCTAGGCGTGGCTGCGCCACCCATGAAAAGTGAAACACCAAGCACGCCTTCATTGCCGACTCCCGCGATTTCTGTCGAAGCGCCATCTTCCATGATGTATTGCAGAGACACGATGGCAGTCGTGGGGAACCAGACATGTTGCAACCGATCACCGGATTCATAGAGGACACTGCCGAGCCGCATCTGGATTAGTTCCAGATGCGGTTTCAAGCGTTCAAATTCATCCGCTTGCACCGCTGCGAGGAGATGGTTGTGGTTTGTTACCTGTGAAGAGGTAATGAGCATAAGCAGCTTATTAAAATATTTGAAATTTTATAGGCACACTCCGCTAATTAAGTAATTAGTGGAAATCATAGTAAAACTATTAGCTTAAGCTGTGTACGATACCGCACAGACCGTACATGCACTGGATAGTAATCTGCACCTCGGCGACAAGTACCAGCTTCAAATACGTCGCAGTAACACTCCACCAGCTTTCATAAGTTGGCATTGAAAACCTGCGCGAGCAGGCTGGAGTGTCCATAACCCAAGGAAGCAGCCTATCAGGCGACTTTTTTAATAATCAGGAGAATTCATTATGAAACAATTAAAATATTTTTTTACTATTTTTACTGCCATCGTATTCATGTCAATTTTAGGTTGTGCATCTACCACGAAATCAGCAGGCACAGGAGAATATATTGATGATACCGTAATTACAGCGAAGGTTAAAGCGGCGGTTCTAAATGACCCTACGCTGAAAGCTACCGAAGTAAATGTTGAAACTTTTAAAGGTGTCGTTCAATTAAGTGGCTTTGTGAGTGACCGGTCCGATGTTAGTAGGGCGGAACAAGTCGCTCGTGGCGTTGAAGGCGTGAAATCTGTCAAGAATGACATGCGAGTCAAGTAAAGCTGACATGGGAGATTGTCAACGCAATCTCCTCACTTTTATAGTGATGGACGGCTTGTAATATCTAAGCCGTTCATCATTTATATACTATCAATACGCAGTATTACTTGTTGTATGGGTGGGATTGGCTGCTGCCCTGGTAAGTGCTCATGAATTTTCACATGCACAAGCTTCTCAAATTTTGCTCCCTGTGGGCAAGGTGCCGGGGAAAACTCGATACATTTGCCCCTACCTACAAAAAATGACATGTAAATAACAGTTACAGCGAGCAGCATATTTTTCGCTAGAACACGGTGGGCGACAGATTGCCCAGCTTCGATTGTAATCTGGCGGCATTGTAAAACTCAATAATATAACCAGTCAGGTATGACTTCTGGTTTGAAGTTTTCATCAAAATTTCTACTTTATTGGTTCATTAAATCTTCATTTGAATTCATTTTGATAAATGTGTTATTTAACCTATCTCTATGTCCGGGAACATGAAATTACTACAGTTTGCTCAAGATGAAAGGCACAGGCACATAAGCCAGGTGGTTAAATGCCGTGACCGTTTTCGACTTACAGTCTCGACACTTCGAAATGCCTAAGCCATCACCAATGTCTTGCATTGCGATTATGTCTCGTAGACAGAGTATTCAAATTGGAGGATGTTTAACTTGAAGGTTGGAGACACGAAAATTTCTGATTTATTGCTATCCCTGACAACCTGGTTTCGCAAAATCGGATGGCCAGGAACCCAGCTTCGCGAAGAACTACCACTACGATCGGAACTATTTAGCGCTGATCAGATGGAGTTATATGGCAGAATTCTTGCAGCGTCACACACAGTGTCGCCGAAACGCAGCCCGGACCAACTTCTGGCACGGCTGGCCGCGAACGAAAGCACACTGATCAGCGTTTGTAATGTTCTGACAGCAACAGTTAAGGCGAACCATCGACTGACACCAGCCGGAGAATGGCTGTTCGACAATTTTCACCTGCTCGAAGAGCAGATCCGCACTGCCAAGCATCACCTTCCCAAAAATTATAGTCGCGAGTTGCCGTGCCTGGTGCGTGGATCCTCGGCTGGCCTTCCTCGGGTGTACGACATCGCTTTGCAGACTATTTCCCATGGCGATGGTCGAGTCGACACGGAAACGCTTAGTCGATTTGTGGCTTCCTACCAGACCGTTACCACTTTGCAGTTGGGCGAATTATGGGCGATTCCTATCATGTTGCGTCTGGCATTAATCGAGAATCTGCGCCGTGTTGCCGTATACATCGAGATTGACAGGCTAGAGAGAAACCTTGCCGTCAAATGGGCCGACGAAATGACCAAGGTTGTGGAGAAGGATCCCAAGGGCTTGATTTTGGTCATTGCGGATATGGCGCGATCCGATCCGCCAATGACGGCTCCATTTGTTTCGGAATTTGTGCGTCGGCTACAGGGGCAGAGTCCCGCGTTGGCATTGCCGTTGAAGTGGATTGAACAAAGCCTCGCCGAATCAAATCGCACGATCGAGGAGTTGGTGCAGTCCGGTAATCAGCAACAGGCGGCTGATCAGGTATCTATTTCTAACAGTATCGGCAGCCTGCGCATGCTTGGAGCCGTCGATTGGCGCGATTTCACTGAAGCTGCTAGTGCAATCGAAACGATCTTGAGGGAGGATCCGGGTGGTGTATATGGCCGTATGGATTTTGTCACCCGTGATCGGTACCGTCATGTCGTGGAACGCTTAGCCAAGGGTAGTGCTTTGTCAGAAGTGGAGGTGGCTCAAACGACGCTTCGGCTGGCGCGCGAAGGTGCGGCAATGGGGAGGGGCGACGAGATTGCGGCCCATGTTGGGTTTCATTTGATCGGTAAAGGATTGCCGGATCTGGAGCGAACGGTGCAGGCACGCTTGTCTATCCTTGAGAAGCTATGTCGGATAAGTCGCCGGTTTTCGTTTTTCTTTTATCTGAGCGCGATTACGCTTATCACGCTGTTCCTGACCAGTGGTCTCGTGATTAAAGCTTATGGGGACGGTGCGCGCGATTGGTTGCTGGGCGCAGTGTATGTCCTGTCGCTACTTGCGACAAGCCAATTGGCCGTTGCGCTGGTGAATTGGGTGGCCCAATTGCTAGTGACACCGCATCCATTGCCACGAATGGACTTTTCTACAGGAATTCCCCCAGCGACCCGAACACTGGTTGTGGTTCCAACCATGCTCACGAATGCTGCCGATGTATTGAACTTGGTCGAAGCGCTTGAGGTAAGGTTTCTCGCCAATCGTGATCAAAATCTGGATTTCGGTCTGTTGACTGATTTTCTGGATGCGAATCAGGAAGAGCTCCCTGAAGACGAGGCCCTTTTGCAGATCGCCAGAACCAGTATTGAGGAGCTAAACAAAAAGTATGGCGATGTCTCCAGTAACGAAGCAGATGAGACCGCGGATTCAATCGGGGATGGTTTTCAAAACGGGGGCCGATTCTTCCTGTTTCACCGTCCGCGTCGCTGGAATCCGCAGGAGGGAGTGTGGATGGGTTTTGAACGCAAGCGTGGAAAACTTGCGGACTTGAATGCGCTCTTGCGCGGTCGAGCGGGTAACGCATTCTCTCTCATCGTGGGTGATACAGCATTATTGTCGAAAGTAAAGTACGTTATTACGCTTGATACCGATACGCAATTGCCGCGTGATTCAGCTCGGCAATTTGTTGGTGCGATGGCGCATCCGCTGAATATCCCACGGTTCGGCGGAACCGGCCAAGGCAAAGATGATAATACTCTTGTGACCGAAGGTTATGGCATTCTGCAGCCGCGTGTTGATATAAGTTTGCCCGGAACAAATCGCTCGCGATACGCGCAATTATTTAGCGGCGAGATCGGTATTGATCCGTATACCCGGACGGTTTCAGACGTTTATCAAGACCTGTTCGGTGAGGGTTCATTCATCGGCAAAGGAATTTACGACGTCGATGCTTTCGAACGGGCACTCGCAGGGCGTTTTCCGAACAACCGAGTCCTCAGTCATGATCTTTTGGAAGGATCTTATGCCCGGGCAGGCTTACTTAGTGACGTACAGTTATATGAGGAATTTCCTGCCCGCTACAGCGCGGACGTAAGCCGGCGTCATCGCTGGATTCGTGGAGACTGGCAACTTGTGAGCTGGTTATTTTCGCGCATTCCTAGCTCAAATGGGAGCTTTCACCGCAATCCGCTATCGCCGCTATCGCAGTGGAAACTGTTCGATAATCTCCGGCGAAGTCTGGTCCCGACGGCACTGGCGCTATTGTTATTATTGGGGTGGGTGGCGTTGCCACATGCATGGTTCTGGACATTGACGGTAATCAGCATTCTTTTTACGCCCATTGTGATTGCCGTCCTCTTTGATTTGTTGCGAAAGCCGCGTGAAGTGCATCTGCGGCAGCACTTGAGTGCCGTGATGCGCGCGGCAGGTCGACAGTTTGGTCAGGTTTTATTTTCGCTGGCATGTCTGCCCTATGAGGTCTATTTCAGCCTTGACGCGATCGTGCGCACGGTCGTGCGGATGGTGGTCACTCATCGGCGACTTCTCGAATGGAAGCCGTCGCGCGAGATCGAACGTGAGCCCAATCAAGTAATTTCACCTTCCAGCTACACGAGCCTTGGTGCATCCTACCGGTCGATGTGGATCGCACCCGCTATCGCTGTCATGATGATGGTTACCTTGGTGATCAAAATGCCAGCCGCGCTGATCGTTGCGCTTCCAGTGTTGTTGCTATGGGCGGTGTCCCCGGCAATCACTTGGTGGATAAGTCGACCGCTGGAGCGTCGAAACGCAGAGTTGAAAGTCGATCAAATTCTTTTTCTGCGTCAGGTTGCGCGTCGGACGTGGGGATTTTTCGAGACTTTTGTCGGGAAGGAAGACAATTGGCTTCCGCCGGACAACTTTCAGGAACACCCTGTTGCGACAATCGCGCATCGCACTTCACCGACTAACATCGGTTTGGCGCTGCTTGCTAATATAACCGCCTACGACTTTGGCTACATCGGATATGGCCAACTTATAGAGCGCACGGCAAATACTTTGCAAACCATGGATGTATTGGAGCGGCACCGAGGACATTTTTATAACTGGTATGACACCCTGTCGCTGAAACCCTTGTCGCGTTATGTTTCTACAGTGGACAGCGGGAATCTGGCGGCCCATTTGCTGACATTGCGTGCGGCATTGCTGGAGATCCCCGATGCTCCGATTATTGGGAGACGATTGTTCTCTGCGCTGGGCGACACGCTGCGGATTGTCGCTGAGACGGCCAGTGGCGCCGCTGCTATTCCAATGGCGCAATTCGAAAAAACTCTCAAAGCTGCAGCCATGGCTCACCCCCTTACATTGGTGGGTATTCGAGCATATCTGGAGGGCTTGCTCACTTACGCTAATGAAGTGGTCAATCAGATCGAAAAAAATGCAGTAACTCTCTCTCTTAATGAAAGTGTCGAATGGGCGCAGGCGCTGGTCAGGCAATGCGAAGGCGCTCTCGATGACCTGGTTTTTCATGCGCCGTTACTGCTGCCGAATACCTCGTCCGAGATGCACGATTCGACGCTTACCGCAAAAATTCCATCGCTGCGCCAACTTGCTAGTGAGGGTAACGACCGCGCACGAGAGCAGATAGAAACACTCGAATATCTTGCGCGAAAATCGTGCGAGTTTGCGCATATGGAATATGGCTTCCTGTACAACCACGCACGACGTTTGCTCTCAATCGGGTACAACGTTGGTGAGCGCCGATTAGATGCCAGTTACTATGATCTGCTTGCCTCAGAGGCCAGGCTGTGCAACTTCATCGCGATTGCACAAGGCGAATTGCCACAGGAGAGCTGGTTTGCTCTTGGCCGGATGCTTACTACTACCGGAGGGAAGCCGCTTCTATTATCGTGGAGCGGATCGATGTTCGAGTATCTCATGCCGTTACTCGTGATGCCGACCTACGACAACACTCTGCTTGATCAGACATGCAAGGCGGCGGTTAATCGGCAAATCGAGTATGGCAACCAACGCGGCGTGCCTTGGGGTATGTCGGAGTCCGGGTACAACGGCGTCGACGTCCATTTAAATTATCAATATCGAGCATTCGGCGTACCGGGACTAGGGCTTAAACGCGGCCTCGGCGATGATCTTGTCATTGCGCCATATGCCTCGGTAATGGCCTTGATGGTTGCACCTGAAGCTGCGTGTTCGAACCTTCAGAAGCTCGCCGCCGAAGGTTTTGCCGGCAAATTCGGGTTTTACGAAGCTGTCGACTACACGTCATCGCGACTACGGCGCGGTGAAACTCGGGCCGTGGTGCGCTCATTTATGGCTCATCATTTAGGAATGAGCATACTTTCATTGGCATATCTGTTGCTGGATCGTCCTATGCAGCGGAGATTTGAATCGGACCCTCTATTTCAGGCGACGATGTTATTGCTTCAGGAACGGATTCCTCAGGCTAAAGTCTTCCATCTGCGCTCCGCCGAGCTTCCTGAAATCCGCGCGGCTGAGGGAGTCGCGGAGATGCCGATACGCATAATTAAAAACCCCAACACGCCGAGTCCAGAGGTTCAATTGCTGTCGAATGGTCGTTATCATGTCATGGTCACGAATGCGGGCGGAGGAAGCAGCCGCTGGAAGGATCTTGCCGTTACTCGCTGGCGTGAAGACAAGACATGTGACAATTGGGGCAGTTTTTGTTATTTGCGCGATGTGTCTAGCGGTGAATTTTGGTCAACTACCCATCAGCCTACACAAAAACCATCGAAGCGATATGAAGTGGTTTTTTCGGAAGGCAGAGTGGAGTTCCGTCGCCGTGATCATGATTTTGATACGCATACCGAGATTACGGTTTCGCCGGAAGATGATATTGAGCTGCGTCGTGTCCGCATCACCAACCGTGCATGGACACGTCAAACTATCGAGATCACCACTTATGCTGAAGTCGTGCTTGCAACGGCAGTGGCCGATGCTCAGGCACCGGCCTTCGGCAATCTTTTTGTGCAGACTGAGATATTGCCTGAACGGCATGCGATCCTCTGCCATCGGCGGCCGCGCTCGCAGGGCGATCAGACTCCGTGGATGTTCCACTTGATGACCGTGCAGGGTGCGCCCGTTGATGCCGTCTCTTATGAGACGGACCGCATGCGTTTTATCGGACGTGGAAACACGGTTGCTGCTCCCCATGCGATGACTGATTCAGTATCTCTTTCTGGTAGCGCCGGCTCTGTTTTAGATCCAATCGTGGCAATTCGGCAACGCTTGTCTATTGGTCCCGGCGAATCCGCTACGATCGACATCGTCACCGGGGTCGGCGATTCTCGCCATGCCGTATTAAACCTGGTCGATAAATATCAGGATCCTCGCTTGGCAGATCGCGTTTTCGATCTGGCGCGAACCCACAGCCTTGTGATGTTGCGGCAACTCAATGCGAGCGAAGCTGATGCGCAACTATTTTGCCGTCTGGCCGGTTCGGTGCTCTTTGCCAATGCTTCATTGCGCGCTGATACCAGCGTGCTGCGCAACAATCAGCGCGGTCAATCGGGGCTATGGGGGTACGCCATTTCCGGCGATCTCCCAATCGTGCTGCTGCAGATTGGCGATCCGGCCAACATTGATTTGGTGCGGAAAGTGGTGGCAGCGCATGCATACTGGCGTCTGAAAGGCTTGGCGGTTGATCTGATAATCTGGAATGAGGATCACTCAGGTTATCGACAATTACTGCAAGAACATATAATGGGACTGGTCTCCAGTAGTGTCGAGGCACACATGCTCGACTGTCCGGGAGGCATCTTCGTCCACCGTGGCGAGCAAATTGCTCCAGAGGATCGGATATTGCTGCAAACAGTCGCACGCGCGATCATTGTGGATAGTAACGGCAGTTTGGCGGACCAGGTCACCCGTCGTATCTCTGTGGAATTGCCAGTCGCGCTCACTGGATCGGCGCCGATTCGTCGTTCTGATTCTAGGCGAATGGTTGAGTTGCCGCGGCGCCGGCTGCTCTTCGATAATGGTCTCGGCGGGTTCTCCGAGGATGGCCGCGAATATGTCATCACCACCGGACTCGGCCAAATGACTCCTGCACCGTGGTCGAATGTGTTGGCTAACCCGCACTTTGGAACGGTGATTTCAGAGAGCGGTCAAGCCTATACTTGGGGCGAGAACGCGCACGAATTCCGCCTGACACCTTGGCGCAATGATCCGGTAAGCGATGGGGGAGGAGAGGCATTCTATCTCCGCGACGAAGAGAGTGGCTATTACTGGTCGCCAACACCCTTGCCAAAATGTGGTGTAACGCCATACGTTACACGGCACGGGTTCGGTTATAGCGTCTTCGAACATAGCGAGGGCGGTATCCATTCGGAGCTATGGATATTCGTTGCATTGGATGCATCAGTTAAATTCACGATGCTGAAAGTGCGTAATGATTCCGGACGGCCACGACAGCTATCCGTGACCGGATATACAGAATGGGTGTTGGGCGATCTGCGGGAGAAAACTGGTATGCACGTGATCACCGAGATCGACCCCAAGAGCGGAGTGCTATTCGCGCGCAATCCATATAACAACGATTTCGCAGGCCGGATCGCCTTCTTCGACACTGACGATACCACACGTAGCGTGACGGGTGATCGAACCGAGTTCATTGGCCGTAACGGTGGACTCAAAAATCCGGCTGCGATGGCGTGGGCGGAACTCTCGGGTCGGGTTGGTCCGGCGCTGGATCCCTGCGGTGCCCTCCGGGTCTCTTTTGAGCTGGATACAGGCCAGACGCACGAGACTGTTTTCCGTCTTGGCCTTGGTCGTGATGCTGACGATGTTCGAACGTTGGCGCGACGTTTCCGCGGTTCGATCGCGGCGCACAAGGCATTAGAAAAAGTGCAGCATTACTGGCAGCGTACACTCGGTGCCGTGCAGGTGCAAACACCCGATCAGTCCATTAATCTACTGATGAACGGTTGGCTCGTATACCAGATTTTGGCTTGCCGTATGTGGGGTCGCAGCGGTTATTATCAGTCCGGCGGGGCCTTTGGCTTCCGTGATCAGTTGCAGGATGCGATGGCGCTTGTGCATGCGGAACCTGTCCTGGTGCGCGAGCATTTGCTTCGTTGTGCAGCGCGTCAATTCATTGAAGGTGACGTCCAGCATTGGTGGCATCCACCAATGGGCCGCGGCGTGCGCACGCGCTGTTCAGATGACTATCTTTGGCTGCCACTGGTGACCTGTCGCTACATAACAGCCACCGGCGATATTGGCGTGCTGAATGAATCCGTACCATTCCTTGAGGGTCGTTTGGTCCACGCTGACGAAGATTCATATTACGACTTGCCTGTCCATTCCGAGCAGGCCGCGAGTTTATATGAGCATTGTGTGCGCGCAATCGTTAACGGGTTGCGATTCGGCGAACATGGCCTCCCGCTGATGGGTGCCGGAGACTGGAACGACGGAATGAATCTGGTCGGTATCCACGGCAAGGGCGAAAGCATCTGGCTAGCCTTCTTCCTGTATGACGTACTCATTCAATTTGTCGACGTCGCTGCACAGCATGGCGATACGGTTTTTGTCGATCGCTGCGAAAAGGAAGCCGCCCGTCTGCGCCAAAATATCGAGCTGCATGGCTGGGATGGTCAATGGTATCTCCGTGCTTTCTTTGATGATGGCAGCCCGCTGGGTTCTTCCTCCAACTCTGAATGCCGGATTGATTCGATTGCGCAAAGCTGGTCAGTGCTGTCCGGAGCAGGCGCCGACAAACGACAACGGCAAGCCATGGAAGCGGTGAGCGAGCATTTAGTACGACGGGATGCCGGCATTATTCAACTGCTCGATCCACCTTTCGACCAATCGCCATTGAATCCCGGCTACATCAAAGGCTATGTCCCCGGTGTTCGTGAGAACGGCGGGCAATATACGCATGCGGCCATCTGGGCGACGATGGCGTTCGCCGCATTGGGGGATCGTCAGCGCGCGTGGGAATTGTTGGCGATGATTAACCCGGTGAACCATGCGCAAACACCAGAGTCGGTAGCGGTATACAAAACGGAACCATATGTTGTCGCAGCCGATGTCTATGCCGTTTCGCCGCACACCGGCCGAGGCGGATGGTCATGGTATACAGGCTCTGCCGGCTGGCTGTATAGATTGATCCTGGAAACACTCCTGGGTTTAACGCTGGAGGTTGACAAGCTGCGTTTCGCACCATGCCTCCCCGCGGACTGGAAGACGTTCACGGTGAATTACCGCTATCGGGAGACGGATTATCGCATCACCATCGTTCAGACCGACGATACAGACAATGCGCCAGGTGTGACCATCGACGGTGTTGCACAGCACGATTTGGTCATTACTCTGGTTAACGATTGTGAGCCACACACTGTTGAGGTGCGGTTAGGTGGTGTTCTCGCATAAAACATGCTTGCGGCTTTGATTAATGTGAGCGCCAGACTTCACCCGTACCAAAGTATTTGATTAAATATTTTTTTTGGAGTTTTTTAAAAATGTAATGTTTTTATAGAGGTGCCTGATGAAATCCAATGGACAGTCTTTCATGGTATTGCGCCGTTTGTTGAAATGGGTCGGCGGGTTTTTGCTCGTGACAATAGTGTTAATCGTTCTGATTATTGCGTTTTTCAATTGGAATTGGTTGCGGGGGCCGATAGAGCGTATGACAACGGAAAAGACTGGTCGTCAATTGGTAATCAATGGCGATTTGTCAGCCCATCTTGCTTGGCCGCGCCCCTCGTTTCGCGCTGAACGTATTACGTTTGCCAATCCGCCATGGGCCAAGGAAAAACAAATGGTTGCAGTTGAAGGCGTCGAATTCACAATTGATTTGTCAGAGTTGCTAATGAAAAACGTGGTTTTGCCTGAAGTGCGTCTTGAGCGCCCGGTAGTTTTCTTGGAGCAGAGCGCAGACGGCCGGAAGAACTGGTTGCTTGACCGTGATCAGAAAGACGAGGATTCACGCATCCAGATTGACCATATACTACTTGATAACGGGCGATTCTCTTACGACGACCCCGTGAAAATGATCAGTATTCAGTCAGAAATTTCGACGCAAGGTGAGCAAAAAGCTGGTACGGCTAAAGCGAGCATTGTTTTCAGTGCCAAAGGGCAATACCAAGGTCTTCCACTCGCGGCGCATGGTACGGGCGGGCCGGTGTTAGCCCTGCGCGATGAAACTATGCCCTACCCGTTGAAGATCGATGCAACAATAGGTAATACTGCCGCGCAGGCCGATGGAACAATTACCGGCTTGACCAAAATTTCTGCGATCGATCTAAATCTTGTCTTGCGTGGCGATAGTCTCGCAGACCTTTTTCCATTGATTGGCATCGTGCTTCCAGAAACTCCCGCCTATTCGACCAAGGGCCGCCTGATGCACAGCGAGCACAAGTGGCGTTATGAAAATTTTGGAGGCAAAACAGGCAAGAGTGATATTGCCGGCACGCTACAGGTCGATACCGGCGGTAAACGTCCATTCATGCAAGGCGAGCTGGTTTCCAAGTTGCTCGATCTGGCTGACTTAGGTCCACTGATCGGCGCTAGACAGGGTAGCCTCGCAGAGGCCGCAAAGCAACCCGCCCCGTCGTCTGGCCAGACGACAATAATCTCAGCCAAGGCTCGCGTGTTGCCTGACGAGCCGTTCAATACTGACCGCTGGAGCACCATGGATGCAGACGTAAAACTGCGCGCAAAATCCATCCGTCGAGCCAAGGCACTGCCCATCGAAGATCTGGTAGTCCATTTGAAACTGCGGGACTCCGTTCTGACGCTTAATCCGCTTAACTTTGGCTTGGCTGGCGGTGATCTCATTGCCGTGGTTTCGCTAGATGGACAGAAGGATCCGATCCGGGCACATGCTAAAGTGCAAGCAAAAAAACTTTTGCTGGGCAAGTTATTTCCGACGGTCGATTTATCCAAATCAAGTATCGGCCAGATCAATGGCGCATTCGATTTAACTGGAGAAGGCAACTCGGTGGCGCACATGCTGGCAACCTCCAATGGCAAGCTCGGTCTCGTCATCGCGGGTGGTGAGATCAGCAACGAAATGGTTGAAATAATCGGTCTCGATTTGTGGGAATGGCTTAGATTCAAGATGAAGGGTGATCAGCCTACGCAAATCCGTTGCGGCGTCGCTGATTTTGGCGTTAAGAATGGCGTGATGGCGGCCAATGCGTTGGTCCTCGATACGGTGGACACCAATATCGGTGGTGCCGGTACTATCGATTTTGGCAAGGAAACGCTGGATTTGACGCTAAATCCGCAACCAAAAGATAAAAGCCCGGTTTCATTGCGCGGTCTCATTCACATACGCGGGACTTTAGCCAATCCTGACGTGCAACTGGACAAGGTCAAACTTGCTGAGCGCGGCCTTGGTGCGATATTGCTTGGCATAGTTAACCCGCTGCTCGCTCTGATCCCCCTTATTGAAACCGGACCGGGTCTGGACAGTGATTGCGGACGGCTGATTCAGAAAGCGCAGGAACCCGCGCCGCATAAGACCGCAGTTGGATCAAGGCGCGAATCTAAGCCTTGATGAATCTAATATGTCACTTCACACGAGTCCACCCAGTAGGTAGACCGTTACACATTGCCTGGCAGCAGAAATTGTGCAATAGATGAGATTGAAAAAGAAAATTATTTGACGAATCTGCACTTATTCAAAATAGCTGTGCACCTGCTAATCATTTGACCTTCAACGCATTTCATCTTCAATCGAAAGCTTGCTTGTTGGAGCCAATGCGATAGCCGGACGCTATCGTGCTCACCAATCTACCTACCTTTACCTGGATTGAAACGAATGGAATCTGTACTTAAAAATATTCTTGCAGCACCCGAAGAGACTGACCCAGCCCTGTTGATTGCGCTGGTCGACAGCATTCGGCCGAAGGATCCCAATGTTGGTGAGGTGGCTACGACAAATTTGCGCGCTTTGATCACTTTGCTGAGGATGCACCCTGAATATGCTGCCGCACTGCGGAGGTATGTGTTGACGCTATTTGAGAAGCGTCGCCACAGCCATCTATATGCCGATATCGGCATATTATCTAACGAAGGTTTTTTTACTACAGTCTGGAATCGCATCATTTTTCGTTTATTGCCGGAGGAAACACGCGATGATTATCTGAAGGATATGTTCGGGCTCGTGTTCCATATGCATACCGATTATCTATGGGTCGACCAGATTCCTGATGAAATATGGATTGAATTATTGAAATGCATCGATTTTGATGCTGAGCCATCTCATCCCGGATGGGCAAAAATTCAGGAGGAAATGCTGGATGCAGTCCAGATGTTGTCCTACCGCATTGCGTCCACGGGGCTTGAGCATGAACTGGTGCGTCATTATCCTGATATCGAACGCTTCGAATCTCCTTTTTTAGCGCAGAACGTCGAGGTCTGCGAATATTACCGGGCCTATCATGCACATCTCAAGGGAGCCCCCGCTTTGCCTGACGACACGCATATCCCCGTATTGTTGCAGCAATGCGAAGATGTGCTTGTAAAGGTGCGCAAGCAAGCTGCACAAAATGGTGCGAGCATCAGCCTTACATATCACTTGCAGCGCGTGCATCAGATGATCAAGCGGCTGGAAACTTTGCTGGTATTGCTCGACCCGAACGAAACCACGATGCGCAGTTTGGCTTTGCTGCGTGAATTAGTGCGTGAGGAGAATCGCAAGTACAGCGTGCGTGATGTATTTACTCGCGTTACCGATCTGGTGGCTTTGCAGGTAACAGAGAATGCAGGGAAAACCGGTGAACATTATGCTGCCGCGACGCGCGGCGAGTATTTCAATATGTTGCGCTCATCCATGGGGGCGGGTTTCATAATTGGATTTATGGCGCTGATCAAGATCTGGATTGGCAAGATGATGCTAGCGCCTTTTACCCAGGCTTTTTTCATCAGTATGAATTATGCGTTTGGTTTTTTGCTGATACACGTCATGCATTTTACGGTTGCCACCAAGCAACCAGCAATGACCGCGGCGACGATTGCGGCCACGGTTGATCAGAATGCTGCAATGAACAATAAAGGTAAGGCCCCGCTTGATGGGGTAGTGCAACTCATCGCTATTGTATGGCGCACCCAGATGGTTTCAATTCTTGGCAATGTGATACTCGCGATTCCAACCGGTATGCTAATTGCCGTGCTAGGTTACATGGCCGGTACGCCGGTGATGTCGGAGGAGAAAGCCTGGCATACATTGGACGATATCAATCCCTTCTATAGCTTTGCTCTGGTTCACGCCGCAATTGCCGGCGCCTGTCTTTTTCTTGCCGGGTTGATCTCTGGTTATTACGACAACAAGTGTGCTTACACTCGAATTCCAGCTCGTTTAAAACAACTACACTGGCTGCGCAAATTGTTAGGCGAGCACCGACTTGACCGCTTCGCGGCTTATATCGGAGACAATCTTGGTGCGTTAATGGGTAATTTTACGTTCGGCATCATGCTCGGCAGCATGGGGCTGATAGGCTTCATGCTCGGCCTTCCTTTCATTGATATCCGCCACGTCACGTTTTCGTCAGTCAACTTTGCTTTTGCGCTGGTTGCGCTTGATTTCATGGTGAGTTGGCAGCTGGTAGCAATTTCACTGTTGGGCATTGTGCTGATCGGGATAGTTAATCTTGCGGTGAGCTTCGGCTTGGCTCTTTACGTCGCGATGAAGGCGCGTCAAGTTCGCTTCAATCGTATTGGCGAATTGCTGCTGATGCTGGGGACACGCTTTGTGAGCAACCCACGCGAATTTTTCTTTCCGCCCAGGAGAGAAGCTGCACTAGAAAATTCGGCATCATGAACAAATAGTGGCGGGAATCAGCCACCAATGGAATTGGCATGGATATCACGGGCCGGGCAAGCAAGATTCATATCCCATCCCAGCCAATGGTATAGTTATCCTTGATGATGCACTATGATTAATATCTTGATTATCAACCCAGGTTCATATGTTTAAAAATTTGACCATCAAATCGCGCTTGATTTTCACTCTTTCTTTCTTGGTGGCCTTCCTGCTAGGAATCGAAATGCTTGGATTGTTTGGAATGAGTAAAGCGAACGACGGTCTCAAAACCGTTTATGAGGATCGCGTCATTCCGCTCGGACAACTGGAACATATTGAATCGCTCTTGCACCAAAGCCGTCTCGCCATCGCGGCTGCCTTGGTGACACCTACACCCGAGGTCATTGACAAAAACACTGCAACATTCGAAAAAAACGTCAAAGAGATCACCAAGACCTGGGAAGAGTACATGGCGACCTATCTGACTCCAGAGGAGGAAAAGCTGGCTGGTAAATTTTCCGAGGACCGAAAAAAATTCGTCACTGAGGGTCTAATGCCAGAAGTAGCCGCTTTGCGTACCAACGATATCAAAAAAGCGAATCAAATTGTTGTGGAAAAGGTACGTCCCCTCTATGAATTAGTTAAGGAGGACATCAGCGCACTCATTAATCTTCAAATAGATGTTGCTAAACAGGAGTATAGATACCAACAAGACCGCTACGCGACCATTCGCAATATTTTCATCGCCTTGATAATAATTGTCCTGGCAGTGGCAGTATTGATCAGCGTCGCGTTTACCCGAGCTGTTTTCGGGCCGCTGGAAAAAGCAGTGAAGATTGCTCGTGGCGTTGCCGCAGGCGATTTTACGCAGCAAATCGAAGTTCGGTCGGCGGATGAAATCGGCCAACTGATGCAAGCCCTGAAAGAAATGAACGATAGTCTGGTGAAGATCATCGGTCAGTTGCGCGACAGCGAAACGCATGTCCGCGCCATGCTGAATAACCTGATTGAGGGCATCATTACAATTAACGAATATGGTGCGATTGGAACCTTCAACTCCGCCGCCGAGCGCATATTCGGCTACACCGAGGCCGAAGTAATCGAAAAGAATGTTTCCATGCTCATGCCCTCTCCCTACCACGAAGCGCACGACGGATATCTCGCCCATTACTTGCAGACCGGGGAGAAAAAAATTATTGGTATCGGCCGTGAGGTGGTGGGGCTGCGCAAGGACGGAACAACTTTCCCCATGGAGTTGGCAGTGATCGAAACGCGCCAGGGCGAACGCCGTATATTCACCGGATCTGTACGCGACATTAGCAAGCGTAGACAGGCTGAGGAACAGAAGGCGCGTCTGATACACGAACTGGAAAGTACCCATGAAGAACTAAAAAGCTTTGCTTATGTGGTATCTCATGATCTTAAGGCACCGCTGCGGGCCATCAGCGCATTGGCAGGCTGGCTTTCCCATGATTACTCGGACAAGTTTGATGAAGAGGGCAAAGAGCATATGCGTCTGCTTATTAAAAGGGTATATCGCATGGATAACCTGATTAATGGGATTTTGCAATATTCGCGGGTAGGCCAGGTGAAGGAGAAGATGATTGCGGTGGACCTCGACCAGCTGGTGCGGGAGGTGATTGACCTGCTTTCGCCACCGGCCAATATTGTGGTCACTATTGAAAATACTTTGCCGACCGTCATGGCAGAACCGACCCGCATCGAGCAGGTATTTCAAAACTTGCTCTCCAATGCCATCAAATACATGGACAAACCACAGGGCGAAATTCGCATCGCCTGTAGCTCAGAGGGCAAGCTATGGGAATTTCGCATCACCGACAATGGGCCAGGTATCGAACTACGGCACTTTGAACGAATCTTCCAGCTGTTCCAGACCTTGGTACCGCGAGACAGGGTGGAGGGTACTGGCGTCGGCCTTTCCCTGGTGAAAAAAATTGTGGAAATGTATGGTGGTAAGATATGGTTGGAGTCCAAAGTCGGGGAGGGAAGCACGTTTTTCTTCACGCTACCCAAAACTGTAACAACAGCAAGTTCAAATTAAGGAAAGAGATAGAGTATGAGGATTACCAACAAACCCATTCTCCTGGTGGAAGATGATCAAGTGGACACCATGACAGTTATCCGCGCTTTAAAAGATATTCACGTAACGAATCCGCTGGTACGGCAGGAAAACGGCGAAGATGCTCTGAATTATTTGCGCGATTCTAACAACGAGAAACCATGTATTATCTTGCTTGACCTGAATATGCCTATCATGAACGGCGTCGAGTTTTTGCAGGTATTGAAGCATGATGACCTATTAAAAAGTATCCCGGTGGTTGTGCTGACCACGTCCGAAGAGCAACAGGACAAGGTGAACAGTTTCAACTTGGGAGTGGCCGGCTACATGGCAAAACCCGTGGATTACCGACAGTTCGTTGAAGTGATGCGTTCCATCGATACCTATTGGACCATCAGTGAGATGCCCTGATGTGGACGGACCATAAGAGACATTTTGGAATTTTCACAACATGCTGATTTTCCTATGACAAAACCGCAGATTCGCATACTTGTAATCGACGATGACATGGTGGACCGCTTAGCCTGTCGCCGCGCCCTTGCACAATGCCCGGATTACGAATATGTGCTGACAGAAGCCGAAAGCGGACGAGAGGGGCTGCAGTTTGCGCATGCGCAGAAGCCGGACTGTATTTTGCTCGACTACCACATGCCGGATATGAATGGTTTAGAGTTTTTGAAGGAGCTGGCCGACGAAATAGGTGAGATTCCGGTCCCCGTGATGATGCTGACCGGCGCTGACAGTGCCGCAGTTGCGGTGGAGGCAATGAGGCGTGGCGCACGGGATTACTTGGTCAAGGATGTGGACCGGCAATATCTCAAATTGTTACCTACCGTCATTCAGCGAGTGCTGAACGAACGGCAGATGCTGAAGGAAAAGATACTGACGGAAGACAAACTGCTCCAAGCTGAAGCTAAATATCGCAACTTGGTAGAGCAGATCCCGGCAATCACCTATATCGCAGCGCTAGATGAAACCAATCGAATTCTTTACGTTAGCCCACAAATTAAGGTGCTGGATTTTTCCCCGGAACAATGGCTGGAAACTCCGGGAGTCCATCTCGCCCAGATTCATCCAGAAGACCAGACGCGCGTGCTGTATGAACTGACAAAAAGCCGCGCCACCGGCACTCCCCTGCGTTGCGAATATCGCCTTATTTCCCGCGGCGGGACAGTTTTTTGGTTTCGCGATGAAGCAAGCGTAGTGCGGGATGAGTCGGGACGCTCGCTATTTCTACAGGGCATTCTGTTTGACATCACCGAAAGTAAACAGGTAGAAGCTGAACTGCTGCGACACCGCTGGCTTCTAGAGGAACAGGTGGCAAAGCGCACCGAGGAACTTGCGGAGGCGAATAAACATCTGCGCCAGGACATTGTTGAACGCAAGCGTATTCAAACAGAACTGATAAACGCCAAGGCAGCAGCAGATAAAGCCAATCTTGCGAAATCGAATTTTCTTTCCAGCATGAGCCATGAATTGCGCACCCCGCTTAATGCCATTCTTGGTTTTGCCCAGTTGATAGAAATCGGTTCCCCTGCGCCAACGCCCACCCAGATGGCAAGGCTTAAAGAGATTCTCCATGGAGGATGGTATTTGCTGGAGCTAATAAACGAAATTCTGGATCTCGCGACGATTGAGTCTGGCAATCTCGCACTGTCCCTGGAATCGGTATCTCTGGCTGAGGTCATATCCGAATGCCAAGCCATGATCGAACCTCAGGCACAGCAATATGGCATCCATTTGATCTTTCCCAATTTCGACAACCCTTTGACTGTCAAGGCTGATCGGACCAGGTTAAAGCAGGCTCTGATCAACCTTCTATCCAATGCGATTAAATACAATCGCGAGCAGGGAATGGTAGAGGTGAAGTGCGTCACTGGCTCTTCGGGCTACGTTCGTGTCAGTATTCAGGATACTGGAGCTGGATTGCCCCCAGAAAAATTGACGCAACTTTTCCAGCCATTCAATCGTCTTGGTCAAGAGAATAGTGCCGTCGAAGGGACCGGCATTGGTCTGGCGGTGACCAAGCAATTGATCGAATTGATGGGCGGCTCAATCGGTGTGGAAAGCACCGTCGGCGTGGGTAGCGTATTCTGGTTCGAACTAATCTCGGCTACTGAACCCCAACTTGCACCAGCAGGATGCAACTCTCAAGAGCTTACTGCGAAAACTTATGTCGGCACCCAGCAGCACACCATGCTTTATTTTGAAGATAATCCGATCAGTTTGTCACTAGTCAAGGAGCTCATTGAGGAGGATCGTCCAGATATGCGCTTGCTGGTCGCGGGTAACGGCAATCTCGGTATCGAACTGGCACGTATTCATCTGCCAGATGTGATTCTGATGGATGTCACCTTGCCTGATATCAATGGTATCGAAGCCATGGAGATTCTATTCAAAGATCCGCTAACAGCGCATATTCCTATCGTTGCCCTGAGCGCCGATGCCATGCCTCAAAATATTTTGAAGGGGTTGGAAGCAGGATTTTTCCGCTATATCTGCAAGCCCTTCGAGCTCAGTGAATTTATGCGTGTGATCGACGAGGCACTGGAATTTCGGAAAAGCAGATTAGCCAGCATGAGTAAAATAAAAGAAATTGAGGGCTAATTTCTCAAGTATTTTGTAACGCGAGAAGTCTTGGCTTGGGGTATCGCTTCACTTTAGCATCACCACAAATATCAAGGCAGATAGAGTGATACCCAGTAAAAAACAAACATAGATCAGAATTTTTATTCGAACTCTAAAAACTTCGATTGCATTAACGACGCGTGCATTTTGTTCGGCAAGTGACTTGATTAATTTGGCTGATGAGTTCTGTTCAGAATTCAGTTCTACGATCTTCGCCTGAAGATGACGAACGCGACTGTCCAAAGTTGCAAATCCTTCAGCATCGAAGGAAACAATCGTTGGTGAACTGTCAGCGATAGGCTGGTTGTTTGTTTCAGCTTTTGCCGCAGAAAAAAGGCGCTTTGCGCCTTTAACCATGCCCGGCGCGGCTTCCAACACATCTTTCCATGGTATGACCTTCAGTGCGCTAATCCAACCTATAGCCAAGACATTTCCTCCTGTTTTGTATATGTAACGACACGATCAACTATGCTCTTGAACTGCCTGATAAATACTCCGGTGCAGGTAACTTTTCCAATTTTTATTATAGATAGGAACATATTATTGACCCACAAATCCAAAAAATGTTTCGTGCAATTTTTTTCTCATTCGACGGTCTGAAAGCTGTATTTCGACATAAGAACGCCGGAGCGATAGGAAAGGTATTGATTATTTTTGGCATTGTAGACAATAAAAACTTGATCGCTGTCCTTGCCGAATTTGCTTGATGGTTGTGTCGCATGCACGGCAAGCCTCGGTCCCGCGGCCATACACCCAGTAGTGCTGCTGGAAATAGCCAGGCTTGCCATCGCTGCCTACGAAGTCGCGCAGGCTGCTGCCGCCTAGCGCAATGGCTTCCGTCAACGTTTCTTGTATCGTTTGTACCAATCGCGCGCAGCGCGGTCGACTAAGTTTTGCGGCTGGTAGTTGCGGGCGGATACCGGCGCGGAATAGAGCTTCATTGGCGTAGATGTTGCCGACGCCTACTACTAGATGATGATCCATGATGACCAGCTTGATTGCGGCATTGCGTTTGCGTATCGCACGATAAAGATATTCGGCATTAAATTCATTCTCCAGCGGTTCCACTCCAAGCTTCAGCAACAGCGGATGCTGTGCGGGGTCGCCTTCATGCCACAGCACCGCGCCAAAACGGCGCGGGTCACGTAGCCGCATAAGCATCCCGTTTGCCAGCTTTAAATCGAAGTGATCGTGCTTTTCTGCCGCTATGTCCGCGGACAAAATTCGCAAGCTGCCGGACATGCCGAGGTGGAGGATAAGCGTGCCGCTGTCGCATTTGATTAACAAGTATTTGGCACGGCGATGCAGCGCGTGAATTATCTGGTTATGCAAGATGGTGGCCAATTGCTTGGGGATGGCCCAGCGCAGATGAGATGTGCGAATGACGACGTCCGCGATGCGCTGACCGACCAAATGCGGCTCAAGTCCGCGTAGGGTGGTTTCAACCTCGGGTAGCTCAGGCATAAGATTTTTCTCTGTTTATGGTCATTTCATAAGTACGCATGTTTTACTATTAATCAATTAGTTATTTTAAAGTATCCATACTTATGGTGTTAATAAATATTCGACTATATAACGAAAAAATGGTTACAAATCGGTTACAAATTTAGGCTAAAAGTGATGGCTTAGATAATTCGGCATATTGACGTTGGCACAAGGAAGGTATCGTCCTTGATACTTTATTTTTTGTCAGAACTTCCAGCAACTGCTTTCACACCTGCCGCTGCAACATCGACAGTCGTACCAACCACCGCGGCGCTGACCTTAACGGTTGTTGCAACCACGGTAACCGCAGCATCAGCGACAGTAACCACCGCGCAGCCATTACAGAGAATGCAAATTAGGGCGTGTAGAAGGCAGACACGCATGGGGGGCTTTTGGGCTGAGGTATTGAGCAAGTGCGGTTACAAAATGATTACATTAAATTTTACATTTCTTCACTTGCGGAAAGAGAGCCGGTTTAATTTCTTCTGCGCCACCACAGAATAGCACCCGCCAGCATTAACAGGATAGGCATGGCAATCAGGAAGCTGCTACTGATTATGGTCAGATGGACTTTGCTTAAGGTAATCGCACCATCTTTTACTGCGCGGGGTTGAGTGGTGATGAGCCTCTCTTCGTTGCCTAGCCAGTTCGTTATGTTGACGCCGAGATCAAGATTGCCGCCGTTGCCGGAATAGGCGTTGGCAAGAAACGAGCCACTTCCGATGATAACAATGCGTTGTTCACGATCGTTTATGTGGCGTTGCAAGGCGAGTGCGATGGTTACTGGGCCGGGGATGTCATGGGCTTTGTTGAAGTGTGGTTTACCTTGCGGTATATCGCGGCTAACCCAGCCGCGTGGTGCGACCTCTACCAGCATGGTGCGCTGCCATGCAGCATTTTCCTCCCAGTCAATGGCGCGTGCAAAGGGGAAGACAGTGGTCAAGTTGAAATTTTGCGTGATGGCATGCGGCGGGTAACCCGCGCCCAGCGCCCAGGTCGCGGGAATATTCATTTCTTCTGCTGCTGGATCAATCACGATGCCAGGCGTGAGGATTATGTCCAATTTTTCAGTCAGACGTTCCAGTCCACGCAATGGCTCGGCGTCTACGAGCCACAGCAGGTTACCGCCGCTGGCGATATAGCGCAGTAGTTTATCTATTTCGCCCTGCAACAGATCGATTTGCGGCTGCGTGATGATCAGCATGCTGGCATTGTTTGGCACGTCCTGTGCCAGTGTTAAATTCAGGCTGCTGAGGCGAAAGCCATTTTGTTGCAGCCGCTTGCCGAATTCGCCGAGATCGTGGTTTGCGATGCCTTCCAGATTGCGTTCGCCATGTCCATCAAGATATACAAGTAGTTGATTTTTTTTGTGAGCCATGCGTAACAACACGCTGGTAAGCGCTTGCTCGTTCAACATGGTGAGATGTTCGCGCTTGCCGCCATATTCAACCAGCATCTCGCCATTGGCATGAATATTGACCTTGCGCGCTTCCTCCGGTTGCTTCACCGGGTCGATGAAGGTGAGCGAAATGTCGGGTTTATAGCGCTGATAGAGGGCGACAAAATCACGGGTTAGCCTGTGCATATCGCCCAAGTTGGCATCTTGCCCGGTAACATACATCGTTAGTTTTATTTCACCTTGCAGCTGTTTCAGTACATTTACACTGCTATCTGCCAAACTGTTGCTGGCGTTTTGAGTTATATCCCATTGCGTGGGGTGGTGTGCGGCGAGTTGATACAAAGTTACTATAGCGGCGAGCAGTAGTGCGGTGAAGGCAATGTTTTTAATGAGCAGATTGGGTTGTGGGAATTTCATGCTGGAAGGCTCAGCTATAAATGCGGTTGTTGTGCAGCCGCCGTATCGTTAGCAACAGAAAGGCGGTACAAAACAGCAGGAAGAACATCAGGTCTGTACTATTCAACAGGCCAATATTAAAGCTTTGAAAATGGCTGGTGGGGGCGAGCGCGCGCCAAGTGTTGTCGTTATCCACCGCGCTGACTTCCACCAGCCACAGACCGAAAAATATGGCCAATGCACCGATGGCGGCCACCACTGGTTGCGCGGTGAGCGAGGAAATATACAGTCCCAAAGCGACGTAGCTGGCGGCAAGCAGTACAAGCCCCAGCGCATTGGTGAGAAGAAGGCCTGCGTCGAGTTGCGTGCCTGCGGCCAGCGTTAGCACCATCAACATGCAGCTTGCGATGATGAGCAGCAGAAATAGCATTAGACCGATGAATTTGCCTACCACGATGTGATAATCAGAAACCGGTGCGCTCATTAATAGTGTCAGGGTTTGGTTGCGCCGTTCCTCGGCGATCAAGCGCATGGTAAATATTGGTATCAGCATCATCAAAATCAGCGCGATGGTGCCGAATAATGGAGCCGCCACGGCTAATGTGGCGCCGGGCGCGTTGGCAAGCTGCGCCAGTTGCGACTGTACTTGTAAAAAGGCGTCAAGGCGTGCCAGGAAAAACCAGGCGAAGATAAATTGCAGAGCGCCCAAAATCAGCCAGGTCGAAGGGATGACGAACAGGCTGCGGAATTCCTTGTGCGCAATGGTTAGAATCATAATTTTTCGTCTTGAGTGATTTGCATAAATACATCTTCTAGTCGTGTTCGCAGCGGAACGAGTTGCTCCGCTTGCCAGCCATGTTGTGCGGCGAGCGCGAGCAGAGCAGCGCTTGGGTTTGTGTTGGCTGCATGCAGAATGCGGAACTGTGTGGCGGAAAGCTGGTCTACTTGCTGTACTTCGGCAATGGCTTGCAATACGGAAAGTGCAGGCGGCGCCAGCAGAGTGACGATGAAGCCTGGTTGACTGCCGTATTGCTGCATTTTTGTGCTGCTGTCGCCGTAAATTAGGCGACCGTGATGCATAATTTCGACGCGGTCGCAAATGCTTTCCACTTCGCCCAGCAGATGGGTAGAAAGGATAACGCTGTGCATATTCCCCAGTTCGCGGATCAAGGTGCGGATGTCGCGGATCTGAGATGGGTCAAGGCCAACGGTGGGCTCGTCGAGAATGATTACTTCTGGTTGATGGATGATTGCTTGCGCAATGCCGACACGTTGCTGATAGCCTTTGGATAGTGTCCCGATGATTTTTTTTCCACTGTCCTGTAAGCCGCAACGGCGCTTGGTCTCGGTCAAAGCATCCGCAATCTGCGCACGGGGTACACGATGCAGTTTTGCGGCGAATATAAGGAAATCATTTACGCTCATTTCCCGGTATAGAGGCGGCGTTTCTGGCAAGAATCCGGTTTGCGCCTTGGCATTTTGGGGCTGGCGTGTGAGGTCGAAGCCGCATATCTCAATTTGCCCCGAATGCGGCAGCAGTGCGCCGGTCAGCATTTGTAGCGTAGTACTTTTGCCGGCTCCGTTGTGCCCAAGCAGGCCAAGCACCTCGCCATGCCGAAGTTCTAACGATACGCCATGGATGACCTCGCGTTGACCGAAGCGGCGAATCAGGTTGCGCGCAGATAGGGTGATTGGTGCAGTGACTGACATTTATTGCTGATGCAGATTGTATGGAAAGGTGAATATAACCTAATATGTCGTTGTACATCAAAATGAAATTATTCAATCATGTCGGGCAACAAAATAGGGATGTTTCTAAGAAATTTATAGTTTTATTATATAAAACACGGACATAAAACACGGAAATACTTCGCGGCGATGCATTTGGGTGCTCTTCGAATCTGAGTTACCCTTAGCTTTGACGCAATTTAAAAGTGACGAGGGCTCAATCAGAGGGCATATGCAATTCCATGATTTTTTTATTTTTTAAAATACCTACCTATTAAATATGATGAATTTAAAACATAACATAGTTGTTGTTGCATTGTTGTTGGTTTCTTGTGCGCACGCGTCGCAGCAGGACACGGGGCAAGCGGAGAAACCGGGATTTGAAGCTGAAAAGCAAGCGGAACTGCCCAAGCAGGAATTGACTGAGCAGGTACTCTATGAGTATCTTTTGAGTGAAATGGCCCTGCAGCGCGGCCAGCCTGAGTTGGCTGCGCAGCTTTACCTAAAGCTGGCCAACTCCACGCGTGATCCGCGCGTGGCACGCTATGCTGCACATTTGGCTTTTGAGACGCGCCAAATGGATAAAGCGATGGAAGCATTCAATCTGTGGCTGGAAATAGAACCAAATTCACTGCTGGCGAAACAGGCTCTGGCCACCTTGCTGATAAGTGGCGGCAAGCTGGATGAGGCACGCCCGCATCTTTTAAGTCTTTTGGCGGCAACGACGGAGAATGTCGGAAATATTTTTATGCGTATTTCCCCAATGATCGCAAGTTATCCCGATAAAAGTGCCGCATTCAATTTACTTCGTGAATTGGCGCAACCTTATCCGCGCGTGGCGGAGGCGCGTTGGGCGCTGGCACAAGTAGCAGAAGCCGCAGGTAAACACGAGTTAGCCTTGGAAGAAGCCCGGCAGGCATACGCCTTGCGCCCGGAATGGGATAGTGCCGTGCTACTCAACGCACAATTGCTACAGGGTGTGGCGCCACAGCAGGCATTGACATTGCTGAAAAATTATCTTGAATCTTATCCTGACACCAAGGAGGTGCGCCTGTTTTATGCGCGCGCGCTGATGGAACAGAAGCAGAATCGAGAAGCGCGCGCTGAATTTCAGCGGCTGCTTAACGCATATCCAGATAACGCCGATCTGGCGTTCGCGGTGGGACTGTTGTCGCTAGACATGGGTGAGCTGGATCGTGGTGAGAAAGAGTTGCAGCAGGCCCTCACTAATAGAAAGAAAGATGAAAACGTAGTGTATTACTACCTTGGCCAGTTGAGTGAAGCGAAGAAGCAAGATAAAGCGGCAATGCAGAACTACAGCAAAGTAAAGGATGGGGAATATAACTTCTCCGCGCGCTTACGCATGGCTTACCTGACCAATAAGCTGGGTAAGCTGGATGAGGCGCGACAGCTCTTGCACAAGACCGTTGCGAAGAATAATCAGCAGCGCGTACAACTGGCCATGGTTGAGGCACAGATTCTGCGCGATGCGAAGCAATTTGAATCTGCCTATCAGGTGCTAATGCTAGGGCTGGAAAAGTTACCCAATCAACCAGACCTAATGTATGAGGCGGCGATGCTGGCGGATAAGGCCGGGAAACATGATGTGTTTGAGAAGATGATGCGAAAATTAATTGAGATCGATCCCGGCAACGCACAAGCTTATAACGCGCTGGGCTATGGTCTGCTAGAGCGCAATGAGCGCGTGCCTGAGGCGATGAAACTGGTGGAGAAGGCCTACCAGCTTGCCCCGGAGGACGTCGGCATCATTGACAGCATGGGTTTTGGGTATTATCGCTTGGGCAATTTGCCCAAGAGTTTGGAGTACCTGCGCCGTGCCTATGCTGCCAATCCAGACCCGGAAATTGCTGCGCATCTCGGCGAAGTGCTGTGGGCGCAGGGCGAAAAAGAGCAAGCAAAAAAAATGTGGAGCGACGCACTAAAGGCTAATCCTGACAGTACAGTGCTGCAGGTTGTCATTAAGAAATTTACGCCTTGATACATCGACTGTTTCTGCTGTGTCTCTTGTTGCTGGCTGGTTGCGCAAGCGCACCGCCAGCATCCCAGCAGCCCGTTACGCGACCCATGCAGTCGGAACATCTGCCTTTTGTATTGTCTGGGCGGATCGCCGTAAAACATGAAGGTGATCGATCTTTATCCGGAGTACGCTGGATGCATTATGCTGGGGCAGATGAATTCCTGCTGCTTGCACCATTTGGGCAGACTGTGGCTCGCATTCGTAGCGATATGCGGGGTGCAGTGCTGGATATGCCGTTTAAGCACTACGCAGCACAAGACGCCGACGAATTAACTCAGCAAGTGCTGGGCTGGCGTTTGCCGCTGTCTGGCTTGCGTTATTGGGTGTTGGCGTTGCCAGCGCCGAAGGGTGCATTTGACATTGAGCATGATGCTAACGGACAGGTGATACTGCTAAGCCAGGATGGCTGGGTGATACGCTATACGCGCTATGCAGCGCAAACACCGGACAGCTTGCCATTACGTCTTGCCATGCAACGCGATGGATTGGAAATCCAATTGCTGATCGATGAATGGGAAATATAACAAACACTCTAACCTTTCCGGCACCAGCCAAGCTTAACCTTTTTTTGCATGTGGTAGGGCGCAGGATGGACGGCTATCATCTGCTGCAAACCCTGTTTCGTTTCATTGATTTTAGTGACATGTTGCACTTCTCGCTGCGCAAAAATGGTGTGGTGCGCCGCATCAGTGCGCTTGATGGTGTGCCACAGGAACAGGATTTGTGCGTACGCGCCGCACGTCTGCTGCAAAAGGAATGCGGTTGCAGGTTGGGTGTGGACATCACTCTGGAGAAACGTATCCCTATGGGCGGTGGTTTGGGTGGCGGTAGTTCGGATGCAGCCACTACGCTCATTGCATTGAATAACCTATGGAACTTGGGGTTGTCGCGCGAACGGTTGATGGAGATAGGCCTGTCTCTGGGTGCGGACGTACCGGTATTTGTGTTCGGTGAAAATGCCTATGCAGAAGGCATAGGTGAGCAATTGCAGGCCTACGATGTGCCGGATGCTTGGTATGTGGTGTTGTTCCCGCCAGTGCATGTCGCTACGGCAAAGGTATTTGCACACTTGGATTTTGCGAACTTGGAATTGACACGGGATGCGATTTCCCTCAGAATTCGCGGCCTTCCGCTACGGCTACCACACAACGATCTACAGTCGGTGGTATGCAGCTTATACCCGGAAGTGGCGCGGCATCTTGTTTGGCTTGAGAAATTTGCGCAAGCTCGGATGAGTGGTTCTGGTGCCTGTGTGTTTGCTGAGTTTGTTACCGAGGCACAGGCGCAAGCAGTTATAGAATATTTGCCGTCAGACATGCGCGGTATTGTAGCGCGCGGTTTGTCGCAGCATCCACTTCGGGATTTTACCGTAATGTGAAATGCAAGATTATTGGGGAGTCGCCAAGTGGTAAGGCACCGGATTTTGATTCCGGCATTCGTAGGTTCGATCCCTACCTCCCCAGCCAGTTTGAAGGATGTTGCTTGTTTGGGGCGCTTGCGCCCGTTTTTATTTAAGGGGAGCATGGTGTCCGACGACAGCTTGATGGTGTTCACCGGTAATGCCAATCCTAAGCTTGCGCAACATGTAGCGCAGCACCTTAATATTCAGCTTGGGCGAGCCACCGTTGGCCGTTTTTCAGACGGCGAGGTGATGATAGAAATTCTCGACAACGTGCGCGGCAAAGACGTGTTTGTTCTGCAATCAACATGCGCCCCAACCAACGATAATCTGATGGAAGTGCTGGTAATGGTGGATGCCCTTAAACGTGCTTCCGCTGGACGGATCATCGCCGCGCTACCCTATTTTGGCTATGCCCGGCAGGATCGACGTCCGCGTTCCGCGCGCGTGGCGATTACTGCCAAGGTGGTGGCGAACATGCTTAGCGGTGTTGGCGTAGATCGCGTTCTAACCATGGATTTGCATTCGGATCAGATACAGGGGTTTTTCGATATTCCTGTGGACAACATCTACGCTAGCCCGATTTTGTTGGCAGATGTGTGGAAGCATGATTACCAAAATCTGGTGGTGGTCTCACCGGACGTGGGCGGCGTAGTGCGTGCGCGTGCATTGGCCAAGCGTTTGGAAGCTGATCTCACCATCATCGACAAGCGTCGCCCCAAGCCCAACGTGGCCAAGGTGATGAACATCATTGGTGAAGTGGCAGACCGAACCTGTTTGATCATGGACGACTTGGTAGATACTGGTAATACCTTATGCGAGGCCGCTGATGCACTGAAAGCCAAGGGTGCGGAGAAGGTGGTGGCGTATTGCACACACCCGGTGCTGTCAGGTTCGGCGATTGAGCGCATAGAAAATTCCGCAATAGATGAACTGGTCGTAACCGACACTATCCCGTTGAGCAATGAGGCTATAGCTTGCAAGCGTATTCGCCAGTTGAGTGTGGCTGAGCTGCTGGCCGAAACAATTCGTCGCATCCATGCGGAAGAATCCGTCAGCTCATTATTTATGGAATAGTTTTTGTGGCTGTCATGTTGACTGCCGCGTAACCTGGAATTGCCTGGTCGCGGGTGATTCCGAATTTGAAGTGGAGAAACAAAATGAAAATCGAACTAAGCGCAATATCCCGCAAGGCGCAAGGAACGGGTGCGAGCCGCCGTCTGCGCAAGACTGGCCGTGTGCCTGGTATCGTGTATGGTGGTGTTGAGCCTACGCTGATTGACCTTGATCACAACAATCTGTATCACAGCCTACGTAAGGAAGGGTTCCATGCTTCCATATTGACACTTGATTTGGATGGCAAAAAAGAGCAAGTGTTGTTGCGTGATTTTCAAATGCATCCATTTCGCCAGCAAGTGCAACATATCGATTTTCAGCGCGTGGAATCAAATAAGAAGATCCATATGAAAGTGCCATTGCACTTTGTAAATGCCGATATCGCCCCTGGGGTGAAGCTGAACGGAGGTATCGTCTCTCACGTGATGAATGATCTGAATATTGCTTGCTTGCCGGCTGACTTGCCCGAATTTATCGAGGTCGATCTGTCCACTCTGGCGCTGAATCATCCCATCCATGTGTCCGACCTCAATTTCCCTAAAGGCGTAGAAGCGGCAGGTATCCATATTGGAGATGCCGTAGTGGCCACTGTCCAGGTACCGCGTGGCGCGGTTGAAGCAGAAGCATTGGCAGCGGCTGCAGCAGTAGCTGCCGCTCCTGCTGATGCGAAAGCTGCGGCGAAACCTGCGGCGAAATCTAAGTAGCATAGGTATTACAATTAAAAACCCGCCACGCACTTTCTGAGTGCATGGCGGGTTTTTAACATGTCGTGAACGGTTTTTCACATGGTGTGAACTGAAAATGAGTGAAATCAAGTTAATTGTCGGGCTGGGTAATCCCGGTCGTGAATATGATTTCACCCGGCACAACGCTGGATTCTGGTGGGTGGACACGTTCGCGCGCATGCGCCAATTCACGTTCAAGGCCGAAAGCAAGTTCCACGGTTTGGTCGCGCGCGGCCACGTGGATGGTCGTGAATTATTCCTGCTGAAGCCGCAAACCTTTATGAATATCAGTGGCCGCGCAGTGGGGGCGCTGACACAGTTCTACAAAATCGAACCTCGACACATCTTGGTAGTTCATGATGAACTTGATTTGCCGCCGGGCAGCGTCAAGCTTAAACTCGGTGGTGGTCACGGCGGACACAACGGCTTGAAGGACATCTTTGCGCATCTTGGCACGCGCGATTTTTGGCGGCTGCGTATCGGCATTGGTCATCCTGGTGAACGTGCAGACGTAGTTAATTATGTGCTGAATGCCCCGCGCCGTGAAGAAGCGGAGTTAATTGAGCACGCCATGCAGCGTGCGCTGGATGTGGTTCCCCTGATAGTCGATGGCAAGCTGAAAGCGGCAATGCTGAAGTTGCACAGTAATTAATTTTAAGGAATATTCATGAGTCTGAAATGCGGAATCGTCGGTCTGCCCAATGTAGGCAAGTCCACCTTATTCAATGCACTCACCAAGGCGGGTATAGCGGCGGAGAATTATCCGTTTTGTACTATTGAACCTAACGTCGGCATTGTGGAAGTTCCGGATGCGCGGATGCAGGCGCTGGCCGATATCGTCAAGCCGCAGAAAATGCAATATGCCATCACAGAGTTCGTGGACATTGCCGGACTGGTGGCCGGGGCATCCAAGGGCGAAGGCTTGGGTAATCAATTTCTCGCCAACATTCGTGAGACCGATGGCATTTTGAATGTGGTGCGCTGTTTCGAGGACGACAACGTCATTCACGTGGCGGGCAAGGTAGATCCGATTTCCGACGTTGAAACGATCGTAACGGAACTGGCGCTGGCGGATATGACAACGGTGGAAAAAGCCCAGTTGCGTAACTCCAAGGCTGCACGCTCCGGCGACAAAGAAGCTGCTAAGTTTGGTGAATTGCTGGATCAGGTTGCTACCCATTTAAACCAAGGCAAACCTGCGCGCATGATGAAGCTGGATGCGGCGCAGCTCGCCTCGCTTAAGCCGCTGTGCCTGCTCACGATTAAGCCTGCCATGTACGTGGCCAATGTGGCTGAAGATGGTTTTAAAAATAATCCATTATTGACGCGGCTGGAAGAGTTCGCCGCACGTGAAGGTGCTCCGGTAGTGGCGATTTGCGCAGCGCTGGAGTCAGAAATTTCAGAGCTTTCAGACGAAGATAAAAAAGAATTCCTGGCCGACGTCGGTTTGGAAGAACCAGGTCTAAACCGACTGATTCGCGTGGCATATAAGCTGTTAGGTTTGCAAACCTACTTTACCGCCGGAGTGAAAGAAGTGCGCGCCTGGACGATTCATATAGGCGATACCGCACCGCAGGCCGCGGGCGTCATTCATAATGATTTCGAGCATGGCTTTATTCGCGCCGAAGTGATCAGCTATGAGGATTTCATTGCCTGCAAGGGCGAGGCAGGCGCAAAAGAGAAAGGGAAAATGCGGTTGGAAGGCAAGGATTATTTGGTACAAGATGGCGATGTTATGCACTTCCGCTTCAACGTCTAAGCTGTTTTAGGTGGCCTATGCCATCCGATGCCGTCCAGATAAACCAACAAAAGCCCTGTAGATGCTGGGCTTTTTTGCTTTATGTCATTCAATATTGCGCATTGCCATACAGTATAAAAGCTGGTATGCCATAAAATAACCCAGGCTGTGGATCCCAAACCGAGGATTCTAAGTTCTGGCTGCAGGTAGTCACTGAGCTGAAGACGCGAGGCGTGCAAGATATCTTTATCGTCTGCGTCGATGGACTCAAAGGCTTCCCGGAAGCCATCGAGGCAGTCTATCCGCGATTGGATCCTGGCTCTGGCAAATTCCACTGCGATGCTGCTGCACTAAAATTCATGCTGTCTAACATTCGCTTCATCAAATGCATACCTCCCATGCACTGACTTCATTCGAGGTGAATTAGATCTCGAAGGGTGATGAAGCTTCCGACGCTTGAGCTAAAAATTCAACTTATCTCATTGCTGTAATATTATTTTATATAATTGATTATATAGTAAAATATAAAATTTAAGATCACTTAATAATACCTTGCATCGGCTAATGAATTATTTGGGTTTAATGGACTCACTTTCCAATGGTCAACCAGGTTAAAATGTTGCAATTTGCGCTAGAGCGAAAATGGACCAATATAATGGTGGGCACTGCCAAGTTCTCTAAAAACAATAACACCCTAACAGTACTTTTTCTGAGCGCATTGGCAATTGGGATCGCGCTGCGTTTATATCAATTTACGGGCCAGATCCTGATTGACGACGAATGGCACGCAGTATATCAATTGATCGAACAGCATCGACCGATGGAAATCTTTTTATCCTTCGGTGTGTACGATTACTGCATTCCGTTGACCTTGCTCTACTGGCTGGAAACGTCGTGGTTCGGTTTGAGCGAATTCGGCATGCGCTGGCCGATGCTATTGTGCGGGAGCGCGGCCCTGATTTTATTCCCCCTCTATATCTGGGGTGCTTTGGGCGCACGCTATGCAATACTATTTGCATTTCTATTGGCGATTTCCCCTGTACTTGTGCTTTATAGTAGGATTGCGCGCCCCTATGCGCTTACCGTCCTTCTGGTTTACCTTGCTCACTATGCCTTCGATCGCTATTGCAATAGCTCAGCGCGTCGGCCATTGACCGGCGCTTTGTACGGAACATCCGCTATTCTTGCCACCTGGATGCACTTAGTTGCCGGCCCTATGGTGGTCGCGCCTCTTCTTTATCAATGCGGTTCGCTATTTCTTAACACACCTGCCGACCGAAATGTTCGGATTCGTTTGCTGCTGCAACTGGGCTTACCAACGGTGTTGGGCATGGCATTGCTGGTTGGCCCACCCCTCATGGCAAATGTGTCGGCGATCGCCGGCAAGAGCGGTGTAGACAGTCCGAGCCTGCAAACCGTTGTCGGTGCCTTGCACTGGTGGGCGGGAAGCGGTTCCACTGCGGTTGTCGTACTAACTGTTTTGCTTGCGGCGTTCGGATTTCCCACGTTGTGGCGTCGGCTACCGCTTGTACGCACAATTGCCTTCGGCCTGTTGTTGACGCTGCTGACATTGTTGTTGATGCGTCCGGCCTGGATTCAAAATCCGATTACCTTCGGTCGGTATTTGTTGCCTGTGATACCGCTTTTATTGTTATCGGTTGCCGCCGGGACAGTTCGGCTAGCAGATTTTGCTAACCACGCGTCGTTAGTGATATCAAGGTTCTTAATTTCAGCAATACTTGCGTTTCCGGTATTGTCAATGGCAGCACAATCGCCTCTTCGAGAAATTTTCTTTTATCCGAATTCTAATATCGCAAATCCTTTTTTCTATTTTGATTTTAGGCCTGAGCATAATCCGCTGCCAAAACAATTCGATCGCTATGCTCCGTTGTCTTCATTTTGGTCCCAATTGCGTGTGCTCGAACCCGGCAGCATACGAATTGCTGCTGCGCCTTTTTATTTTGAAAGCTATAGTTGGGATGCGCCGCGTTGGGAACGGATAAGCAGACAACATATCGTACCCGCTTATCTTTCAGGACTTTGCGTCGTACCACATTTGAGTGAATTACCTCACGACGTGCGTTTCAAATTTCATAATGTTGTTTTTGTTTCTGATGATGCCGATCTTGCTCTAAAAAAAATAGATATGATTACCTTTAGAAAGCCGTTTATGGTTACCAAAGACAACGGCACAAAAATCATTATCGGTGACGACACTCGTCAATGTGAAAGCGCGTTGCGTAACCGTTTCGGACTGCCAATATACGAAGACGAAAAACTTGTGGTTTTCGCAGCCTACAATCATATAGATCAGAATAATGATAAATAATAAGACAGTGATGGTAGTTATGCCCGCGTTTCGCGCTGCAAAAACGCTTGAAGAAACTTGGCGTAATCTGCCGCATGATATCGTCGACAATGTTCTCGTAGTTGATGATGCCAGCGACGACGGTACCGTTACAGTGGCGAAAGCGCTGGGCATCCCATTGAAATTGCACTCATCCAACCGGGGATACGGAGCCAATCAAAAAACCTGTTATACAGCCGCTCTTGAGCAACGAGCAGACATTGTAGTAATGTTACACCCCGACTATCAATACGAACCTCGCTTAGTGACTGCCATGGCGGCGATGATCGAATCTGGAGTATACGATTTGGTGCTTGGTTCACGTATTCTGGGCGGCGGGGCGCTAAAAGGCGGTATGCCGCTTTGGAAATACATAGCTAACCGTGTTCTCACGGCATTTGAGAACTTACTGCTTGGCGCGAAGCTGTCCGAATACCATACTGGCTATCGTGCATATTCGCACGCACTGTTGCAGTCCTTGCCATGGCAGCAGAATTCTGACGATTTTGTTTTCGACAATGAACTGTTGGCTCAGGCTCTTTTGGCGGGATTTCGTGTGGGTGAAATCTCTGTTCCTACCAAGTATTTCGCCGACGCCAGCTCAATCAATTTCCGCCTTTCTGTGCGCTATGGTTTCGCTGTGCTCGGGACATCCGTTCTTGGATTTTTAGCACGCTTTGGTATTTATCGTCACGTTTTATTTCGCAAGCTGGACTAAAGCGGCATCTAAATCAGATACTCCTTTGAGCAAATATAGGGTGACAATTTTCTCTGGCAAGATACCTTTGTGGGCGTATGGTTTTTGTTTGCATGTAATTGCAGGACTCATTGCTACCTCCGCTCATTACACAGTAATGTTTATTTTGATCCATGCCGGAATAGCGGGAGTTTTTGCAAGCACGCTCGGTTTCGGTGCTGGAGCCGCAGTCCGTTTTCTTCTATCTTATTTTCACGTTTTCTCACCGACATCGGGTGTCAGGAAAGTGATGTTTCGTTTTGTTTTTGCATTGTTTATTCAGATGGTGGCAAACAGTCTACTGCTTAGCAGCTTGATGGCCGCTGGTTTGACGGTATGGAAGGCGCAAATTATAACTACGGTGTCCTTAACAATTTTCACTTATATCGGAGGAAAATTGTGGATTTTTCGGTAAGTACCGGTCAGCGCTGTCTCGATTTACAAGATGTCGCGCTTAAGTATAGATTCTTGACGAATGACCGACATTATCTGGCACTATTAATCGCGTTTCAATTGCTTATGATTGCGGTTATCCAGCCTTACGGCAATTTTCCACTGAATGACGATTGGGCCTATGCCCATAGTGCCATCTGGTTCAACACGGAACATCGCATTCGACTATCGAACTGGATAGCGATGAATCTATTGCCACAAACTGTCGCTGGTGGGTTGGTCACTGCGGCGGTTGGCTTTTCTTTCGATGCCCTTCGACATCTGACCCAGATCGTGGCGCTGCTTGCAAGTATTACTGCCTTCTATTTCTTCAGAAGTACTTCGCTGGCTGCTGCGCAAGCTTTTGTGGCTACGCTCGTGTTGATTGCAATGCCAAGCTGGCCGATTCTTGCAAACTCGTTTATGACAGATTTGTATTGCCTAGTTTTCGCGCTGTCAGCTGCTACATTGTTTGTTATATTGCTAGAAAAATTTTCTAAAAAAATACTAGCCTGGGCAATCTTGTTGTCCGTAATTGGAACCTTGCAACGACAGGTTGTTATTGTCATACCGTTCGCATTCATGGTTACGTGGTTTTGGACCCAGCGCGCACGAACACCACGTGACATTGCATTTGTGCTCGCTCCTTTCGTCATTGTGCTTGCTGCAGAAATTTTGTATCAAATATATTTAAAAAATGGACCTGGAATTCCTGATGCGCAACTTAATGCGCATTCTAGAGTGTGGCCTCTTTTAATGAGTGAACTTCGTGGCGAGATCGGTAGAAGAAGCTTTGTCGGTTTAAACGTTCTTTCGATAGCTGGTTATCTGGGATTGTTTTTGATCGGCTGGATGGCCTGGTGGGGTATGCCTGGCTCGTCACGCCGCGTTCGAATTACTGGCGTTCTGTTTGCAATCATTGCCGCTGGCGTTGCGCTGGCTTGCAACTGGCTACCTCCTTATCGTCCAAACAATACACTTGATGCGGCCGGAATCGGCCCTTTTACACTTTACGACGTAATGACGCGCGCTACTCACGAGCTTGATCGGAGCCCGGGAATCGTTTGGCGTGTCGCGGGCATCGCCGCCACATTCGGATTCGTTGCTTTGTGCATGCTTGTGCTCAAAACGCTGGCTCATCTTTTCAGAGAGAAGCGGAAAGCCGATAGTTGCCGTGTGTTTCTGACAATATTGGTTTGCTCTTACTTGGTACCATTTGTCATTACTGATTATTTTGATCGATACCTACTTTTTGTACTGCCGTTTCTGATTGCGCTTTGGGCGCGTACTTGGCCGATTCCTGACCGAAATACGGTGTACCTTCCACGTATAATTTCGCTAGTTTGGATTTGCTTGGTGATAGGAATAAGCGCTGCCGCGACGCACGATTATTTTGCATGGAACCGAGCGCGGTGGGATGCAATTCGATATGCCGAAAGCATCGGCGTCACAGTAGATAAGTTGGATGGAGGCTTTGAGTACAACGGATTTTACGGATTTGAAACAAGAGGACGTGAGGCAATTGCTGGCAAAAGTTGGTGGTGGGTAAAAGATGACAAGTACATTGTTGCATTCTCGCTGGTGCCGGGATACGATGTGGCTGCAACGTTCACTGTTCGTGCCTGGCTCCCGCGCACACCGACCCACGTTAAACTTCTGCGCCAACAGCATTAGTTGCCTGACTGAGGGCTAAGCGGTCAAGCTTTCGATTTGGCTCTAGTGCAAATTTCCGGCCATTTACATTCGTTGCTGTTGAACACGGGGAATTGCGAGACTAAAATTTAATGTGAGACTCCATAAATTTCAACCGTCACCTGCTTATTGAACACCAGAGTAGAAAGACGCGCTTTGGATCTGTTACAAAATACCTGCTTCTTTGCGGGGACATCAATCCGGCAGTCCTGACAAAAAGGGGGTGAGCGTGAATTGGCTAACACGATAAAAAGTATACCTTAGGGTTTTCGTAGTGCCAGCTGAGGGACATATCTCAGAAACATGAAATGAATTAGGTAACGAACGATTGCGCAATTCAATGCAGAGAATTTAGCCATACCGGGGTCGTTTCAAGTGGTGAAGGAGGGTATGAATAAAACTGGTACGCCCGCCAATTGCAAATTGTCCAGGAACACCCGAACACGTCTGATAAGTGAGGTGCGAGTTCACCCCAGGCAACAAGCAGTTAGCATTCTCACCCCAAATTTGCAATTGGCGCGCACGCGAGGCTGGGGTGTGGCGCGTGAATGGCCGACCTTGCGTGATTGGGAAGCCATAATCAAAACTCTAAGGAAAGTCAAATTGGAGCACACATCACCACACCTTCATTGATCCAGCCGCGTATAACGACTTCCTGGATGGCGGCCACATCAATGGAAAAGCGGTGGTTGCTGTCGACGTTGCGGGCAAATCCGTTGTTATAGGCCCGATAGACCGGCGCTGTCCCGGTCGGACATATACCATTGGTCGGTGGAGTCGAGATAAAATCCAGACTTTCGAAATTCCAGCGCTTCTGCGTGGCTGGCGTGATGGCCTGAAGCTGCTTAAGGCCATCACACTCAGAGCCTCCTAGTGTATAGAAATGCGAATTGGGGCCGGGGACTTGGCTGCCATAGAACCGGCAAACGGGCGTACTGCCGCCCGACTTGAAACTACCTCCGGTGCGAATCCAGCCGGGCCCCGCGCTCCCTCCGTCGATGCCTGCAGCCTCACTGGCGTCGGCGGTAATGAAATAGTGATCCAGGTTGGTGTTGTAGAACTCAATGACCGGCATACTGACGAGCGCTCCGCTCAGGTTATAGCGAGCCAGAACAGCACTCGTCGCATCCTGTCCTGCAACGAGCAAACGAGAATTGGCATCGACCGCCAGCGCGCGGATGTTCCATATGCCGGGTAGCGGGTACGCCCCGTCGAGGCCAAAACTCGCGTCAAGACTGTTATTCGGAAGGAGGCGATATAGCGCTGCCGCGCTCGTTGTGCGATCGTAGGTGCCCGCTATCACCACACTGGCATCAGGCAGTGCAGTGATCTTTGCAGTGAGATAACCCAGATTCGCCAGCACATTGTTTGCCCCGAGCAGTAGGCCATTGCTGGAAATCCGAATCACGAGCAGCGATCTGTTTGGCGAATAGAGTAGTGCGTCGCTAATGCCAGCCAGCAGGGAGCCATCGCTCAGTGAGAGTAAGGAGAATGGTATTCCGTCAAAGGAGAAAGGATCGGTCACAGTATAGGTAAACTGACCGACCATTCCAAACGATGCTACCGGCGACCCATGCGAATCGACCTTGTAGAGACGCAGGTTCCGATTCGTCAGTACGGCAAAGACAGCTGAGCCGTCGCCAAGCAAAACCAGATCCGCATGGAACGGATGCTCCCCAGCAGACAACGGAAATTCGATTTTACCGCCTGCGCCAAAATTCAGGTCAGGCGTGCCATCCGGCATTGTCTGCTGCAAAATAGCAGTTCCGACTTTCGTTGTGGTTCCGTAAAGCATGCGCCCATCTGGACGAACGGCCAACGCAACATCCGTACTGCCTGACGACGGTGCTGCGAGAGCGGGTGCAAATCCGGCATCGAACATTCCGGCAGAGTCAACTCGAAACGCCGTGACGGTGCCGATCGAGCCAAAAGCTCCGACTCCAGTTCCAGTCACGACCGTTATCGCGCCGCTGGCTTGTTCAGCTGCACGCACTTTGCCGCTATAGAAAGTGTATTGTCTTGGCGCCGCACGCCCGTTTGTCCCGAATGCAATGTCGGGGGAACCATTTGCCGTCAGGCGTTCAAGCAAATAATCAAAGGTCGCGTTTGCATCTGAACTACCTGCAAGCACAACTTTGCCTGAAGTTTCAATCAGTATCGTGTCAATCCTGTCGCTGCTGTAGTATTCGGCGGTGTTCACGACAGCAACAGCGAAGCCATCGCCTCGGCCATAGCTAGTCTGAAGACGACCGCTGCCATCGAGGCTTGCGACGGCAGCATCCGCGCCTACACTAAAACAATAGGTAGGGTAAAAGGGGATGCATGTCACGGTCCGGGTGGCCGCTGCTGGTATCAATAAGCCGCCTGTGCCATTTGGCAAGATACCTATGGCGGAGAATGCATCATAGCCGGCAAGTGCAATCGTCGTGCTGCTGGTAAGGACTCCGCTGACATCGAAACGACTGACGTGCACAGTGCTGCCGTGAACGCCGTCGACGGCGTTGACCAATGCGATATTGCCATCACTCAGCGCTGCCAATTGAAAACCGTAGGAGTAGTAGCCTCTGTCGATCTCAAGTCGACCGGCAGTACCGAAAGATGCATCGGCCAAGCCGCCGGCAGTGACTCGCCACAATATGGTCTTGTCGTTCCCGCGGTTCCGGCCATTCCCGAGGGTCGGACTCTTGCCCATCAAAAGTAATCCGCCATTAGCGGTGCGCACCATCGTGTCTGGTTGATCGATGGTGTTGCCCGCGTCGGATCCCGAGACCAAACCACCATTTCCAAAGCCAAGATTGAGCGTGCCGGCGGCTGTCACGCGAACCAGCAGATAGGAGGAGCCGCTGCTAGAGTACTCACTTGCCATAACTGTGAACCCACCATCCGGCTCGGCGACAACTGAGTTCATCCTGAAATTCGGAGGCAGGTCGCTGAGTATCTTTTCGCCGTTCGGTGCATAGGCTGAATCACGCATGCCGGCTGAGTTAAGGCGTGTGAGTCGTAATGCAAATTGTCCCCCTTGCGAGGCGTCCGAGACGATCAGCAGACCACCATCCGACTGTTGTACGAAGTGCACCGGGTTTAGCCCCACACTGAAGAAACCTTGCGTGCCAAAGCTGGTGTCAAGAATGCCGGCCGCGGTGAGTCGGGTCAGTGAATAGCCGGTCTCGCCTTGTTCAGTCATCCGTATGGGATTAGATACTTTTATTAGTATGGAACCATCGGCACCCTGCTCGAGTTGTTGGATATCGTAATAGTATTCATTTGGCAGATCGAACAAGGCAACGCCATTTTGGCCGAACGTGGCATCAGGGGTGCCATTCGGAAGTAGTCGGACAACAAAAGCGTGCGATTGTTGCCCCGCCGTCCTACCGGCAAGCAGCAACTTGCCGTCGCGCTGCAGGGCGGACGCGGATGGCGTATCCTCCGCGCCGGAGGGCACCCCGATGCGCGCGATGCCGCTGCTCCCGAACGAACTGTCGAGCGCCGGCGCTGCGAGCGCTTCAAACGTCGTGGCATGAAACGCGATGAGCGCAAAAAGCATCGCGAATATTTTTTTAGTTGTTACCGTCCTTAATATCTTAAGCAAGTTCGGCATCATTTTCCCTTATCAATACGCACACAGTCATAACCAGAAACGCTCTTTCATCAGGGCGCCGTTCGTTTCTCTTCGCTTACTGGCACCTCACAAACCACTCTAACTTTAGGTCAAGTCAAATCGGCGCACACATGACCACACCTTCATTGATCCAGCCGCGCATGACGACATCCTGGATGGCTGCCCCAGCACTGGAAAAGCGGTGATTGCTGTCGACACCGCGGGCAAACCCATTGTTATAGGCCCGATAGACCGGCGCTGTCCCGGTCGGACATATACCATTGGTCGGTGGAGTCGAGATAAAATCCAGACTTTCGAAATTCCAGCGCTTCTGCGAGGCTGGCGTGGTGGCCTGAAGCTGCTTAAGGCCATCACATTCAGGGCCCGCTAATGTATAGAAATGCGAATTGGGGCCGGGGACCTGGCTGCCGTAGAACCGGCAAACGGGCGTATTGCCGCCCGACTTGAAACTATTTCCGGTGCGAATCCAGCCGGGCCCCGCGCTCCCTCCGTCGATGCCCGCAGCCTCACTGGCATCGGCGGTAATGAAATAGTGATCCAGGTTGGTGTTATAGAACTCAACGACGGGCACACTGACGAGCGCTCCACTCAGATCATAGCGAGCCAAAACAGCACTCGTCGCATCCTGTCCCGCAACGAGCAAACGAGAATGGGCATCGACCGCCAGCGCGCTGATGTTCCATATGCTGGGTAGTGGAAACGCCCCGCCAAGGCCAAAACTCGCATCAAGATTGTTATTCGGAAGCAGGCGATATAGCGCTGCCGAGCTCGTTGGGCCATCGCTACGGCTGCGCGCTATCACCACACTGGCGTCGGGCAGTGCAGCAAAATTCCCAGTGAAATAACCCTGCTCCGCCAACAAATTGTTCGCCCCGATCAGCAGGCCATTGCTGGAAATCCGAATCACGAGCAGCGATCCGCTTGACGAACCGGATGGTGCGTATGTGTTAATGCCAATGCCGGCCAACAGGGAGCCATCACTCAGTGAGAGCAAGGAGAATGGTTCTCCAAATGAGAGTGGTTCGGCAAAAGTATAGGTAAACTGGCCGCCCGTCCCAAACGAAGTTACCGCCAATCCATGCGGATCGACCTTGTAGAAACTCAGATTTTGACTTGTCAGCACGGCAAAGACCACTGAGCCGTCGCTAAGCAAAATCAGATCCGTGTGGAACGGATATTCCACAGATAACGCGAATCCGATTTTACCGCCCGTGCCGAAACTCAGGTCAGGTGTGCCATCCGGCATGGTCTGCTGCAAATATGCAGCTCCAATTCCACTGTTCGGTGTTGTCGTTACGTAAAGCAAACGCCCATCTGGACGTACGCCCAACGCAATATCTGTTTGGGATGTCGCAGGTACTGCGAGAGCGGGTGCGAATTCGGCGTAGAGCGTCCCGGTAGAGTCAAATCGAAACGCCGTGTTGGCTCTTCCGGTCACGACCGTTACTGCGCCGTTTTCTTGTTCAGCTGCACGCACCTTGCCCATGAAGGGGTTGTTCTGTTTCGGCCTCACACGTCCGTTCGTTCCGAATGCAATGTCGGGGGAGCCATTTGCCGTTAGGCGTTCAAGAAAATAATCAGAGGTCGCATCTGCATCAGAACTACCTGCAAGCACAATTTTGCCCGAATTTTCAACCAGTATCGCGTCAATCTTGTCGTTGCTGTATTCGGCATTATTCACGACAGCGAAGCCATCGCCTCGGCCATAGCTGGTTTGGAGATGGCCGTTGCCATCAAGGCTTGCGACGGTAGCATCCGCACCCCTTTGAAAACAAGGGGCAAGGAAATCAATGGGGCCGCATGTCACGGTACGAGTGGCCGCTGCTGGTATCAATAAGCCGCCTGTGCCATTTGGCAGGATACCTATGGAGGAGAACTTATTATAGTCGGCAAGTGTAATCGTTGTGCTGCCGGCAGTACCAAAAGCACTATCAAGGACTCCGCTGGCATCGAAACGACTCACGTGCGCAGTGGTGCCGTCCACGCCGTCGACGGCGTTGACCAATGCGATACTGCCATCACTCAGTGCTGCCAATCGCAAACCGTAGGGATTGCCGCTGTCGATTTCCAGTCGACCGGCAGTACCGAAAGACGCATCTGCCAAGCCGCCGGCAGTGACTCGCCACAAAATGCTCTTGCCGCTCGGGTATAAAAAACCGGAGGGATAGGAACGCAGAGCATTGCCAATCAGAAGCAATCCGCCATTAGCGGTGCGCACCATTGCAACCGGTTGTTCGAAGGGGTTGCTCACGTCGTACCCCGAGACTAAACCACCATTTCCATAGTCAAGATTGAGCGTACCAGCGGCTGTCACGCGAACCAGCAGATAGCCGCTGCTAGAGAACTCTCTTGCCATAACTGTAAACCCACCATTCGGCTCGGCGATAACTGGAACGTCCGAGGCCATCCTAAAATTCGGAGGTAGGCCGCTGAGTATCTTCTCGCCATTCGGTGCATAGGTTGAATCACGCACGCCGGCTGAGTTAAGGCGTGTAAGTCGCAATGCAAATTGCGAGATTCGTGTGGCGTCCGAGATGATCAGCAGACCGCCATCCGGTTGTTGCACGAAGCGCGTCGAGGGAGCGTAAGCCAAAGGTTCCACACCACGGAAGAAACCTTGCGCGCCAAAACTGGTGTCTAGCATGCCGGCTGTCGTAAGTCGGGTTAGTGTATAGCCGTTTCCGCTAAGTCCATTAATCAGTATCGAACCATCGGCACTTTGCTCGAGTTGTTGGATATTGTAATAATCTCTATCGGGTAGATCGAACAAGGCCACACCATTCTGGCCGAACGTAGCATCAGGAGTGCCGTTCGGAAGTAGTCGGAGAACAAAAGCGTGCGATTGCCGTCCCGCCGTCCAACCAGCAAGCAGCAACTTGCCGTCACGCTGCAGGGTGGACGTCGTTGGCCTATCCTCCGCGCCGGAGGGCACTCCGATGCGCACGATGCCGTTGCTTCCGAACGAACTGTCGAGCACCGGCGTTGCATGTGCCTCAAATATCGTGGCATGAAATGCAAAGAGCGAAAAAAGTATCGCGAATATTTTTTTAGTTGCCACTGTCCCTGATATCTTCAGTAAGTTTGACATCATTTTCCCTTATCAATACGCACACAGTTATAACCAGCAACGTTCTCTACATTCGGGGGGCGCTCGTTTCTCTTTGCTTCTTGGCACCTCAAAAACCACGTTTAACGCTGGGGCGCGTGAATGGCCGGTCTTAAGAGATTGGGAAGCCGTGACCAAAACTTTAGGTCAAGTCAAATCGGCGCACACATGACCACACCTTCATTGATCCAGC
>NZ_CAKMHQ010000032.1 GCF_927312905.1 Candidatus Nitrotoga sp. 1052
TATAAAAAACAATATGTTACGCTGTTTCAAAACTCGAAGTCCGACAGTCTGCTAGAGAAATTTTCTATTGGAAACTGAATAATTATTTTGCGATTTACGTGTGCTGTCGCACATTCATCTATAGTAAACAAGGTGATATACTTTCACTAGTTGTGGGGCATCGCCATTCCCCTGACTTAGCCATTTTTTTCGTGCTCTCCCGCGATTTTCTCCGCATGATCTGCATCCGGGACCATTCCATGTTTTGACAGGAGGCGGCGTATGTCTGCGAGCAATCCCAATTCTGCCGTTCTCGACTACGACACTGGATGTGCCCAGCACTTGTGCCTATTGGATGCCAGACACGACCCAAGATTATTCGCCTATCCCTCCAAGGCAATGCCTGGTAAACATCAGGTTTCGTCCTTCCTGGCCTGGCATCGGCAACAAACGGTCGAGCGAATTGCAACCAAAGAACCGGATGTGTATTGCCAGCTGTCATCGCGGTGGCAGACTCCATAATGCTTCCTGCAGGAAACAAGATGAAATCCGTCCGATCTTCCCTCATGAAAGTGTCAACCAAAGCGCCGACCGGCATCGCCGGTATCGATGAAATCACCGGCGGAGGTTTACCACAGGGCCGCACGACGCTGCTGGTAGGCGGGCCAGGTTCCGGCAAGACCGTACTCGCGCTGCAATTCCTGGTGCATGGCGCGCGGGAGTGCAAGGAACCAGGTATCTTTGTCGCTTTTGAGGAGAGTTCGAAGCGCATCGTGGCCAATGCCGAAAGCTTTGGCTGGAAACTCGCGGAGTTGCAGCGGAAAAAGCTGTTTTTCATGGATATCCAGCCTATGCCCGACCTGGTCCAGTCGGGGGATTTTGATTTCGGCGGGATGCTTGCGGCGCTGGAGGCCAAATCCAATGAAATAAAGGCGCGGCGTATTGTGTTCGATGCCCTGGATGTCATATTGACACTGCTACCTGACGAGGCGGCAAGAAGGAGAGAGATCTATAGGCTGCATGAGTGGTTATTGGCGCGCGAACTAACGGGCCTCATTACTCTTAAGGCTGGTGAGGAATATATAAGCGCCAGGAGCCAGTCTCCTTTCGGTTTCATGCGCTTCATGGTGGACTGCACAGTGATCCTCAATCACAGCGTGATTCTGGGCGTGTCGCAACGCAACCTGCGCATACAGAAGTATCGCGGCTCCAGCTTCGATGAAGATGAATTGCCGTTCGTGATCGGCAAAAACGGATTTGAGGTCGCCTTCGCGCATACGCCGATCCGTGTGGATGCCAAGGTGACCAGCGAGCGCATTTCCAGCGGAGTGGAGCGGCTCGACACCATGTTGGGTGGCGGCTACTACCGCGGCGCCAGCGTGCTGATCACCGGCTTCTCAGGCACGGCCAAAACCACCTTGAGCGGTGCGTTCGCGGATGCAGCCTGCCAGCGCGGCGAGCGCACCCTGTTCGTCAGTTTTGATTCGGATGGTTCCGAGGTGATCCGTAACCTGGCCTCGGTCGGTATCCGGCTGGATCGTTATGTAAAAAACGGATGCCTGAGCATGATCTCGGCCCGCACCATCACCGGCAGTGCAGAAACATTTCTTGCGCGCATCAAAACGCTCGCTAAGGAGCACAGGGCTCGTTGTCTGGTGATCGATCCGGTATCCACATGGTCCAAATCCGGCAATGCGTTGACCGCGCGCAGTGTAGCGGAACGGTTGATCGACTGGGCTAAGGCCGACGGTACCACCTTGGTTTGCACCAGCCTGCTCGACGAGATGTCCAGCCAGTCGGAAAGCAGCTCATCACTACAGATCTCGAAGATCGCGGACACCTGGATCCACCTCAACTACTTACTACAGGCCGGGGAGCGCAACCGGGGCTTGTCCATCATCAAGTCCCGCGGCACGGCGCATTCGAACCAAGTGCGCGAGCTGATCCTCAGCGATTCGGGTGTAACACTGGCCGACACCTACACTGCAGGCGGCGAGGTGTTAATGGGCGCGCTGCGCTGGCAAAAGGAACGCGCCGACCGTGTCGCGAACGAGGTCAACGAAGTCGCCGCGAAGCTTAAGCGCGTCAAGCTCGATGCCGAGGAGGCCGAGCTCGAGGTACGAGTGAAGTCGCTGCAGACGGAACTCTTGGCGAAGCAAGTCGAAAAGGAATTGTTGGTCCGCACTACGGAGAGTCGCAAGGGGGAGATATCGCAAGGTCTCACCCGCATGGAAGAGTTGCGTGGAGCCGATGCAACAAAGCCGGATAGGAAGTGAAATCGCCATGAACCCACTAGTCATGTTCAAGTTCCGGCTCTATGTCGCAGGCGATGCGCCGAACTCCGCGCAGGCGCTTGCCAACCTTACCGCACTTTGCCGGGCGCACCTCACGGATCGACACGAGATCGAAATCGTGGATGTATTTCGGGAGCCGAAGCGTGCGCTGACAGATGGCATTTTCATGACGCCGACTCTGGTCAAGCTCGCGCCATCCCCCGTACGAATGATCGTCGGCACACTCAGTCAGACGCAGATCTTGTTGGATGCTTTTGGGCTGGAATCCGACGCGCCATGAACCCAAAAGACCCGACGCCTCCGGAAGACGCGAATGAGAAAATTTCCGCATTAATCGAGACCCTGCACCAGACCGGACAACGCTTGGAGGAGCTAACGGCAGGCGAGGTGGATGCGGTAACGGGCCGTGACGGCCAGCCATTCTTGTTACGGCGCGCCCAGGATCGCATGCGTCACAGCGAGACCGCCATCCTCAACGCGTTGCCCGCTCATATCGCTTTGCTTGATACCCAAGGACTCATCATATCGGTGAACGAGGCATGGCGACGAGTTACCAGCGCGAATGTGTTCCTGAGCCAGGGACATGGGATCGGCGTCAATTACCTGGAGATTTGTGACAGCGTAAAGGGAGATGGTGCATCCGAAGCTCATCAGGCTGCCGCAGGTATTCGATCGGTGTTGGGTGGCGGGGTAAAGAGCTTTTCGCTCGAATATCCTTGTCATTCACCGACGGAACAGTGCTGGTTTCTGCTGACAGTAACCCCCCTGGCTGATGATCATCCGAATGGCGTCGTGGTCATGCACTTAAACATAACTGAGCAAAAAAAGGTCGCGCAGGAACTGCGCGAAAGCGAACGTCGCTTTAGCGACCTGCTGGGTAATGTAGAGCTGGTTTCATTGATGCTCGACTGCGAAGCGCGGATTACGTATTGCAACGAGTATCTGCTCCGTCTGACCGGTTGGCAACTCGGGGAAGTCATCGGGCGAAACTGGTTTGAGCTTTTCGTACCACCAGAAATTAGCGATTTAAAAAGCTCATTTTTTGCGGCGCTCCTCGCCAATCAACCCGAAGCAAGGCATCACGAGAATGAGATCCTCACGCGTTCTGGCGAGCGTCGGCTCATTCGCTGGAACAATTCGGTGTTACGGTCGGGAGCCGGCGAGGTGATCGGAACGGCCAGCATCGGCGAAGACATCACTGAGCGCAAGAAAGCGGAAGCCAGTATCGTATATCTCAACCGCATATATGCCATGCTTAGCAGCATCAACACGCTCATCGTGCGCGTGCGTGAACGCGATGAGCTATTCAAAGAGACATGCCGGATCGCGGTCGAGGCAGGCGGGTTCCGCATGGCCTTGATAGCCATCGTGGATCAAAGCCCAATGAATATTGTCCCAGTCGCCTCTGCGGGCAAGGATGAGGCGCTCCTGGCCGCCATCAAAGGCGTATTGTCATCAAGTGAGACTGCGCCGAATACCATGCTCGCGCGGGCAATAAGGGAAAAAAAGCCCATCTTGTCCAATGATTCTAAAAGCGATCCCAGGGTTTTGTTCAACAAGAAATACACTGAATCAGAAGTTCGCTCGATGGCCGTTTTGCCGCTGATTGTTTCGGATGAAGCAGTAGGCGTGTTCGCGCTGTACGCTAGCGAGAGCGAATTTTTCCATGAAGAAGAGATGAAGCTGTTAACTGAGCTGGCTGGCGACATCGCATTCGCGATGGATCACATCAAAAAAGAGCAGCAGCTAAATTATCTGGCCTACTACGACGTCGTCACCGGACTGCCCAACCGCACCCTGATTCACGACCGCCTGGATCAAGGAATGATGGCGGCGCTGCGCAACAAGTGGCTATTGGCGGTGCTGACAGTCAATCTAGATAATTTCAAGGTGGTCATTAACACGCTAGGGCATGGCATCAGCGATGGTCTGCTGCAGGAAGTCGCACGCCGCCTCACGGCATGCTTGGGCGATACCGGCACGGTCGGATGTCTGGGCGGGGACGAGTTCTGCATCATCCTGCCAGAGATTGCCCATAGTGAGGACGCTGCGATAGTGGCGCGCAAAGTGATCGACAGTTGCGCCGGGCCGCATCTGATTGAAGGCTACGAACTGTTCGTCTCGGCTAGTGTCGGCATCACCTTGTTCCCGGACGATGCCGTTGAAAGCGCGGCTCTGATCCGTAACGCCCACACAGCGATGTTCCGGGCCAAGAATCAGGGGCGCAACACCTACCAGTTCTTCACGATGGAGATGAATCGGAACACGCAAAACAAGATGCGGATGGAAACAGACCTCCGTCACGCACTGAGCAATGGCGAGTTCCTGCTCTATTACCAGCCCAAAGTGAGTTGCGCCACCGGAAAAATCACAGGTTTTGAGGCGCTGCTGCGTTGGCAGCATCCTGCGCGTGGACTGGTGGGGCCGGACGACTTCATTCCGTTGTTGGAGGAAACCGGCCTGATCGTTCCGGTCGGCGAATGGGTGCTAACCACTGCCTGCACACAATTGCGGTGCTGGCACGATGAGGGACTGGGGACGCCGAGCATGGCGGTCAATATCTCCGAACGGCAGATCCATGTCTCCGACCTGTGCGAGACAGTGCGACAGGCGCTGGCGGCGAGCGAGCTGGCACCTATTCACTTGGAGCTGGAACTGACCGAGAGCCAGTTGATGAAAGACGCCGATGGCGTCATCGGCATCCTGGAGCGGATCAAGGCGATCGGCGTAAAAATTACAGTGGACGATTTCGGTACCGGCTATTCCAGCCTGGCCTATCTTAAGCGCTTTCCAATCGACAGCCTGAAGGTCGACCGGGCCTTCGTTCAGGACATCATCGCCGACCCCGACGATGTTTCGATAACCCGCGCCATCATCACCCTGGCGCACAGCCTGAAGCTCAAGGTGGTGGCCGAGGGGGTCGAGACCGAAGGGCAGCTGGGTCTTCTGATCGCCAACCATTGCGACGAGGTCCAGGGCTATTATTTCAGCCGGCCGCTGCCGGCCGAGGAAGCGACAGCTTTGCTGCGCGAGGGTCGGTCGCTGGACAGCCGGATGATAGCCGGCCTGAAGCGGAGCCGGACGCTGCTCTTGGTCGACGACGAAGCAAATATTCTTTCAGCGCTGAAGCAGCTGTTATGCCGCGACGGCTACGACATTCTCACCGCCCGGAGAGCGGAGCAGGGACTGGAACTGCTCGCCAGCCATCAGGTCGACGTGATTATATCCGGCCAACGCATGCCCGGTATGAGTGGGATCGAGTTCCTGCGCCGGGTCAAGACGCTGCATCCGGAGACGGTACGCCTGGTACTTTCCGGTTACACCGATCTGCAGGCGGTGACGGATGCGATCAATGAGGGGGCGATCTACAAATTCCTGACCAAGCCCTGGGACGACAGCATCCTTCGTGCCAACATCGAGGAAGCCTTCCGAAACAAGGAAATGGCCGACGAGAACCGCCGCCAGCACACAGGATTGGCTTTGACCAACAGCCAGATGATAATGGCCAACGAGCAGTTGCAGAAGCTGCTGGCGAACAAGAATCTGCAGGTGATGCGCGACGAGTCTTTGCTCGACATCGCGCAAGAAGTACTGCAGCAACTACCCTGGCCGATCATCGGTATCGACGATGAGCGCACTGTCGCCTTGGCCAACACCGCTGCCGACGTGATCTGCGGAAATGGCGAACTACTTCTGGGCCGGAATATTTACGCCTCGCTGCCGGCGTCGATCCTCGCGGCGCTGGGTTCGTCCCTGACGGCAGAGTCGGACATTGACATCAACGGTGTCCGCTATCGTTTGCGCTGCAGCAGTATGGGCGAGCACTCCCGCTCGCGCGGTACCCTGCTCGTGCTGCTGCCGCACGTCCTTTTGCCGAGCCAGCAATGATCCAAATAATTCCGCTCGACCAAACGCTACCCGGCATGGTGCTGGGCGAAGTACTGATGAGCGGCAGCAATATGCTGCTGCCGCTTGGCACGGTGATCAACACTTCCCATATCGAAAGTTTGCGGCATTGTGGAGTGAGCGAGATAGCTGTGCTGTCGCCGAGCGAGCGTACGATTGCGGAGGTCGATGAGCAGCGTGAAGCGCTGCGCGGGCAGGTAGAACGCCTGTTCAGACGAGCCGGCTCGAATATCACCATGAAGGCCCTGCGGCGGGCAGTGCTTGAATACCAACTGGAGAAACTCAAATGAGCGAAATCACTCTGCAAATGGTGGTGGACGATCTAGACCGACTGCCGGCTTTGCCTGAAGTGATATGGGATCTCATGGATTACCTCCAGCGCCCTGAAGTGGATGTTGGCCAGGTCGCCTACAGGATCGCGCGGGATCCGGCGCTGGCGGCTAAATTTTTGCGTGTTGCCAACTCTTCTTTTTACGGCCTGCAGAGACAGGTAGCGACGATACCGGATGTCTTGACAGTGTTGGGGCTACGCGCTGCCCGCACCCTGATCAATGGGGTCGCCGTGGTGACACACTTCCAGACCCTGGTAGTGGCAGGCTACGATCAGCGCGCCTTCTGGCTGCACAGCGCCGGCACCGCACTTTGCGCGCGCGCGCTGGCCCGCGAGCTCGGCACCAATATGGAAAATTCCTTCACCGCTGGCTTGCTCCATGATATCGGTCGGCTCATCCTGGCGGCACATTTCCCAGAGAAGTCCCGTAGCGTCACGACATACCGTGCCGAGCACGATTGCCACCCGATCGAAGCAGAGCAAGAAGTTCTGGGTTTCGATCATACTCAAATCGGCGCGGCACTTGCATTGCGCTGGAAATTTCCCGCTGAGATAGTAGTGGCAATCGCCAGCCATCACAAACCAATGGGTATGCCCGCAGGTTCGCTGGTCGACCAGATACATCTGGCCGACGTAATGGCGCATGTGCTGGAATTTCCGGGTGGCAATGATGATCTGGTGCCATTCTTATCCAACGTCGCCTGGAACAGGCTGGGCATCGGCTGGGTCAAATTCAAGCGTCTGCTGGGAGAGGTGGATGCTCAGCGCAATGACGCGGAGTGGGTGCTCAGCTAAAACAGGACGCGGATTCAAGTTCGAAGTGCAACACGATTTGCAACTGGCGCTCCCATTGCCTTTTTAAGTTTGATCGATACTTCTGGAGGCATCAAAGGCAAGCACCACACGTGGCGCGACTTAGCCGCCCTTGACCCCGCCAGAAGCATCAACCCATTGGTTTTTATTCAATAAAGGTGGATTGGCAATGTGTTGCACTTCGAACTTGAATCCGCCACTTCCTACAGCTACGTTTGCGACAGATTTAGTGAGGATTGCTATAAGGGCACTTCTAAAAATTCAGATTTCGTCACAATACTTTGTTGCTCACAAAAAATGTTTCCTTACATATCAATTATATGCTGCGTCAACATTTTTTATTCGCGCCTAGTCTTGTTTAGAACTCTGAATTTTATAGGTGCCCATAAATTAGGTACACAACATGGCATTGTTGAATAATTCAGAATTTTGAAAAAACTCCTACTGCTCCTTTATTTTGCTGATTTCGACGAATACCGGCATGCTGCTATGCGATGCATCACAAGTTCCTCGCCAGCCAGATGGGTAGACGCCACTTTTGTGGGGGTGGCGCCAACATAACCAAGTGAAGAAATACCCAGATCAAAGGGAGAAAGAGGGATACCAGAAGACAAATAGTGCGGCTACTGGTGAAAAATGCTGCCGTTTCTTCACATCACGTGGAGTGAATGTCAAAAGTGAGAACAGCATGAGGCTTGAAATATTGGGCTGTAGCGGCGGCGTGGGCGGCGAGCGGCGCACCATGGCGTTGGCTTTGGAGCAGCATGTGCTAATCGACGCAGGGTCGGGCGTGGGCGACCTGAGTTTAGAGCGCATGGCGGCGATCGAGCACGTGTTTCTCACCCACTCCCACCTCGATCATACGGCTTTCCTGCCGCTGCTGTGCGACGCCACGCTGGACTTGCGCGATGGGCCGCTCACGGTGCATGCGCTACCGGAAACCATAGCGACGTTGAAAGAGTGCATGTTCAATTTCAAGCTATGGCTGGATTACAGCGTCTTGCCGAGCCCGGACAAACCTTATATCGTGTTCGAGCCAGTTGCAATTGGTCAGACGGTGCGCATCGGCGCCTGCGGCATCACGCCGTTGCCCGCCAAACACGCCGTTCCGGCGGTCGGTTACCGGTTGGACAGCGGCAGCGCAAGTGTCGTCTACAGCGGAGACACCACGCTTTGCGACGCTTTCTGGGAAGCGCTCGACGTCATGGAAAGCCTCACCTGTTTGATCATCGAAAGCACCTTCCTCAACCGCAATGCCGAGGGAGCTCGGATATCCGGCCATATGACGCCCGAGCTGCTGGCAACCGCCCTGCGCCGGCTTCGGTGCAATGTGGCTATCTACATAGCTCACATGGAGCCGGGCAAGGAGGCCGAGACCATGCGCGAGATCGACGAGGTCGCCGACACGTTCCGTCCGGTAATGCTAAAGCGCGGCGATGTGCTTGAATTCTGAGCAGGCTGTGAGTGGCTGTAGCAATCGGGATATAGAATGGCTGTTTTATTATCGGAGGGCTGGGCTTTGGATCTAATTTTATGGCGGCATGCGGATGCCGAGGACGGCTTGCTGGACGATGCACGCAAACTTACCGCAAAAGGCGAAAAACAGGCTCAACAGATGGGGCGGTGGCTCAAATCCCATCTTCCCGAGGGTGCGCGCATCTTGGTCAGCCCGGCAAAACGGGCGCTCCAGACGGCAAGTGCCTTGGGCCGGGAGTTCGAAATAACAAGAGAAGTCGGCACAGGAGCATCCGTCATATCGGTAATGGCTGCAGCAGGCTGGCCGGATGCCAAAGGTGCAGTGGTTGTGGTTGGCCATCAGCCTACCTTGGGGCGCATAGCTGCTGCGTTGCTGTCGGGCGTCGAGGCCGACTGGGGCATCAAGAAGGGCGGAGTGTGGTGGTTTAGCAACCGTTTGCACGGTGACAAAACGCAAACCGCACTGCGCGCGGTGATGTCGCCGGAGTTTCTTTAGATCATTAAATCAATACTGCTTCTAAATGTCCTTTTTCTTTTCCTTTCCTTGACATGCGCACGTTCCAAATCAGGTCGAAAGGCTTCCCAGTTGGCCTAGGCATTGAGTTTCGCAGTGGATCACCTTTCGCCGTTAACTTGGCGGTGTGTGTTTCAACATCAATAAAGCCGGGGTATATGTAGTGAGGGGTCAATTCGCAAAGAATTCTAATCTCCTATCTTCCTAAACAAAAGCTACGACACCACTTTAATAAATTTTTCATTTTTCTGTAATTTCCCTGAAACATTGTTTCATTATCCTGCGTCAATACATTCATAAGGAGATGAAGATGCTTAACCTGATTCAACAACCCGGACAGCCGAATAACTTGCAAGCCTTGAGCTCAGCTATCATTAATGCAGAAGTGAGAGAGTCGCATCGATTGAGATACCAAATAGTCGCATCAAAAATGAGTGTCTATTTGAATAACGCCAATGAAAAGATTGAACACAAAATGTTTAACCACTTTTGTGAACGCGTGCTACCAGTCACTTTTCGTGATTGGATGACCAAACGTTAACACTACTGGCCTTACCATGACGATGCTAAACCTGAACCAGGAACCTCGGCAACCACGACATAAACTCACTACCCGCTTGGCCAGAACTGACGCAGAATTTGAAGATTCGCAACGACTGAGATATATACAGTCCTTGTTACACTTAAATTCAAAATAATACACAGCTAACACCTCATCCACTAAACCCGCTGAGATCACTATATTCCGGTTAAACGCGCATGCAATATGATACGCGTTCTTTTTTCACCATTCATTATGTCCTTGTTTTTCACCAGTACCGGCGTCTTCCTGTAAAACCTTTTATTACAGGCAGCGATATTATGAAAATCTATTTTCGGGCGATCATGGTAATTGCCTTTATTGCCTCGGTGATGCGCGATGTATTCGAGGTCGTTCCAACCTGTTCAAGGAGTCTGCATATGACTTTTTTCGAGCAGCCATGCCTGCACTTCTCGATCAAGCAATGCGTGTTTTCGTTCGACGCCCCAGCGGTAACCGGACAAGCCGCCATCGATACGCACTACGCGATGGCATGGAATCGCCACCGCCAGCGCGTTGGCGGCACAAGCCCCGGCCACTGCACGAACAGCCCTAGGTGCACCGATGCGTTGGGCGACGTCGGTATAGCTGACGGTTTCGCCGGCAGGAATTTCTTGCAGGGCCTGCCAGACGCGCTGCTGGAAAGCTGTGCCCTGCACATCCAGTGGTAGATCTAGGCCTATCCCCGGCGCTTCGACGAAGCCCACCACCTTTGCTACGAGTTGCTCAAATTCCGCATCACTGCCCACCAGAATAGCGCGAGGAAAACGATCCTGCAGGTCACGCGCCAATGCATCGGGGTCATCGCCCATGAGAATGGCACAGACGCCGCGTTTGCTGGCCGCCACCAGTATCGCCCCGAGCGAGCACTGGCCGATGGCGAAGCGTATTTCAGTATTGGCCCCACCGGAGCGGTAGTTGGTCGGCGTCATGCCCAAGACCTGACTCGACTTTTCGTAAAAACGCCCGTTGGAACTGTAGCCGGCACCATAGATCGCCTCGGTGACTGTGTTGCTCCGTTTCAGCTCGGCGCGGACGCGGGAAGCTCGATGGGCCGCCGCGTAAGTTTTTGGGGACACACCGGTGACGGCCTTGAAGATGCGATGCAGGTGGTAGGTGCTGAGTCCGGCATATTTCGCCAATTCATGGAGGCTGGGTGTCTGTTCGGCCTTCTCGATGAATCGGCACAGTTCGGCCACCAAGATAGTGTGTTGCTCGGTCATCTGGGGTTGATCCGGCTTACATCGTTTGCAGGGGCGAAAACCGGCGCGTTCGGCATTTGCGGCAGTAAGATGGAATTGCACGTTCTCGGGCCGGGCGGGTCGAGATGCGCAAGAGGGACGACAATAGACCCCGGTGGATTTAACTGAGTAGAAGAATTTTCCTTCCGCCGCAGGATCGCGAGCGACCACGGCAGCCCAACGTGGGTCATTCTGGGTTGCTGCAGCAAGTCGTTCTGTTTTGGTGCCCATGTTCATTGTGCATTTTCAACGATTTCAAGATGAATAATTTAAGTTTAGCCATCGCTGGGAAATGTTGCACTCCGAATCTTGCTTTTGAATTCGAAGTCGTCGACTGACCGCATATAGCCACTAACCGTCTTCCTTAATAAATTACAAAAAAGTAAGGATTGAATTGCGTTACTATTTCTGCTCTATACCTTCAACAACAACAAAAAGGAGCTCTCGTGGCAAATCAAGACGAACTAAACATAGAAATGGCTGAGCTTGTGAAAGAGCTTTCCAACTCAGTGACAGATCACTTAAAAAAGTATGCTCATGACAATGAGAGGAACACTCTATTATTTATTGAGGCATTTAGAGAGATTCATCGTCTCAATCCAGAAGCCATGCCACGCATTCAGCGCGTTATGGAGGAGCTTCTTGTAACTCACGTCGATAATGAATTGTTAACAAATGCCGTCAAGGATGCGCAAACCCTATTAAGGTTGTGCTGATGAGTTTGACTTCCTGATTTCATCTTCAGTACTTCATAAACCCGGATGAGTTCTGCAAAGGGATGCTGTTTGGCTTATGAACACTGTAGGAGTCTGTCACCTGAAGATGATTAGCTTCCGGAATTTATGGGCGGTGCCCACATTATACAAAGCGGGCTGACTTATCTCTCTCAAAATCAACAAAATGAATTTGGGAGTTCTTTGTAGGGCTTCATTTGTGTCCCTTCTACTTGGTCGTTTAATGGATCTGATACTACCGCAGCTTGCTTAAAAATTTGCCTTTCAAAGTTGAATCCAACATTTTATACGCCGCATATTTTAAGAGCTATTCTAGTTAAAAATAGGGAATTTGCTTATTTAATTTTTTTAGATGTCGCTCTATTATGAAGTCACGGTGGCACAGTCAAGTTACTGCGAATTTCTGGCGAGGGACTTCTTCGGCGGGCGAATTATTGATCCGGCAAGGATATATTTGCACGTCTCTGCTGCTCAAACTGCACAGTGATGGCATCTTCCACTTCAAGCTTCACTTGGCACCATCAATAATCGTCACGGCGTTAGGCTAGCTCAGTCTTAAAGACGTATAAGGAGATCAAATCATGTGGATACCTACTCTCGGATGGAATGATAATCGGCGCTCTCAAAATCAATACAGTCTTGTTGAAAGACTTGCTTATGTTCTTGCATTTTGCTTTCTTGCAGGGATATTGGGTGTTCTGTGGCCGCAAGCCGCTCGGGCACAAGACCAAGAGCGGGAACCCATTGCTGCTGCCGGGCACGGCGGTTTTTTTGGCCCAGACGGGCACCAGATTCCTTTGACGCTGGGTTTTGCCGCCGAGGCACAGACCTGGTACCGCAACAAGCTGCTGTCGGATTTGACTGCGGCCAAGAAGCGCGAATTTGCTAATTATGAAAAACGCCTGCGTGTCGGGATCAATGCCGACGGGCAGGATGGGCTTGTAGTGCAGCACATGGCACTTGAATGGTTGTTGGCCAACACATCGTCAGTCAATCTTAAGTTTCAAACGGCAGGTAAGCTACGCGCACTGCGGCACGCCATGAACTGGAAGCTGCCCGAGCAGGACGATTTGAAGGTGGTTGAAAGGCGTGAGCCATTCACCCCGCGCCCGGATGTTGTAAAGCGACTTGAGTCCCTGTCATTCAAGCCCGCTGGTGGCGGGCAGGTGATGTCAATTACCGCCAACTCAGGGCAGGCCTACATCGATGAATGCAAGGCAGCCGGCGTGCCGATTCCGCCCACGATCAATGTGATGGATCCCGCTGGGCTGGCGGGCTGGAAATCTCAAGGCTTTATTCCTACGGGAAACCAGTTCATCGTAGGATCACCTGCGGAGGTGCGCACCTACCGCAGCACTTCACCGGAGGGCATGTGCTATGCATTACCCCGGTACACGGACGCTACATTGAGCACGGCTTCCCTTGACGGTGTAATCTGCATGGGCAAGCAAAGCTCCAAAGTCTGCTTTTGGGACAACCAGTGGACTGTAAACGGCACTGTCCAGTCCTTTGGTATCCCGGCGGGAACCCAGATACCCATTGGTGTACCAAGCACAGCCGGGGGCAAGTATCAAGCCGGAGGAAAGGAGATTGAATTCGGCCCGGGCGGTGTCTGCACCGATTGCCATGCCGGAGAAAACCCGTTCATCATTCACCCCAAGAGCAATCTCGCCACCAGCGGCCCGGCAGTGTTGTGGGAGAGCCTTTCCGCAGCGCCACAGAATTTGCCCTCAATGGCGGTCAACCGCTACGATCCCATCGTAGGAGGATCGTGGCCGCAAAACCAGTTATCGCAGGCCGGCTCCACCGTACCTGTAGAATGCCGCGCTTGCCACGTCAAAGGTGGCAACGGGCGCTTCCCACATCTGTCAAATCAAATTTCTCAATACTGCAACACAGTTCTCGCGCAGGCGATCACCAAAACCATGCCTCCGGGCAGCCCCGGCAGCGAATCCACTGTGGCCAACGCATTCAGAAATGCATGGTGCGGTGGCCCGCCCAACTCAAGCTCTGCCGACGCAGGTGATCCGCACATCACTACCACTAACGGCATCAATTACGATTTTCAAGCGGCGGGCGAGTTCACCGCCCTCAAGAACGAGGACACCAACTTTGAACTGCAAACCCGGCAGAGCCCTGTGATCACTACCTTTACCCCTGGCGCCAATCCTCACACCGGTTTGGCAAGCTGCGTGAGCCTGAACACGGCAGTGGCCCTGCGCGTGGGCAAGCACCGCATCACTTACCAACCTGCGGGTGGGGCGTCTGCCAGCGCAGAGCGGCTGCAACTGCGCGTGGATGGCGTACCCGTCAACCCCGCGAGAGGCTTCGATCTGGGCGGCGGGAACGTCATCAAAAAAGCCAAGGCAAGCGGTGAGATCGACATACGCTTGGCCGACGGCACGCGCGTGGTCGTCATTCCGCTCTTCTGGGCGTCACAAGGCTACTGGTACCTGGACGTGCAGGTGTTCAACACCCCGGCGCGCGAAGGCGTGATGGGACCCATTCTTACGGCAGACTGGTTGCCGCGCGCGCCTGACGGCTCAAGCTTTGGTCCTAAACCTGCCTCGCTGCTTGACCGGCATGTGCTGCTCAACCACAAGTTTGCCGACGCATGGCGCGTGAGCGATAGCACCACCTTGTTTGACTATGCCACAGGCACCGCCACCGCCGACTTCACCGACGCCAACTGGCCGCCCGAAAGTGGCAAGTCCTGCACTAGCACCACCGTGCATGGCCCCACCCCCAAGGTGAGAGAGCCTCGCCCCGACATCGCCAAAAGAGCTTGCCGTGGCATCAAGAACAAAGCCATCTTCGCCAACTGCATCTTTGACGTGACCGTGATGGGAGACACCATCGCCGCCAAGGGCCATCGGCGGGCGGACCAGCTTAAGGCTGGGGCAAACTGACTACCAGGGCGGTCTAATAATTGTTACGCCTATCAGGAGAGATCATGACGGTCCATTTACCCATCATCGACTTCTCCCCAGATCAGCGGGAATTGTGGCAGCGCGTTATGGATCTATGGGCTTTGTCGCAGAACCGAGATGAATCCAAGATTCGCTCCACGCTTCACCCTGACTATGTTGGATGGGACATGAGCACTCCGCTTCCGCACGGCCGCGAGTTTGCAGTTCATTCGGTATCAGGTGACTCGCCGGAAGTTCGGGAGTATGCCCTCAAGCCCCTGAGCGTTCAGGTTTACGAGGAGCAGGTCGGCGTAGTCCACTACTCCTATTCCGCTACGATTATTCCCAAAGGGGCAGTTTCGCTCGACGTTACTGGGAGGTGGAGTGAGGTCTATCTTAAGCAGGGCGGAGTGTGGCTGATGATCTCCATTAGTGGCAGACCTGACGTGCAAGGAACTGGTGATGGTGTGGCTGGCCGAATCGGTTCGAACGAGCGACCCTTTGTTCGTGGTTGTTCTAAGCATCACAACTAGTTGTTATTATTAATAATTAAAGCTCCGCCCGTTCCTGCTTTAACGATGATCTATGTGTGGCTCGGTGTCACTCGCCATTCAAGATGAATTCCGGAACCTCAGCAAGGTTTCGCTTTTTATTGATGTAAGCAATTTTTACTGAATATTTTGTTTCTTTGATCAACCATGGGAGGTGCAATGATGGCTAAAAAGACAAGTGGGCTGGTTACTCCGAGAGACCGCTTTAATGATTCTCCGGAAGGTGATATCGGTCCCGAGCAACGCTGGAACATGATCCGGGAGGCAGCCTATTTTCGGTACGTGCAGCGTGACCTTGTTCCGGGTCATGATCTTGATGATTGGCTTGCGGCCGAAGTTGAACTTTTTTCGGAGGAGGCCGAGCCCGCACCAGTCGATACGACCGAGTTCGGAATGCAGGAGGGCGGCGCCCACGGCTTCTGGGAGGACGATGCAATTAAGCGGATCATCAAGCAGCATCCGGGAAAAGGCATACCTCAAGTTGAGAGCATGGAGCCCCAACAAGCACCGCCCAAGGTATAACGCGGATGCGTGGTGTCAGCTGCTGCCGTTGAAAGGCCGCACCAATTACGCGCCGTCCATTTTCGCCGAGGCCAGATGGTGGGCGTGGCGCGTGGTCTCCGGCAGGCGGTAGCGGGTGACGCAGGCGAGCGTGAGTTCTATGGCGGTCTCGAGACTCACGCGGTGACCGATGGAGACGTAGACCGGCTTCACGCCGGCGCGGGTGCGCACTACCGCCCCGATGGTCTCTGCGCCGTCGGTCAGCGGTGTCCATGCCCCTTTCACGTCCTGCAGTTCGTCATGACGGCCGATGAGCCGGGTCTTGGCCACCCCGATGGTGGGGACATCCAGCAGCACCCCGAGATGGCTGGCGATGCCTAAGCGGCGCGGGTGCGCGATGCCTTGGCCGTCGCAGAGGATAAGATCGGGAGTAATATTCAGCTTGGTCAAGGCTGCCAGCACAGCCGGCAGCTCGCGGAATGCCAGCAGTCCGGGCACGTAGGGGAATGCCGTTGGGCAACGGGCCACGGATGTCTCCACCAGTTCCAGGCCGGGAAATGCGAGCACGGCCACCGCCGCCCGCATCACGCGCCCTCCTGCTTCGAAGCCCACGTCCACACCTGCCACGTGCCGGATTGCCGGCAAGCGATCGACGCGTTCCACCCGCTGCCTCAATTCATTCTGCAGCACCGCGGCCTCGGCAGGCGTCAACTGCCAAGGGTGTTCGATTACCGGCTGCATTGATCGGTTGCCTGAACTGCACCGACAGCGGTGGTCGCACGAAAGTGGGACAGTGCATCGAAGATTGCGCGAAAGAGAAGCATGCGAAGCAGACCATGATTTGGATACTATAATTAGAGGCTATGCCAAATCATTCCAATAGACAACCCCGCGCCCAAGGGGATACCGACTTCGGCGGGCGGCGTATCTCCCATGTAGTGGGCTTCGACGATGCCCCATTCGATCGCAGCTACCGGGGCGACGTGCTGGTGGTGGGCGCGGTCTTTGCCGGCACACGACTGGACGGTGTGATCTCGACCCGGGTCAGGCGCGACGGGGCCAATGCCGCGCAACGGCTGATCGACCGCCTCACCGGCAGCAAATATTTCGACCAGCTTCAGGCCGTCCTATTGCAGGGCATCGCTTTTGCGGGTTTCAATGTGGTCGATCTGCAGCGGCTGCACCAAGCCACGGGATTGCCGGTGCTGGTGGTTGCGCGCCACCTGCCCGACTTTCAGGCGATCCGCGAGGCCCTGCTGCAGCGGGTGCCGGGCGGTGCCCGCAAATGGCGCCTGGTCGAGGCGGCAGGCCCCATGGAACCGATGGCCGGGCTCTATGTGCAGCGCTGCGGCATCACGCCGGAGAATACGGCAAGGCTACTCGCCGGCCTGCAGCAAAACGGCCATCTGCCGGAGCCCCTGCGCGTGGCGCACATAATCGCCGGGGGCGTGACCACTGGCGAGAGTCGGCACCGCGCCTGACAAAAAACGCCGTTGACGCCAGCGCAGCAGGTCTCAGCCGGGAACGATCTCGATCCGATGGATGCTCTCGCAAGCTTCAATCTGAACCGGACGGCAGAATTGCTCGATAAGCCATATCACCGCTATTCGCGGCCCTATTCCAATATTGCACTGCAAAGTTGCGAAAGAAGGATGCTTTTCGTGTGTGGGGAAAAGCTATACCATGTTGGCCTATCGGCCTATTATCGAAACTGTACTTCCAGGTTAAACCCGAATATGTCGCGGGAGACGTCGACACGGCTAATGAGGGCTACAGATTATGACTACCATTCAATTTCTCGGGGCAACCGGAACGGTCACCGGATCGAAATACCTGATTGAGCATGACTCGCGCCGCATCCTGGTTGATTGCGGTTTGTTCCAGGGATACAAGCCGTTGCGGCTGAAAAACTGGGCGCCGTTTCCATGCGATCCGTCCACTATCGAATGCGTAATCCTGACTCACGCGCATATCGATCACAGCGGCTACTTGCCGTTGCTTGCCAAGAACGGCTTCTCCGGAATGGTTTATTGCTCGGAAGCGACCCGTGATCTTTGCGAGATACTGCTTCCGGACAGCGGACATTTGCAGGAAGAGGAGGCAAACTACGCAAACCATCGGGGTTTTTCCAAACACAAGCCGGCCCTGCCGCTTTATACGCGTGAAGATGCCGAACGCTGTTTAAGCCTATTTCGTCCGATCGAGTTCGAACGCGAAGTTCAACTCGGCAACGGATTTACATTACGCCTGTTGCCATCCGGCCATATTCTGGGCTCTGCATTCGTTGCCCTGAACACGCCACGAACCTCGCTGTTGTTTTCCGGTGACCTCGGTCGACCGCACGATCTGGTGATGGCCGCTCCGTCCCGCATCGAAAAGGTGGATTACCTGGTGGTCGAATCGACCTATGGCAACCGTCGCCATGACGCCGCCGACCCGCTGGTTGTGCTTGCCGAAATCATCAATAAGACAGCTAGCCGCGGGGGAGTGGTATTGATCCCGACTTTTGCGGTGGGCCGCGCCCAGACGCTGATGTACTGCATTCATTTGCTGAAGGCTCGCAAAGCCATTCCTGATTACCCTGTTTATCTGAATAGCCCGATGGCCGTCGATGCGACACGGATTTTCCATCAGCATCACGGCGAGCACCGCCTGACTCCGGCGCAATGCGATGCCTTATGTGGCGCGGCGCGGATCGTCAACAGTGTTGAAGAATCGCAGCAACTTAACCGGTCGCATGGACCAATGATTATTTTGGCCGCAAGCGGCATGGCGACCGGCGGTCGCGTTACCCATCACCTGAAAGCGTTCGCACCAGATCCGCGAAATACAATTCTGTTTACCGGCTTTCAAGCCGGCGGGACACGCGGTGCCAGTCTGATGAATGGAGCGGAGGTAATCAAGATTCACGGCGAATACATCCCGGTACGCGCCGAAGTGCGGATGCTGGAAAATCTTTCCGCGCATGCCGATGCCGACGAGATTATCGGCTGGCTCAAAGGATTCACCCAGCCGCCGCGCCACACTTTCATTACCCATGGCGAGCCTGATGCGGCGGATGCGCTGCGCCATCGTATCGAGGAAGAATTGCGTTGGCCGTGTGTCATACCTGAATATCTCGAACGCGTGACCTTGGAAGAAAGAGGGATCGGCTGACTGTAAATTTCATTCCTTGCGCGAGGTGACGTGATAAAGGACACCTGACAATTCCAGCCTGAGTGGACTAGCTATCTGTGGAGTGAACAAAGTTTGTTGGAATGTTAGATCTGCCTCCCGCTTAGCAGCGGGGAATAGTGTAAATTTGGAAAAGCCGCGTTAAATAATATCGCATCATGCAGGGGGGCTATAGCCGGCCATTTCGAAACTTGAACCCGTCCTGTTTGAGTTTGCCCAAATTCACCCTACCTTTAAAATGAACAGAGCGAACCGCTTACTACTTGATGACTGGTTCAAGGGCACCTCTAAAAATCCAATTTTCGTCACAATACGGCGTTGCTCGAAAAAAATTATCGCTTACATATCAACTATATGCCGCGCTCAAATTTTTTTCTCGTGTCTTGTCTTGCCTAGAAACTTGAATTTTTAGAGGCGCCCTCAATAAATATGAAAAAGGTAAGGATTCCTAATTTCCTCCTCGGTACCATCTGGACCGGTTGGCGCCTCTGGATTGTATGGTCAATCTGCGTCAGTGTATTCCTTCTTATTATTGCGTTTCGGATAGCAACTGACGCCGAGTTCAATTTTGCATCCTTGGCGGTGCTGCCGGTGCTTGTGATTACATGGATAGGTGGAAAAAGGAATGGTTTGTCTATGGCTTTTCTGGCATCTGCGATGTGGCTCGTGGGCGATATTGCTTCAGAGCGACAATACAGCGCCCAGTGGATTCCGTGGGTAAACGCATTAACCCACTTAATGACCTACAGCCTGGTAGCTCTCCTTGCCACTCAGGTTCGCCTGCAATTTGAAAGAGAGCACGAACGCGCGACCCGGGATGCATTGACTGGGCTTCATAACAGGCGCGCCTTTCTCGAGGCTGGCACCTCCGAAGTTGAGCGCACGAAGCGCTATGCTCACCCATTGGCCGTTATTATTCTGGATCTGGACGACTTTAAACAGCTTAACGACACCAAGGGCCATGATGCTGGGGACATGGCACTGCGGGCGACAGCCGGGGCTTTGCGCGGCGCCTCGCGCTCTAGCGATCGAGTCGCGCGATTGGGTGGCGACGAATTTGCCGTTCTGCTTTTAGAAATTGGATACGAAGCAGCTGTCGAGGCAGGTCGGAAAATTTCCATTGCGGTGAACGCTGCACTTCAAGACTTCCCGCCAGTGAGGGGAAGTATCGGTATAGCGTGGTTCGGCGAAGCTGATCGTTTGTTCCCTGCAATGCTGAAAGCTGCCGATGAGTTGATGTATGAGGTAAAAAAAAGTGGTAAAGACGATGTGCTCTCACGACGTTTCCCTGAGATCAACAGGTCAGACACTGAAAGGTGATTAACCTTCTTTGCCTTTGAGCTATTCATGATTTTTTGTCTGCCTGTGATGTTCCACGAAAGGCCCGAAAACTCCAGTTTGAGTGGTCTAGCCATTTGTGAAGTGTTACAGAGTTTGTTGGGATGTTAGATCTGACCGTTCGCAGTAACAACTGTTTGATCTAGCGGGTTGAAGTCCCGTCCAAGGAGCTGTCCGTACACCTTGGTAGTTCAAGGGAGCGGCGCCGAAGTAATTCTGTGTCGTAAGTTCCCAATTGGCAAAGTATCAGGCCGCAACGCAAGTGAACCTACACGTAGCCTCGTAAACGAATTGGAGAAGCCGACCCTGTGGTCAGAAGGGGAAGGCCGCTGGATGTACGCTGAAACAACGGAAGTGGCGTGCATCGACTCCCGGGGTAGCAGGGGCGGCATGATACGGAAGGCAAACAGTCCAGTGCTGGAGACCCGGTGCGGTGGTGGGGAGGCCACCGACTGTGGCGTATAAGGAAACGAAAGCGCAACAGGCCGCATCGGGAGTCGGAGGGGTTCATAGTACCGTTTGAGTTTGAGGGACAACATAACCCCGGACGAGGGAAGAGCGAAGCGAGGGGCCAACCCTGCTTTGTTCATGCAACCGAAGAGTGGAGGATCAGGGGATTGCCATGTTGCTAACCACCCCGGGATGTGATCAGGACGCTACAGAGGGAGCTCTATGCCAAGGCCAAGCAAGTGACACCTGCTGTTACGCGCTCGATGATTGAGTACAGGTGCGACATCCTCAGTCGCGCTAGTAAACGTAGGCCGTGCAAATGTGCATGCCTTGGCGTGAAGAACATCGGAAAGCCGTGTGCGTTAATAGCGCATGCACGGTTTGAGGAGGGAGGGCGGGTGAGAGCCTGTTCTCTACTCTACCCGAAATTTTGAAATTTTTAGCGGTGCGTGGTTATTAGGGCTTTAGCCCCTTGCAACCACGGCCTACCTGCGGGTGGAATCAGATTTAAAATCCGATCCCGGATTGCATCCGCCCTGCGCGAGCTATCGGATGTTGTTGATGGAGTTCTTCACGGTGTCATGCTTCGTCTTTATCTGGGCATTCTCATATACTGTATCCTTGTTAGTGCTCTGAACCTGCCCAGTTAGACCGACCTGTTTCACTTTATCTCGGGGGATATGTTTGGGAACGACTATAGTATCGGTTACAGCGTTTCTCGCACAGATGTAACCACCATTTACCGGCGTCCACGCACACGCGCCCCTCAGCGGATCGGTACCAGTGCAAGATTCACCGTCGGGTTCAGCTACGATCACGCAGGTTGCTTGGGCCACACCGAAAAAAGAACATGCTGCTGCAAGGATTAGAAATTTGAATATCGAGTTCATGATTCTTTCTCCTTTTTAGTTTCATAGCCCCTGTAGGATGTGGTGACGCAGGAACCGCGTAAATCAATGGGTAGAGTAGAGAACAGGCTCTCGCCTGCCCTCTACTCTACCTATTGATTCATATAGCACAGAATCCGGAATAAACTGAAGTATTGCATTGCCGAAATGTCAGTTACTTGGCAACCTTATGCACACAAAAAAACCCAGGGGCGCTCGCGCGCCCCTGGGTCTGCTACAACCTCCCCGTTATACCTTGCCTGTCCTGCGTACTGCTACTAGGCCTACCATGGCCAGGAGTGTGACAAGCATGATCATCGCCCACTCGGACAGCGTGGGGATGGCCGTGGCGGGAGCCAGCGCAGAGACGATCAATGACACGCCGGCAGGGAGGTTGGCGTCGGTGAAATTGGTATGCAAGACGGGCAGTTGGTTGAGGTAGCTGCCTGATGCGGCTGCGGTCACGTCCACCGCCAACGCACAAGTGCCGGGCGCGCCGCCCGGGATCGTAGTCCCAGCCGGCAAGGACACGGTCGAAGTTCCCGCGGTCGCCGTCGGCAACCCACCACAGCTGGTGGTAACATTCGGGGTAGGTGCGATCACCATCCCAGAGGGCAAGTTGTCGTTGAAGCCCCCCGCAGCCACAGTGGCGACACCAACGTTGTTATTGCTCAAAGTAATGGTGAGCCTCGAGACACCGCCCGCAGCGATGGTGGTCGGGAAGAAGACCTTGCTGCTCGTGGCTTGCCCCCCAGGTGGCACCGGAGTAACGAATGGGGTGCAAGTAGGGACAGTAATTGTATTTGCATCGGTCGAGACTGTTCCGCCAAATGCCAAGGCTCTTCCTGTCACGTTTGCAAAATGTCCAAGCGCGATGCCAGCATCATCAATGATAGTTCCCACGAATGTAGGTGTAGCTGACGCTGCAGCATTTGCTCCAAGTGTCGTGGCGCCGATGGCAGTCCAAAATACATCAGACTCGCAGGCACCACCTGACACGACGACTCTGGAATTGGCTCCTGTAGTAATCGCCCCCCCTGACCTGAAGATGTAAACACCGGCGCCACTGAGAGTCACCGTCGTGCTTAAGGTTATCGTCATTGCGCCACCGCTGGAATAGCAACCCGGAGGGAAGACTCCAGGCCCGGCTCCAAGATTTATACTGTCTAGAGCAACCGCACCAACGCCGAGAGACGTACAGGACTGACTGTTCAAATTAACTAAGGCAGTGCCCTGGTTTCCTCCTGCTGTGGCATATGGACCATCGTTAATGTGTGTCGTGCCATTCACCGTGGGCACTACCGCGGGCCCGGTAACATATCCAACATCCCCATTGATAGTGGTTCCTGCTGCGGTATTGGTGTATGTACTGCCGAGAATGCCATATGTGGCTGATGTTCCAAGGTTTGGTGCAGTCGCGGCCAGTGCCGGGGCGGAAACAAATAAAAACGCTGCGCCTAAACCTGCCACCAAGCTACGAAAACTTCGACTAAAACTGGAGACCTCAGGAGGCACAGTGTGCCGGACTTGAGTGCTGAAAGTGGTCTTAATGCTCATTGAATTAATCCTCCTGAAGATATTCATATAGAATTTCGAAATTATTATATACCGTTAATTGCATGTGTTGTATGCGTTAGCGAACATAGCGCAACCGGCACAAAGCGTTGCCGGGCCTTCCTGTTTTTGGCAGCCGAATATTGCTGCCGCGAGCAAGGCACACATGACGAAGGTTGTGCTGAGGTTTTTTTCCGGGTTTCATCATGGATATATCCTGGTTGTCCGCTTGCGAAAGGACAGGCGGCGAAAAATGCGAAAATGGGGTCTAGCTATGTAGCATCCACCTATGCATCATTTTCCTTCTCGGGTAACGTGGTAGTGGACATCGAGAAATTCGATTCAGATAGTGCGAGACATGACAAAAGAAAGTCTGTTACTGCTGCTTACTCAATCTTGCGTCATGTCGATCATCACGGACCCAATATGGGAGATTACGAGCTCCCCATCACCCGGATCATGCTAGACAACTCTTACAGTGGTGGACATCCTGAGGTACAGAGTCAGATCACGGGGCTTGAGATCTGGGATGGCTTTCCCAGTAGGGTTAGAGCTAGCTGTTACTAGCCAAAACGCCGACTCATAACGTGAAGGTTGAACGAGGAAATATTCCAATAGTATTTCAATAGGGTCACCCATTGATTGACCCCAATGATTGCACTTTTGTACAACTTTTTTCTGCAACGAGCGCAGTGACTCGACCATGACAAAGGATGGGGTTAACATTTTGGAATGATATCAATTCAGGAAAAAAAAAAGTGGCGGCTGTTCTTCGCGCTATGGCCGAGTGAAACAGAGCGCACTGCGCTGGCCTTATGGCAACCACTATTACATGAGTTGTGCGATGGCAGGGCTATGCGACCTGCCACTTTGCATGTCACGTTGATGTTCCTCGGCGAGGTGGCAGAGAATCGTCTGGAAGCATTGCAGTTGGCGGCGCGAGAGGTGGATTTTCAGCGTTTTTATCTAGAATTGTTAGAGGCGCACTATTGGGGTCATAACCATATTGTGTATGCTGCGCCGGAGGTAGTCCCGTCCCAGCACACGTCTCTGGTGAACGAACTTCAAAGCAAGCTACTTAATCATCGTTTTCAATTCGAGCAGCGGCCATATAAGCCGCATGTGACACTACTCCGAAATGCCAAATGGAGCGATGCACCTCTACCGAGACAATCCAAAGTATGCTGGCAGGTGAGTGATTTTGTGCTAGTGCAATCGCTGAGCGATGAACAAGGCGCTTGCTATGAAGTGCTGGCTCGTTTTTCAGCGAAAGCGGATTAGTTATGATGAGTTGATAAAGAAAGAGTGTGGAGTTTTTGTCGAGATGCGTTACTCAATCAATAGAAATCGTCTAACTTCCACCATCATTTCTCGAAAAAATGGGGTAAGGTCTAGCAATGTAGTATCCTCCTATGCATCATTTTCCTTCTCGGGTAACGTGGTAGCGGACATCGAGAAACTCGATTCAGATAGTGCGAGACATGACAAGATAAAGTGTGTTGCTGCTGCTTATTCGATCTTGCGACATAATGGCGTTGATGTTGGCAAAAAAATGATTTCATCGGCAGCTATTGATTTCGATCTACATTTACTCAAATACTTTCAGGAAAAGATGAACAATGAAAGTCCTAATGTTGGTTTCGTCAAATTTTTCGCAAAATGCCATCCGTAGGCATTTGTCATTTCTTTCAGAAGAGCTTACTTTTGTCCATTCAGTTCAGGACGCGCGGATGTTTATCGTGGCGAGCGAAATGGACGTCGTCTGTGTCGAAGGCATACTGCCCGATGGATCCGGCATGGAGTTGTGCAAGGAAATCAGGAAACATCCCTCAGGGCATAACATCCCGATTCTGCTGCTCACCGGGTCAGAAGATCCAAATCTTGAAATAGATGCTAAGGAAGCCGGCATCACCCAGATATTTTACAAAGCTAACCTTGGCGCACTCGCTGACTACATCGCCGAATATGAGAAGGCTAGCCGGACGGCTGAAGCGCTAACCGGTAATGCACTGTTGGTCGAAGACAGCCCAATAATCGCCAACTTTTTGAGCGAAATATTACGCGGCATGGGCCTTACGGTGACGACACTGGCGAACGCCGAAGACGCCTTTGAAATCTTCAGGAAACGAAAATTCGACATCGTGATCTCGGATGTTCAGCTCGAAGGCGATCTCACCGGGCTTGGCCTGGTGCGTGCCATCAGGCGGCTTGACGAACCCTATTGTCGTGTACCTTTTCTTGCCATTTCCGGCACCACCAGCAAAGAGCGCCAGTTTGACGTCATTGGCTATGGTGCCAACGATTTTGTAGCGAAACCGGTCACCCCAAAGGAACTTGAAGTTCGGGTACACAATATGGTCAAGCATAAGCAATTGTTTGACCAAGTTGAGGCCCAGCGTGATCACCTGCGCCGTCTGGCACTAACCGACCAGCTCACCGGTCTGTTTAATCGGCACTATATGTCAGAGGTCGGTTCCCGGCGGATGACCGAGGCGATGAAGCATGGCATTCCGGTTAGCCTTTTGCTGCTTGACCTGGATCACTTCAAGAAAATTAACGACACCAAGGGCCATGACGTAGGCGACATCGTCCTGTTTGAGACGGCCAAGGTGATACGCGAGTGTTGTTTGAGCGGAGACATTGCTTCGCGGGCGGGTGGCGAAGAATTTTGTGTCACCCTGATCAACCGTGACCGGACCAACGCCATCGGCTTCGCCGAAAACCTGCTAAAGAAAATTGAGGCCAGCCTGCCCGAGGGAATTATTGTCACGGGCAGCATCGGTTTGGCCACGGTGGCCAAGGGCATGATAGTGGATTTCAAGACCCTGTTCAAAGCTGCCGATGAAGCGATGTACAAGGCCAAATCGGGCGGGCGCAACCGCGTTGAATCAGCTTTGGTAGCGCCGCTGGCTGCAGAATCTGGCACGAACTGAAAAGCTACGCTGGGCAAGCCGGGGGCTGAGGTGCCATCGACGGCGAGCGCAATGAAAAATGGTGTCTAGCAATGTAGTACATGCACGCGGGGGCACCCGCCAATTCCGGCTGAACAAATGATCGCCGAAATGAATGCAGCAATTGATCAGGTGGCCATTGAACAATCCAGCACGTAATGGCGAAGACAGCACAACTGGAGTTTGCCGAATGGGCGCGCAATCTTCCCCAGCAGTTTGAGTAGCTATTTAAAAATGCAAATGGCTGGGGGCCAGGTCTAGCAATGTAGTACATGCATGCGGGGGCACTTGCTAAATAGCACACCGCCTAATGCAACCTTTATAGACGTGACCCCAAAATCTTGTCGTCAAGCCGTGTCAGTCTGCGGTGTTGTTCAAACCCAGTTTCGTATTTCGCCGCCATCGCCAGAGTCTGTTGTTTCATTGCCGTCCACCATGTTTTTCAACTACGGTTAGAACGCACGACCTGTGAGATCGGTGGGCTTAATCAGCGTAGCCTTAAGTTTTCCATAGCGCTACCGTAATTAGCTTTGGGTGAGGATCAGTCGCATTAGCTCATTCCAATTGAGGCTTCAATTCTGCTGGTGGAAGGTTAGATATTCATCACAGAATATAGTGGGAACCTTTTCGAAAAATAATAACCAAAACTGACATAGGGGATATTATGCGCGTAAACATGCCAGTAACAAACATCGAGCGTCATCTCAAGGAAGGCGGCTATTACGTCGGCAGCTGGCGACTAATAATAGTTCGTGCAACATTCCAATAGCGTCGAACCGATAAAAATACAATCGACGCAATGCCGATTAATAAATTCACCTTTCCGAACACTTTAACTGAATGGCTAAACCAGCTTGGTATCGCCGCGCTTTACGTGTTTTTCGGCGTTGTCATTTATCGCTACTTCACCATCAATGATATTGGGAGTGCTATCTGGCCGGGTAGCGGCTTGGCGTTAGCCGCAGTACTCATCGGCGGCAAACGTTATTTATGGGGAGTATTTCTGGGTGCGCTGGTAGTAAATGCACTATCAAACGACTCACTTGTTTGGGTTGCAGGCGCCACATTGGCAAGCATGCTTGAAGTTCTCTTGGGCATTAGGTTGCTCACTCGCAGTGATAAATTTTCATCATCACTGAACACATTGCGTGACTACCTGTTGTTGGTTGTATTGGGAGGAGCTGTTGCCAGCATCATCGGCGCCCTCATTGGTACATTCGCTTTGCTACTTTCAGGTTTCATCACTCCAGCCGATTACTTTGAGAAAGCATTGCATTGGTGGATGGGCGATACGCTCGGTGTCGTAATGGTCACGCCTTTGATATTGGTTTGGTGGCATTGGTGGCGATCAAAGTCTGAGGATCGAACAGACAAGCAATGGTTGGAAGAACTGTTGCTGATAAGCATCACGTTTATTGGCGGACAAATCGTTTTCCTCGGCTGGTTCCAGGAAATTTTAAGCGACACACCCAAAGGTTTCATGATGTTCTTGTTCATCGCATTGATTGCCATAAGAGTTGGTATTCGTTCTACAACATTTGCCCTGAACATGGTAGCCATTCAAGCTCTATCAGGCGCTTACCTGAGAGTCGGTTTTTTTGCCAATGAAATAGCCAGTGCTGGACTCCAGAATTATTGGTTTTACATGCTGATTCTGTCTGGGGTCGGTATGACTCTGACTGCACATGTCAATGAACTCACCCTGAAGGAATTTGATCTGCGCGAAAGTACCCAGCACTTAAAAAAAATCCTCGATAATTTATTTTCCTATGTTGCCTTGCTGGACATCAATGGAGTGATTCTGGAAGTCAACAAGGCGCAGCTTAATCGGGTCGGATTCCACCGTAAGGATGTAATCGGCCAACATTTTCATGATATGCCATGGTGGTCATATGACGCAAAGGTACGAGCCCAATTAATGTGGGCCATTGAAGCTGCTAAGCAAGGCGAAACACGACGCTATGACGTGGCAATAAAAATTGGAGACAGCTTAGTTCCCATTGATTTCCAGATTTCACCGGTACGCGATGAAGGTGGCAAGATCTTTGGTCTGCTGCCAACAGGAGTGGATATTACAGCCCGCAAACAGCTGAGTCAGCGTTGAAGGAGAGTACGGCGGAGCTACAAGAAGCGCAGCGAATCTCCCATGTGGGCAACTGGCAACTGGACGTGGCGACTAATCACGTCGTTTGGTCGGATGAGCTTTACCGCATGTTTGGATTAAACTCGAAGTTGCCGCCGCCGAATTACGCCGAGCATTTCCGGCTCTTCACTTCTGAGAGTTGGGAGAGATTGAGCGCCTCTATGCTACGTATACAGAAAACGGGAGATCCCTACGAATTAGAGCTTGAGATGGTCAGGGCAAACGGAGAATGCAGGTGGATGCTGGCGCGCGGGGAAGCGCTGCGGAACACGAGTGGTGCAATTACCACACTTCGAGGAGTGGCGATGGATATCACCGAGCGCAAGAGTGCTGAGGAACAAATCAAACATCTGTCCGACTATGACACGCTTACCCAGTTGCCTAACCGGCGACTTCTAATGGATAGGCTGAAACATGCGACGGCTTCCAGCTCCCGTAGCAAAAAGAATTGCGCGCTGTTGTTTATTGACTTGGATAATTTCAAGACGTTGAACGATATTTTGGGTCACGATATTGGTGACATGCTGCTAAAAAAGGTTGCGGAGCGCCTTTCTGCCTGCATCCGTGAGGGCGATACCGTAGCTCGCTTAGGAGGCGATGAATTCGTGATCATCCTGGAAAACATGAGCGAAAATGTTTTGGAAGCAGCCAACCAAGTCGAGATGGTCGGTTTCAAAATACTCACTACCCTCAATCATCCCTATGACCTCGCGGGCAACCATCACATCAGTACTCCGAGTATCGGCATCACTTTGTTCAGTGGCCACATGGAATCCATGGAAGCATTATTGAAGCGGGCGGATATTGCCATGTATCAAGCCAAGAAGGCAGGCCGCAATACTCTGCGATTCTATGATCCTGAAATGCAGGCAGCTGTTATAGCTCGTGCTGCTCTGGAAGATGACTTACGTCACGCGCTGGCGAAAAATCAATTCAAGCTCTATTTCCAATTGCAGGCCAACCACAACCGTCAGATTACCGGTGCCGAAGTACTGTTGCGTTGGCAGTGCCCAAAGCGGGGCCTGGTTCCGCCCTTGGATTTCATCCCGCTAGCGGAGGAAACTGGACAGATATTGCCTATCGGGCAGTGGGTGCTGGAGACCGCTTGCGCCCAACTAAAATTATGGGAAGGTAACTCACTTACCCGGGATTTACAGCTTGCCGTAAATGTCAGTGCAAGGCAATTCCATCAAGCAGATTATGTCGAGCAGGTGTGTAAAGTACTGCGTAGCAGCGCGATCAAGCCCGACCGGCTCAAGCTGGAACTGACGGAAAGCTTAGTACTCGACAGCATTGAGGACACCATCATCAAAATGCATGCGCTCAGCGAAATTGGAGTGCACTTTTCCATGGATGACTTCGGCATCGGCTACTCATCTCTTTCTTATCTGACTCAATTACCATTCGATCAACTTAAAATTGACCAGTCCTTTGTACGCAATATCAGCGTAAAACCCAGTAATGAGGTGATTGTGCAGACCATCATCGGTATGGCCAAAAGTCTTAGGATGGATGTAATTGCCGAAGGCGTGGAGACGGAAGCGCAACTCGCCTTTCTGGAGCAACATGGCTGCATAGCCTATCAGGGCTATCTGTTTAGCAGACCCGTGCCACTGGAAGCTTTTGAACAGCTACTAAACCAAACTCATTCCTATCCGAAGTACAGTGTAGCGTGACATTTTGAGTTGTTAGTATTTTCAATGAGTGTGCGAAATAGATAATGATTTTTCACAAGGAAATAATCTTTTCAACCGCCTATGGCTTCAGAATAACCACAGATAACCTTACCTTCCATCGTCAGGTCTAGTAATGAAGTACATGCACGCGGGCATTAGCTAAATAGCACATCTCCTCATGCAATCTTTTTAGACCTGACCATGAAATTAGGATTTGACCCCGAAATTCGAAGCCAAGTAGATTTGGCTTCATTTCATTCAGCTCAACCGGGCTAATGTAAAAAATCATATATGAACCTTCGCCCCATACAAGTTCGACTGTTTCAAATACTCGAAAGCGAGGTTAAGCACGACCTCTCCGCGAGGTTTTGCTCCATCTTTATCTCCACGATAGTCTTGCTTAACATCATTGCTGTCGTGCTTGGATCCGTAAACACCCTATATCAACGGTGGGGTATCTATTTTGATTATTTCGAGTGGTTCAGCATCATCTTGTTTTCTGTCGAATACCTGCTACGAATCTGGGCGAGCGGAGCTCGCTTTCCACTAGACCAAGGTAATTATTGGCGTGGCCGCAAAGCCTATATCCTGAGCTTTTATGGCCTGATCGATCTAGCAGCTTTGGCACCCTCCTTCTTGCAAGTGCTCATTCCCGGTCTGGATTTGCGTATTGTCCGTGCGGTTCGATTGGTTCGTGTGTTCAAGATCTCACATTACAGTACTGCCATAGAAGATCTGGTGCAGGCCATCTATGACGAGCGGCGCTCATTTGCCGCAACGTTGTATCTGTTGCTGATCACAATCTTAATTACCTCTTCACTAATGTATTTTGCTGAAAATGAAGCGCAACCAGAGAAGTTCGCATCCATTCCCGACGCGATTTACTGGGCGGTAATCACGCTGACCACGGTTGGGTATGGTGACTTCACGCCAGTGACATGGCCTGGCCGTGTCATATCGCTTTTTACCGCATTTCTCGGCGTATGCACGGTTGCCATCTTAACGGGTATCGTTGCTTCGGCATTTGCTAACCAGATGGCAAGACGTAGGGTTATTTTTGAAACGGAGCTTCGCAAGGCTTTTGCCGACGGAATGATTTCCCCCCAAGAAGATCAAACCCTTGACCAACTTGGTAGAGCATTTAATCTTTCCCCAGAAGAAACGGAAAGGATGATAGATAAGGTTCGCGAAGAATTAAGCAAACGCCAAACATAAATATCCATTGAGCACCATACGGAAATGTCTCAAATGCAATTCAGCCCAACTGCCGGGCTGAGTTGTCATCGACGGAGAGCGCAATGGAAAATGGGGTCGCCCATTGCTGTCTCTTCGTGACATTTGGTTGACGGCACACTTCAAAACCTTACAATCCCCATAGGTTCCGTTCTCCGTGGGTTCAGCTCAACGAAGTTTATCCGCCGCCAATAAGATCGCGGGTTTAACAAGTTTGGAGAGGGCGGCAAAAGATTTCTCAATTACGACTAGCAGCCTGTCGGGCTTCCCCCCGTTAAAGAATAAAATACCAACAAATCACCACTAAGAAATAGTATAA
>NZ_CAKMHQ010000033.1 GCF_927312905.1 Candidatus Nitrotoga sp. 1052
ACAGGATTCGACCAACCAGTTGTTTCTGTTCGATTAACGTTGGGACACTAGTGACCTTAAGTGAATTTTTATTATGTGAAGTCGGACTTAGTCTGGGCTGAGTTGTTTGATAAATTCAATAGGTATACAACGGAACGGTGGCCAGCGAAATTGCGAAATACGCAGGATCATTTGTAATTTGAATTGAACAATTCAGGAGAGATAAATGGAAAAGAAACTAAAAAATAAAGCCATCCAGGCTGGTGAGGAAATAGCTGCGATGGTTCTTAAATCTCGGGCTAAAGCTCTGAAAAAAAGAAAATCTGCGCTGCAGAAAGTAAATAAGTTACCGCTTCATGCACCTGCTCCCATACTCAAAACAAGTTACATGCGTTTGTTGAGCGGTGTAACACAAAACAAAGGGGTTCTTGTAGCGGAAGGCGATTCATGGTTCGACTATCCATGGAACGATGTGTTGAGTTGTCTAGAGGACGAGCATGGCTATGATGTTGAATCTGTTGCACACAAGGGGGATTGTGTAGAAGATATGGCCTATTCTGGGGGACAGCTTGTCGAACTTTCCAGAAGAATTGAAAAGCTGTTAAGGCAGGGAGCACTACCAAAAGCGATTCTCCTATCTGGTGGCGGAAATGACATTGCTGGCGATGAATTTGGAATGCTATTGAATCATAAACTATCCCCAATCGCCGGATTTAACACAAATGTTGTTGAGGGGGTAATGGAGCGAATTAGTCATGCTTATGTGACTATTATCGCGGCTGTCACCAAGCTTTGCCAAGAAAGCACTGGCGTACAAATTCCAATCATGGTTCACGGGTATGACTATCCGGTTCCAGATGGCCGCGGGTTCATGGGTGGGTGGGCTTTCTTGCCTGGACCTTGGTTAGAGCCCGGCTTTCGCAATAAAGGGTTCGATAACTTACAAGAACGAACTGGAATGATGGTGAACCTAATTGATAGGTTTAACCTAATGCTGCAGGAAGTAGCCAAACAGCCTGAATTCGCTAAGCATGTGGTTTATGTAGACTTGAGAAATACATTAAGAAATAAAACTGTAACCTACAAAAAAGATTGGGCGAATGAACTGCATCCAAGCGAAGATGGGTTTTCCAGTATTTCAAATAAATTTGCAATTTTATTAGACGAGCTGCCCTGAATTAACAATTTCGACAAAGGGATTTGTTACTTAACCTGAGGAGAGCAAAATGACAAAGAAAATAGTTTCATCCACGGCTGACACTACGGATCACGAACCAATGCACATTTGCTTTGAACGAATTATTCCAGATGAACTGGATCATGAGCGCCCTGCGCGGAGGGCCTTACGTGAATTCATGGTCGCGAGTGCAGGAAAATCACTAAATGCTGATGATATAGGTCATATGGCCCGGATGGCAGTTGTGAATTCGAAGAAATGGCAGCCCGGCACGACGCTAAAATGCATATTCCTGGACGGTAGCGCCACAATGAAGGCAAAGGTGGAAGCCATTGCCCATCAATGGGAAAAATATGAGAGCATTAAATTCAAATTTGTTAAGTCCGGCTCTGCAGAGATCCGCATATCATTTTTCGCCGATCCAGGGTCTTGGTCTGCTGTTGGTCGAGACGCGCTAAATCAATCATACTTTCAGCCACATCAACCCACCATGAATTACGGTTGGCTGCGAGACAATACCTCAGACAAAGAATACACTCGCGTGGTGTTGCATGAGTTCGGACATGCGCTTGGCTGCATTCACGAACACCAACAGCCAAAATTTACTCGTATTTGGGACAAGCAGGCTGTGCTCAAATATTTTCAAGGACCGCCGAATTATTGGAGCCCTGCCGATATTCAATCCAATGTGCTGGACAAGTATTCACCTACTGGCTTGTCAGCTACTCAGTTCGACCCGAAGTCAATTATGCTTTACGAGTTTGATGGTCGACTGTTTTCTGATGGGTTAGGGCCAACCAATACGAATACAAAGCTATCGGCAACTGATGTCAAGATGATTCAGTCAATGTATCCTTGAATAAGAGGCGCATTCGCACGAAGTCATAGTATTGTTTATGCCGATGCGTGCGGGCGTCAGGGCCTTGGCACAGCTGCCGGTGGTTGTGCCGCTACTGGTGGAGTCACCGCAGCAGACGCACCACCCCGCCGTGCCGCCCCCGCAATCTGTGGGCAATGCTGTTGTTGTGCATCTATAGCGTGCCCGCTGGCCTGCCCGATTTGTCAGGCACAGATGCGAATCATCGCTTTCATCACCGATGCCGGCGCCGTGCGGAAGATACTGGATCACCTCGGTGATTCCACGCAGCCGCCGAGAATCGCCCCGGCGCATGACCCTCCGCAGTGGGGAGGCAGCAATGGCTTCTGAGCAGGCGGGCAACGATTCTCATATGGATTCGGCAACTCAGTCAGAACCGGAGTTCGAGTTCGATCAGTGCATCGCCTGGTGACAGCAATTTTTTCCCCCGTCGGGTAGGCTTGTGCGCTGTGTCTGACGTGTGCCGTTGCGATCAATTCTTACCCTGGAAATAGACGAAATGTTGAATCTGTCATGGTTTTGACGATGGAAATCGGATTGGCGAGGAGATGTGGGGCGAAGTGTGTTTGACTTGTGCGGTTAAATTTTGTACCCTTTTTCGAACCTATACGCATGTTTTCGATTGAAAGAGCAACGGCCATTAGGCAAAGGTCAGTTGGAGGCTCATGTAGCAGAAAGACCGAGGCGTAAGTCGAAGGCGGACGTAACTGCCAGTTTGGATTGAATTGTCGTGGAATCTCGATACGCCGCTACCTCGTGCAGCTATCGAAATTCAATTCATTGGTCAATTGCGCGCAGAAAACTTTCTGTACAGGCGAGGACTTTGCCACGTAGAATTTGCGCTATAACGAATTTGATTGGATATTTTTTAGTTAGTATGACTGGGGGGAACATCTAATGTCTGCAGAGCTTATGAAGCATTTGGGGAGATGCTTGGTGCTACTCGTCGCCATACAACTTGTCGGGTGCGAGCACCTTCGTCTCTACAGTGACAAGCGCAATCAACAAGGAGTCGACGTGAAAACGGCCTGGTCGAAGGTGGATATGACCGCATTGATTGCAGCCGACCGAGACAATTTGAACAAGATTCTTCAGTCGCAGCTTGAGTTGCAGGAGAAGTACGCTACGTCCATTCGGGACCACCAGCTTCGCGCCATGCTCACTAGCGACAAAACCGTAGGGGTTGCCTTAAAAAATCCCATCATAGCTGAATTGGAAATTTTGGTCGGCACGGGAAATGAAAAAACCATCGACGCAGCTGTTGAGCAATACTTAAACCAATTTAGCTCTCCCGCAAACATAAAACTTAAACTTGCGCAGCAGCGGTTCGTGCAAGCCCAGGTACCAGCACCAACGTGCAAAGAGTTGGTTACCAAAAAGTCGCCCAACGGCGATTTTGAACTTGTCAAGCCGGAGTCTATAAAGGACCTCGTGGATAAGTTGGCTGCCTCAAAAAATCCTACGGAGGAACGCAAGCTAGCTGTCCTGAATAGCGCCCTGTTGAACCTAATAGCAGGGTGTGCAGAACCCAACGCTCAGTCAATCCCTGAGGCCCTTGCCAAATTCAAGAGCGGCAAGCTGCAGGATGCCGTGGCGGACATGACAGCAGATAGTAATGCTCTTGCGACCGCAAAACAGGCTGGCGTCACACTTCAGAAGGAATACAAAGACGCGAGCGAGGCTTACGAAAAAATCGCCGGTAAGCCCGCGGAAACTGCCACGCCTGCAGCCGCCTCTGCCGCCACGACAGCGAGTCCGACTGTGGCTCCGACGTGCAAGCCGGTGGACACTGCCAAGCTTAAGCCCACCGAGGTGGAGGCGGCAAATGCCGCCGCTCGGCTTTGCCAAGCTGTCGCCGACATAGAGAAAGCAGACAGTGCATTCGGCAAGAAATTTCTCAGTCAGGAGCGCTTGGATTCGCTTCAAAAGTTAGTGGACACCATTAATCAGACCAAGCCTGGTGACCCCGTTCCCTCCGGCGCGAGCAAGGCCACGGCTGCGTATGTGCTTATTCCCAGCTTGATTGATGAAGTACACGCCGCGATGGCGGAAAATAAAAAACCGGTGGCCATGTCGTTCCTGATTCAAAGAAACATTGAACAGCTGAAGCTAGAGGCGGCCAACCGGGAAATTGCCCTTCTGGAAACACGGGCGCACTTGTCCAGTATTGTGGTAGAAGCGATCGTGAATGAGATTGTGCTGCTGTATAAAGCCAAGACCAACCTGAACAAGAAACCGGGGTTGTTGAACGCTCCGATGGCCACTGTATTTAACAATACAACTATCGACGACAAGGAGACGCTGTACGCTGCACTGGTCAACTATATTGATGCCATCAGTCGTCAGGACGTCAAGTGGAGAAAGGCCCAGTACCAGCGCCTGTCCACCTTCCACGAGGTAGCACTGACCTACGCTGAGGTGAACCTGAAACAGTGGACCAGCCTGATCGACACCGCAGTCCAGCAGGTCGGGGACTCCGCAGCGGGCGGCATTAAACCTGAAAGCTACACCAACATCCTTAACTCACTAGGAATCTTTTATATCGGCCATGGAGTGAGCAAATGAGAATAATAGCGATATTTCCCCCACTTTGTGCACTCACGGTAGCACTGTTGCTAAGCGGGTGCTCTACAACTCCGCAGGTCGCATTGGACCAGGCAAACAACGGCACGCATCTAATGACGGCTATGCAAGGCGAAATCAGCAAATTCAGGGCAGAAGAAGCAATTATTGGAAAAGTGCGTGTGAATAACGTTCGCGAGGCGCAGAAAAAAATCGCTACGATGGACAGCATTACCGCTGACGATGACCGCATCTACGCGGCGGCCGGGAAAAAAGCCATTTCTGAGCATTTCGAGCAGATTATTTCCCTCGTGGACGCACGAGCCAAGGACGAACAGGCCTTGAACGACAGGATTGCCAGCATTAACAAGACGTTCGACAATTTCCTCATACCTCTGCCTGATGGAACAAAGGATTTGGCAGGAGCTCAGAATGCATTAGCCATCTTGGGCAATGAACTGTCTTCGGAGGACCGTTTGAAAATCTTCGCGAACTTTGCCAAGGATGTGAAGAAGTCGGTGGACGAGAACAAAAAGAAGATTGAGGCGGCAAAAAATGCGGCAGGCATCAGTGAGAATTGAGGATCCTAATTAACTCAAGGAGAAGTCAGAATGGCTACCATAACGAACAATCCAAATACTGCCGCTGGCAGATACATGCTCCTCGTGGACAACTCCGAGTATGCATTGATGACGGCGGTGGCGAAGCTTGATGTCATTATCAGGTTGATGGATGCGGGACCGGACAAAGAACGGGCAATTGTCCAATACAACACTTTGGACCGGGAACTCACCTACATGAAAGATAAAGACTCGGCTTGGATTCAGGGAAATGGTTCGGTTCGCCCTCCTAGCGCAGCTGAGGTGGCGCAAACGCAGGATATTGCGGACAAGCTAGAAGAAGTTACGGCCACTGAACAGGGCTACTCCAGGATACTGACTTTGGCAGGTGATATCGTAAATGTCGTCAACGGCATTTTTGGCTCTCCTCCGGCACCCGCAGGGAACGCTTAGCACGAAGCCGCGTTAGGAGTTACTAGCGTTCTGTCTATTGCGCGTCAGTGTGAATGGCTGCCGCCAGATTCTCCCATATACCTCAAACGGCAAAACGATGTTCACGGAAACATTGGCTGTTACAGTTATCAAAGAAGGCAAGGTCATCGAGCGATACTGTACATTAATACAGTATATTGTCCCGGTTACTCGACCAGGATGTGTAATTTCCTTATGATTTGGTGCGATGTTACTTTCTTGGAGGCACTATGGGTACAACCGACGACATGGTCAGCGATGCGGAGCTGATGCTCAACTATGCTGCTGCAAACAAGATTGCACTACCTGCGGGATGCGCGACCGAGTTGATCGCTTCCAAGGGCAAGAGTGCGGAGCTAGCCGTTCCTGGCAAGAGCCGCGACGACTTCTATGCGGCGTTTGATGCGGCGGCGACTGTATTGAACGTGTCGGTAGCCAGCATCCGAGCTTCGACTGGTCGCTGTGATCGACTACGACCACTGTTGGACGACGCGTTGCAATTACTTGAGTTCGCGGCTGCTAACGCAAAGCAGATTGAGGATGACATACGGGATCCGCTATTGGCGGCCGCAGATGCGCTCTCGAAAGGCACTCCCACGCTCGCCGATGAGCAGGCCTTCATGAAGGCGTACCAAGCGCTGACAGTAAAGACTGCACCAGTTACTGCTGACACATTAGATGCGTCGAAGACGAAATTGCCTGACTTGACCGACTTCTTCTCGCGGGAGCGCTTCGCTGACGCGTTCAGGGGCCTCACCATCGGCCGATTTGTGAATGCATGGGTCTTTTTGTTTTTCCTTATCATTACTTGCGTTTCGCTGAGCTATTACTCCCTTGGCTCGACCGGTCTTGCTCGCTATCACGAACTTCACGCGTTTTTGAGTAAGACGGAGGCAGAGCTGCCTCTGAAGCGCGACCTTGTCGCATTGCGTGAGAGCGCGGTCAAGAAGGAGGAAGCAAAGGTGAAGCGGGAGGATGAGGCCTTGGCTGCAGCGAATAGGAACTTTGTTGAGGCACAGAGAGTTGTCACCGCGGACGAGGCGAGCGTTAGAGAGGCTAGGGCCGAGCATGACGCTATTCCAGATCGCCTATGGACGTGGTCGCAACAACCGTGCGAATCTAGAGGAAAATTAGTGACCGCCTATCCGTTCTATTGGACGCTGTGCTCGGCAATTGACAAGGTTCCGGACGGGGTAGCAGCTCCAAATGCTTTGGCGAAGCTCGAAGCAGCGAGAACCGTGGCCGCAAGGCTGAGCGAAATCTACCTGCCACTCTTGCTGGGTTGGCTAGGCGCGTACGCGTTCATCTTGCGAAAGATGACGAAGGAAATCAGTGAAAACTCATTCGCAAAGTCCTCTTTTCTGCGTCATATTGTCCGGTTAGGGCTCGGAGCGCTCGCGGGATTCGTGTCGACTTGGCTCCTCACACCCGAGGTTGTCGGAGGTGAAGCGCTGAAGAGAATTTCGGCTTGGGGGCTTGCCTTCATTGCCGGCTACGGTATTGAGCTCATCTTTGCCTTTATGGATCGCATCATTAATGCCTTTACGACTAAGACCAATTGATTGAACCAAGGTGTAACTGCCGCCTGGGAAGCGGCTCAAGCAAATTGACATCCTCCCCTCACAATCGGTATCAGGAGTGGCTGAATTTTCTCAAGATGATTAATCGCAACGGAGCCCGTGGGGTCACGGAGCCACGGCACTCAGTGGCTACAGCGTAGCCAACTCGTGGCCTGACAACTTGATTCGTTCCAACGAAATTTTGAATATTAGAGCTGAACATCCCCGATGCAACGAAATTTCGACGCCGTTTTCCAAAATTGATACTCAACGACAACCTTTAGTAGGCATGTCTCCGTTGATTCGTGAACAAATATTCGCCTGTACTGCTTCCAGGTAAGCCCCGGTTTCACGATAAATTGTATTGAGGATGGGGCTGACTTGCTCTTGAAGTACAGCTACTGACCTGAACTGCTGATCTGATCCAGAATTTGGCAATGTGGCTGCAATAGGTCTGAGCGCCTCTGCGACCTTGCGTATCCGTTGTTCAAGAGGCGGGTGAGTAGCTGACTTTCCGGGATACAAAACTGTACCTTTCTTGCGAGTTAAAACATCGCAAACAAAACGCTTAGCATTGCGCTCAACTTTTGATTTTGGGGTGGGGAATTCGGTCGGAACGAATGAAGGGTGTGGAGTAGGTTGACTAATGAATTCACGTGCGAGAGCTGTTTCTTGCCAAGAATTCGCCGCCAAGCTAAGTTGGTCCACGCTCCAATAAACCGAGCCCTGTTCAGAAAATATTGGTTCCCGATAAGGTGGCAACGGCAACAATCGGGTAAGCACCTTTACTGCCATTGCGTCGGCCTCTTCCTCGTGCTTGGTGGAGACTGGATCACAGGAATCACGAAGAATCGACAATTTAATTGCAGTGTCATTCTTAAGATCGATATGTTCAACACGACCAGCGTATTCGCCAATTCGCCGTTGAAGGAGATGGCCGAGTTCATGGGCAAGTACATAAAGCAACGCAGGATGGTCCCGCCCTGAGCGTTGAGAGAGATCACCAAAAATCTTGACCGCATCTGCAGAGCAACGGATCTCCATGTTATTAACTGCTACAACGACGCAGCCTCCTCGAACACTGAGATCATCAAGCTGCTCGTCTTTCCGAACCGGTGATTTCACGCACCCTTCTTGGGTCACGCCATCCATGGTCGCATCGGTCACGACATAGGCGGTGAGCGTGCGCGGTTCCGTGACAACAGTTGTTGGATTGACTGATACCTTGTCGAAAAGCAAGGGTTTACCTATGACAGCATAAGCCTTTGCTGCTGCGTTGAGAGCTCTTGAAACCTTGTCAGTCAAGTCATTATTCATTCGACATTCAGGAACTAGTTCCGCAGATTGCGAGGTTGCTACTCCTGCCATCAGAAGACCACCGAAGATAGTGGTTTTCATTGGGTAAGCATGGAAACGCATTTTCAAATTCCGCGCCGGTCGAGCAGAACGTCAAATGCAACATTCGGCCCATTTAACTCTTTGAGCAATGGCCACCGTTTAAATGCATCCCTCAGAAATTCTGTCGATGCCTCTCGAGCGAGGTAAACAGCGATACGATACTGACTGATGTTCTGAAGATTGGCAACTTTCACCTTGCCACTGGTAGTAGTTGCATTGTCCTTGGCGAGGTCGGCATGAGATATAGAGCCTGATGGGCAAAGTTGAGGGAGGCCCCAGAAGACGAATCCAGATACCAAACCTTTCCGCCCATGCTGGCGGAGTTGATTGATACGTGCCTTTCCTTCCGACTGCCACGGAGCAATCACGTCCAAATCAGTTACCCGATTAACACTCTGTTCAGTCAATTCGACATAGTTTGAGTGTGCATAAAAATCTTGGACGGCATGAAGCACCTGCCCGATAGCGAAAAAAGCATTATGTGCAGCGGCTTGGGTTTTAGCGGAATCGCCTGCATTTTTCGCTTTTTGCGTGTCATTCACATATCCGTTTACCTCTTCGATCAGCGAATCTATATAAGCGATAGCTCCGTCAAAATCACAGTTATCGAAGTGGGCTTTGGATTCGAATTGATGCAATGAATCCTGTAGATATAGTGCCTTGCGGAGTTCCCCGATGTAAGAATTATTGACTAGACCTTCCAACACTTTTTTGTGCGTGGCTGTGTCGAATGGCTCGGAGCAGTCAATGCATACCACCGTTGGTTTGACGCTGCGTAAATCTGGCACAACTTTGGACGGTACGGGAGGTTTAACAGGTTCAGCTCCACACTCAACTAATTGAACTAAGAGTGTGATTAATCCAAAACTCAAAACAAGATGCTGCATGGTTTTTCTTGTCATATTGACCTACTTTCCTCAAGGAACTATTCTGACAAACAGATAATCATCATTTCAAGATACTCATGTCCCATAATCTATCTAGTTTAGGCTTAGCATCTCTCCTGATCTGTCTTCAGATTACAGCATGTGAAGCTAATGTAAGCAAGGATATCAAAGATGTCGTTATAACGCGGGGACTTAGACATACCAATCAAGATCAGCAGATAGCAGCCAAAGCTATCGAACGAGCTAACCTCTTTCTTGAAGAAAGGAAAATTCGATTATCTCCTTCTTGGAGCAATGTCATTAAGAACAATTCGACAGGCGATGATGTAGCGGTCTACTTGGTGGAAAAACCAGGCGATGACACGACAACTCCGGCTTGGATACCAAAAGATTGCCAGTACGTCTTCGTGAACCCCAAATTTCTCGCGTCTTGGGCTGCTAATAACTCAAAAGGAATCGGACGAATGTCGATCGACCGAGAGTATTTTCTGACTTATATTTTGCTCCATGAGGTTGGGCACATTTCAAAACACACCTCCGCAAGAGTGTTCGATGAAAGCACAATGAACCTATTGAATATTGATGATACTAAGGAAAAAGCCAATGAGGAGGACGCTGACAAATTCGCCGCAAAATTACTGCGCAAGTACTCAAGGCAATCACATGTGAACAGCGCATCCCTTGAAGCGAACTGGGTGATAAGCGAATTGTCGAAGCTAAGCTGGAACATGCAGGCCTTCCGGACACTTGATGAATTCGGAGCTTTCGCTCTTGGCAAGCCTAGTGTGTACTTCGATAACGGTTATTCCCATCCAAATTTGGCCTGGCGCATTCTAAAGGTCAATTACCTAATTCAGCAAACCGAAGCTACTCAAGCTTTGTTGAACTCTTTCGAAGAAGCGCATCAACGTGGCGCTAATCCTGAGCCGTTATACAAGTATCGAGAATAACGGAGACGTTGTGTTTTGCAGCAATCCTTCTGGGTATTAGGAAAAATTAACCACCTTTTCCAGAGCAAGGGTAGAGTAGAAAAACTAAGGGGGTCAAAGCCGAATGCCACTAAGTTAAGCCCTTTGAGCTTGGTTAGATGTTCCGTACCATGTGATCATATTTCCGTCCGTAGCTGGCCACTGTTTGTAGCTTGCCAGTGGATGCGAGACAATATTGAGTCATTACAAAGAGAGATGAAGTCATGAGTCAAGACCATCCATGCGCTCGGCAATTAATGTCCTGTCCACCCTATCAAGTACCCGATTGTAACTATTGACATTTCCTGAAGTAAAGATAATGATTCGCTCAACTTACATTCTCGCCGCAACGCACGCCGTACCGCATGCACGGCGTCAAGCTACTGGTGGCCTTCCAGCATTAGGAGACTGCCTCACGTTGCTTAAATTGTTTTTAGAATAAAAATTCCGTTACAGCGTTCAAAACAGAGCAACAACGAGAGCAATTAAAAACGAAGCAGCAACATAGGCAACGGAGATTTTTCGTCCCAAACGATTCTCACGCAGATGAGAACCAACAGCATTTTGCTTCAGGGGGAACACATGATGTCACCTTTAACGCCCATAATCCGTGTGGCTTTCTGCCTATGCGCACCAGTTCAGATAGGTTGCAGCATATATCGTAGGATCAAGCACAAGCTGCCTGCAAGATCAATTACACCACGCTACAAAGCTACTCTCTCAATTTTCATGCACGTTTAAAACCACTACCTACCCAATGCCGAGGTGATCCCATGCAATGCACAGCACGTTTTATTTATCGCCTGATCCCACTGGCACTATGCCTACTTTGCAGTGCATGCAGCTCCTTGAGTCACATTGCACAACGTAATATTGCTGCCGGCGAAGGTACCCTGGCAGGAACGTACGTACCAACCACCACGCTGGAACAAATTTATTACCTGGGCGTATTTGACCCACAGGAGCAACTGCCGCCGACGATTTTTCGGGTGCGCGTCAAAGGCCAATCCAGTTTTTTCAACTCCACACGTTATGCCTCAGGATGGGTGCCAGCCGCAGTCATTGATTCTTTAGGATCGACGGCGCGCTTTGATAATGTGGATAGTCATGGCGTGACTGTTTCCAAAGCTGAGGAGGGCATGCAGACGAAATTGACTGGTCGTAGATTAGTGCTATTTGGCCCCGAAGGATTCCGTGAAGCACCAAAAGACCATCGTCTGGTTATTGCTATGGGTTCCAGCCCCGAAAAATTTTTCCAGGCGGTCGATGAAGCGTTGGGGATAGTTGCTGCGGTAACACAAGGGTATAGTGGTCCGGCACTGGAACAAGATTTGTTCAAAGAATTGTTACGTGTAAAGACAGAACATGAACGTCTTGATCAATTGAGTAGTGAAGCCAGCAATGACCGTTTGAAGGAGCTATGAAAATGAAACGTGCCTATATGATTAATGGTGTTGGCGGGCGTTGCCTAACTTTTGTTACGGTGCTTTCTTTATGTGCCTGCTCCGTACTGCAAATAGATGTGGATGAATATAAAGGGCCGATGGCAAATCACGAGGATATCCAGTTGCGGCAATATGTCGCGCTAGCCATCTCAGCCAAACCGCTTATTGTGGCACTGCGAAATAATTATATTTCGGACGATGAAAGTTACGCGTCATATATTAAGGGCGCTAAGAAGCATGATGAAGACTGCCTCAACCAAAATGCTGGTGCTGACATTGATGACTATATCAAATGTACTTTCAAACTTGACATTGCCTATTTTCTTAATTCGATACTCGCACTTTATGAAAACACAAAGGATCTTAACGACAAAATAGAAGATCATAACAAGAAAATGGAGGGACTTAACAAGAATATAACTAATCACCAGCCAGCGCCAAATCTGGCTGAATTACCGTTCACCAGAAAACAAAAGCCGGACCTCCCCGCGGAGGATCAAGCTAGAGATAAACTTGGAATTACCGCATTAACAAAAAAATTTATTGATGCTACCGAGAAGGTAAATAATCATCAGGATGAGAGGACCCTTAATACACTCCGTGTAGCCAAAGAACGTCTTAATGACGCGCTCATCATTTTTGCCGAAAAAATACTTTACACGGTCAACAATCATCAATTGGCCAATGGCAGTCCGGGCAAGGAAAGTTTCGCAAGAAAACTGGCGGTGCTTCAATCTCTTGGAAACACACTCGTTGTGCACGCCGATGATCTGCGTAAACGCGCTGCGCATGATCAGCATCTGAAAGATCGTAAAGATAGCGAGTTAGCTGCATCACGACTAGCATTTGCACCGGGTGCGCAAAATGCATTTGATAACTTAGCACGAGACTTAGGCGCAGCCATCCAAAAAAAAATAAATAAGGAAGAAAGTCTGCAAAGCGCAATAAATACTTTCTCAGAAATGCATATCACAGAAGAGAGTATCTCCGAGTTAAAAAAGAAGCTTATTAATGATGCGCAAGAAAAACAACCAAAGCTAGACACCTATCGCACAGTCTTTAATGACTACAACTTTAAGTTTGAGGGAAATATTTTGGCTGACGGTTCAGTTGCTGATGATCGTAGTTCAATTGCTAGTCTTATTGGACAATCTAATTCAACGGTAACAACGGGGGATGTCCTCAATAAACTGAACTCATGGCTTAAAGATAAGATTAAAACACCACCAACACCACCAACGCCAGAACATAATCGTCGCGTGAATACTAAAGCATACCTTGAAAAATTACACGCAGCAGATTTTGGCATTGCAAATGGCACGGAAAAAGAGGTTTTTAAAAAACTAGATGAGAAGATCCTGACGGGACTCAATGTCGACAACGTTAATCTCGAAGAAAGACAAAGAAAGATAGCCGATAACTTACAAGCGCTTAACATAAACAAAAAAAATACGGAAGAACTACCTGCGGTGCGGAGCGCAAAAAATAAGTTGGAAACAGCTCGCGAAACGATTGGGTCATTAAAACAAGTGGTGCTGCAACAAGCCGAAACTGCCAATGTCGTCGATTTGTCTGGCTTGCGCCACCTGCTGCTGCTTGAGCTCAAGGAACAAGGCGAATCCGAAAAAGACCACGTTAAAAAAGATAATTTTTTGACAGCAGGCGATGTGCTCACAGCGATGTCGATTCCAAAGACGTTTCAATTTTCTGGCGGGTCTCAGGTAAAAACTCAACGCGATGTATTAGATGATGTAATTGCACAATTGCAACAACAACGTTTGGAAGTGGCCTCCAGAGGTGGCGACATAACAGCATTAAACAAGGCATTGGACCTGGCCTATGAACAACGGGGTGGACTTGCTTATCTTCGCCCAGCCAGCGCTTATTTGCGCAACGCTTTTTCCAATACATCGGTTCAGGATAATAGTGGCAGCACCAATTGCCGTAATTTACTATTTTCTTTATTTTGCGACGATGGCGGTAATAGAGCGTTCCGCGAAACCAAGCTCGAAATCGACAAGCAATTCTGGCAAACCATCAACACAATCAAGGTCCGTGGCGGCGGGGCAACCGACTTTGCCATCGTCAAAGACGATGTTGGCAACTGGTATGTCAAAGGACTGTCGTCCGACCCGGAAAGCATCATAAAAAGTGCACAGAGCTTGGCCTTATTTAATATGGGCGGCAAAGTGAATCTCAATTTGTTGGGGCAGGTGGAAACTAGACGAAAATTAGCAAAATTAGATATTGGCGATTCTAACCGCAAAATTTTAAAAGATGAACTTAGAGAACAACAGTCGGGCAGTGGTGCAAATACCGCCGGATTGGAGAAGGTGTTGGCTAAGTACCGTAAGGAATACGTAGACTCTACTACTACAGATGTCAATGGTCTGATCGGTAAATTGGACCAACTACCAACTGACATTACTGCGGCATGGCAGGACATTAACTTCGGTGAAACCAAAGAGGCCCGTCTCAAGATATTGAAGGATTTGCTTGGCACTCCCGCTGAATTAGCTACAGCTCAAAAGGCTCTTGAGGCTGCGAAAGCCGATCTCGCTAAAGCTGCCGAGCCCGCCGCGCAGGCTTCGAATACGGCTACGGCTATAGCATTAGCTTCAACTCAAAAGGAAGCTACGGCCGATCCTGCTAAGGCTGCCGCGCCCGCTTCGAGCACGGCCAAAGTCGACATCGAGACGGCCAAGGCAAACGCTTCAAATGCTATTGTCAAATCACTGATTGAAGTACGGAATATGCGCAGCAGGTTGGTGAAGGCAATTATCCAAGACGATGAGTTCATTGAGGCCCAGAGGAGTGCCTATGAAGTTGCAAAGACAACCTTTGATGTCCAGGTTGGTACTGTGGCTGACAAGAAAAAGGACTGGGAAAAAGCTAATGTTGACGTGACAAATAAGCAGACACTACTTGATGCCATGACTGTGCCCGCAAAAATCGATGAACAACAAAAAATATTAACCGCTGCCAAGGAGACATTGAAAAAAGCACAGGAAGCGTTGGATACAGCCCGCAGTGAGCATGATACGGCTGTACGTGGCGCGCACGAAAACTTGAGTAGTGTTTTTAAACGCAAACAAAATGCACAGGTCAAAGTCGACGTTCTTATAGCTAAACCTCAAGACGCTGAGAGAGATAAATTACTAGACATTGCCAAGGCTGCACTTGCAGTGGAGGAGACCGCACTTGTAGCGGCGGAGAAAGAACTTGCCGAGATTTCGATTCCAAGTAAGGCGGTAACTGACACGATAAAGGCAAGGGATAACGCTAAAACAGACTTGGCGGTTCAGGAGGGCATATTTAATCATTTGACTGCGTCATCAGCAATCGAAGGTGCCAGAACTGACTTAACCACAGCCAAGGGAAAGCTTACCACTGCGAAGGCTGCATGGGAGCTTGCCGATAGTGACTTAATCAAGTTACGTACTTCTGCCAAGGGGGCAGAGGATGCCTACACCTTGGCTAAATCCAATCGGATTGCGGCAGCGCGAAAAGTGACAATATTGGCTGATTCTTTAATTGAAGTCACCACTGCCAATCGACTCGAGGCCGTCAAAGCCTACGAAGTTGCCATCGGTTTTGTCGGACAAACGGCAGGAGGGCAGTGAGGAACTGGCCAAAAAATTTTTGTTTATGTACAAAATAAATACTGGATGAGGCCGCGGGTACCCAAAGCCAAAAATTGACCAACCGAAATAGTTCCATCAAAATGAGTAGAAATGCATGAACCCGGCATTTAAAGGCATTACGTTTGGAAACCAATCAACACACAGTGGCCCCGTTAACGCCAAAGTCACCGTTGCGCCTGATGGCGCTGCGGTCAGTGTATTATTTGACAAGATGCAAGCCCAAGCGGGTACGGCGAAACGAAGCAGTAGCCACATACGCTGCGATTTGACGTTAAGGCTGGTATCCCCCGTAGAAGCCGCGACAGAAATTCTGCTGGATGTGCGGGGAGCTATCATCAAAACGGATCATTCAACTGTTAGTTCGACAATCCTGATACATAAACGGGCGCGCCCACTAACCTTGAGCGACCCTGATACGAAAGGTTGCTCGCGCTATGTAATAACTTTGCCAAAAGGAACATGCAAGCTCAGCGTGAGTATTGCCGCAACGACTAGGGCAAAGTACCCAGAATCAGCAATTGTGGCAATTGACTCGCTGGATGTTGTTTTTCGCAAGCCATAATAAGAAGCTCAGTAATGTGTAAATTGACGGGGTTGATTCCAGGAATCAGTGCCCGCACAATCCAAATTGAAGGAAAACGCAACGAACAGAATTTGACATGCGAGGTGTCAAAGGCTGTAGTGGTCAAGTAATTTCGGACACAACGATAGGTTTTTTTGCTGCTTTGTTCCGTTCAAAGACGAAAGCGGAAGCCCCTTAACTTAGCTTACTGGTTTGGGGTCAGGCCTGAATGGCACTTACTTAAGAAAATATTCGTATAATATCATGCAGATATGTTGAGTGGCGAGCGATAGGATGTGCTGTTGTAATAGCGCCGAATCCGAGCGAAACCTTTATTTTTGGTGATAGTAGTAAAGAATGGAATATTCGAGAACTATATAAAATATCGCGTCAGAGCAAGAAATGTCATATAAAAACAGAATGATAGAATTTAAGATGCTCTTAAGTAAGTTCCATTCGGCTCAGGCCTTACATTTGACATTTTTAAGAAAAACAATAGTGTCAGTCATTGCATAGCGCATGAACCCAGTATACGACGTGCTTTATATGTTCACAGTAGTACTGTAAGTTGGGTAATTCTTTCGTTATGCACTATCCAATGACTGCCCCCTTTTTTGCTAAAGCATGGCTGACTGACTTCGGCATTGCCCTTCGCTCAAGCTGATTGCTGTCCTTTATGCAGTCGTTGGAATTTTTACTCGGAGAAGAGTAGATAATCCAATAGCGGACGGTGGTTTCAGACACCGCCGACACTGAGCTATGTTTTAGGCATCTTGGAAGCGGATAGTGCTTTGTGTACAGGTCAAATTAGACTGGCACGAATACAGCTGGGCTAATGCCGAAAAACTTGCCCAATTTACCTGCCAAGGTTGCGCTGATTTTTCGTTTCCCTGCCAGGATTGCCGACAGGTTGCTCTGTGGCACAATGGCTGACAGGTCTTCTTGCTTCAAGCCGCGAGCATCCATCAAGAAACGCAGGGCCTCCTTGGGTTCTGCTGCCTCGATGGCGTAATGCTCTTGCTCATACTTCAAGACCATATCCCCAACCAAATCAAGCAAGCCTGACAGCGGATGGTCTTCGTCATCTCCGGTGGTATTCAGCAGGGAATTCATCAGGGCCACCATACGGTCATAACTCTTTTTATCATGGATGGGGCGAAGATGCGCCATTGCGTCAAAAGCCTGCCAAGAAGATTGAATAGCCTGGATGTCAAACTGAGTGTGAGCTGCGCGCATGATTAGCCTTTGCCTTTCCTATAGAGCATGTTCCAGTCATCGTATTCCCAATGCGTCATCACCTTATGCACACATATCTTCTTGAACCTGTACCTGACGATCACAACTAGGCGATAGTTGTTTCCACCCACATCAAAGATCGTATAGGGCGGCACGTAATCGACGGCGTTGAAAAACTCACGAACATGGTTGAAGTCCTTGAATTCACCGTGCTCCACAACTGAGTGCCACTCGCGTAGGATCTTTTCCGCCTCTGGATGTTTCTGCCAGAACTCGCGAAGCATTTTGATGGAGATGATGTGCACGAGATAATTATATCGAACTGATATGCAGCGTCAAGGCTATGTTCAACGAAAATCCTGACAGCGTGCTGGAATTCGGCGCCAAGCGGTATTTGAACGGTGGATATGACCATCTCGGAAACCGCCAGGGACATTTCTACTTGGCAGGCGAGTGGACATTTCTATTTAGCGTTGACAGGTGGAGGAATACCTGTTGGTTGATATGCTCAATAATTTGTCTGAATTAGCAGAGGATGAAGAAATGGTGCTTGAGCGGTCACAAAAACATTGAATCAGTTTGATGCAAAAAACTGTCTAAAGCACTTTTCGATTTCGGATCGGTTGCGACTAAAAAATTAGTAAACGTTTGGTTACTACCGAGCAATCAAAGGGATGCAGATTGAAAAATTCACAGTTCTTCTTGCATCAACACAAGGACTCTGACGTGCTGGTCAGTAAGATTGCGCTCGCACTCAAAATTTATCCCTACCTTGTTGAAAAAAATTATTGGCTCATGCACATTCTTGCTAGCTATAATCCCCTGAACAAAGAACAATAATCCCAACTAGACTATACTTAAATCCCAAATGGACGAGAAGGCCAGGTATGCTTGAAACTGAAGCAACATCAATCTATCCCAGATACATCCAGTCACGAGTGACGGCTGCGTTGGCAGACACGCCGGTCGTGTTGTTGAGCGGCCCGCGCCAAGCGGGCAAAACCACCTTAGTGCGGCAACTGGCTGGGAGCAAGCGGCGTTATCTCACGCTCGACGATGAACTGACTCGACTAGCAGCGCAAGAAGATCCGGTCGGATTGATTCGCAGTCTTGATAGTGCTGTGATTGACGAGATACAGCGCGCGCCCAATTTGCTTTTGGCAATCAAAAAAGCGGTGGATGAAGATCGCCGCCCCGGCCGATTCTTGCTCACCGGATCTGCCAACCTGATGGCCTTGCCGAGTATTGCCGACTCGCTCGCAGGGCGAATGGAAACCTTGGTGTTGCTGCCCCTCGCTCAGTGTGAGATCACTGCAAATCCTGAATCATCTCTCACTTGGCTCGACATTCTATTTGCAGATGGCATCTTGGCAGCAACTCAGCCAGCCGTGGGTGATGCACTGGTGGATAAAGTCATTCGAGGTGGCTATCCAGAAGCGTTATCGCGTGAGGACAATCGCCGCCGTAAAACATGGGCAAAACAATACATTGACTCGCTGATCCTGCGCGATATCAAAGACATCGCCAGCATTGACAAACTCGATCAGGTGCCCCGCCTGATGCGCGCCTTGGCGCAGACCGCAGGGCAGCTTTGCAACTACAGCCAGTTGGGCGGACAAGTAGGCATTGATCATAAGACCGCCAGCAAATACATCGCCATCTTCGAGCAAATGTATTTGATGCAGCGGCTGCAGCCGTGGTCGGGGAACCGGCTTTCTCGTTTGGTTAAAACACCCAAGCTGCAATTTAATGATTCTGGCCTGTTGAGCGTGCTGTTGGATTTTTCCGATCCGATGCGCCAACGTAATCTATTTGGTCAATTGCTGGAAAGCTACGTGTTCGCCGAGCTACGCAAACAAATTACCTGGTCAGAAGGTGAATATGGACTTTTCTACTACCGTGACAAAGACCAGTACGAAGTCGATTTCGTCGTGGAGAATGCCTCGGGGGAAATTATCGGCATCGAAGTTAAAGCTGCCGCCAGCGTATCCTTGAGTGACCTCGCCGGATTAAAGCGGCTGGCCAGTGTTGCGCCCCAGAACTTCAAAGCAGGCATCATCCTTTACGATGGAACCGAAACGCTGCCCCTCGGCCGAGTCAATGACCGTCCGTTGTGGGCGATGCCTATTGCCACCCTCACTAGCAGTCGGAAAATGTAAGTAAGCAATGAACAAATCCAATCTCAAAACCTACTCCGCAAGCCCGCAAGGATTTCATCGCGGTCACAATCTAACCTTGCTCGTTAATGGCGGAAGCAAGAGCTTCTTGCTTCAGGTTGTGTACGACCAACGCATCTTCGCAGGAGGGGTGGGCGCGACCATGGACATGTCGGTCATCGTTAAATTATTCAAGGAATCCTATTCCCAAGTCATACGCAAAAATATTGGTTTTGTGTCGATTTTTGCGTATGACTTGGGGCGGGATTTGCTGGGCAGCACTATAAAGTAACAGTCACCAATCCATTTCCTTTCGTTGATTGTTCCGCCAGACCGGCATCCTCGCCCATCAAGGGTGTGCTCGCTTCCGCACTATCAGATGTTTGAATTTTCGTCTTGCGCGACTTTTTCTTAGGTGTTCCTACTACCTCGTCTGCGGGGCTATCCGTTTCCGCCTGGTCGGATCCTGCCTGAGCATCATGTTTAAGCTTTTGCGCGGCACTGAACGCGCGCGCCAGGATTGCAGAAATTTCTGCCGAAACCCCCAGCGTCTTTCTGCGCCATTGCCGCTCCAATGCGCCCTTCGCATCGTCGGCGATGAAGCCGGCAAGCCATGTTGAATGCACCAACTCCATCAACCTGTCGAGCTCACGGATCATTTGCAGATATTGGCCGGATTTGTTGCAAGTTATTTTGGCTTGGTAAGTTGTGACATTCGTGTAATTTATCCTGCCAATTTCAATGCCGTTGTCCTCGGCGATCTTCTTGAGCCGCGCGCTTTCATTGCGCAGATTTGCAAACGCATTGTTGATCAAATGATCCACCGCGCCGTTAACGGTCATTATTTCGTTATCACTTTTTAGTACCGCTGGTAGAACAACGCTCAAGCTACGCAGTGCCGAATCGCATTTCTCGTAGCCGTTTTCAAAAACAGCTTGGGCGGGTGACGAATGTATCTTCACCTCTTGGGTGAGGAATGGATTGCTGAACTCATCAGACTTCCTTTTTGGTGCACCTTTCACTGATTTACCGTTTTCCACGAAACTCTCCTTTGCGGCTGTTGAACCAAAAATCAGCACAATTACAGAATTAAATAGTGAAACAGCGCTTCAGGAAAATCTGATTGAAAGTCGGCGATTTTGCGGATTATCCACATGGAAGAAAGAATAAAACCTGTGTAGTGTCTCCCACATCTTGCTTCATGTGCTTAATGCTATGAGCTGATATTTGGCGGCTGACCAATCAAAACAAACAGAAGACGAGCAATCGTCATAACCACCCAGCGGGGACATCGTTCCCCGCAAGGGTCATGTTGTCTCCATTTTATTTCAAAAAGGAGACACAAAATGAAACGCATTGTCAGAGACTTGCCTATACAGGTTTATCACGCCAGTGAGGCAATATCACACAGCGGGATTGTTCAACTACTCAAGTCCCCCGAACACTACCTGCAATACAAAACAGGATCAATCGAGCCAACGCCAGCAATGGAATTTGGTTCGGCATTCCACGGCTTTATTCTTGAACCTGAGGTCTTTTCAAAAGATTATGTGCTCGCGCCAAAGTTCGACCGACGCACCAAGGAAGGCAAGGAAATAGCCGCAAAGTGGGATGCTGAAAATGCGGGCAAAACGCCATTAAGCGCAGAGCAGATGGACACACTTGCTGCAATGAGGGTAAGTGTTTTCAATCATGCGGGCGCAGCCAAAATGCTTGACGATGGTGAAGCTGAGACATCTCTGTTTTGGACGGATGACTACACGGGATTGCCGTGCAGGATACGTCCGGACTGGATGAGCGAGTACGGTATGGCAGACCTTAAAAGCTGCTGTGGTGCGAGCAAAGACAGCTTCTCCAAAGCAATAGCCAATCTTGGCTATGACGTGCAGGCCGCTTTTTACACTGACGGCATGAAGGCGGTGACTGGAAAGTCAGTCAACTTTTACTTTATCGCAGTGGAAAAAAATGCACCGTATTCGACGGCTTGCTACATCGCCAGTCAACAAATGATCGAAGTAGGGCGTGCCAAGTATCGCGGCGCGCTTGAGTTGCTGAAATGGTGCCAGGAAAACAATCATTTTCCCGGCTATCAACCGAGCGGCGAGATTGAAAGTATCGATCTTCCGCGCTGGGCAGCAAACTTCGATATCGAAGCGTAACAACAACCCTATCGGGGACACTTCCCCGACCAGGGTTTGTGTCCCCTTTTTTATTTCAAATGAGGAGACACAAAATGGGAATTTTTATCTTGTTAATGCTGGCGTGGGCGGTTTATTCGGCCATTCGAGCTGTGATGGTATGTATCAAACCACGCATGAGAGCAAAGCCTGCAACCAGGACTTCGGCAGCATCAATGACAAACGAGCCAAACTGGGCAGAGCTTGAGATACCCACATTCATTCGGCGCGGATTAGCCTTTCCTGTTCTGACTGAAAAGAAGAAGATGGTGCGAAAGAAAATTCAAGTTGCTGCGTAATGCAGTGACGTGAAAAAGGCGGCTGACCTTGCCGAAAGGTAAAACAGCATTAAGCATCGTTTCTGGCAACCGGTTCGATTCAAGCAATCCCACGGGGACATCCTTTGTCCCTATGGGGCGTGGTGTCTCCGTTTTTTGTGTTAACAAAAAGGAAAAACACCATGTCATTACAAGCACTCAAAAACATCAATCGTACCGCCGCAGCCCAGAACGAGCAACCCCAAGGCTTCCCGGCAATGCTTGAACAGTTCAAGGGAGAAATCGCCCGCGCGCTGCCCAAGCACATCAATCCTGATCGCATGGCACGTATTGCGCTCACGGCGTTTCGCATGACCCCGAAGCTGGGTGAGTGCGATCCGCGTAGTGTGTTTGCTGCCGTCATCCAGTCCTCGCAACTTGGACTTGAAGTCGGGCTCATGGGCGAAGCTCACCTTGTCCCGTTTGGCAACCAATGCCAACTCATTCCGGGTTACACCGGATTGATGAAGCTGGCGCGTCAGAGTGGATTGGTACAGGACATCTATGCACACGAGGTACGCATGAACGACACGTTCGCGCTAAAGCTCGGCATGGAACGAAGCCTGGAGCATGAACCGCTGACTGCACCGGGTGGCTTTCCCGCGTCTGATGAAGAACGCGGAGAGGTGGTTGGCTTCTATGCGGTAGGCGTTCTCAAAGATGATAGCAGGACGTTTGTCGCAATGGGCCGCAAAGAAGTTGAAAGCATCCGTGATGGCAGTCGCGGCTACCAGGCAGCCAAGAAGTACAAAAAGGAATCCGTCTGGGATACCGACTTTGTAGCGATGGGGCTGAAAACGGCCATTCGGCGCATCTGCAAGTTCTTGCCTAAATCACCCGAGCTGGCAACGGCACTGGCGATGGATGAAAAAGCGCATGCAGGGCAAGGTCAAAATCTGAATCTGAACGATGTGATCGACGGCAGTTACGCGCCGGTTGATGTCGTGGATGAGGCAGTGGAGATCAAAGAAAAAGCGCCCGGCAAAACCGAGAGCCAACCGCAATCGGCAAATGAACTGAGCAAACTCGAAAAGCTGGACAAGGTTGTCGCGGCTTTGAAATCAGCCAGTACTGTTGAAGCATTGGATGAGATCTATATCCGTGCCGAAGTGGATCTGGAAGATGCGGAGCTTGAGGTCGCTCTGCGCGAGTATCGCACATGCAAAGACGCGATTATTGAACAAGGCAGCCTGGTTTAATCACTCTCACGGGGACATCGTTCCTCTCTGGGAAATATCAGAAAGTCTGAGAGGATCGTTACGTCACAAAAATTATTGTCTCCGAGATGAAAATGCTCGGTGGCAACAAGACGGATGGTGAGTCGCGCGTTGCAGCACCTGCTGCGTCCGCTGCTAACAAAGGCAAAACCACAATGGCAAAACCACAAAGACAGGCCCAAAGCCTGAATTTGACGATGGACTTTTTTTGACGAGGGATCTTTCTAAAACTCAACCACCCACCGGGGGAATCATCCCCCATGGGGTGCTTCTTTGCCGGTGGTTTTACAACCACCCGCCCACACGGGACACACCTGAACATCCCGTTGGGTGCTCTGGTGTGTCCCGTGCGGGATATACCAAGGAGGCATCATGGAAGCGAAAGAACTGAAGTTGTTGGCCGCAGGACGCTGGGCAAATATTGTTGCGTCGCTCGCCCCGCATCTTGGTCAGGCAGTAGAGCGCACACCGAATCATGTGCCGTGCCCCGTGCATGGCGGGACAGATGGATTCCGGCTGTTTCGGGATTTTGATGCGACAGGCGGCGGTGTGTGCAACACATGCGGCATCCATCACGATGGATATACGCTACTCATGTGGGCGAATGGGTGGGATTTTCTCACTACCCACCGCGCCATACATGACATGTTATTGGGAAGCGGCGAGAGGCATTACACGCCCCTGCCAGTCAAAAAAGTGTGTGTCAAAAAAGAGGAGAACAGGCAAGACATTCGTGATTCTCTGAATCATGTGTGGAAAGCCAGCATTCCTCTGACCTCCCTCGAAGCGCGGGCAGCAAGGTTGTATTTTGCAAACCGTGGAATCGGGCAGATCGACTATCGAAAAATTGATAGCAAGGTGATCCGCTTTGTCCCTTCACTTGAGTATTTCGAAAAGGGAAAGCTGGTCAACACGTATCCCGCCATTGTCACGATGGTGTGCGATGCAAACGGTTGTCCTTCGACCGTTCATCGCACCTACATTGCACACGATGGCGCGAAAGCAAATATCCAATCACCCAAAAAAATGATGCGGCACTGCGCCGACAATTTATTTGGCGCGATGAGGATAGCGGTGCAGGGCAGCAGCAAGGTATTGGCAGTTACAGAGGGCATCGAAACAGCACTGGCCATCATAGGTGCTTTCAATGTGCCTGTATGGGCTGCTGGAAACGCCTACTTGCTGGAAAACTTCGTGCCGCCAAAAGGTGTTGATGTGGTGATCTATGCTGACAAAGACCGGCCTTCCATGATTCATCCAGAAGGTCACGGATTAAGTTCGGCGAAGTCACTGGTAAAACGCTTATGGAAAGAAGGCGTAAAGGCCAGCATCAAGCTACCTGACACAGATATTCCGCAAGGGATGAAATCTGTTGACTGGCTGGATGTTATCAATAGCAATGCCTATCAGGCAATCATCAAAAAATCTGCCGCACGGTAAGCAGCTCAGTCTCATGGACATGCCTGCCCAAGGTGGTTTTACCTCGCTTGCGGGGCTTTTTATGACGCATTCGATGAGTGCGCCATAAAAAGAGAATTCATTCTCATGGCTATGCCTTGAGTTGAAATTGGCGGCTGACCAATCAAAACAAACAGAAGACGAGCAATCGTCATAACTACCCAGCGGGGACACGTCCCCGCCAAGGGTTTGTGTCCCTTTCTTTATTTAAAGGAGACACAAAATGAATATCCAAAATTGCAGCACACCTGACTTGTTGTCCGTACTGGTTGGAAAAAGGATGGCTAAAAAGCTATCACAAGTTCCACTTTCCGTTTTATTTGGAATGCGTGCAAATCGTCAGGAAATGGTTTGCGAAAATGAAGCTCCGTATGTGCCCGCACCTATCATCTCGGCAGCCAAGGAGTTGTTTGTGCGCGCACTCGAAGAGGACATCCACAACCACCCCGTATCCTTTACTGCACCACAGGTGGTCAAGGATTACTTGAGGCTGGTATTAGGTGGACGGCAGCAGGAAGTATTTATGGTGCTGTTTCTAGATGCACAGCATCGTCTTATCGCTTCGGAAGAGCTATTTCACGGAACGCTGACACAAACCAGTGTGTATCCACGCGAGGTTGTCAAACGCGCCTTGATTCACAACGCGGCAGCGGTAATGCTGAGCCACAACCATCCTTCAGGGGTGGCAGAGCCCAGCAGTGCCGACCGCTCGCTAACTGAAGCACTAAAGCAAGCGCTTGGATTGGTAGATGTTCGAGTTCTCGATCACATTGTGATCGGCGAGCAAGAGGCATTGTCTTTTGCCGAACGAGGTTTGATATGAGTGTGCCATTTCTGAAAAGATGGAAAAAAAAGGTGTATTGCGATCAATGCAACTCGTCCTGGAAATTTATGCATTCCGATGTGTACAACGCAAAGGAATGTCCTGTTTGCAAACGAGAGCAGGACCTTGCTGATCTGGCTAAACATACTGTTGATGCCATCATCAAGCGGCTCGATACACCGCAGGCAATACTGGAAGCCTATGTGGAAATTTATTTGGTAAATCGAAAAGCACATTTGGCGTATCAAAATTAGAGATTTTTTCAACCTCAGCGGGGGTACCTTCCCGCAAGGGGCATGGTGTCTCCGTTTTTTTTCATGAATAGGAGAACACCATGCAAGAAAAATCAAATCGCGCCAACTGGGGCAAATTGTTTTCGGATGCCCTTTCCTGCCCAGGAAAGGTTTCTGAGGCGTACTCGGTATTTCATGATTACAGCCTTGGCAATGCCATCCTCGCTGCTATGCAATTAACCGTCAAGGGGCTGCCACTGTCTCCGATCGCTTCCTTCAATAAATGGAAACAATTGGGGCGATGCGTGAAGAAAGGCGAGAAGGCAATAGCATTGGTCATGCCTGTTACCGTCAAAGCCAAGTCCAATGATGAGGTTGAAAACGGTGCTGGATCCAATGACAACACCAAGGAAGTCAGAAGTTCAGGACGTACGATGTTTGTGCTGAAAAACAACTGGTTTTCTTTGGATCAAACAGAGGGCGCGGACTACATCAACGAAGTGATGATTCCAGAGTGGAACAAGGAGCAGGCCTTGTTCGGTCTGGGAATCACGGAACAACGTTTTGAGTTGATGGATGGAAACACGCAAGGGTATTCCATTCCCAACAAGAAACAGATTTCCGTGTCTCCCGTAGCGCTGATGCCGTGGAAGACGATTTTCCACGAAATGGCTCACTGCCTGATGCACTCGAAAGAGGCGCAGATGGCGGACGGCGATTTGATGCAGAAAGACATCAAGGAGGCCGAAGCGGAAGCGGTGGCTTATCTGTGTTGTGCAACACTTGGATTGCCGGGGCTTGAAGAAAGTCGTGACTACATTCAGGGCTGGCTGGGTTCAAAGGAGAGATCCGATGAATTCAGCAAAAAAAGCGCATCACGGGTTTTTTCAGCAGCCGACAAGATACTTAAAGCAGGCACTCAATCTGCGAAAGCAGGGGAGGTGTGTCATAAGTAAGCCACTTGGTCTTGTGACGGTGGCAATGCCAGCTGCGTTTCTGGCCATGGGCATGAAAGAGCACGCTGATTTTGAGTGTGCATATGTTCGTTATGCAGAGTCTGATGAAGGTGGTCAGATTGAACTGGTTTTCTCTGCGCGGTCAGGGTAGAAGCCTCTGGTAACAGAGGGCCTACGGCTAGACTGGAGGAGCCGGAAGTTCCGAAGGTGGCTGTAGGTGCCTTTGGCAGACAGGCGACACGTCGAACGGGACGAAGCTTGCTGGGGAAGCCCAGTAGTCAGGAAACACCGGATACGTGATCTTTACGTCCGGTGTTGTGGGAGGACGGCAGGGGTGACCCTGCCGCCTACTTGATCCTGCTCGCGCCAGATCCAGCGTACCTGTGCGGGTTCCTGCGAGCGCCTGCGGACTTCGCCACCCGCATTAGCCGTTCATGGTCACACTTCACTCTCTCCTGGGCATTCCTCGTTCCGACCCGTTCCCTGAAACAGACCAGAAGTCCGCAATGGCCCCATTCATAGCCATAAGCAACAATAGGCTACGCGCGGACGAATCAAGCAGTTGGATTGCTGCATTGGCTACCGGAGAGAACATCTGGGTGGCAATGCCCTCCGTCCAGATGCTACGCCAGCTGCCTCACCTCACCAGTCCGTTGAATCTTCTCAAACATATCCAGCGCGGCAAACCTGGCAGTGGCGTCTTGCTCTGCACTGAGTGGTTCGAGAACTATACTGTCGCGACCTGCGACATAGACTGGACCGCCGACGTCATCGTCGTATTCCGAACCATCCTCGTTGATCGCGTAGTGAGCGTCCTCGGTCAGATCCGTTCCAACCAGCTTCGAGAGATACACCCACGTCCAGCATCGGAGCAGATCACCTTGATCGTGTTCCTCAATGAGCTGGAGTATGGCATCTGTATCCCCGCTCTCGGCAGCAACAGTCAGCCAATGCTTGGCATCAGCAGCACGCCCCATGCGTTCTGCGATAGCGGCAACTGCCGCTGGGTCTGCGTCAACATCGCGACGCGGCTGCTCGAAGAAGGACGGGTCGTCAAAGCTTTCCGCCAAGTCGAGAAGCGCGTGCTGATTGCCCAGTCGACCAGCCTCTCGGAGATGGCGGGTGTACTTTTCGGCTTGAGTAAGACGAGCCTCGTGGGCTTCGGCCCATTCCTTTTCCACGCCAGTGAGTACACGACCTTGCTGTGCCTGGGAATACAAGTAAGAGCTACCGACCTCCTGGTGACCGTCATACTCGTTGGGAGCGTGGATCAGTGCCAGCGCGTAGTGAGCAAGCTCAATGCCCTTGCTGGCCGCAGCTCCAAGCCCATCCATCAGGATCGGCGAAAACTCCTCGTCGCGGGGGTCAGACAGGAACGGCGATTCGCCGCGCAGTTCGACCACCAAATCTGAAAGCCTTATGACTTCGATCTGACGTTCTGCAACGAAGGCAGTTAACTCGGATGAGGCGACATCTGCTGTCGCTGGCTGATATCCCAGCTCGACGCATCGCTGCCTGATGGCAGAGTTGTGCTTCGAGGAATATTTCGAGACTTGTCGCCGCCGCGTGAAAACGGCCTCGGCGCTCAGTGCAGCGTAGGAGTTGAAGCCAAACAAGGCTGCCAGTAACTCGTAGATGTGGGCTCGCTTGAAGGAGCTGCCAGTACGGGTATGAAGATGCTGCTGCGCAGAGTATGCGAGTTCTTTGATTGTCATGACGAACCTTTCTTAATGCCACGCCGATTTCGGGTCAGACGCACACGTTTAAGTCCCCGACGACGAGGCTCAAAGATAAGTTTTCGATGACAGAAAGACAACATGCCTTTTTTTACTCGTGTGCAAGTAAGGAGGGCGCCTGTTGGCATTCTAGCTTTAGCGACCGGAGTTGTCCACATTGCTATTCGAGCCACGCCCGCTGGGCATCCCACATCGGGGGGAGGCAGAAACACACCCCGTAACCGTAACGATCATACTTTCCCAACGGTGGCTGGGCACGACACGGGTCTATCAAGATTGAGTTTTAGCTATTTCCTTTCTCCCAGTCTTTAAGCAATCGGATTGCCCGTTCAATATCGCGGCTCTGAGGTTTCTTGTCACCGCCGCTTGTGAAAAGAATCACCATATTTCCAAATAGAATGGCACGCGACCACCTCGCCTTTGGCAGCAAGTTCTGAGAAGAAGACCTGTTTTTATCACCGGTCTATGTTGCCATTATTACTTTTTGACGCCGTTGACCGTAGCCTTGAGCGTAGCCCCAGCCTTGAATGCTGGCTGCTTGGATGCCTTGATCTTAAGCTCTGCTCCAGTCTTTGGGTTGCGGCCCATACGAGCTGCGCGCTTGCGCACTTCGAACGTACCGAAACCAACCAAGGCAACGTTGTCGCCTTTTTTTAGTGTGGCGGAGATGATTTCAAGCAGTGCTGCGATATTGCGATCTGCATCCGTTTTAGTGCTGCCGGTCTTGTCTGCCAGTGCATCGATCAGTTCTTTGCGGTTCATGCTGTTACTCCCTTTTATGGTGGTGGTTAAAAATCCACTGCGGATTGTTGTGGATATTGGGCTGCGCGGCAAGTGAAACCTATTTGAAAGGGTGGCTGGGCTTTGAGTAAATTGCTTGCCAATCTTTACGAGCCAACTAAAAAAAGGAATCCAACTTCATCCATCAATGTAAGCTCGTCGGGGGCTCGTTGTCTTCCTTCTTGGGCAACAGGTGCATAAATCGGCCTTCAACTTCCTTGAAATAGCGGAACTCGACTACCCCAATTGTCCGTTTCTTTTTGGAAATTCCCTTGGGCTTTATCTGCGGTTGTGCGGCCCACACCCCATGCCTCGTTTCCAACGTAAACGAGCACGTGTCTATCGCGTAGGGCGAGGCGCCTATGCTTCCGTACTTGTCGAGGATCGCATTCATCTGCTGTATTTTGTTTGGCCGAAGCGTCCATGCTTCCATAATCGCGAACACAAAATCAGCATCCAATGCCAACGCCGCTGACTTTATCTTCCGCGCAGATTGATCTTTGTCCACGACGCTTTCAGGATGAATCATCACCGGGATAATTTCTTTGGTGGTTAGATTGCCAACGAAGGCGAATGCCTGAAGTTTTTCACCGGCCTCCAGAAAGTCCCGCGCTTTGTCGATCAGCGAACTGATGATGTCCATGTATGCTTGCGGTGGGGTGCTAATGGGTGCCTCAATCATTTTTTCCTCAATATGTGCCACCGGTCGTGTAAACCGGGGAACGTGCGGTGATGTTCGCTGAGCACTTGCGTATAGGCGTTCGAAATCGGCGATGAGCACATCGAAAAACTCCCTGGTCGCCGTGTTGCCGCCTTTCTCATTGCCTTCGATAATCATAACCTGTTCGGAGCGCATCGCGTGAGCGACCTGTTAGCGGAGTAATCGAGCCAAGGCCGAAAATCGCCCGAATGTCACTCCAAATGTTTCTATATAAAATAATTATTTATATTTAGTTATTTAAGATATGGCTGAATTGCTTGCCGCAATCAAGGCTGGGCAGCGTGCGCAGATACAATGACAACACCGAACAGGTGTAAGTATTTTTATTTATTCATGTATAATTCATTCAGTATTTATTCATCTATTCGACAAAGTTAACGCTAAAATGGCTGCGCCCGACACCCTCATTCAACTGCTACGTGAAGGCTCGCAGCCAGCCAGAGTGCTATACGAGCGGCTAGGTGTCAGTCAGCCTACGCTTTCGCGCATGGTTGCGCAGCTTGGAGTATCCATTCTCCGTTTCGGCAAAGCTCGCCAGACCCAATATGCGCTGCGGCGCAAAATTGGCGCACACGACAAGTTTCCGCTGTTCCATATCAGCGCAACTGGCAACCTCGAACAATGGGGAATCCTCCATCCTGTGATGCCCGAATCCTATCTGGTCGAAACCCTGGCGAACCATGCCGATGAACTGAAGATGGATTTTCACCAAGGGCTGCCCTGGTATTTGCAGGACATGCGGCCACAAGGCTTTCTTGGTCGTGCATTTGCCCGGTTTCATGGCCCGTTGCTGGGTCTGCCTACCGATCCCAATCGATGGAGCGACGACCAAACTTTACTGGCATTGGCCAACACGGGGCACGACTGTCCGGGCAATCTGCTGGTCGGCGAAGAAGCCGCTTCGATATATCAGACCGGCGCACTTTTTACTACGGTGGACAGGGCATTGCCGCCGGTGCCTGCCGATCAACGTTTGCAGAAATATCCTGAATTCGCGCGCCTCGCCTTGGCGGGCGAGGTGGTGGGCTCCTCGGCTGGCGGCGAGCAACCCAAGTTCGATATTGAAATCCTGCACGACGGCCAACCGGTTCATGTCATGGTCAAATTTAGCGCGCCGCAGGACAACGCCGCGACGCGCCGCTGGCGCAGCCTGTTGATCTGCGAACACCTGGCCTTTCAAGCGCTGAATGGGGTGCTGCCGACCAGCCATAGCCATTTACTGGAGGTTGAAACAGGCGGGGTGGCTAAACAACTATTTCTGGAGGTGCCACGCTTTGACCGCATTGGCGAGCGTGGCCGCCGTTGCGTGGTTTCGCTCAAGGCGCTCGATGATGAGTTTGCCGGGCTGGCTGCCGATTGGCCTAAGATTGCCGCCGCACTCGTACAGTCCGGGCACCTGAATGAAACTGCCTATCTGCAAGTGCAAAAGTTGTTTGCCTTTGGCGTGCTCATCGGTAATAGCGATATGCACCCCGGCAATCTCTCATTCTTTGTCGATGATGTGACCAAACATGTGCCAGAGTTTACGCTTGCGCCCCTGTACGACATGCTGCCCATGTCATTGGCACCACGCCCCTCCGGGCAAATCCCCGATGCGTTGCCGATGCCCAAAATAGGTATCAATCCACCCTTGGCAATTTGGCGGGAAATGTTGCCCTTGGCGTGCGACTACTGGCGGCAAGTAGTGGCGCACCCCGGCGTGGCAAACGATGTAAAACAAATGGCGCAGAACCAGGCAGACATCCTGGCCCGTCCCTTAACATGAACGGACAGACTATCAATAATTTTCAATCTGGTTTTGTCTGAACGCTTGGGTTTCATGCTGTCATTTTAAGGCCTGAATATTCTTTCTTTGGTTCTTTTTTTGGGCATTTGGTTGTTCGGATTCAGGCACACAAAGCAGGCTGGACGCCAAGTTCGGAACCAAGAGTTTGAGGGAGATCGAGTCCCCAGCACGTCTCCAGAACATCTAACAATCAGTAATTGCGTTGATCTGGTTGGCCACAGTAACTACAGCACGTTTGGGGGCAGTAGGGTTCTGGATGGACTGGCAACAGAACACTCGTCCATTACGATAAAGCATCGCACCTACAACAACGCACCAACAACAATTTGATGTGTCGTCACTTTGTGACCACAACAAAACTCTGCCAGCCAATTTTAAGGAGAATCGCTATGAGTACCGCTGACACCTACGTTCGCGCTCGCATTGATACTGCCACTAAGGAACGTGCCGCTGCTGCACTGGAAGCAATTGGCTATCAATCTCGGATGCTATTTGCTTACTGATGTTAGGTATAGCGGATGAGCGCCGTTTGCCCTTCGATGTAAAAGTGCCGAACGCGACTACCCGCAAGGCCATTGCCGAACTCGAATCAGGCAAGGGCAAGCATTTCGACAGCGTTGATGCATTGATGGCTGATTTGAATGCGGACGATTGATCGATCAACAGCCTTCAAGTGTGATTAAAGGCGTGTAATGGCAACGCCGCGCTACAGTAAGTATGTGGGTTCGCTGTTGCCTAGGATTTTGAAATTGCTGCTTGTCGATCAATCTTTGCCAGAGAATTATGGCAATCATGTGTTGAGTGTTGATTGGACTGGATATCGAGAATGCCACGTCAAGCCAGATCTGCTGCTGACCTGCCGCAAGCCAGATGCCGATACTTTGAGATTGGCACGGCTTGATTCGCATAGTGAACTGTTCAACTGACAAAGCTTATATTTGTGGCCAGTGTCTTGTGCATAGTGGCGCAGCATTTTTTGGTAACAGATGAAGCAGAGAAGCAGGGCATTGCCCCACTTGGAATTAAACAGTGCGATGTACTGAGAGCATAAATCGCCGAGCGGAATCAGATATCGGTGGAGCAATTATTTTTGTAAGATGCGTAAAAGTGTCCGCATGGATAGTGACTTTGCGGACGTAGGATCTTACAAAAATAATATGCTAACCATTTGAAATAATGTATTTTACAATCTGATTGTGATTCCGGTTGTCGTGGGTTCGAGCCCCATCAGTCACCCCATATTCATTAAATTAGTTATTGCGCTTAATTCAAGCGAGCGCTAATAATTAAAATCAATTATCCTGCAAAACCATTACAATTGATTGCGGCTCTTTCAAATGCCGCAAATGCCGGATTCAATCTTCTTTTTTTAAAATCAATTTATAAAATTCGAACAAGATTCTCAAGATCTTGCAAGTTACCTATAATATCTCATTGTAAATTTTCGTGGGTTACAGAAAAATCCTACTCGAATCTTAATGCAGTGTGATCTAACTTTTTAATTATTGCATGATCGCTACTTCCCTTATCTAGATTTTATGCCCATCGGATTAAGGTTAGATTCACAGAGTCTTTATATAGTAAAAAGCCGAACCAGCTGGCTATAGACGAGTTCTCAGAATTTTTAGAGATATCCATGAGATGAGAAACGATGACGATTTTATGCGCGTCGCTCTGGCGCTGGCGAGGCAAGCCGAATTATCTGGAGAGGTTCCGGTGGGCGCCATCGTGGTGAAGGACGGCGCTATTATAGGGCGCGGAAGCAATGCGCCGATTAGCCGCCACGATCCTTCCGCGCATGCCGAGTTGCTGGCTCTGCGTGAAGCGGCACAACATCTGGGCAATTACCGGCTGATTGGCTGTGAACTATTCGTTACACTGGAACCTTGCGTAATGTGTGTTGGCGCCATGTTCCATGCACGCATTGCACGTGTGGTGTTTGGTGCAAGTGATTTTAAAACCGGTGCATGCGGCAGCGTGCTTAATCTGTTTGCCGAGCGGCGCTTGAACCATCACGGTGAAATGACTGCCGGGGTACTTGCTGAAGAATGCGGGCAAGTGTTGAGTGATTTTTTTGCCGCGCGTCGCGCGCAACAACAAGAAAGTGGTTCCGTGAAGTAACCATTTTTAATAGAAGAAGGAATCGGCCGCGCAAACTTTATGTCTTCTCCCTGCTTTCCTCCCCCATTCAATTCTCTGTTTTCTAAAAATGGAAGACTGATTAACACAGTCGTATAAGGTTATATTATAAAAATCAACATTCATATCGCCACGCAGACACTTGAGTTACTCGACGATGCAGGCATGCTATTGCATCGTTATCCAGTTTCTACAGCTGCTAATGGAGTGGGTGAGAAATCCGGCAGTTATTGCACGCCGCGCGGCAAGCACAGCATTCGTGCCAAAATCGGTGCAAGCCAGCCGCTCAATACCGTGTTCGTAAGACGTCGACCTACCGGCGAAATCTATACGCCGGAACTGGGGGCGCAGTATCCGGGTCGTGATTGGATACTGACGCGCATATTGTGGCTGTCTGGCAGTGAAGTCGGTTTCAACCGTTTAGGTGCCTGCGACACCATGCGTCGCTATATATATATTCACGGTACGCCGGACAGTACGAAACTCGGCCAACCTGGCTCCAAGGGCTGTGTGCGCATGCGCAATGCCGACCTTGTGGAGCTGTTCGACCTTGTTCCGGTGGATACCGAAGTTTACATTGGCATGTAATCTGCAGTGTATATCCTGTGGCGGATTCAACTCTGAAGTGCAACTTTTGTAAGTGAATTTAGGTGGCGAGCT
>NZ_CAKMHQ010000034.1 GCF_927312905.1 Candidatus Nitrotoga sp. 1052
CCTTGCGGTATGATCATCCTGTGCTGCAACTTTGAGGGGAGACCTCAGAGTCTGCTCCCGTTATTCAGCGCAAATACTTACGTCCTTCCTTCGGATGTTCCAGTACCTGACACGCGCGGCGATAGGCCAGCAAGGTTTTCTGGGCATGGCCCAGCACGCTGCCATAAGGATAATTACCCGTCCCGTTCGCGATGCCGACCGAGAGACCGGTGAGCAGCTCTATGCCTTCGCTCGTATGCTCTGCGGTGTAGATATGAAATAAACCTTTGGCGACGGCCTCAATGACCTTGTGTTCCAGCATCAGATGCCGACGGTTACGGTGTGGAATCAACACGCCTTGGCTGCCGTCCAGTCCGGCCGTTTCACAGACACGAAAGTAGCCCTCTATTTTTTCGTTAATTCCACCCACCGGCAACACCTCTCCGTGCTGATTGACCGCGCCGGTAACCGCGATACCTTGCTTGAGAGGCAAGCCCGACAAGGACGAAAGCAAAACATAAAGTTCAGCACAGGAAGCAGAATCACCCTCTACACCGTAATAGTCCTGTTCAAACGCAATTGATGCATTAAGTGCGAGCGGTGCAATATGGGCAAATAAGGCGGACAAGTAGTTCTGCAAAATGAACACGCCCTTATCGTGGATCGGCCCGGACATTTCCACCTCGCGTCCAATATTGAGCAAACCATCTTCACCGGCAAAGGTGCGCGCCGTGACTCGTATCGGAAAGCCAAAACGGTAATCCCCCAGATCTATCTGGGAAAGACCGTTGAGTTGGCCCACTTTCTCACCATGCACTGTGATCAGCACATCACCTTCTGCAATGGATTCTTGCAAGCGCTGATCGGGGTAATCGTGGCGCAAAATGCGCGCACGAAGTGCAGCCTCTACATCCGCTGCCTCGACCAGAAGACCGGAACGAGCGCGGCAGAGCGCAGCACTTTCCATTACCAGCGCCTCGGCGCGGGCGAAGATCGCGCTTTGGCGAGACTGATCGTCCGTTTCGCGATGGGAATCCTCTAGCAGATGAGCTACGGCAGCGGCGGAAAAATGCGGCAGCCCCATCTCCTGGCAAGCATGGGCGATAAAAATTGATGAAGCGCGGCGGGTTTCAGCGCTGGATAAAAAGCTTTCGGCAAAGTCTACCTTGACCCGAAAGCGGCGTGCGAACTCCGGATCCCCCTCCTGCAACTCATAATACTGTTCGCGCGAACCGATCAAAATAATCTTGACTTCAATATCCACCGCCTCTGGTTCGAGCGAAACGGCCGCAATCGGTGTGAGAGCTGTACCCGGCTCTTCGATTTGCAGCTTGCCGCTACGCAACAAGCGCCGCAGCTTCTCCCACACCAGATCATCGTTCAGCAGATCGCGTAGATGCAGCATGAGAAAGCCCCCGTGCGCTTTGTGCAGGCTACCAGCGCGGATGCGGGTAAAATCAGTTACCAACACATCGTTTTCGGTCTGATATTCAATGCTGCCGAACAGCGAACGGAATAATGGATTATCTTCGATGATTACCGGCGCACCGCTCAGGCCATCATTGTCCACTACCAGGTTCACCCGGTAACGGGACAATACTTTGCTTAATGCCTCCTGCCGACTTTCTTCATCGGTATCGGAAACCTTGAACTGCTCCAGATTATCGAGTACGTCCTGCATGACCTGCTCCAGATATGCACTAAGCTTGACGTAATCTTTGACCTCCTGTTTCAATCCGTCCCTGATTCCCTGTAATTCATGATTCAACAACGGCTTCACCACTTGGCGCCGCAACGCCGCCAAGGCATCGTTCATAACGCGTTCCAGCGGCCGGGTTTTTTCGAAATAACTGGTAATCTTCGCGCGCAGTTCCTGCTCGGCCTGCTCTATCTCGGCCCGGAGTTCTTTCGGCAAGGCAAGTACTTCGTCTTCACTAAGTACGTGCCCCTTTTTACCCAACAGAGTAAAAACCATGTGCCCTGCCTCACGCTGAATAGCGAACTTGCGGGCTTCGGCAAAGGCCTCAAGTTCGGCGAAGTTTTTGCTTTCTTCTTCCTTGTAGGTTTTTTCAATGCGCTCGCTTTCGGCTTTGAAATCCTGCCCCGCCATGCATTGCGGTATTTCCGTCTGCAGGGATTTCGTCATCCGCACCATGAGTTGGCGCAGCAGGCGTCCCTGCCCGGCTGGCAAATACAGAGCCTGCGGTCTTTCCGGTGCATCGAAGTTGTGCAGATAACATAAGTCGGGCGGCACTGCCTTATTTGCGGCGGTCGCCTGCATCGCTTGCCTGAGCAGCGAAGATCGACCACTGCCGACTTCACCCAGCACGAACAGGTTGTAGTCGGGCTGATCCATTCCAAGACCAAAACGGGCAGCCATTTCCGCGCGCTCCTGCCCGATCCAGGGTAGTGGATACGGCAGCAATTCTGCAGTATTAGAGAATCCAAGTGAATCGGGATCGATGGTGAAGCGAAGATCGGCGGGAGTCAGGTTTGAGATCAGCATTTTTTAACCACGGGGTTACACAGGATTTCCGAATTGTAACCATTAATCTGGATTACATTACTCCTGTGTCAAGGTGTTGCTCTGCCGTCATCAGTGACGGGATGAAAATGATAGCGTCCCCTTTATCAAAATAGCGACCATCGCAATGACAATCGAAGTCATTTAGTATCTGCAGCAGCTTATTCTGAATCCTTCTCGCCGGTGATCATGGCCTTCACCAGGTTTTCCTTGTGTAATCTGCTGTAAACAACAACCCCCAAGATGTGAAGTACGATCAGGCCAAGCATGAAGTTGGAAGCGGCCTCATGAATTTCCTCCCAATACTCATCACCTTTGTTTTTTCCACTTTCAACGGCTCCATTTCTTTTACGATCCCCTTCCTCTGCTTTGGCAAAAGATATGACTGAAATCTCGGCATTGGCAGCCAACGGGCCGTGCCCCTCAGCAGCATAAGCCTTGAGGCCGGTAAAAGTCACAACAAGCAGGGTTGCCAGCATCAGCACCACCATGTAACCGCCCGCAGGATTATGTCCGACATAGCGTTGTGGAGAGCCGCTTGCCAGACTTTTCAGGTACTGAATCACCTTGGCCGGCCCGAATACAAAATCCTTGAACCGTGCATGCTCTGGCCCAATAAACCCCCACAGGATTCGGAAAATCACCAGGCCAATGACAACATAACCAGCATAGGCATGTAGAGAATCCTCTTCCTCACCGGTAAGAAAGGCGATGGTAAAAAATACCACCAGCGACCAGTGAAAAACTCTGATCAAGGGATCCCATACCTTAATAGTGTTCTGGCTCATGACAGTTTCTCCTTGCTCAATGAGATTAAATAACAGGCGGTTAAATTATAAAAATACACCTCGGCCATTCTATACGCGAAATTACGCCATCACCATGCACTATAAAATCAACCCTATGGGCAAATTGAAAAAATTTCTTACATTCACGATACCTTAACCAAAATGCATTAGGGTCGGTCAACGTAAACTTAGCCTGTAATCACAGGTATCACTTAACGGGCGCCCAACAGGAACGCCGCCACTCCGTACCGGAATATGCCAGTACGCTGAGTGCTACGCCGATTGGAATGAAAGCTATAATTTGTCCTCAGATCGTTGGGTCTTGCGGGTGTTTACTCCCTTACGGGAGGTGAATGGAAATCTGACGGGTTACTTCGAAGGTGTCCGTCTTGTCCCTGCGTGGCAGCGGAAACAGATTCTGGTGGATTCCCTTACGGTCGCTTTGATGGTGGGATTGGCATCTCTACTTTGTGGTGGTGTGCTCTATCCCGTCGTGATTCGGCTCTCCTCCGAAAATCAACGCAAAGCTCAAGAGGTGCTTGAATCGCATATTTCGATGATGGAAGCGCTGGGGCGTGCGATTGCCAAGCGTGATTCGAATACGGGCGCGCACAACTATCGTGTGGCATGGATCTCCGCCATGCTGGCTGAGACCCTTGGGATCAAGGGAGACGGGATGCAAGCATTGATTGCCGGCAGTTTTTTACACGATGCTGGAAAGATCGGGATTCCCGATGCGATTCTGCTCAAGCCAGAAAAGCTGACAGAAGATGAAATGGATTTGATGCACACTCACGTAACAATGGGTGAAGAAATTATCACCGGCGGTGGCTGGCTAGATGGCGCCAGAGAAGTAGTAGCCTGCCACCATGAAAAATGGGACGGCTCAGGATATCCGCGTGGATTAGTCGGTGAGGCCATCCCTTTAGTTGCCCGCATATTTGCGATTGTTGATGTGTTTGATGCCCTGTGTTCAAAACGCCCCTACAAGGAACCGCTCCCGCTGAATGAGGTGATGGATATCCTTCAGCAAGGATCGGGCGTCCACTTCGACCCGAAACTGCTCAAGGTGTTTTCAAGTATTGCCAGTAAAGTTTACGAAACGACCATCCACGCATCTGAGGCAGAAGTGAGAGCCCTTATGAAGAAAATGGTGCGGCGACACTTTGGCAACTGACTACCTTACCAAATTTGTCTGGCTTGGTGACTAAATCCAGTTTCTCATAGCCCCGTATATTACCCGAGGCACGTCCCAAAGTGACCGATGGGATTGCTTGCCATCAACCCGCGCTAAATTGGCGTGCATCCGGCTTAAAAAGCATTGCTATGCCACGTTTCATTCGCGACAATTTCGGTTTCACAATGCCAGTTAAGTACGCTGGCTATAGGCGAATCGGTGGCAGATAGCCGCCAGGAAGAATACCGACCACCGACAGAACGATCAGGATCAACAAAATGATGAAAAGAACACGGACGATCTGCGCCACCGGTGCCGGTAGGGGCAACATACTAATTAGCCACCATATGAGCCCGAAGACGACCAGATATATGATGAGATTAACGATTAAGTTCATTTTTTCCTCTGCAGTTTTAAAAAAACCGATTTGTCTACCCCATCATAACCGCCCTGAAGAAAGAATAACCGCAGGGCGGAAAATAATCAATTGGTTCCACTACGGAAGTATTGCCGCTTTCGTGGACGGTCGCTTGTTGGCCAAGAACCGTCATTAAATGAAGAAAATTATTCTTTGATATGGTTATCAATTTAGATCGGCTCGCATCAGGACGTTTTTGATCACTATCCGATTGGATTCACTGAAGTGAAGAAATTTTGGTATGTTAATCTAAGCATTAAAAATAATGTTTTGGTGCAATAATTTAGAACGCTGTCATGCAAAAATTCTCCTAAGTAAACGTACTAGTGCAATCATCCGCATTCATGCTTTTTACCTAATTGCCGCCTGCATTGTCTACTGCAAAAAGTATCAATGTTTTACTGTCATATGCAATTATTGATTGTTACCGAAGTTGCGATAAACCTTTCATTGTCTCAAATGATTACCCTGTATTGCCACAACTACAACGAAACATGTACAAACTGATGTTAACTACATAATGACGTTGGACGCTTCTCACAACAGCATAGGTTTTAATATGCATCAGCGATTGCTGGCAGCAAACAATTTGACGTTAGCGCACATCGCACGGGGTGCTCCTCTTGCCCAGACGCTAACCTGTATTGTGAATGGCATTGAAGATCAAAATTCCGAAATATCGGGTGCCATTTTTCTGCTGGATGAGGATGGCAATCGCCTGCATCTGGGAGCTGCACCCAGTCTGCATCAAGACTACAGTCGCGCAATTGATGATATTGCTACTGACGTTGGAGTCTGGGCGGATCAACATGCAACGGATATCATGATTCAAATTACTGCCGAGAATGTAGAAGCAGGTCAATTCTGGCGCAGCTTTTGCGACTTGGCTCTGCAACATGGATTGTATATATGCTCGATGATCCCGATTCGGTCCTCCACAAACCGCATCCTTGGAGTTTTCGTCGCCTATTCTCAAAAACCAGATCAAGCAAGCGACAAGCATCGACAAGCCATTGTTGATGTCACAGCGCTGGCATCCATTGCCATTGAGCGCAATATCGATAAAGCCAAGATAAAAAAGGCGGAGGATAACTTGCTCGAGAGTGAAACAAGAATGGCGCTTGCAATCGAAGGGAGTGGAGCCGGGATTTGGGATCGGAATATCTCAACTGGTGAGATTCATTATTCAGCTGGCTGGAAAGCAATTCTAGGTTACACGGATGCAGATATCACCAATCGGATTGAAGATAGTTATACACGTGTGCATCCCGAAGATTTGGCTTCCGTTCAAGCGATAATACAAGCGCATTTTGATCAAAAGACAGAAAGCTATGCGGCGGAACACAGAATCCGCTGCAAGGATGGCAGCTACAAATGGATATCGAGCCGCGGCAAGGTTGTTAGCCGCGACATGGAAGGCCAGCCGCTTCGTATGATAGGCATGACTACTGATATAACGGCCATGAGGGCGTTGTCCGATAGGCTACAGCAGAATGTTGACTTGATAACCTGTCTGACAAATGAAATTCGGGGTCTCGTATTCCAATATCGTCTATTGCCGAATGGAGATGCATTTTTCTCTTATGTCAGCGAGGGAATCAGGGATATTTACGAGGTCACGCCAGAACAGGTCGCCGATAATGTCTCTCTTATACATAAAGTCATTCATCCAGATGATTTCACAAATTACTGTGCTTCACTTGAAGCCTCCGCCGCCAGCCTGATGCCCTGGTATCATGAGTACCGCGTCATATTGCCCAGGCAAGGTCTACGTTGGCGGCATGGGGACGCGCGGCCTTGTCGACTGCAGGACGGCAGCATACTGTGGCATGGTTTTATCACCGACGTTACCGAACGTAAGCGCAGAGAAATTGAATTACAGGAATTCGCCACAATTGATTTTCTGACGCAGTTACCCAATCGGCGCTATTTTATGGCGCGTATGGAAGAAGAGCTGGCTCGAATTCAAAGAGTCACCGGCACGCATACGGCAGTTCTGATGTGTGATCTTGATCATTTTAAAATAATCAATGACAGTTACGGTCATGCCATTGGTGACCTGGTACTCAAGCATTTCGCAACCATTCTGCGTGACAAACTGCGCAAAAACGATACCGTGGGCCGTGTAGGTGGCGAAGAGTTTGCAATTGTTCTGTCCGGTGCGGATGTCACTGAGGCAAATATCTTTGCTAAACGAGTGCAGCAACAGATGGCAGAAACGCCCCTCGTAAAAGGCAATGTAGCAATCTCAGTAACAGTGAGTATCGGTATTGCTGTCATGAATGTGACCGATACGAGCGCTGACGCACCTCTTTCTCGCAGCGACATGGCGCTTTACCGTGCCAAAGAAAATGGTCGCAACCGTATTGAAATTGCCGTTGATTAGCGTTCACGCCCGGCAGGGCTGCTCTGGGTCGAGGCTGTGTCAAAACGCATGAAGGATACTATTAAAAATATCCCGATTGCCGCGTCCTGACGCATCGATTTTCGTTGCTCATCGGAAAGAATGATCAACATACCAAGATTCATCATTCGCTCCGTGGAAAGGACGCGAACACGGCAATCGAAGAGCCGAATAGCTCAAACAATTAGTAAGCACTACACCAGCGATTACAGAGCGGTAGATGGATATCGAGTCGGTGGCTTGGTAAGTAAACAACGAAAAAACAGCATGTTAGCGAAACGCAAAGCGCGGCTGGACGCATCGTCAAGTTAGGTTTGGCGGGTTAAGTAAGGTTAAGGAGCCATGATGCAAGACCAAGGGTTATTGGAGTTCAAGTCATTTTTTGGCAATCTTCAGGCGGGTAGTAACACCGCGCCTATAACTTTCCGCTCTCGTATTGATGGATCGGGCAAGGTCGAGTTTGATTTTGGTGCGATTGTCTTGACGAAGGAAACTAGCTTCATAATGAAATGGTGGGATGGCGAAGGGTCGCGCCCCGGCTACTTCTCACTTTCAGGGAAAGCGGAGGATGGTACCGAATTTAAAACCGTAGACCTTCACTTTAATAGTCTTGCGAATAAATGGTGCAAAGAAACAGGAAGTCGCATGAGTCCTATTGGTGGCTGTTCGCGAGCTGAATTTCACCGCAAGCTAGCGGCACAAACTCCTAAACCCACGCTTCGCATGTATGTGAAAGGATTTCAGAATCTTCGTCAGCTAAGCTCAGAATGTTGCCTCGGAATAGTCGCTATGGTCGGTGAAAGCTCCATTAATGATCCTGACAACATCACTGGCTATATCGCAGTACAGTCAGATAACGAGCCTGCCGATCTGACTGCATGGCATGCGCAGGCCGATAAGCTTCTTGAGCACATTCGGCGGGTGATGTCCTTCGCTTCGGCAACTGTGCTCAAGAGGCCGGTCATAGAGTTTTACTCGGGAGATGACCTGAAAGTGGTCGCATTGACGCAAACTCGGCAATTATCGACACCTTTCCGCACTTTTCACTATCTCAATCAGCAACCAGTTTTCGATGCGGCTGTGACCTCTTTCTTTAACCCTCCATTTGAATTAAAAAACTTTTTCTTCGCCATCGAATGGTTTGCCATGGAGGCAACCTATAAAGAGGTTAGTTTGGTGAACGTCATGACCGCACTCGAAAACCTTGTCGCATCTAATCTTGGCGTCAATGACAAATTGATTCAGCCGAAAAAGGAATTCAAAATTCTTCGTAAAGTCCTCAAACAACGTATTGAGAAGTGGTCAACAGATGAGGCTAACATCGCTAATGGAATTGTGGGGGAACTCGATGAAAAACTTGCCGAACTGAATCGTCGATCACTTCTCAATAATCTTATGATTCTGACGCAGCGTTGGTCAGTGCCGCTCGACGGGATTGGTGAAGACAAGATCAACGCGGCCAAGAAGGCTCGCGACCTCATCGTGCACCAGGGTCACTACCCTAATGACGGGAAGGATGTAAACGATGACCTGTGGGAGCACGTCACGGTTATCCGGGAAATTGTGGTTCGATTCTTATTGACGGCAATTGGTTATCGCGGAGGTTACTTCTCATACATCGGCGGGTGTCACGACGCGCAGTTTCCTCCGCAGGCGGACGATAAAAACGCGAAACAAAGTACCCCGCAGCAAACTACAGGGTATTAACTGCGCTCTTCAATCAGCTGATTTTAAAACCAGCCTTCGTCCCAAGGTGCGGGAAGAACTAAAAAGGCCAGGTTAACAATTTAATTGTTGGCAAGAGATTATAGGTAGTTCATGTCACGTTTTATCGGCTTGAAGGTGGAACTGCGCAAAAAGATTCAATCCATCGAAGAGCCTGAACTGGGGTTGGCCGCGTTTATAAAGTATAGGCCGGAAAGTTTGAAGGCTATGGATTTTTAGAGGTGCCCTTTATTGATAAAACCAATGGGTTGGACGCTCTAACTATTAATGCTCCAATAGCATAATGTTTCAATTGAAAATTTATTATCAATAAGGAGATTGCGTGCAGTCAGTTATATCAGTCGAAAATCTCACAAAGACCTACGCCTCGGGCTTTATGGCTCTCAAAAGCATCAATCTGGAGATTCAGCGTGGAGAAATCTTTGCCCTGCTGGGTCCGAATGGAGCCGGCAAGACGACATTAATCAACGTCATTTGCGGGATCGTCAATCCGAGCCAGGGTAAGGTTCTGGCCGACGGTCATGACATAGTTTCTGACTATCGCGCGGCCAGATCAAAAATCGGCCTGGTGCCGCAGGAGCTTTCCACCGATGCCTTCGAAACCGTTTTGGCCACGGTGAAATTTAGTCGTGGCTTGTTTGGTAAACCGCCAAACCCGGCCTATATCGAAAAAGTGCTGCGTGATCTGTCCCTGTGGGACAAGAAAGATGCAAAAATCAGGACGCTGTCGGGCGGTATGAAGCGCCGGGTAATGATCGCCAAGGCTCTATCCCATGAACCACAGATTCTATTTCTCGACGAGCCTTCAGCTGGCGTTGACGTCGAACTGCGCCGTGACATGTGGGAGATGGTCCGGGGATTACGAAAAAGCGGCGTGACCATTATTCTTACCACTCATTATATTGAAGAAGCCGAGGAAATGGCCGACCGCATCGGGATAATTAGCAAAGGCACAATTATCCTGGTAGAGGACAAGGTCAGATTGATGGATAAGCTGGGCAAAAAGCAGCTCAAGCTGTATCTGCAGTCTCCTTTGGCGCACATCCCCGAGGAACTCGCCGGATATCCACTTGAACTATCGGCCGATGGCAATGAGCTGATCTACATCTTTGACGCCCAGGGCGAACAGACAGGAATCGCAGATATTCTACGACAGCTCGCCAAGCACGGGATCGACTTTAAGGATCTTCAGTCGAGCCAAAGCTCACTGGAAGAAATCTTCGTTAATTTGGTAAGCGGACGATCATGAATTTTTATGCTATTCGCGCGATCTATTTTTTTGAGCTGGCGCGCACCTGGCGAACACTTATGCAAAGCATTGCATCGCCAGTCATTTCGACTTCGCTTTATTTCGTGGTGTTTGGCTCAGCGATCGGCTCGCGCATGACCGAGATCGACGGTATCAGCTATGGGGCCTTTATTGTCCCCGGTCTGATCATGCTAGCCCTGTTGACGGAAAGCATTTCCAATGCCTCTTTCGGTATTTACATGCCGAAATTCTCGGGTACTATCTACGAGATCCTCTCCGCCCCTATTTCTTATGTGGAGATCGTCATTGGCTATGTTGGGGCTGCGGCCACCAAGTCCATCATCCTGGGCTTGCTCATTCTGGCCACAGCGCGGCTTTTCGTTTCATTTGAAATCGCGCATCCACTGTGGATGATTATCTTCTTGGTACTCACTGCCGTTACCTTCAGCCTCTTCGGTTTTATTATCGGTATTTGGGCTGACGGATTCGAGAAGTTACAAATCATACCCATGATGATCATCACGCCGCTGGCTTTTCTGGGCGGAAGTTTTTATTCGATTAGCATGCTGCCACCCCTGTGGCAAAAAATCACGCTGTTCAACCCGGTGGTCTACCTGATAAGTGGTTTCAGATGGAGCTTTTATGGCGTTTCAGACGTCAACGTGGCCATCAGCGTTGGTATGACGTTGGTCTTTCTTCTCCTGTGTCTCACAGTCGTGTGGTGGATTTTCAAGACGGGATACCGACTCAAGAGCTGAGGATGCCAAGATTGTGCAGATGCAGCAATCATTAATTCATCAAAGTTAGCTTGAGTTGCGCAGGCAGTCTGCCCAGTTATTTGGCGTCTCGTAAATGCGCACGCGTTCCAGTTGCAGGTTATTCCCAAAGCTATGGTGATATGCGCTGTCGAGCAGCTTGAATGCCAGCATGGCAAGATTTTCTGCGGTGGGTGGCACTTCCAGAACTACAGTTTTGTGGTTGGGCAGTGAGTTCAGAAAATCCAATACCGCTTTGTCACTGCGATATACCAGGAAGGCATGGTCCCACGCATCCACCAGTTGTTCCTTGGCTATGCGTTTCACTTCAGTGTAGTCCATTACCATGCCTTGTTCGGATAAGCCATCGGTGGTGATGATCTCGCCGGACAGGGTAATCTCAATGGCGTAGCGGTGGCCGTGCAAATGCCGGCACTGGCTGGTGTGACTGGGGATGCGGTGACCTGCATCAAATTCTAGCCTTCGGGTAATTTGCATGATGGGTGCGAGCTGTGTAGGTGTGCGGATTATAACTTGAATGCAGCAAGCGCATCCCGTAAGGCGCGCAGCGCTTCCTGCTTTCCTCGGCTTTCTCTTGCAACTGCAAGAGGCTCGCCAGCCTATCCACCCAAGTTAAGCATCCCTCCAAATAACAAATAAGTTGCATTTTGTTTATTATTAAGTATCATTCTCATTATTGATTAGAGAATCAGCCGTGGAAAAGTTTGACCAGAACCCGTCTCCCAGCATCAAGAAGCAGTTTTATTGCGGGACAAAAACAAGCTGATCTACATAAGATAAAGGCCAGAATTATGTATATTTGTATTTGTAAGGGCATCACCGATTCCGCCATCCGTGAAGCCGTCTGTCAAGGCGCATGTCGTATGCGGGATTTGAAAACTTGTCTGGGTGTAGGTACGCAGTGCGGTAAATGTGCCTGCCATGCCAAGCAGGTTTTGAATGAGGTTCTGGCAGACTTAAGGCATGTTAAAGTAATTTCACATCAACCCAGCCATCTGGTTGAGGCCATAACCTAAGGAAGCCAACATGAAAGGCAATAAAGACATCATTCAGTTTCTAAACAGTCAACTGAAACTCGAGCTGACTGCCATTAACCAGTATTTTCTTCACGCACGCATGTACAAGAACTGGGGTTTTAATAGCCTGGGCAAGCACGAGTATGACGAATCCATCGAGGAAATGAAGCACGCTGATCTGCTGGTAGAGCGCGTTTTGTTTCTGGAAGGCCTGCCTAATTTGCAGGAACTCGGCAAGCTGATGATCGGCGAAAAAGCCGAGGAGTGCGTGGCCTGCGATCTCAAGCTAGAATTAGCCGCACGCGATAATCTGGTCGCTGCGATGGCGGCCTGTGAAAGTGCTAGCGATTATGTTTCTCGCGAAATTTTTAAAAAAATTCTGGAAGACACCGAAAAGCACATTGATTGGCTGGAAACCCAGTTGGACGTGATGCAGAAAGTCGGCATCCAGAATTGGCTACAAAGCCAGATGTAACTCGATATCAGCCGCCAACGCCTCCGGCCAGAGGTTTTTTATAAGTCAGTTCTCTTGGGTAAATAATTTACAGCAATCAAATCGGTTGTGTTTTCAATTTTATGCGCCCTGGATTCAAAAACAAAAATGCAGCATCTTATGCTGCATTAGCTCATGGCTGGATTACCCAAAGAATATGATTCCCCGCAGTATCAATATTTGACGCGCACCCGGTAAGTCAACGTGGCCTTACCGTCAGCGGGTACCGTTACTTTCCATTCTGCGATGCCGGACGTCGCCTTGGTGTGAGGTTGAGATTCGGATATCATCGTCCAGTCACCAGGCATGGGTTCTCGCACCACCACTGTGACTGACTCGTTCTTGGCATTTTTCAATACAATCTGGTAGGCACTTTCGAAGATGTTACTAGTACGCCCCGTTCCGGCCAGTTTCTGAAAATCCGTCTGCTTCTTGTCGGCTGTTACATCAAATGCATCCCCCAATTTCAGGCGAATAGACTCATTTTTAGGTGTGTGATTAATTTGATCTTCACCTACAAATTGGGCATTGCTATGAGCATCTTTTTTGTAAACACGGATTACCCCCTTGGGTAGCGGAATCCCTAAGCCCTCGCCCTTGTTTTGAAATTCTACAAAGACACCCACTTTAAGCTTCTGACCAATGTCTCCATACTGTCCAGAATAATAGTAATTCGCACCTACCAACAAAAACTCTTTATTTATGGGTACGCTGGATGCCGACATCAGCGCCACCTGCTTGGTCTGGTTCTCCATTAATGTCGTAGCGCGTTGCAGCGTATAGAGATGATATTCAAACAGTGATTCTTCTTTCATCTCCTCCGCATCTGCCATTTTCGGCGTCATAGCCATCATGTTGCGCGAAATTGATTGCGGTTGGCGCACCCGGTTCAGATCGCCGGCAACCAGTTGCAACTTGGCATTCGGATACGCTGCCCCACTTTGATTGGTTAGCGTGACCCAGCCATTGAGATCAAGGCGGTCATCGCGTTCATTTAATTCAGCCACATAGTCGGCGCGCCATGATAGCCCAGCAGTCAAATAGGAAAGTTCAAGATTTTGTTCGCCCGCAACAGGGTTGATGAGTGAGACAACCAGAGTAGGTTTGTCACGTAAATTTTCCGGAACACCGGAGAATGCCAAGCGACCAGGGATGCCGGTCTCTATACGGTCGGAAAATTTGAGTACGGTACCCCCATTGGTTGCAAGCACTGTGGCTGTTTCTCTGATTTCCGTACCGGTGGCTGGGTTGGTTCGAATTACTGTCACCTCTTTATTGAGATATTTCTCCAGCAGTTTCTGCGGCGTCAACAGATCAAAATCGAAATTTTGCTCCTGCAAGCGGAATCCGCCGGGATTGGTGAGATTGCGCAATAGTGCCGTCTCGGGCCGCATTTGAGCGGAGACTTCGCGCCAAGCCAGTTTATTGAAATCACGATCCAGTTTTACCCTGCGTGCATCTTTAATTAAAGCCAAGTTGTCGTTGTAAATCGTGACAGCGACTTCCTTTTGATCTGACAGCGTTGTGGCTTTCTCATCCCGAGGAGCGGCAGCTCCATTTAGAGATGTTAATAGGGAACTCGCTACAATCATGTTTGCAATTGATACCTTTGACATTTAATTTCCCCTTTATAGTCCGCAAATTGACATTTGAAGTACCCCACCTTATGGTGGTTTGATATAGCGTATTTTTGATTCGATATGACTGATGACCGTTGGGTGAGTGAGAGGTAGAAAGGTCGAGCAAGGTGATTGCCCAGCGATGGGATGAATCGAACCACGATCCACAAGTGGCTGAATCGCGCGAGGCGCAGGTGCGGGTCTGCGCAAGCTCAAAGCAAGAAAAACTCATGGAGGACGCCCCTTGCTGATGCAAACAGGCTCGGAATCAAGCCCCCAACCCAGAACGATTTACATCTGGCTTTGTAGCCAATTCTGGATGCCGACTTTCTGCATCACGTCCAACTGGGTTTCCAGCCAATCAATGTGCTTTTCGGTGTCTTCCAGAATTTTTTTAAAAATTTCGCGAGAAACATAATCGCTAGCACTTTCACAGGCCGCCATCGCAGCGACCAGATTATCGCGTGCGGCTAATTCTAGCTTGAGATCGCAGGCCACGCACTCCTCGGCTTTTTCGCCGATCATCAGCTTGCCGAGTTCCTGCAAATTAGGCAGGCCTTCCAGAAACAAAACGCGCTCTACCAGCAGATCAGCGTGCTTCATTTCCTCGATGGATTCGTCATACTCGTGCTTGCCCAGGCTATTAAAACCCCAGTTCTTGTACATGCGTGCGTGAAGAAAATACTGGTTAATGGCAGTCAGCTCGAGTTTCAGTTGACCGTTGAGAAACTGAATGATGTCTTTATTGCCTTTCATGTTGGCCTCCTTAGGTTATGACCTCAACCAGATGGCTGAGTTGATGTGAAAGAATTTGTACGCTTTATATTTCTCTTGAGTAGTCTGAATATACGGTCGCTGGTGTTCCGGTAGTAGTCGGACAGTACCGGGTATTTATTTTGACTCTGAAGCCGAATTTTCAATAGTTGCGATCCAGATTTCTATTCCGTAACCTTCTATGCGCTGATCGATGCGTTTGCCGACAATTTTGACTTCATGGCCAACAAATGGCTTAAGGGTTTCAACGTCAAGACCGGCCACGTACACGTTTAATTTATTTGTACCGACATCCAGCCTGAATGGCATGTCGCGGGTGTTCGGCCCCTCTCGAACATGGGCCAGTTGAAGCACACCGATAAGAACTTCCTCTGGTTCCGGCCTTTCCAGATAGAAAGACTTTTCGGCGAAAACTTGCAGAGGCTTCAGCTTTTCATCTCGCGGAATAATTTTTTTTCCATACTGCCCGGGAGTCACCGGCACCTCCGATGTGGGTCGCCGGTGGCTCGTCTTGCCAGGTTCGCTTGTGTTTGCGAACGGTTTACAGCCGATCCCAAGACAAGCTGCCAGAATGACTGCAACAAAAGCTCGCTGTACTCCTGTCAGCATCGAAATTAATTGCGGACGTGGGTTGCCCAGTACACTGTTTGAGACCCCGTGGGAACATTGTATCCCCTGATTCGGATCACCCAGGTTCCCGCTTGCAAAGCACCGTTCACGCCAGTTCGCTCGAAGATACTGACACCTGAGTAGCCTTTGGCCCGCTCGATACCCGATGGATCAATCAGATGCACGTCGATATCGTTGTGAGTCTGCGTTGCCGATTCGGGCCACCACAAGGCGGCATCCAGATTACTTTTGCCGACCCCGACGTTTATGGGAATGTCGATATTAACGTGATTCCCAACGGATACCTTGCCCCACCAAGCGTGCCCATTGGTCGCCATTTGAATAGGCCCCGCACCCACCGTGTTGTCATAGGGCCATTCCCTCTGACCATAGAGGATCATGAAAGCATATGTCTGGCCGTTGTCGAATGATCCAAACTGTTGCAACCAGTTGCGAGCCAGCATGGCGGCAGCCGCCGCATAAGGTGTGGCGCCACTTGTGCCACTGAACACCTGTAACGCGGTATCGTTAGTATTGCTGGCTGTCTCGCTCCATGTTGGGGCCTGAATATCCGGCTTGTAACGCGAGTCGGTAGCGGGTCCGCGCCCTTGATTATTGTACTGTGCGCCACCGTCAGTCATGAAACCACCGACACCGAGGACCTTGTGCGCGATTCCCGGCGAACGCACTGTCGATGCGTTCGGACCAAAATTTCCATTGGCTGAGACGAAAATGATGCCGGCATCGTAAGCATTGTCGGCTGCTGTTGCGATAGTGCCAGTCTCTGACTCGCTCGCCTGGATCTCACCGACCAGGACCTTGTCAAACGCCGCGATGCCTGCTTGAATACCTCGCACGGCAGCCGCCGTGTTTAAACCGCCAGACGTATAGATCTGCCAGCTATCCAGGTTTATTGCAGTAACGCCCCGGTACTGGTTACCAAGTCTATTGTTTCCGGTCAGAAGTCCGGCGGAACTCGTGCCGTGATTCCATGAAAAGTCTGTAGGATCGAAATTGGGATTCGATGTGTCGTTGCAGTTATTCCCACCGTTGACGCAATCCCGCATCCATGCAATGTGATCGGGCGAATTGAACATGTCGTGTGTGTCTCGAACTCCTGTGTCGAGAAGACCGATCCATGGGTTGGTAAGTCCCAAGTTGAAATAAGGATCCGAGACAATTCTGTCCCGACCATCCTGAGCATCGTTATTGTTGTTTGCGTCTTGCGGCGGTTTTTCACCTCCCTCTACTGGTTGGAGATAAACGACTTCCCGGGATTCAGAAAGACGTTTTACTTCTCCGATTTTGACGGTTCCAACGACGCTATTGACGATCCAGAAACTGTCGGATTGCTTGAAATTGCCGTACTTAGCCAGTTTTTTCAAAGACTGAGCCTGAGACTCCTCGCGCGCTCTCTTGAGTTTGTTGATTGCATCCAATCGCCGGGTTTTACCTTTTTCACGATTCTCCTCCGAGCCTAATTCGGGCAGTCGTGGTATCCGTGTATCCTCCTTGAACGTGACGATGATCTCTACAGATTCGTCAGCATTTTTTGTACCGATCCATTCCAGAAGCACGGGGCTGATCTTCGAGATAGGGCGGGTCTCGCCACCATCGTTATCTTTCTTTTCATATTTTTCATCTATGTAGATATTCTTGACGGGAATCTCATATGTGCCGGAAAACTCGCCTGTTACATCTTTAGAAGTGGATGCCGATCGGACCTGATTCAATGGGTCAAGTACCACACCGTAAGGGTTATGAATGCCGTCGTCGAATTTAGGCTCCGGAACCTTCGTCTGTGTTGTGCACCCAATCACGGACGTTACGAAGACAACGAAACTCAGGGAAACTAAATATTGATTGCTGTTTCTTTGCATGATTTTTACCTCCATTTAATATAACTTCAAGAATTAAAAATAAATTTTTAAGTAGATTAAATTTATAAAGTGGGTGGATTATTAAGCGCTGAGTTAATCAATACGAACCGATCTCGACCGGAACTTCACGCCAGAGATCGTGTTCCGGTCACTCACCGGAGGGGGAACGCCAGCCTTCAACCAACAGCGGCCACGTGGCCCCTGAATTCCCCGCCGCAAATAGGACCAAGCCGCACACATTTGATCGTTCGTGCATGCAGTCTCGCAGGTCTTCCATGAGTCGATCAAGAAATTGTTATAGTCTGACCCTGGACGATTGGTATTATCCTCTGCCTTCAGATCGCGTTTTGAAATGTGTTCACGTGAGCCGGAGTTGCAGCAATTATCCTTAACCAGAGTTGGAATTCTGTCCTTGAGCCAGCAATGTCCACTTGGCCCCTGGATTCCAGGTTTGACCCAAGTCCAAGCCTGACATCGAGGATCGCCCCCGCATGAGTTTCTGCAGACAAATGCCGAATGTGCATTGAAATTGGCATAATCGAAACCGGGCAAATTGAATCCGTCGACAGCGTGTGCTGGTATGGAAAACACCGATATCGCGGCTGCAACAAGAAGGTAAGATCGCATGATATGTCCTCCGCTGAATATGCCAGTGAAATGTCGCCTGCAGCATAGCGGGCGACTAAAACAAAGCACCTGCATTGTTTTTTACAACATTAATGCATCAAACAAAATATGCTGTTCAGGATCGAATCCTAAGATAACAACTATAAAAAGCGAATAAGCAAATTGCTTATTTTGGCTAAAGAATTCATATTTTTTAACATAAGGGTACTTCTAAAAATTTAGAGTTCTAAACAAGACTTAGGCGCGAATAAAAAATGTTGACGCAGAATATAATTGATATGTAAGGAAACATTTTTTGTGAGCGACGACGTATTGTGACGAAATTTGATTTTTTAGATGTGCCCATAAATTATTTTTAATGCCGGATGAATTTGGGTGGCCAAGCTGGATGCGCAGCAGAAAACGGCCAAGTTGTAATTCAGGTGGTGGAAACGTGCTGACTTGATGGGGGATTCTGTGTGGTGCGGCTTTCCTCGTCGGCCACAATCATTTGCGGAAAAATCGGTTCAGATGAAACTTAAATACTACGCTTGCACATAAATATACTGACACACGAAGGAAGTTGGCGGCAGCATAATACGACTTTGTTTCAAGGGGGCTTGCTCGGAATGGTGAATAACGTTGCGTAGTGAACTTCTCAAAAAAATTATAGCAAAATGGCGGCAACTACTTTGCGGTCTTCTCCCATTAGGATGTTGTAAGTGCGGCAGGCGGCGGGGGTATCCATACTTTCCACGCCGATGCCGGCCGCAGTTAATTGTTGATATAGGCGTGGATGCGGAAAGCGCTGCTGCGCGCCGGTTCCGAGCAGCACAATTTCTGGCTTCATGGCTAGAAGATAGGCGAAGTGCGATTCACTTAATGCATCGAAACCTTGCGGCTGCCAATCGGTGAATACCTGTTCCGGCGTGACCACTATGGAATGCTCAAAGCTCAGGCCGCTGACCGTGACATAGCCAGCGCCGTGGGCAGTGAAAATATTTTGGTTTGTGCGGGTGTTGAGATGCAGTTTCACGCGAGTTCTCCATTTGCTGACCCAGGCGCGCTCGGTTAGAATCACGCCCTTTGCAGTCAATAAGTTCAAGGGCCATAAGTGTATTTATGATGTTTTTCGTTCGTGTCAAATTCTACCACCCAGCGGATTGATGTCACAGTTTAGAAGCAACAGATTGAGAGAACCAATTGAAACAACTTGACAGCACAGATATGGAAATTGTGCCCCTTGTATTGAAATCCACCAAACTGGCCAGCGTCTGCTATGACATTCGCGGCCCTGTGATGGCGCGCGCCAAGCACATGGAAGAAGACGGCCATCGTATTATAAAACTGAATATTGGCAATTTGGCGTCATTTGGCTTCGAAGCGCCAGAAGAAATTCAGCAGGACGTAATACATAACCTGCCCAATGCTTCCGGCTATTCTGATTCAAAAGGGCTGTTTGCCGCGCGCAAAGCCATCATGCACTACGCCCAGCAAAAGAATATCGCCGGGGTAGGGCTGGAGGATATTTTTATTGGCAATGGCGCATCCGAATTGATTGTGATGTCCATGCAGGGACTGCTTAATACGGGCGATGAAGTACTGGTGCCAGCACCAGATTATCCGCTGTGGACGGCGGCGGTCACGCTGGCGGGCGGTACTCCGCGCCACTATTTATGCGACGAGCAGGCAGGCTGGTTGCCGGACATGGCTGACATCAGCAGCAAAATTACACCCAACACACGCGCCATCGTGCTGATCAACCCGAATAATCCCACTGGCGCGATATACCCGGATTCGTTGTTGCAAGAGATCATCGAAATCGCACGCAAAAACAGACTCATTGTGTTCGCCGACGAGATCTATGACAAGGTGCTCTATGATGGCGTGAGCCATACCTCAATCGCTTCGCTGGCGGATGATGTACTGTTCGTCACGTTTAACGGCCTGTCCAAGAATTATCGCGCTTGCGGCTATCGTGCCGGCTGGATGGTTGTGTCGGGCAGAAAGAAGCACGCGCAGGATTATATTGATGGCCTGGGCATTCTTGCTTCGATGCGTCTGTGTTCAAACGTGCCGGGGCAATTCGCCATCCAGACTGCGCTGGGAGGTTATCAAAGCATCAATGATCTGGTCGCGCCTTCCGGACGGCTGTGCAAGCAGCGGGACCTTGCATATCAATTGCTTACCGCTATTCCGGGTGTTACATGCGTCAAGCCGAAAGCCGCGCTATATATGTTTCCGCGCCTGGACCAGAAGATGTATCCGATCAATGACGATCAGAAATTTATCCTTGAACTGCTGGAAACCGAGAAGGTGCTCGTGGTTCAGGGTACGGGCTTTAACTGGCCGGATCCCGACCACTTCCGCGTGGTGTTTCTGCCGAACGCGGACGATTTAGTCGAAGCGATTGGCCGAATTGCGCGTTTTCTGGAGTATTACCGCAAACGTTATGGGAAGAAGTAAATAAGGGGATCTAAACGTGCCCTAACTCTTCCCAATCCCGGTTGTCAGGGGAGGCGGAGAGGGGTGAGTAAACGAATTGAATTTTGGAGTTAATAAATAATGAAACCAATGAACGTAGGTCTATTGGGTCTGGGCACCGTAGGTGCGGGCACATTTACTGTGTTGTCGCGCAATGCTGAAGAAATTTCCCGTCGTGCGGGTCGTCCCATACGCATTGTCGTGGTGGCGGAAAAGGATGTGGCGCGTGCCAATGAAATTATCCAAGGCGCCTGTCGTGTAGTTGACGATGCATTCGCTGTGGCGAGCGACCCGGAAGTGGATATCGTTATCGAGCTAATCGGCGGCTGCGGTGTGGCCAAGGAATTGGTGCTTAAGGCCATTGCTAATGGCAAGCATGTGGTCACTGCAAACAAGGCGCTACTGGCCATGCACGGCAACGAAATATTTGCCGAGGCACAAAAGCAGGGCGTGATGGTTGCATTCGAAGCGGCAGTGGCGGGCGGTGTGCCGATTGTTAAAGCGGTACGCGAGGGCCTGAGCGCCAATCGCATTGAGTGGATTGCCGGAATTATTAACGGAACTACCAACTTTATCCTATCCGAGATGCGCGATAAGGGGCTGAGTTTCGATACCGTGCTGAAAGAGGCGCAGCGCTTGGGATATGCCGAGGCCGATCCGACCTTCGACATCGAAGGGGTGGATGCAGCGCACAAGATCACCATCCTCTCTGCGATTGCATTCGGCATTCCGATGCAATTCGACAAGGCTTATATTGAGGGCATTTCCCAGCTTAATGCAAAGGACATAAAGTACGCCGAACAGCTAGGCTACCGCATCAAACTGCTTGGTATTACCAAACGCACCACGGCAGGTATTGAGTTACGCGTGCATCCCACCTTGATTCCCGCCAAACGACTGATCGCCAACGTGGAAGGTGCGATGAACGCGGTGGTAGTGCAGGGCGACGCAGTCGGTGCGACTTTGTATTACGGCAAGGGTGCGGGTGCGGAACCAACGGCCAGTGCGGTAATTGCCGATCTGGTTGACGTGACGCGTATGCACACCGCCGACCCGGAACATCGAGTGCCGCATTTGGCATTCCAGCCGGATCAATTGGTCGATCTGCCCATTCTGCCAATAACTGAGGTGGTGACCTGCTACTACCTGCGCCTGCGGGTGCAGGATGAACCTGGTGTGCTGGCCGATATTACACGTGTGCTGGCTGATGAACAGATTTCGATTGATGCCTTGATTCAGAAAGAACCGGGTGACGGTGAAGACGAGACGGACTTGATTTTGCTTACCCATTTGACACGCGAAAAACGCATCAATGCAGCTATTGCCAGACTTGAAAAGCTATCAGTGGTCGTGGGTAAAGTGACGCGCATCCGTATGGAAGAGCTGGGCAAATAAGGCATTCCGTCTCTACTGAGAGAAACTTGAAAAAACTTACTCTCTACCCCTCTCTTCTGTAACAGGAATAGGGATTAAAAATGAAGCGAGCAAAGCAATGAAATACATCTCTACACGCGGCAATTCACCCGCTAAAAATTTCACCGAAATCCTGCTCGGTGGGCTCGCGCCAGATGGCGGTCTGTACCTGCCGGAAGAATACCCACAAGTAACGCGAGCCGATTTGGATAACTGGCGCAATCTGTCTTATGCTGATCTCGCTTATGCCGTGCTGTCCAAATTTGCAACGGATATTCCTGCAGACGACCTCAAGGTGATCGTTAGCAAGACCTATACATCTGCCAGTTATCACAACGCCCGCGCCGATTCTGACACTCAGCAAATTACCCCGCTGCGTACGCTGGAGGCGGGAATGCATATTCTAGAATTGTCCAACGGCCCGACCTTGTCGTTCAAGGACATGGCGATGCAATTGCTGGGTAATCTGTTCGAGTACGTGCTGGACAAACAGCGCGAAGAACTTAATATCCTCGGCGCTACTTCCGGTGACACCGGCTCGGCGGCGGAATACGCCATGCGCGGCAAGCGCGGCATCCGCGTTTTCATGTTGTCACCGCACGGCAAAATGTCTGCTTTCCAGCGTGCGCAGATGTATTCACTGCAAGATCCAAATATCTTCAACATTGCCATCCGTGGCGTGTTTGACGAGGCGCAGGACTTGGTCAAGGCGGTGTCCAATGATCACGCCTTCAAGGCCAAATATAAAATCGGCACGGTCAATTCGATCAACTGGGCGCGCGTGTCGGCGCAGATCGTCTATTATTTCAAGGGCTACTTTGCCGCGACACAATCCAACGATGAGAAAGTTGCATTTTCAGTGCCTTCCGGCAATTTCGGCAACATCTGTGCTGGCCACATTGCGCGCATGATGGGCTTGCCCATCGGCCAGCTTATCCTTGCCACTAACGAAAACGATGTATTGGATGAGTTCTTTAGAACCGGCGTATATCGCCCGCGCGCGACGGATCACACCTATCACACCAGCAGCCCGTCGATGGATATCTCTAAGGCATCCAACTTCGAACGCTTTGTATTTGATCTGGTTGGGCGCGATGCAACCAAGGTGCGCGAATTCTGGAGCAGCATTGATGCAGGGGGCGCGTTCGATATCAAGGGCACGCCCTATTGGCATGAGCTGTCTAAATTTGGTTTCGCTTCCGGCAAAAGTACGCATCTCGACCGCCTCAAGATCATCCGCGAACTGTGGGAAGACTACAACGTAATGGTCGATACCCATACCGCCGATGGGATCAAAGTCGGCCTCGAACAACGCCGCCCCAGCTTGCCGCTGATCTGCCTGGAAACCGCATTGCCAGCCAAGTTTGAAGACACCATCATCGAAGCACTCGGACGCAATCCTGAACGGCCTGCCGGATTGGAGTGCATCGAGAAATTACCGCAACGCGTCGAGGTGATGGACGCAGATTTGGAAAAGCTAAAGGCGTACATCGCTGCCAAAATTCCGAATTAGAGCTCAAAACCCGTCGTATCCTGAACACACTTCAGCTCCGGCGATGGAGGGCGTACCGGCTACGCGAAAACCGTTGTTGTTACGTTTCGCGGACTCGTTCCTGTTTGTGTTTAGCCGCGGGCGCGTTATTTGCTCGCTGGAGCAACTATTCAGGGCACCCTCAAAAAAATGAATGACCCTACCCCTCAGCCGTGCGCCGCTTGCGGCCCGTCCCGCTTAAATGAGGGCTTAGCCTGGATGGCGGCTCTATAAGACATCCAGCTACAAACTTGTGAAGTACGCTGGCGATCAATGTCTGATATGGCATACCCTCCTCAAGGTCTCGGGCTTGAATATCCATCAAATCTGGCGTGGAAAGGCGTATGTTGATCCGTTTTTCCTTGAGAAAGGTAGCTGAAGCAGCGGCTTTGAATTTTGTCAGCTCTGCTTTTGAAGGAGAGGTGGACTTAAGCTCGCCCTTTTCATAGGCGGCTAAGATGTCTTTCTCAAACACATCAAGTTTTTTCATCTGGGTTACTCCTCAATAAATAATCTCTGGTTAATCTGGCTGAACAGCGCTCCGATGTGTTGGTGCGGCATATCGATGACTTGCGTGCAGCCCATGAAAACGGTGAAAGACGCGCATCCGTTTGCTATTCTGAAGATGGTGGTGTTGTCAAAACACCTGCTTGCGATATGGCGCTTGTCACCGGGTGATGCCGGCTATCCACTGCGCTGGTCGTTCATCAAGGCCGGGTTTTCCCAGCGGCTGGCAAAAGACGAACACATTCGTGCCAGTCGCCAAGCCAAGCGTGAGCGCGGCATTTGGCAGCGGCGGTATTGGGAACATCAAATTCGAGATGAGATTGATCTTGCGCGGCGCGTTGACTACATTCATTACAATCCCGTAAAACATGGCTGGGTCACTCGCCCAGTCGATTGGCCACATCTACATTGCATGGCTACATTGAGCGGAGAATGGCAGCATCAGATTGGACTGGAAAAGCCTTAAGTCAATAAAAAACCCGCCGAAGCGGGTTAAGGTAGCTAAATTGCAGTTTAGTTACGTATCATTTTAATGATGAGGAGACTGGGAGGTACTCTCGCCTTGCTTAATGTTACTCTTCTTGTGCCATGCGTCGTCTCTGTTCTTGTCCCAAGTAGAGTCGCTGTTCTTGTGCCAAGCATCATCCCGTTTCTGGTCCCAGGTATCACCCATCTTCCCTGCCTCCTCAGAACTGCCGACTGACTTTTGTTCGCTCCTCTGAGACACAATCTTTATTTCCATTGGGGTAATATTGTCGTCTCCATCAACATCCAATGTATGAAAATCCATATCATCATATTTCTTTTTTGTATAACCCATAAACTCGTGCCTAGCGACCTTTCCATCAGAATCCTTATCCATAGTTTTGAACATCGTTTCGTCCATTTTGAACACCTTATCATCCATTTTTCCTTGAGATGAATCAGAATCCGCGTGCGCCATTGATGTTCCCAAGATGAAACAGGATGACATAGCGAGGAATGCAATAGTTTTTTTCATTTGTAACTCCATGTAAAGTTAGGAAATTTATTAACTGAAATACTTTTGCCGCTCTAAAGAGTTTACCCAAGACAGCATTGGCATACTCTAAGATAAGGTTAACAAAGGGTTTTAAATACTGTCTGTGCACTTCCGCACATACGAACCATTAACATGAAGCTATCACGAAACTGTTCTCTGTTTTTTGCGATGGAGTGCAAATAATTCCTCCATTAATTGTGTGTAGCTCTGAGTCTTCTTGACGCGCAAGAAGCTGTGAGCCTTCCCGCTCTCCTGCTAGGTAATGGCGGTTTTTTATTTCGTCTTCCCTCGTACCCTCAAAACAAATCGTATAAAAAAGGTGATGACGCCCAAGCTCGATAGGTTGGACTTCATTTCGTTCAGCTCAACCTACCGAGCTTTAGATTAAGAAGGTGCAGTTTCAAAGGTTTTCATCCTTACCGGACGACGAGGTGTGTGGCTGAAAATTATGGCTAATCAGGTATTATTTTAACTTCGAAAAAAATGCCGCTTTCGGGGAAGTCGGCGGCATAAGGGAAGTGGTTTAAATATTTGCTATTGCAAACAATTCGTTAACACATCAGGCATTACTGTTGAAAAATATTATTTAATCTAACGCTTTAGTTATGCTCCATGATTTTAATGTCATTGTGGACCGTAACTACTCCTTTGGTATCCTGAGCAATTGAAACAGCCTTATCCGCTTCTGTTTGACTGTGGGCCGTGCCGCTCAACCATACGACACCATTTTTGTCTGTATCAACTTTAATATCCTTCAAGCTACCCAAATGGGTTTTAGCGGCCAGTTTGGCCTTTATTTTTGTTGTTATAACTGAGTCCTTAACGAATGTTACGGGACCTGAACGATTCGTATCTGAATCTGCGGTATAACCCACGACAGGTGCAAACATAATGCCAATCGCAAGACAAGTTGTAGCAAATTTTATTTTCATGATTCAAGTCTTTTCGGTAATTAAAATTTAATAATAATGTTTTCTTTTAAATCCATCTGTTCGCTTCCGCTCATAAGACGGAATTTAGGGTTAAAAAACTGTCACAGGATGGCTTGTATAGCCCGGTAGGCTGGGCTGAATGAAATGAAGCCCAAACATTACAGGTAGTAGAACGATTAGTTGCGTTACCGACGTATTGATGTGGCAAAAGGCACATACTTTTTAACTGTAAATCTAGCTGAACGGCGTTAGACGTACAAACCGGCGCGATCAAGCTTATTCAGAGATTCGGTTCGGCGGCCAATCTCAACATCCACATGTATTGCCTGATACGTGATGGCTTTATCACATCCAAAATGGCGTGCCGGAGTTCCACGGCGTGCGCATACCGATTTTGTAAATATCTGATTACTGGCCGGTATGGTTGACGACTAAACCGTTTCCCGGTACATTCAGTTTTGGTGAAAAAGGGCGTTTATTTTTTCCTAGACACTGAACAAAAAATGTAATCAAATTTGGAATTAATAATCCAGCCAACTCAACACAAAGGAAAAAATATGTTCAGCAAAATTTTGGTAACAATGGCAATGGTCGGTTCAATGGCTTTATTCTCACAAGTAGCTCTTGCCAAAATTGGCGATGCTTGTAACAAAGACAACGCTACGACAGTATGTGACGCTAAGAAAAATGAAGCCTGCCTTTTGGCAGTTACTCCATCTAAATGTATCGCGCTTCATTCACTTCCAAAAGGTACGGCATGTGTGAAACCTGCAGTATGTTCATCAGACAAATGCACAGCTGGTAAATGCGAGTAATTAGCTCTTGATGAGATAGTTTGTAGTTGAGACTACCCGAATCTTCGAGATTTATTGTTTTAATAAATTTCGGAGATTCGGGTTTTTTCATTGATGGGCACAGCATGTCAAACTCTGCTGAAATCCCGCATCCTGTTAATTTTCTATATTAATTTTTCATGCCAGTATTAGAAGATGGATTGCCATGCAATCACGGCGCGCATGAAGATCTGATCCGTAAACTGCGAAAGCTGTTACCGCCAGAGGCCGTACTCACCGACAAAGAAGATCTACGCCCGTTCGAGTGCGACGGGCTATCGGTTTACCGACGTCTGCCCTTGGTAGTGGCTCTGCCCGAAACTATTGCTCAGGTACAGGACATCATGCGTCTGTGTCATGCTTTGCAGGTGCCCGTTGTGGCGCGCGGTGCAGGCACCGGTTTGTCTGGTGGCGCTCTGCCTTTGTCTGATGGTGTGCTGCTGAGTCTGGCAAAATTCAAACGCATACTCCATATCGATCCGGAAAATGCGATTGCCACTTTGCAGCCGGGTGTGCGCAATCTGGCAATTTCCGAGGCCGCCGCCGCGTATGGCTTGTATTACGCGCCTGATCCTTCCTCGCAGATTGCCTGCACCATTGGCGGCAATGTCGCGGAAAATTCCGGCGGGGTGCATTGCCTGAAATATGGCCTGACGGTACACAACATCCTGATGCTGAAAGTAGTGACGATGGATGGGGAGTTGCTGACCATCGGCGCTGAAACACTGGATTCTCCGGGGTATGATCTGCTGGCATTGATGGCTGGCTCGGAGGGGATGCTGGCGGTGATCGTCGAGGTTACCGTAAAACTACTGGCCAAGCCGGAGCGCGCGCAAGTTTTGCTGGCGGCCTTTGATGATGTCTTCAAAGCCGGGGAAGCGGTCGGAGCGATAATTGCTGCCGGTATTATTCCGGCCGGTCTGGAAATGATGGACAAGGTGGCGATTCAGGCGGCGGAAGATTATGCGCATGCCGGTTACCCTCGTGATGCAGAGGCGATTTTGCTGTGCGAACTGGATGGCACCAATGCGGAAGTATCCGAGCACATCATGGAAGTGCGCGAAATATTGCACCAGAGTGGCGCGACCGAGGTGCGCACTGCCGTTAACGAAGCAGAGCGACAGCTGTTCTGGAAGGGGCGTAAATCAGCCTTCCCCGCAGTGGGGCGCATTTCGCCGGATTATTACTGTATGGATGGCACGATTCCACGGCGTCAATTGCCGCATGTATTGCGCCAGATCAGTTTATGGTCGGAAGAATATGGCTTGCCGGTGGCGAATGTGTTTCATGCCGGAGATGGCAATCTGCATCCGCTGATATTATTCGATGCCAATAAGGACGGCGAGTTGGCACGTACGGAGGAATTCGGTCAGCGTATATTGCAACTATGCGTTGAAGTGGGCGGATCTATCACCGGCGAGCATGGCGTCGGCATGGAAAAAATTAATCAGATGTGTATCCAGTTCAAAACGGCTGAACTCAGCCAATTCCATGCGGTTAAAGCCGCTTTCGATCCTGCAGGCTTGCTCAATCCCGGGAAAGCCGTGCCCACCCTGCAGCGCTGCGCAGAATTTGGCGCTATGCACGTCCATCACGGACAGCTGCCCCATGCTGAGCTGGAACGCTTCTGATGTTGGAGCGCGATATCAGTGAGGCACTGCAACAGCAGGTGCACAACGCAGTCGTTAACGGGACACCGCTCAAAATCGAAGGCGGCAATACCAAAGCATTTTTAGGACGAGAGATTCACGGCGAAATTCTGGATGTCAGCGGTCATCGCGGCATTGTCGAACATGATCCGCGCGAGTTGGTTTTGACTGCACGCAGCGGCACGCCGCTCAAGGAAATTGAAGCTGCGTTGGCTGAAGCCGGACAGATGCTGGCATTCGAGCCGCCGCATTTTGGTGACAATGCCACGTTGGGTGGCACCATTGCCTGCGGTCTGTCCGGGCCGCGCCGTTCTTTTTGCGGCTCCGCACGCGATTTTGTATTGGGCTGCAAGCTGATCAACGGCAAGGGCGAGATATTGCGCTTCGGTGGTCAGGTGATAAAAAACGTGGCGGGTTACGATGTCTCGCGTTTGATGGTCGGTGCATACGGCACGCTGGGCGTGCTGCTGGAAATCAGCTTGAAAGTGCTGCCGCGCCCGGCGGCGAGTCACACTCTGATACAGGAATGCACTCAAGCTGAAGCCATCAGCAAAATGAGCCGCTTGCTGTCCCAGCCCGTGCCCGTCGATGCGGCCTGTTATCATGCGGGGCACTGTTATCTGCGCCTGTCCGGCAGCGAGCAAGCCGTCAAGCATGCCCATGAGCATTTGGGCGGCGAAGTGATAGAAAAGTCAGAACCCTTCTGGCATGCCTTGCGCGAACATCATCTGCCATTTTTTGGTGCTGCGAAACCGCTGTATCGCATAATGATAAAGCCCGCCATGCCTCCTTTAGAAATTGCCGGCGAATGGTTGCTCGATTGGGGCGGTGCGCAGCGTTGGCTAGTGAGTGACGAACCGATTGCGTTTATACGCGAACGCGTCGCTAAAGTAGGCGGACATGTCACCCAGTTCCGGGGTAGCGAACACAATGGCGAAATATTTCAGCCGCTCGCCACGCCCTTGCTCGTCATTCATCAACGCCTGAAATCCAGTTTAGATCCACACGGAATTTTTAACCGGGGGCGCATTTACGCCAACTTGTAAGCCATATGCAAACCGCCATTTCTCCAGAACTCCTTGTTAATCCCGACATCGCCGAAGCCAATGCGATTCTGCGTTCTTGCGTGCACTGCGGATTTTGCAATGCCACTTGCCCCACCTATCAGTTGCTCGGCAACGATCTGGATGGCCCGCGTGGGCGTATTTATCTTATCAAGGAAATGCTGGAAGGCAATCAATCCAGCGAGAAGACGCAATTGCATCTGGACCGTTGCCTGACCTGCCGCGCCTGTGAAACCACCTGTCCATCCGGAGTGCAGTATGGCCGGTTGATTGACATCGGGCGGCAAGTCATCGAGGAACGCGCACCGCGTCCGCTGTGGCAAAAAATTGTGCGGCGCAGTCTGCTGGCAGTGCTGCCGTATCTCAAGCGTTTTGCGTTCGTGCTTGGCATTAGCCGCGTGGTGTATCCATTATTACCACTCTCTTTGCAACGTAAAATCCCGGCCCAACGACGGGCACAGTCAGCTCGTCCGCACGCAATTCATCCGCGCAGCATGCTGGTATTGGAAGGTTGTGTGCAATCGCTGAGTGCGCCAAATATCAACACTGCCGCTGCATGCGTGCTGGATAAATTGGGCATTTCTTTAATCAGCGCGCCTAGGGCCGGCTGCTGTGGCGCACTGAACCAGCACTTGGCTGACATTAATGGGGCACATGACATGATGCGCCGCAATATTGACGCCTGGTGGCCATATATTGAACAAGGCGCAGAGGCTATTGTGATGAGTTCAAGCGGCTGCGGCCTGATGGTGAAAGAATATGGCGTTACGCTGAAACACGATCCAGACTATGCCGCGAAGGCGGCACGCATCAGCGAACTTACACGCGACTTGAGCGAAATTCTGGGCCGCGAAGATTTGAGTGCCTTAGCCGATGTCGGCAAAGGTGTGCGCGTCGCTTATCAATCGTCTTGCACCTTGCAGCATGGACAAAAACTGCCTGGCGTTGTGGAAACTATCCTGCGAAACTGCGGCTATACGCTTACGCCAGTTGCGGACAGCCATCTATGCTGTGGCGCTGCGGGCACTTATACCCTGATGCAACCCGCGTTGTCGCAGCAGCTGCTGGAAAATAAATTGAGTGCGCTGCAACAGGGCGCGGCCGAGGTCATCGCCACTGCCAACATCGGCTGCCAGCTACATTTGGAAAGTGCAGCCCGCTTGCCGGTGAAACACTGGATCGAGCTATTGCAACCATTTTCCCAACAAGGGGCGCCTGAAGAGCACCTCTGAAAATCCAATTTTGCGAGCAGCAGCTTTGCGGCTTGCCTGCTTACCCCATTTCGTCGCAATACGGCGTTACTCGAAAAAAATTATCGCTTACATATTAACTATATGCCGCACTCAAATTTTTTTAGTCGTGCCTTGTCTTGCTTAGAAACTTGAATTTCTAGAGGCGCCCTGAAAGCAGTGAAAAAAGTTAAAATGCCGGATTTAACGAATCGCAACCCGCAAGGAGAAAAAGCATGGCAATAAAATCGTTCCATCCCCCGCAACGCATTCTGATGGGCCCAGGCCCTTCGGATGTCAGCTCACGTGTACTGGAGGCATTGTCGCGCCCCACTATCGGCCATCTTGATCCAGTGTTCGTAACCATGATGGACGAAATGAAAGAGCTGTTGAAGTACGCTTTTCAGACTAAAAATGAATTGACTATGCCCGTTTCCGCCCCCGGCTCGGCCGGAATGGAAACCTGCTTCGTTAATCTGGTGGAACCCGGCGACAAAGTCATCGTATGTCAGAACGGCGTATTCGGCGGACGTATGAAGGAAAACGTTGAGCGCTGCGGCGGTATTGCAGTGATGGTGCAGGACGATTGGGGACGCGCAGTCGACCCACAAAAAGTTGAAGATGCACTCAAGGCTAATCCTGATACCAAGATCATTGCGTTTGTGCACGCAGAAACTTCCACAGGTGCCCTGTCTGACGCTAAAACCTTGGTGGCGCTTGCTCATAAACATGGTTGCTTGGCCATCGTGGACGCAGTCACTTCACTCGCCGGCTCGCCACTCAAGGTCGACGAATGGGAAATAGACGCTATTTATTCCGGCACGCAAAAATGTCTCTCCTGCACGCCAGGGCTATCCCCAGTCAGCTTCAGTGCGCGCGCGCTGGAGAAAATCAAGATTCGCAAGAGCAAAGTACAAAGCTGGTTCCTGGATTTGAATCTGGTCATGAGCTATTGGGGCGGTTCAACCAAACGCGCCTACCACCACACCGCACCGATCAACGCACTATATGGCCTGCACGAAGCATTGGTGATATTGCAGGAAGAAGGCCTGGAAAATTCATGGGCTCGTCATACTAAAAATCACCTTGCCCTGCGCGCCGGCCTGGAAGCAATGGGATTGAAGTTCGTGGTGCCAGAATCTGAACGTCTGCCGCAATTGAATGCCCTTACTATTCCAGATGGTGTGGACGATGCCGCCGTGCGCTCCACCCTGCTAAACGATTATCAACTGGAAATTGGCGCGGGTCTGGGCGTAATGGCAGGCAAGGTGTGGCGCATAGGCTTGATGGGTTACGCCAGCAATCAGAGCAATATTTTGGTATGCCTCGGTGCGCTGGATGACGTGTTAGGCAGGATGAAGGCACCGGTTCAGCATGGCGTGGCAGTAGCTGCAGCGCAAAAAGTACTGGCGGGCTGATTTGTTTATACGGCCTTCAATGGATACTGAGGGGTAAATAAATATAATAATTATGATGTGAGTGTGAGCAATCATGAGGTATCACAGACATTTTTGATCCGTATATATAATAATATTCGTTTCCCGGAATCCCCCTTTGCTTCAACACAAAGGGGGATTTTTCATGGCGCATTCGGATACGAATGAACAAATGATATAGCGGGCAGCTGTGCACAAACAGGCGCGGCTTATCCACAATGCTCACCAAGGGCGAGGAATACACCGATCAAGGTCAGAACTGCTTTGAGGAGCGCTATCGCGAGCGAGTGCTGCGGCATCTGGTCCAGCGCGCCGAAAAGATGGGAATGAAACTCGTCGTATGGGAACAGGTCGCCTAATATACTAAAAAAAATCAATAGATTAGGAGGTGTTTTTTAAGTGCAGAGCTACTAAGATTGATATTCCCCGAGACCGACGGAAGGCGACACCGTTACGATTTACTGAGCGCCAAATAGGCTCACAGAAAGTCCGGCCTTCATAGTTAATACAATAGAACCATTATGAAAGGCTGCTGCCGCATTTTGATAAATGCCATATATCATTTTTTTAAGATATTTTTAAGGTCTGCGAAAGGATTAAAGGTAGCCAGTGATTCTGGGTTTTGAGCAGCGGAACGACCTGTTGAGTCCTTTATCCGAGAGTGCTCATTTTCATGGCAATAGGTACATAAAAGCTCCCAGTTACTACCATCCGGAGGATTATGGTCATGGTTATTATTCTTGTGGTGGACTTCTAATAATTGAAGATTCTCTCGGGCAAAGGTACGGGCACAACGACCGCAAACCCAAGGATACATCTTGAGTGCTTGCTCTCGATATCCCATAGCCCGCTTCTCTGCATTCTGACGTGCATCAAGTACAATTTTGTCCAGCTTACTATTCTTTGGCGTCATAAGTGTTCGTTTAAATGGAAATAATGCGGTTACTGTGAATTCAGTCATTCGCCCTATACTTCAATGCACGCATCCGCAAAATGAATAATATTTATTATAAGGGGAAATCATTTCCGGTAGGTGACTCGGAAAATAAACGAAATCTGTGATCAACAGTTTCACGAAAAAAGCCACACCCTCAACTAAAAATTAAGGATGCCGATAACAAAAGTTAAAGTAATCATGGATACACTATCCAACACTTGCTCGGATGAATTTTATATGTGCTAATGATACGTTGTTATGTTATGTTTTTTTATCTTAACCAAAAAATTTATGGAGGAATCATGAAACGTTCCAAATATTACCTTTCAGCTCGAATCACAATGGTCATATCCATCTTTCTCACCACCGCTTATTTTAGCCAAGTAGCTCAAGCAGCTTGCAATGAGTGCGGTACGGTCACAGATGTGAAGACCATAAAAATTGAAGGGCAGGGAAGCGGTGTTGGCGCTGTCACAGGTGGAGTATTGGGCGGTGTAGTGGGCCACCAAGTTGGAGGGGGAAGAGGTAAGGATTTGGCGACCATTGGGGGGGTTGTAGGCGGCGCTTATGTCGGCCATCAGGTTGAGAAAAAATCAAAATCTGGAACCAGATATCACGTCCTTGTAGAGATGGAGGACGGTTCGAGTAAGACTTTCAAGTATTCTTCTAAAACTAGCTATCAGGTAGGAGATCGTGTCAAGGTAAAGAAAGGCAAGCTGACTCGGGCATAGAAACTGCTTGAAGGGTGCTTCTAGATGGAACCCAGAAACTTACTTCATCGTTAATAGCTCGGACTGTCGTCAAATCTAGACCGGCGCATCCAAAAAAGCACGTTCAGTTGAAAAATTTCCTGCCATGCTTCATCTGGGAAGCCATCCCGATTCAGTCTTCCACCACCACGGCCATTTGGTTGCAACAGGTCGGTGAAATAGGCTTCGCAATGAGGTGAATTCCAGAGTTCGATGATTTTATTAAGGACATGAGGGAATCGTTTCTCAAGCATTTCCGGGTATTTATTTGGTAAACAATCAAGCGTTTCCATGACTATTTTTTTATTAAACATCACTCATCCTCCAATATTGGTTCATCTTGTAGATTTTACCTGGCTCGGTATAACGTCTATGCCGGTTGTAGAGCGTGAATTAATACTCTAATTCTCGTTTTAGTTTCTCTGATGGTGCCAAAATCCAGTAGAACACGCCCTGTAAAAAAATGCCCCTGAACCTAATGGGAACAGGGGCAAATGTCTTAACTAATGGGAGAGGTTAAGACTTCACGTTCAAGGAGGAAAAACGTGGGATAGCTTGCGCTATACTAAACTATAGATAAGGAAATGCTGAAATAGTTCCACCGGATTGCACCTATAGAGACAAACCTACAGCATAAATCATGGAGGCGTAGGTGAATTGATGGATAACTACCTGACAGTACAGTCCAAAATAAGGAGCGAGCGGCATAGTTTAGTGCAATATAATTTAAGTTACATCACCATACAAGCTTAGCAAACTAAGGGGTAGGGCGTTCGAATAGCTCTGGCCGCACCACTAAAATCAAGTTCGCCATTTTGTTCGACGAATGCTTCAGAAATTTAGCTTGTCGGTTTCGTGGATTTAGCTGTGACTTGTAAACACGAAATTCATTACACCCTCTACTAGTGTAGCGCACCATAAATAATAGAATTTATATGAAGGCTCGACCTCTAAAAGCTTATTGCCGAGGAGGTCAGTGCCATGCGTGTTGCCAAGCCAATCCAGTTGAGTTCCGACGATAATCGCCGCCTGCGAGTTCTTTCCAAGCGCAAACGTGTTGAAGCGCGCGTTCAAATTCGCAGTCGCATCGTGCTGTTGGCTGCGGCCGGGATGACGGACAAGGACATCGCGCAGAAGCTTGACATTGGTCGCCGAGTTGCAGCGCGCTGGCGGGCGCGCTTCCTCGCCGCTGGCGTCGATGGACTGTTTCAAGATGCGACGCGCCCTGGTCGTCCGCGCACGGCGCGCAATGCGGGCGTCGCTCTTTTTTGACCGACACGCCAACAGCACTCGTTCCTTTTCTTTTCATCCAATTTTTTAACATGTGACGATTGATGTTCAATTCTACCGCGACCGACTTCACCGTCCGATCGCCTCGAGAATAGACCTTGAATAACGCCTGCTCGATAAATGCTTTTGAGTAACGTATTTCCATTGTTGCCTCCATGCCTCATAGTTAAATTTTGAGGCGACAACTGGCCTGATACAGGGGGGTAGTTAACGATCCATATCCAGCAGATCATTCCACAGGCCTGTGCTTTGAGTCAGTTGTGGCTCTGAAGCGACGTCTGTGTCATGCATAGAGGTCGTTTTCACACATCAGACGTCTCATGGATTCCTTTTAGCGGGGAGGCGGTCATACTATTTTTAAAGCACGCACATGCTACCATAAGCTTTTTTCATGCTGAACCACTACCAACAAGACTCGTTAATTGCGGAATTATACAAAGAGACTTATTATATTTAAGTATGATTATTGATAGACATTTACGTAAATAATTGGGAATTACGCAAAGCAAGCTGCTCACCAGGTAGCTGTCATTGCTATTTAATAATATTTCATCAGGAGATTTTTTCATGGCAATATTGCCAAAAGTAGTACAAAAATTAGCAGATGAAAATAATCCTCTCTTTGGAAAAGCTAAAGCAATTTTATTAGAGGAAGATGCAGGAGCAATTGCTGCAAAAAAAGCAGCTGGTATTGTTCGTTCTGAAGATAATAACGCTCTCTTAGCGGTTAAAGATAATGATGCCCTGATGGCAGCGACATGGGACAACGATTTAGAGGAAATGGAGAGCGCAATAAAACAGGGTGCGGATTTGAATATTCGTGATTTTCTGGGTAAAACGCCCTTGCATTATGTTGCAAGTATAGACGCAGCTAAACTGTTAATTGATGGTGGAGCTGACCTTAATATTTTAGATAATAATAATCGTACTCCATTATTCGAGGTTGATGATCCCAATATTGCCATATTTTTAATTGATTGCGGTGCTAGTTTCAATTTGAAAGATAAAGATAGTTTTACGCCTTTACATTTATGGGTTAATCATCCAAAAGTCGCCAAACGCTTATTGATTGCGGGTGCCAACCCGAATATTCAGCTTGCACGAGGAGGTACATTGTCAAGAGGAGGGATTTATAAAAAGGGGAATACCGCTTTACATTGCGCTAATAATTTAGATACAGCAAAAATTTTAATTGAACATGGCGCAGATATCACGATTAAAAATAAATATGGCTTACTTGCTGAGGAAACGACTACAGCTGAGACCCAAGAATATATTAAATCTGTCAGTATGAATAAGCAGTAACCAAAATTATTTGCAGGACAACCGGGTCCACTTCTCGGCGGGGCGATTGTTTTTCTTAATAATAATTTTGCAATAATAATATTTGCTTGTCACTCCAACTGAATATCTTATTTAAAAAACATAATTTATGTCATTGGTACTAAATCGCAATATGTCATGAGAACTTCTTGGGTTAAATTTGAGAGGCTTCTTGAACCAGCACGGCCCGCGATAACCACTGTAATTCTGGCAGGGGGATTAGGTACTCGTATCGGCGGCGCAAAGGGTTTGCAACCCTTGCGTGGACGAGCGTTAATTGACTGGGTATTAGATTCGGTCAGCCGCCAAAGTGAAGAGGTTTTGATTAATGCGAACGATGAGCACGATGATTATTTGTGCTTCGGCTATCCTGTCATTGCCGATCAGACCCCGAATTGGGCTGGACCGCTTGCCGGGTTGCAGTCCGCACTACGACTTGCACGCAATGATTGGGTTGCGAGTGTTCCTTGTGACACACCATTCCTGCCAGACGATTTGATTGCCCGCTTATATAAAGCAGTTAGCACAACAACTACGGTGGAGGCCTCTGTGGCAGTTGTTGCTGGGAAGCGGCAGCCTACTATTGCCCTCTATCACAAAAACGTACTTCCCAAACTTGATGCCTATCTGAATTCGGGTGGGCGCAAAGTAAATAGCTGGCTAGAAACCTTACATTTGAGCGAAGCGGTATTAGATGATGCAATTGCATTTACTAACATTAACACGCTGGACGATTTGGCACACGCTAACCAGATTGCAGTAAACGTACACTCAAAGGATGCAACTGAGTCATCAATAATCAAGAAAGAAAAATGGGATTAGAAAAACCAGGTGCAAAATTGCCTGGTCTGATGAAACGAATTAAGACGTATCGTAATGTATCTTTAAGCTAGTTGATGTGCTGCCAAATTGGCACCGAGCAAGCCGACTTGTGCATTAGTCACGATGTGCAGCGGCAGGGTGTTGAGCAATTCCACGTAACGGCCTTTGTCTCGAAAGGTGCGCATGAACGCTCCTTGTTGCAGAGTTGTAATGATTTTTGCCGCAATCCCGCCAGCTACATAGACACCACCACGCGGCAACAGAGCCAGCGCTATATTTCCCACGAACGCACCATAAATTTGGACGAACATATCCAGCGCCATGCGTGCGATGGGTTCATCGATCTGCTGGCCAAACCGGCTTATCGCTGCTGCGGCATCACCTTCGCGCATTGCAGTAAACAGCTGTGTTGAAGGCGTGGCTCGACCGCTGTCACGCAGAAAGTCGAAAATCGCTTCCAGCCCGGGGCCAGAGACGATGCGCTCATAGGAGACATGAGCGTAGCGCTGTTGCAAATAACGTAATAGCTCATACTGAGTATTATCGGTGGGAGCGAAATCCATATGCCCACCTTCCGATGGATGTATGGCATAGCCGCCATCCTGCCAAGAGAGCCAAGCCACTCCTAAGCCGGTACCTGCACCGGCCACTATGCGCACTCCCTGTGCTTGCGGTTCGCCTGCCTGAAGGGTAAGCAGATCAGTTGGCTGCAATGCCGCAATGCCAAGCCCCACGGCCTCGAAATCGTTAATCAGGGAGATACGGCCAATGGCAAAGTGTGCGGCAATCGTGTCAGCATCAACTACCCACGGCAGATTTGTTAGCTTTACTCGCCTGCCGGAAACGGGACCAGCCAAGGCAAAGCAGGCAGCGGCAATATCCACCGTGCCTGCCTCACGTAAAAAATCGTCCAAAATTTCTATTAGCCCGGCGTAATTTGCACTGGGATAGGATTTTTGTAGTATTGGTGCGCGCGCTCCGTTTGTTGCACTGATTTGCAACAATGTCTTGGTACCACCGATATCACCCGCAAGTAAATGGTGCACGTTGGTCAGTAGGCCTGTAAATCAGCGACATTTGGATTCAAGGAATGACGCCAGAAATCGTCATCACGGTCGAACAGATGGTAATAAGTGCCACGCGAGCCCCAACTGCCAGCTTGGTAGCCATTGATAAAATCTCGTTCCATCGCCAATACCTTCAAGGATAGTTACTGTATATTGTTGCGTGAAAGCAGCGGGTGACAAGTAGCTAAGGCGGGCCTGCTTCCGCTGCCGGTTGTAAAACATCCCAATGTACTCGGTTATTTCCTGTATTGCTCAAATGAGTTAGGCGCTTGCGCTGATTGCCCGGATGCAGGTGATAATATCGTCACCGTAATCCGGCGATTTCGCGCGCGCCCTTCCGCCGTGTCATTGGATGTAACTGGATAGTTGGCAGCCGAACCTATCGCTTTCAAATGCCTTGACATTAACCCATGTCCGATAAATAAGCGCACTACGCTACTGGCACGTGCAGAAGACAACTCCCAATTGGATGGAAATTGCTGAGTGTTAATGGGGATGTCATCGGTATGTCCTTCGATCTCAATGGCCAGGTCGACTTGCGACAGCACCTTCGCCACTTCGGCCAGAGTGTTTATTGCACCGCCTTGTAATACTGCATCCCCCTGATTGAATAGCGCGCTAGCATTGATTTCCACCGCTACACCGCGATTAGTCTGCATCACGCTGACCTGGCCATTTTTAACCAATGCGTTCATGACTTGATTGATTTTTTTGGCGATGTCCTGCATGGCTTCCTGCTGTTGTTCGACTAACTTGGCGTTCCTCCTGTCCACTAGGGATTTCAGCAATAAGTCCTGCTCGCTGGTTGGAACAATTGCTTCGGATTTGACTATCTGTTTACCAAATGCGGAAGTCAATGAGGCACTGAACATTTGATATTTACTTTCATTCACCGAAGAAATTGCATACATCACTACAAAGAAAGCAAATAGCAGCGTGATAAAATCGGCATATGAGATCAGCCAACGATCATGGTTCTCATGTTCTTTATGTCTTACCCGGCGTGCCATGGCTTAAGGAATAAATCCCTGCAACTTGCTCTCGATGAAACGCGGACTCTCGCCACTAGCAATGGCTATCAGTCCATCTACCAATATTTCACGCATCACTATCTGTTGCAGAATCAACATTTTCAATTTATTGGCCATGGGCAAAAAAACTAGATTCGCAAGTCCCACACCGTAAATGGTAGAAATAAACGCAACCGCAATACCTGCTCCCAGTTTTGACGGTTCGCCAAGACTCTGCATGACATGAATCAACCCAAGTACAGCGCCTAGAATGCCGATAGTCGGCGCATAACCTGCTGCTGATTCCCATACACGCGCAGACTGGAATCGCAATTGTTCATACGTATGATTATCTACCTCCAGTACTTCTCGAATTTTTTCCGCACTGTTGCCATCCACCAGCAGTTGAAGTCCTTTTTTCACAAATGAATCGCTGCTCCTGGCAATGTGTGGTTCCAGAACAAGTATTCCATCCTTGCGCGCCTGTCTACTCCAAGCGGTAATCTGATAAATCAACTTCTGCGGGGATAACGTTGGTGTAACGAACACCCAACGTCCCATTTTGATGCCTGCTAAAAAAACATTTAGTGGGCTTTGCAGCATCACGGCACCCAGAGTGCCGCCGAACACGATGAGAAAAGCCGCGCCCTGAAAAAGAATGGATAGCTCGCCGCCTTCAAGTAATTGCCCGCCTAATATACCGCCCAAGCCAAGCAACAGACCGGCTAAGCTAAGCTTGTCCATTAATGCCCTTTCAACGAACTGCGCAAACGCGCTACCGCTTGGCTGTGCAATTGGCACACCCGCGATTCGCTTACGCCCATCACCTCACCGATTTCGCGCAAGTTCATGTCCTGCTCATAATGCATGCCCATCAATATGCGCTCACGTTCCGGCAAATTTCCGATTGCCTGAATCAACGCGCCGCGAAAACGTTCATCTTGCAGCACTTCGAGCGGATTGGCATCGCTATCAAAGTCATAACGCTCAAAGAAATCCTCCTCACCCTCGCTGTGAAAATCCTCGTAATAGACTAATTGTGCGCCACGCGACGTGAACAACATATGTTGATATTCGGTCAGCGGCATGCCCAGCTCCTGAGCAAGCTCCGTTTCACTTGGCGGCTTACCCAGGCGTTGCTGTAGTTTGCTGATTGCCGCTTCAATTCGGCGCATATCGCGGCGCAAGCTGCGCGGCATCCAATCGGCTTGGCGCAGTTCGTCCAGCATGGAACCGCGGATGCGCTGCGAGGCATAAGTTTCAAACTGCGCGCCACGCAACTCATCATAGCGCCCAGCTGCCTCCAAAAGGCCCATCATGCCAGCCTGTATAAGGTCATCTACGACTATGCTGCTGGGCAATCGCAGCATCAAATGATGCGCAATACGCTTTACTAGCGGCGCATATTCCTTGATGCACTGTTCTTTGTCGCTTAATCCGCTGGCTGTGTACATAATATTTGCTATTGAGATTTACATTGATTATGAAAGGAGTCACTGTAGCAGCCATCATTCTCGTTTCGATAAGCTCAAAACAGGCTGGCTTTGGTGAAACGAGAATCCAAAATTCAAAATACTTTCTTAAAGTTCACGAGATCCTGTCTTTTCGGAAATGACCGGGTTAAGTAAAACATGGCGTAAGAATGGAATTCTAGCGCCATATATTAATTAGATGAAAATTATTGATAAAATTTTTTAAGTGATGCCATATCAAAATGTTGTTTGATTTATAGTGGTGCGCCTCATGTATTTCTCAATAATTTGCGTGTGCCCTAATTCAGGGTACTTACCTGCCGAATCAATCGCTGCATCATATTGGGCAGACCTCCTGACTCCTCGCTCTCAGCAGCGGGCAGCAACATCAGGTTGCGTCCCAGTTCGCCAAATGCCAGCGCAGACTTTGCAGTCGGGAAAACATCAAGAACTGGGCGGCATAATTGTGTCGCACGTTTAAGCTTTTCATCAAACGGAATATAACCTAGATATTCCACGCGTACCTGCAAATGTTGGCGTGCCACCTGCGCTACGTTACTAAATACAAGACGTGCCGCCTGCTCATTACATGCCTTATTAACAACGATCCCAAAGTTCTGGCGCCCATCCTGCATGGCCATGCGCTTGATCAAGGCATAACTTTCAGTGATAGCGGAGGCAGTGGAGTTCAGCACTAGCATTAGCGGCTGATTGGGTGCCAGGCTACCAGAAATATCTGACTCCTTATATGCCGTTGCATCCACCAGTACTACATCAACATCACAGGATGCTTCCGCCAAACTTTCCAGCAAATGCTCACGCTCCTGCGCACACAATGTTGGCAGCGCTTGAATGGCACGTGCTACAGGCAGGATACGTATATTCTGTGAGCCATCATGCAGCATAATCTCGCGCATCGTCTTTCCACGCCGTACAGCATGCAACAAGTCATGATGTGACTTAAGCGCAAGCATGTTACTTACATTGTCGTGCGACTGGCTCTCGTCCAGTATAAGCACCTCTTTACCGGCGCGCGCCAGGGCCGTAGCCAGATTCACCACTACACTGGTCGCACCGAAGCCAGTGCGGGCAGCGGCCACCGTGATCACACGCGTGGAAGCACGAACCAACAGACGGCGCAATCCTTCTGCTTGATCAGTTATGCGTTCAAGTTGCATATTCCTCCCGCATTACAGGTGCCGCACCTACTCCCGCCATCAGCGCAGGGAATTCCAGCTCATGCAAAGCGAACGGAGCCTCTTTAGCAGATTGTTTGAAGGCGCGATGCAACAGATACTCCATGTTCACTTCGTGCAAGTCTTCCGGCACACGTTGTCCATTGGCTATGTAGTGCAATGTCAATTTGTGGCGCATTGCTACATCCAGTACCGTACCAAAGGTTACCGCTTCGTCCAGTTTCGTGGGGATGCAACCAATTACCCCTGCGCCGTTGTACATGCACACCACATCATTTAGGGTGTCGCCGCTGCTGGTGGCATTAAGCAACAATAGACGTTGCACTCCAGTAGCATTGAACATTTCGGCTTGGGCTGCCATGCGACTATCGCGCTGCCCCATACCGATGGTATCAATCAGCACCAAATGTTTTTGCTTCAGGCCGGACAAGGTGAGACGTAAATCTTCGGTATCGCGCACTGTATGTACTGTCACACCGAGTATTTTGCCATAAATGCGCAATTGTTCATGCGCACCAATTCTATAGCTGTCGGTGGTAAGTAATGCCACCTTGTCTGCTCCATATCGAACCACTGCACGTGCCGCCAGCTTGGCAGTGGTGGTGGTTTTTCCAACGCCGGTGGGACCTACCAGTGCAACCACGCCGCCGCGCACGATTAAATCTTCTTGCTTCGTGGCGATACGCAGGTTGTTTCCCAGCACTCGACGCACCCATTCCATATTGGCCGTAGCGGGCATCTTGTCAATCATCTGGCGCGACAGGGCTGGGCTAAATCCGGCATTCAGCAGATCGCGCAACATACGAGTGCGTTTAGGGTCGCGCTGCTGCCTGTCCGACCACGATAGACAGTCCATCTGTTCCTGCATCATATTGCGCATGAACTTGATCTCACTGAGGATGCCTTGCTGTTCCAGTTGCATTGTAGATATGGATGATATTGCAGGCTCTGCCATAACTGCGACAGGTGCGCGCTCCTTCGTAACTATCGCTGCCCGGGCTGATATGGGAGCCGGTTGCCTGGATTCATGTGTCAACTGGGCAAATTCTGCGTTGGCCAGCGCCATAATCTCTACCCCACCGTCCACCTTACGGTTGGATAGGATAACCGCATCAGCGCCCATCTCAATGCGTATCAGCCGCAATGCTTCGCGCGAAGTTGTGGCCACAAATTTTTTCATGTTCATGCTCTTCCTCCTACCATTGAAGTTACCCGTACCGCCTTGAAGCCGGGTACTTCCTCATGCGAAATTACTTTGAGTTGCGGCAACGCACGTTTCAGAAAACGTGCCAGCAAATCGCGTAGCTGTCCCGGCACCAACAGCACCGTGGGCAGCCCTAATTGTTCTTGCAGCTGTGCAGCAGTTCGCGCCTCACGCAGAAGAGTGTCGGCCAATCCGGGTTCGATAGCCAAATTGCTGCCGCCCGTCTGCATGGCCTGCATCAAGATATATTCCAGCTCTTTGTCCATGCCGATGACCTGCAATTCCTGCGCCGCAGGGTAGAACTGCTGCACGATGGCTGGGCCAAGCGCGACACGCACTAAGGCGGTAAGATGGTGTGCGTCCTGTGTCTGAGCGGCACACTCCGCCAACGTTTCCAATATGGTACGCATGTCACGGATATGCATTCCTTCGTCGAGCAAGTTCTGCATCACCTTCTGCACTGTAGAAAGCGGCAGCAATTTAGGGATAAGATCTTCGGTCAACTTAGGTGACAGTTTGCTCAAATGATCGAACAATTGCTGTAATTCCTGTCGACCCAGTAGTTCAGCGGAATGGGTATGGATGAGATGGCTTAGATGGGTGGCGATAACCGTGCTGGCATCAACCACCGTATAGCCCATAGACTGTGCCTGCTCGCGCATTGCCGTATCTACCCAAGTAGCAGGCAGGCCGAATGCCGGGTCATGCGTCTGAGTACCGGGTAACACACCGCTAACGCTGCCGGGATTAATCGCCAGATGCATATTGGGAAAGGCATCGCCCGTGCCAATTTCAACCCCCTTCAGGGTAATGCGGTAAGAATTCGGGCGCAGGTCGAGATTGTCGCGGATATGCACTGCAGGCGGCAAGAATCCGATGTCATGTGTAAATTTCTTGCGTATCCCCTTAATGCGTCGCAATAGGTCGCCGTCCTGTGCTTTATCAACCAGCGCGATAAGACGATACCCGACTTCCAGTCCCAGTATGTCCACTTGCGACACATCTTCCCAGCTAGCCTCATTAGTTTCCGATGGTGGTGCCACAATACTTGCAGCTTCAGGCTTTTGCTCGACTGTCTTGGTGCGCTGCATGATGAAATAAGCCAGACCGCCCAGGGCGCCAGCTAGCAACAAGAAAGAGAAATGCGGCATGTTAGGAATCAGACCCAGCATGCCGATGATGCCCGCAGTTAAAATCAGCACCTGCGGTTGGCTAAATAACTGCCCAACGATTTGCTGGCTGATATTCTCTTCAGTGGATACACGGCTCACCATCATGCCGGCGGCGGTAGAAATAACAAGTGCCGGAATTTGCGCCACCAAACCATCGCCGATGGCTAGCAGGGTATAATTGTTGGCGGCAGTAGCTATGTCCAGGTTGTGTTGGAATACGCCAATGATCAATCCGCCGATGACATTGATAAAAATGATGATAATGCCCGCTACCGCATCGCCACGCACGAACTTGCTGGCTCCATCCATTGAGCCATAGAAATCCGCCTCCTGCGAAATAGCAGCACGCCGCCGCCGCGCCTCTTCTTCGCCAATCAGCCCGGCATTAAGGTCGGCGTCAATCGCCATCTGCTTGCCAGGCATCGCATCCAATGTGAAGCGTGCTCCCACCTCAGCGATACGTCCTGCACCCTTGGTAATCACCACAAAGTTAATCACCACCAGAATGATGAACACTACTATGCCGACTGCGTAATTGCCGCCCACCAGGAAATGGCCGAATGCTTCAATCACTTTGCCCGCAGCTCCAGGGCCAGTATGGCCTTCCAGCAGCACCACACGAGTGGAAGCCACGTTGAGCGAAAGGCGCAGCAGTGTGGTAATCAGCAGGACGGTTGGGAATACAGCGAAATCCAGAATCTTGACGGTGTGCATGCTTACCAGCAATACCATAACAGCCAGTGCAATATTGAAGGTAAACAAAATATCAAGCAGAAATGGCGGCAGCGGCAACACCATCATCGCCAGAATCATTACGATCAGCACAGGCCCAGCCATGCTGCGCAAACCAATACGCTTGATTAAATTTTGTATGGTCAATAAGTTAATCATATAGATCCTTCTCCATCAGATGCGGGATCAAGTTGTGGCGGCACCGGCAAGTCATGTGGAGCATCCGGCATGACACCACTACCTTGGCGATAACGGCGCAATTGATAAACGTAGGCCAATACTTCCGCTACGGCGTTGTATAACGCTTCGGGGATGGCCTGCCCCAACTCGGTATGCTTGTGCAAGGCGCGCGCCAGTGGTGGTGCTTCAAGGATAGGCACATTATTCTTTATGGCAATTTCACGGATGCGTGCAGCAAGCAGATGGGATCCTTTGGCCACCACGACAGGCGCGCCCATCCCTTTTTCGCTGTAACTCAATGCTACGGCATAGTGTGTAGGATTGGTCACCACCACGTCGGCAGTCGGAATGTTCGCCATCATGCGGCGGCGTGCCATTTCGCGCTGCATGCTGCGAATGCGTCCCTTGACCTGTGGATCACCCTCGGATTCCCTGGCTTCCTGACGCACCTCTTCCTTGGTCATCTTCAATTTTTTGTTGTGTTCCCACAACTGGAAGGGGACATCCACTGACGCAATCAGAAACATGCCACCCATAATAGTGACGAAGCTCATCCACAACAGATAGCCTAGATGAGGCAAGGCAGCAATTAACGGTTCCGCTACCAACATCATCACCGAGTCCTTGTTGTGCCAGATAGCCCACGCTCCTATTCCACCTACCACCAGCGATTTGGCAATAGCCTTGCCAAGTTCGACCAGGCTATTAATCGAGAACATGCGGCCTATACCTGCGATCGGATTGAGTTTTGAAAGGTCGGGTTGTAGCGGCTTCAAGCTGAATATCCAGCCATTAAGCAATAGAGGGGACAGCGCGGCAGTAACAAGCAGCAACAATAGAAAAGGCAGAAATGCCACAAGAACTTCCAGAGACAGCGTGTGCAAGCGTGGCAATAGCAAATCGGCATTGAAAGCCAGTGTGGCATCAAGAGTCAGGCCGTCACGCAACAGCTTGGTTAGTTGCGCAGACAGTGCAGAACCCATCAACCATAGCCCGGCACCACCTGCAAACAGCACAGAGAAAGTAGACAATTCGCGCGAACGCGCTGCCTGACCTTCTTCACGGGCCTGATCCAGGCGCCGCTGTGAGGGTTGTTCCGTTTTTTCGAGATCGCTGTCTTCTGACATGACTTATTACTCCACTGACTATAGCGATTATCAGCAATCTGGAAGAACACAACACGACGAATAAAGCGGGTTTTACGGTGTATTTCACTCTCTGAATGAGAAGGGAAGTCAATGCGTACAAGCTATGAGGTGAGGCGGATTCAACTCTGTAGTGAATGAGATTAATAATTTTGGTAAAATATGCGGTTAAGGAAACACTGATTTATTCCACCGCACTTCACTGAACTTCGCCACCATGAT
>NZ_CAKMHQ010000035.1 GCF_927312905.1 Candidatus Nitrotoga sp. 1052
CAGTATTTTCCAATTCAGGTATGAGCCTGAAGCGGTTACGGACTTGGTGATTTGATGGTGCGGGTTGGTCGGGTTAAAAATAAAGTTTAATGGATTTTTGCTAATCGGTTTTGAGTTTATTTTTTTATGATTCTAGTCTCAAGAATTGGTGCTTTTCCGGTGTCGTTTTTCGATCAGTTATGCCTGGCGTTTTGGTTTTACAAAACTTTCAAATAATTCACTCTTGGCGCGTTGCATTTCCTGAGCCGCAGCCAGGTCTGTTTTAGACTTCGCCAGCGCCTGCAAAGCTTCCAGCGTGACGCCCTTTTTGAGGGTGACCAAACCCTTTGCCTTCAACTGCACCAAGCACTCCAGCGGAGTCTTCACATCCTCGTCTTTATAGCGCTTTATGATTTTGCCTTTCGGGCTAATGATCTCGGTCGCAAACATGCATGGGCGGTGAAAATTGAGCCATGGATTGAACGTTTCCTGATAGAACGCATTGATGGGTTTGGCGTACTTCTGGGGGATATGTTCGTAGCCCATGTGCTTGCGCACCACACTGGCATTCTTGCTCTCTGCCAGCGCGTTATCGTTACTGTGGCGCGAGCGCGATTTGGTTTGTTCGATGCGCAGTTTCTCAAGGATTCTCGCCACTGGGCCGTTGATGTACTCGGAACCGTTGTCCGAGTGAAAGCCCAAAATCACAAATGGAAACTGTTCGATGATTAACGCCAGTACGGGCAACAAAAATGCCTCGCTAATACCCTGCACGCACGCCTCGACTTGCCACTGGCTCACGGAGTCAACGCAGGTGATGTGATACACGCCCTTTATGCCGTCAAGATCGCCCTGGTGGACGGTGTCGATACGCACAAAACCGACCCTCCCGTTGGGGCGTGGCACTTTGCGTACTCCGATGGAATTGCGCACCGGATGGGTCTTGATGAAAATCACCCGCAAGGCTTTATAACCCGTGCTTTTGCGCAGGTTGTACAGGTGCGAAACAGACAGCGTAGACAGTCGCTCATAGCGTGTATCGCCATAGACGCTGTAAGCACGCTGCAAGAGGTGCGCTATTGCCGGGCCACACACGTCTTCATTGGCTTTGTCCATCTCGACGAGCAGTGCGATATCGATAGCCGTGTATTTGCGCGCAAAGGGAGCCGCAGGCGCACGATAGCGTTTGGACAGGGGTATAGTAGCTAAACGGTTTGTGAACCACTGCGTGGCCAGACGGGTGACTTGCGCTCGGCTGTAGCCGCTGGTGACTTGCAGATACTTCAGCAGCACACCTTTCTCTCGCTTGCCTTGTCTGGGGTAGTCAAAGCGCTTGAGCACGCGGCTAATGTGCTCGTAGCGCTCGCTGTCGTCACCAGACTTTGTGAACTCAATTTGGGTGCAGCCATTGAGAAATTGCTCGATCTGTTCAATCGTACAAAGCCGTGTTTCGTTCATGTTGATCATCATCCTTGTAATGATCAACCCACATCTTTAAATCGGCCTCAGATTCCTCGCTTCAGACTCATTCCTCGTTGGAAATACGGCTTTCGTTCAGGCTCATACCACATTGGATAAGGCT
>NZ_CAKMHQ010000036.1 GCF_927312905.1 Candidatus Nitrotoga sp. 1052
CGAAGCGGCTAGTGCTGCTGCTGCGCGGGAAGCGGCTAACGCAGCCAAGGTTGCGGCGGAACTTGAAGCAGCCAAGGCGTCTGCTGCACAGGCAGCTGCTGATGCGGCAGCTGCACGCGAAGCGGCTAGTGCTGCTGCTGCGCGGGAAGCGGCTAACGCAGCCAAGGTTGCGACGGAACTTGAAGCCGCCAAGGCGTCTGCTGCACAGGCAGCCGCTGATGTGGCAGTGGCACGCGAAGCGGCTAATGCGGCTGCTGCGCAGAATGCTGCTAAGGCGAATGCTGCACGAGATGCTGCTAAGGCGGCTGCAGCACGGGAAGCAGTCGCTGAAGATTCTCTTAGTGTCCCGAGCAGTTTGCTGGCTAAGCGCAGTATCTTTTATCCAAGCGATACTGATGCCGTACCAGAACAGGATAAGCGCACTGTGCAGGCTCATGCCAAGTATTTGGCTGAACATGCAAATCGATCAGTGCGTTTGGAAGGCCATGCCGATGAAAGAGGGAGTAGTGAGTACAATTTGGCCTTGGGTCAACGTCGTGCCGAAGGTGTGAAGAAGATGTTGTTAGTGGGTGGTGTTAAAGAAGGCCAGATTGAGTCGATTAGTTATGGCGAAGAAAAGCCAATGTCTACTGCACATAATGAGGCTGCCTGGTCACAAAATCGCCGCACCGACTTGAACTATAACGTCAAGTAAGTCAGGCATGAAGTTTCAAACCTTGCTGTTTGCAGGATTGTGTGTTGTTATAGGGCAGGCTCAGGCTGCACTATTCAGCGACGATGAGGCGCACAATCAGATCCGGCAACTAGGGGAGCGCCTAACCACTCTGGAAGGTGCTGGCAAACAGCAAGTTGAAACCATCAAGCAACAATTCCACTTGCTTAATGAGCTGCAAACGCAGATCGAGGTCCAAAAAACGGAATTGCGCAAGTTGCATGGGCAAAACGAAGAACGTGTTCACAATTTACAGGATACGGAAAAGCGACAGACAAATCTCTATAACAATCACGAAAAGGAATTGCTCAGCTTACGCGGTCAATATGAAAAGTTGATGCACAATTTGCAGGATGCCGAGAAGCGACAGTCTGAAGCTAATAAAAAACAAGCTAGCTCTATACTAGAGCAACAAGCGCAGCTGAAGGTGCGCATTTCTCAGTTGGAAGAAAGCAGCAAACAGCAGATCGAAATCATAAAACAACTCGAGACCTTGAAGCAACATGCTAATGCTATGTTAAATCAGCAAACGCAGCTGAAGGCGCATATTTCTCAGATAGAAGAAAGCAGTAAGCAACAAGCCGAAACCAATCAAAAACAAGTCGAAATATACAAACAACAAACTAGTTCTCTACTCGGCCAGCAAACGCAGCTCACTGAGCGCATTTCTCATCTGGAAGAAGCAGGCAAGCAACAAATTGAAACCAGCAAACAACTAGCCAGTTCTCTGCTTAGCCAGCAAACGCAGCTCACTGAGCGCATTTCTCATCTAGAAGAAACCGGCAAGCAACAAATTGAAACCAGCAAACAACTAGCCAGCTCTCTGCTCGGTCAGCAAATGCAGCTCAATGAGCGTATGTCAAATCTGGAAGAAAATGGCAAGCAACAAGTTAATGCCATGCTTGAACAGCAGCAAGCCCAATTCAAAATACGCATTTCTCAGCTGGAGGAAATCAGCAAGCAACAAATTAATTCCATTCTCGACCAGCAGCAAGCTGAGTTTAAGATAAGAACCTCCCAGCTGGAAGAAAGCGGCAAGCAACAAACCCAAGCTATGCTGGATCTCCAAGTACAGATCGAGGCTCAAAACGCAGAACTTCGAAAGTTGCAGGGGCTGAATGAAGATTTGGATCATAGATTACAGGATACAAATCAACGGCAGAAAGATGTCTATACCGATCTGGATACCCGTATGCGCCATTTTGAAACTGTATCTCCGCTTGAACTACAAAAGCAGATCCAGGCTCTGAATGAAGAATTGCAAAAGTTACGCAGTCATAACGAAGAAATATTAACGCATAACTTACAGGATATGGAAAAGCGGCAGGTAGAAGCCAACAAGCAACAAATTAGTTCCATGCTTGAATTACAAAAAAATATTGAGGCACAGAACACCGAATTGCGCAGTCAGAATGAAGAGCTTATCCACAATTTACAGGAAATAGAGAAAAAACAGAAAAATTTCAACAGTGATTTAAATAGCCGCTTACGCCATGTTGAAACGGTAGCTGTTCTTGATTTGAAAAAAAAGATTGGGACCCAGGATGATGAAGCAAGCATGTTGCGAGATCAGAATGAAGAGTTGATGCATAACGTGCAGGAAGTGGAGAAGCGGCAGGCAGAAATTAGCAAGCAACAAACAAGTTCTCTACATAAGCTACAAGCGCAGGTTGATGCACTGAACATAGAATTACGCAAGTTGGGCAGTCAGAACGAAGATTTACTGCACAACTTGCAGGAATCGAAGCAGCGGCAGGCAGAAGCCAACAAGCAACAAACCAATTCAATGCTCGATCTGCAAACGAAGATTGATGACGCACAAAACACAGAATTACGCAGGTTGCGCAGCCAGAACGAAGATCTGTTACGCAACTTGCAGGACGCGGAGAAACGGCAGAAAGATTTCTATATTGATATGGATGCCAGCCTGCGTCATTTTGAAGCGATAGTAGCTGGGACATCAGCACCTACTGCCGCTCAGCCCGCCAAAACGGCTGGGGGTGGAAATTCACCTCCGCCATCTTCGTCTATCAAGGCAGTTAATGGAAATGCCTTGGAAACAGATGCTGTCACCATGGAAAATCGTGCTTATGAGTTGGCACATGGCCATGTTAAAGCTGGTAACCATCAGAATGCCATTAATGCCTTCCAGGAATTTCTGAAAAAATATCCTGAATCGAAGCATGTGGCTAATATTCACTATGAGATGGGTAACGCCTATTTTGCTTTGAAAGATTACAAGAATGCATTGGACAGTTATCAGCTGTTGGTGAACAAGCATCCATCTAGCCCTAATGTACCAGACGCTATGTTAAGTATTGCTGATAGTCAACATCAACTTAAGGCTATAGTTGGGGCCAAGAAAACACTCAATCAAATAATCGCTAAATACCCCGGAAGCAAAATAGCTGATCAGGCCAAAAAACGCCTCGACGCCCTCAAGTAAGTGTGTCTATGTCCGATACTTTAAAGTAAGTGCATCTATATTCTTGGTATTTTGCCAGCTAGCATTTGAGCGTCACCTTGATCATTGCGATGATAGGATTAATAAGAAGATGTTCTAGCAAGCCAAAGATGTATGCGGCTAACGTTAGAACTTTTTTTAAAATAGCAACTTTGCGAGAGCTGATATTATGAATACAATGAAAAATGTTAAAAAATTAGTAATGGTTGTATTACTAATCCACTTTTTAGTCGCTTGCGCTAAACCTCCTGTAGCCAATATTAAGAAGGACGGTAGTGATGCATCCCTGGATGGAACTGCTCCTGCGAATGCATCAGGAACTGGCGATCAGCCACTTACTAGTGCCTCTGGTGTTTCAATTTATCCTGGCTCAGGCTCAGGCTCAGGCTCAGGCTCAGGTTCAGGTTCAGGTTCAGGTTCAGGTTCAGGTTCAGGTTCAGCTGAATCTGAAGCGAATGATCCTTTAAATAACCCGAAAAGTTTGCTGGCTAAGCGCGTTATCTATTATCCAACCGATGTAGATACCATCTCTGAGCAGGATAAACCTGTTGTTCAGGCACATGCTGAATATCTGGTCGAGCACCCAAGCCGTACAGTGCGCCTGGAAGGAAACTCAGATGAACGTGGGAGCAGTGAATATAATCTGGCTTTGGGGCAACGTCGCGCCGATGGAGTTAAAAAGAGGTTACTAATGGGTGGTGTTAGAGAAGGCCAGATTGAGTCGATCAGTTATGGCGAAGAGAAACCTATAGGTAAAACGCATGACGAGTCGTCTTGGTCTCAAAATCGCCGCACTGAGTTGAACTATACTTCAAAGTAGGCTGGGCATGAAACTTCCCGTTTTACTGTTTGCCGGATGGAGTACCATTGCAGCATGTTCTGCACATGCGGCCTTCTTTACCGATGAAGAGGCACATAACCAAATCCGGCAACTAAAAGAGCGCGTGTCCAATCTGGAAGGAAGCGGCAGGCAGCAAACTGAAACAATCAAGCAGCAAGCTGAAACTATAAAGCAACAGATTGAGACTCGCAAGCAGCAAACCCGTGAGGTACTCGATCTTCAAGCGCAGATCGAGACACAGAAAACTGAATTGCGCAGGTTGCGTGGGCAGAATGAAGAGTTAGTGCATGGTCTGCAAGATGCGGAGAAGCGGCAGCGAGATTCCTACATTGATCTGGATACCCGCGTGCGTCGTTTTGAAAAGCTTGAAGCAGCCGTGCCGCCCCGGCCGATAAAACCATGAAACGGCTGGCGAATATTAAATAGAGCATATTTCCATGATTACGTGCTCCGTCAGCGAGCAGTTGCGCATCACCGAAATTTTTTATTCCTTGCAAGGCGAAACGAGCCGCGTCGGCCTGCCGACGGTCTTCGTGCGTCTGACTGGCTGTCCGTTACGTTGCTCATATTGCGATACTACTTATGCTTTTAGCGGCGGACAGAATATGACAGTTGCGGGAATACTCTCTGAAGTAGCACGGTATCATACGCGCTATGTTACGGTTACCGGGGGTGAGCCCCTGGCGCAGAAAAACTCCCTGCCTTTGCTAAGTGCCTTGTGTGATGCAGGTTATGAGGTGTCGCTGGAAACTAGCGGGGCGCTGGATGTGTCTAGTGTCGATGTGCGTGTGATGAAGATCCTGGACATCAAGACACCAGCATCAGGCGAAGTGAAAAAGAACTTATGGAGCAATCTTGCTGCGTTGCATGCACACGACGAAATAAAATTTGTCTTATGTGATGAGTCCGATTACATATGGGCCAAACAGGTGCTGCGTGAACGTGATTTGGCTGACAAATGCACCGTACTATTTTCGCCCGTACAAGATCGATTGTCACCTACAGTACTGGCCGATTGGATTCTGCGCGATAGTTTGCCAGTGCGCCTGCAAGTACAATTGCATAAGTTATTGTGGGGCAGCCAGCAGGGAAAATGAAGAATGCAGTAGTGTTATTGTCAGGCGGTCTGGATTCAGCCACGGTGATGGCCATGGCGAAACGGCAGGGCTATATCTGCCATGCGTTGAGTGTGGACTACGGGCAGCGCCATTATGCTGAACTTGCTGCAGCAGAGCGTGTGGCACAGGCACTGGGTGCGATTGAACAGCGTGTTATCAGCGTTGACCTGACTGGATTTGGTGGCTCTGCCTTGACAGATACGCGCATTGCAGTGCCGGAACAGGCAACAGCAGGCATTCCGCTCACCTATGTACCAGCTCGCAACACCATCATGCTATCGCTCGCCCTGGCTTGGGCGGAAGTATTGCAGGTGCAGGACATATTCATTGGGGTGAACGCAGTTGACTTTTCCGGCTATCCCGACTGTCGTCCAGAATATATAGCGGCCTTCGAAAGTATGGCTAATCTCGCCACCAAGGCAGCGGTAGAGGGCAAATATTTGACATTGCACGCGCCTTTATTGCACCTGTCCAAGGCCGATATAGTTAAACTAGGTACGGAACTTGGCGTGGATTACAGCCTGACCGTATCCTGTTACCAAGCCGATTCGGATGGCCGCGCATGCGCTGTGTGTAATTCCTGCCAACTGCGCCGGGCCGGCTTCAAGACCGCTGGAATAGTCGATCCGACACGCTATCGCATTGCAGGATGATGCGCCCTGTCGCGTTGACAGGGCGGGTAAAGTCCGTATAATGCGCCCTTCTTTAAGGGATATGGGTCGTTAGCTCAGCCGGTAGAGCAGCGGACTTTTAATCCGTTGGTCGCCAGTTCGAATCTGGCACGACCTACCAGTTTCAGTGTGCAGTTCAGGTGAATCAGAACATCTGAACGCTACACTAATAATTTTATCGCCGCTTTAGCTCAGTTGGTAGAGCAACCGCCTTGTAAGCGGTAGGTCGTCAGTTCGAATCCGACAAGCGGCACCAATATAAACAAAGGCTTGCATAGATGCAGGCTTTTTTATTTCTAGTTGTGTAATGTATATGTAAGGCTGATGTAAGAAAAGCCGCTCAATGCCTCAGCTCTTCTATTCCAGATACGGCACATCCCAAAACTCCAACAAATACCTCCATTCCAGAAGCCATTAACTGAAGTTGCACGGCATTTGGTTTGCCCATGTCTATCATGCCGAGCGTCTCATCTAGCGGCAATTCATCGTACTTCGACGGATAGTGTGCAACGTTGAGTGCCAGCAACCTCGCAGACCCTGCAGTATTGTCCTTGCTCATTTTTCGATTAGCTGGTCGACAAGTTTGTAGCGGAGCAAGAACGCCAGCGGGCTGCCCTGCCAGTCTACACGCAAGAGCAACAAGTGTAGTGTTGCACGCTAATTGGAACTTATACAACTGGTCACAGAAGAGGCTCATTGCTAAATATTATTGTGAACGTAGCAACCAAATCAAATGGTTTAATTTCTGAAAATTGACACTTCATGCAATAAATGCTGAAAAAATGATCTCAAAAATAAGTTCCATCAAGAATGCAGCACTACTCTAGGTGGCACTGCATGTAGCTTGAATACACGCCCGAAGAAGTCGCTCGGATTTCGATCACCTGAAGAGGTTTACAGCGAGCTATTGCTCAATATGGAACCTACTAAATTCGCTACTAAACATTAACTGTTGAGGTTGGTTATTGAATCCGCCGTGTATTAATCATGAGTGCTCCGCCCGCATGTAAACCGGAATCTGGCGTGGGCCAAACGGCTTTTCGAATTTTCCAAAACGTCCGGCAATTTTTGTTGCGCATTCCGGACAGGTGCCCTGCGGCGTAAGGTCATAATGGCGAATGTCGTACCAATCGCGCGCGATAGTCGCGTGATGGCATTTCGGGCAATAGGTGGTGCCGCCCTCCGCATCGTGCACGTTGCCGGTATAAACATAATGAAGGCCCGTATCCAGCGCGATGCGGCGCGCCTTGCTCAGTGTGGATGGTGGTGTGGGCGGCACGTCCTCCATCTTCCAGTCCGGGTGAAAGGCGGAGAAGTGTAACGGCACTTCCGGCCCCAGCTCATTCACCACCCAAGTGCTCAGCGCCTTGATCTCGGCATCGGAATCGTTGCGGCCGGGAATGAGCAGGGTGGTGATCTCCAACCAGCAGTCGGTGTTGTGATGGACATAGGCCAATGTGTTCAGCACCGATTGTAGATGACCGCCAGTGAGCTTGACGTAGAAGTCATCGGTGAAGCTCTTGAGATCGATGTTGGCCGCGTCCATTTTTGCGTAGAACTCGCGGCGTGGCGCATCGTGTATGTAGCCTGCGGTGACGGCCACGGTCTGGATGCCCAGCGCATGGCAGGCGTCAGCCGTGTCAAGTGCGTATTCCAGAAAAATCACCGGGTCGTTGTAAGTGAAGGCCACGCTCTTGCTGCCATGTGCCTGCGCTGCTTTAGCAATGGCTTCTGGCGTAGCCCAATCCATCAGCCGGTCCATGTCACGCGACTTGGAGATATCCCAGTTCTGGCAGAACTTGCAGGCCAAGTTGCAGCCTGCGGTGCCGAAGGAAAGCACGCTGGAGCCAGGATAAAAATGATTGAGCGGCTTCTTCTCGATGGGGTCGATGCAGAAGCCGGAGGAACGACCATAGGTGGTGAGCACCATGGCATTCCCCGTCATGCCCCGCACGAAACACGCTCCGCGCTGGCCTTCGTGCAGCTTGCAATCACGCGGACACAGATCGCACTGAATGCGACCATCATCCAGCCTGTGCCAGTATTTTGCGGGATGGCGTTCGGTCATGCCGATTGGTTCATCCATAATTTACTCCTTTTATCTTCATACCATATGGCGGTTCTTTGTATAGCTATATGCAAGTCAGTACGCACACTATTGTGGACTCTTTATATAGCAGAAATCAGACAACTTATATCCGCCATAGTTGCGTTTATGTACCTTGCCACCAATAGCATTCAACCGCTCATTTAACTCCCGCTCCTCGCGGGAAAGGCGCTCCGGCACCTGCACCATGATGCGTAAATACAAATCACCATGCCGGCTGTTGCCGAACTCCGGCAAACCTTTTCCCTTCAGGCGCAATACGCGTCGGGCTGGGCGCCAGGAGGCACGGTCACAGTGGTAGAACCATTCAATGTAGGCACTACCGGTGTAAAACAGCGCCCAATAACTACCATTTTTTAGCTAAGTTAAACAGCTGTATATAAATTAATACTGGAAAATTACGGCGTTGTTTACTGGAAAAATTCAGACGCTGATTAACAACGGTAGCATCACAATGAAGAGAAAAGCAGAAGCTGTTGCTACACGATGGTGGTCGTGCACAGCCGCACCCACTGGCCGTGTCATGCTGGCTATGGTTAACCGTTTCTGCAACGCCTAGTGGGTTAGGGGCTAACATCAGTTCCATTGCCTATCGCCTGATGTAAGGAAATTAATGGATGATGAGTAACGTGCCCATACGCTGAGACAAGCCAATGCGTTTAATATTGTGCCTGCAGATGAGTTGCTAAATGCCCGAATTTCTTGGGTTGAGCTACTTTAGGCAGTTGCTGGAACGTATAGCTGCAGCATTTTGAATGCGTGGCGCGGCGATGCTAGCCAAATGCTACATTTATGACGCGCCGCAAATTAGGCAAGCTGGATCCTTGTTCAACTTAACGGTGCGCAGATCCATATGCAGCAAATCTGTTACCAGCAATCTGCTACACAGCAGGGTACCTATTCCCATCAATAGCTTGAGTGCCTCAGCGGCTTGCATGCTACCGATAATGCCAACTAGTGGAGCAAATACACCCATTACCGCGCAACGTGTTTCTAAAGCATCAGATTGTTCTGGATAGAGGCAATGATAGCAAGGGCTGTGGGGATGGCGCATGTCAAACACGGCTACTTGGCCGTCAAAGCGGGTAGCCGCGCCGGATACAAAAGGTTTTTTTAATTGCACGCAAACTTGGTTAAGCGCATAGCGCGTGGCGAAGTTATCGCTGCAATCCAGCACTACATCGGCTTGGCCAACTAGTTCAAATAAACGCGTTTGATCCGCGCGTTCATTCAGGGCTATGACGCGAACATCGGAATTGATTTCAGCGAGCGAGGTACGTGCAGAATCTACCTTAGCCATTCCGATGCTGGAAGTGCGGTGTACGATTTGGCGTTGCAGATTGGTCAGGTCTACAGTGTCACCGTCGCACAGGGTCAGGGTGCCAACGCCGCTGGAGGCGAGGTACATGGCAGCAGGAGAACCCAGTCCGCCAGCACCTATTATCAGTGCGTGCGCATCCCGTAATTTCTGTTGTCCTTCGATGCCAATGTCAGGCAACAGGATGTGGCGGCTATAGCGCAGTAACTGTTCGTCATTCATGCGATATGGAAGAGAAGAAAGTTATTAGTACTCGCTTACTTCCCTTGCAATATATTTATACCTTTTAACAAGTTTACAGCTTGATGTAACTGGTAATCTTCTTTTGATCCGAACTCGAGCATTTTTGGCTTTGTCGCATCGCCTTCCTCGCGTTTGGTCGGAGACTTAGCTGGCGCAGCCGGAGCTGTGGGTTTTACGGTGACGTCTACCTTCACATCAAGCTGCTGACTGTTGCTCAAGTGACGCTCCAAATCAGCCTCGCGCATGCGGAAAGTTTGATCTTGATCGATAGTCGCCGGATCTTCCACTACGATGTCAGGGACGATACCCTTGGCTTGAATAGAGCGGCCGCCAGGCGTGAAATAACGCGCTGTGGTGAGCTTGATTGCGGTATTGTTGCCTAGCGGCAGAACGGACTGTACCGAGCCTTTACCGAAGGTTTGGGTGCCCATGATGACAGCGCGTTTATGATCTTGCAATGCACCTGCGACGATTTCTGAAGCGGATGCAGAACCGCCATTCACCAGAACTATCATCGGCACAGTCTTGACCGCCGCAGGCAGATTTTTCAGGTAATCCTTCTCGTTGTTGCGCAGATAGTCATTAGGAACGGCAGACAGGCGCATCTTGGCATCTGAGTTACGCCCTTCGGTATACACCACTAGAGCATCCTTGGGCAGGAATGCGGCAGATGCTGCTACCGAACTATTGAGCAAGCCACCTGGGTCGTTACGTAGATCCAACACCAAGCCTTTCATGGCGCCCTGGTTCTGTTTGAACAGGTTGTTAAGCGCAGTAGCGAGGTTCTCGCCAGTGTGCTCCTGGAATTGGGTGATGCGAATAAAAGCATAGCCAGGCTCGATCAGCTTGGACTTCACACTTTGTACTTTAATAATGGCGCGAGTTAAAGTAAAGGTCAGCGGCTTGGGCGCTTCTTTGCGAATCACGGTCAAGACAATTTTGCTGCCTGGCTTGCCGCGCATGCGTTTAACCGCATCACTTAGCGTCAGGCTCTTAACCATCACGTCGTCGAGTTTGATGATCAGATCGCCGCTCTTCATGCCAGCGTGATAAGCAGGGGAATCTTCAATTGGCGAAATCACTTTCACCAGTCCGTCTTCCATTCCTACCTCAATACCCAAACCACCGAATTCGCCCTGCGTGCCGATTTGTAGTTCCTTGAACGCGTCGGCATCCAGATAGGCGGAGTGCGGATCCAGACCGGTCAACATACCTGTGATGGCTTCGGTGATAAGTTTTTTGTCGGTGACCGGTTCTACATAGTCACTCTTGATGCGGCCAAACACCTCTGAGAAGGCACGCAGCTCTTCGATCGGCAGCGGCTCAGCACTGTCCTTATTCGCGATGGCAGAGAATTGCAGGCTGATCAACACACCTGCGATCAGCCCAAGTCCGATTAATCCAATTTTTTCAATACGACTACGCATGTCTGACCTTTAAAGTTGTTTTGTTGCAACATGTTTCTTCACGAGTAATTTCATCGTGCTATCCATTTTATGGGGTCTAGAGGTTCGCCCCTATGGCGCAATTCAAAGTATACACCGGAATCCTCATTTCCGCCGCTGTTGCCAACGGCCGCTACGGTGTCGCCCCCACGCAAGACGTCACCTACCTGCTTGTACAGCGTTTCATTATTGCCATACAAGCTCATGTAGCCTTTGCCATGATCAATGATCAATAAGTTCCCGAAGCCGCGCAACCAATCGGCAAATACTACACGCCCGGCCGCTACCGATTTCACTGGCTGACCGCTTGCTGCGCGTAATAGTAAACCTCTCCAAAGCACGGTACTGTCTGGACGCGCGCTGCCGAATTTATTGACCACTTCACCCATTACCGGCAGCGTCAGCTTGCCTTTAAGTTGCTCGAACGGCTTGCCGTCGAAGCGATTATCAGGCAATTTGTCATTGTTGAATACCCCTTTGCCTTTTTGCCGTGTCAATATTTTAGAGAGCTTGGCCACCAGTTGCGACAAGCGGTTTTCGTCGCGTTGTAGGCGACCAATTTCGTGTCGCTGTTGTTTGAGTTGCTGGGCGAACTGACTGATTACTTGCTGACGCGCAAGCTTGTCTTTTTCCAATATTTTCTGCTGCGCATTTTCTTCTTCTTGTAGCGCCGCAATTTCCCCGCTTTTTTGCTGAGTTTGTTGGACGACCTCGTTTAGTTGAGCAAGATTTACGCGTAGCATATTGAGCCAAGTCGAACGGCCGCGCGCGATATATTCATAATAGCGCATTTCACGTGCGGCTTGATCGGGGTCATGATTGTTGAGCAACAGCTTGAAGTATTCTTGTTTGCCGCCCAAATATTGCTGGTAGAGCAGTTTGCTGAGCATTGCCTGCTGACTCTGTATATCCCTTTCCAGTTGCTGTGCTTGCTGTCGCAGCTTCCCCAAGGTGTGGTCTGCAGCACGGTGTTGCAATGAGAGTTCAGCCAGTTTGCGCTTGCTATTGCTGATGGCCCGTTCTGATTCTCGCAGCTCGTCTGTTGCTTCGGATTGAGATTCACTGGTTTTTTCCAGTTCCTTTTGCAGCACAGAGATGTGCTTGCGCAGGTTGTCCAGCTCTTCCTGCTGTGCGGCTTGGGTGCTGTTTATGCCTACCACCAAGCAGATGCACAGCAATAATGCGTGGCGGGTGAGTGAGGTCACCGGATTGAGATAAGCGGCCGACCCGTCATTTCAGGCGGTTGTGGCAGACCCATCATAGCGAGCAAAGTTGGGGCAACATCCTGCAGCGAGCCACTGTCAGCTATTTGCGCCTTGCGACCGATATACAGCAATGGGACCAAGTTAAGTGTATGTGCGGTATGTGCTTGTTGCGTGGTGCGATCCAGCATCTGCTCAGCATTGCCGTGATCGGCGGTAATCAGCACCTCGCCGCCGCATTCAAGCATTGCGTTTACTACCCGCCCGATACACACATCCAAGGCTTCAATGGCCTTGACCGCCGCTTCCATAATACCGCTATGGCCTACCATGTCGCCGTTGGCATAATTACAGATCATGGCTTGATACTGCCTGCTACGAATTGCAGCTTCCAGTTTGTCAGTGACCTCAAAAGCACTCATTTCTGGTTTGAGGTCGTAGGTTGCCACTTTGGGAGATGGCACCAGGATACGGTCCTCGCCCGGGTAAGGATGCTCCTTGCCGCCATTGAAGAAATAAGTGACATGTGCGTATTTCTCCGTTTCTGCGATACGTAATTGTTTCAGCCCCAAGCCGGAAAGGTACTCGCCAAAACAATTGTGGATGGCTGTGGGCATGAATGCAGCCGGGAGATGGAAGTCCTCACCGTAGCTGCTTAGAGTGACAAAGTGCGCCAGCTTGGGAAAACATGCACGTGTAAAGTCATCAAACGTCGGATCGGTCAGCGCGCGGGTCAGCTGACGCGCGCGGTCGGCGCGGTAGTTCATGAACACCGCGACGTCTCCATCCTGCATGATAACGGGTGGTTCGGTGGGCGAGGTGATGATAGTTGCTTTAACGAACTCGTCGTTTTCTCCGCGTGCATAGGCTTGCTGCAATCCATCCTGGGCATCAGATGAGTGGAACTCAGCCTTGCCTTGCGTCAATAAGTCATAGGCCTCCTGCACTCGCTCCCAGCGGTTATCCCGGTCCATTGCATAGTAGCGGCCGATGATGGAAGCAATACGCCCAACGGCCAATGCGGCAAGTTTTTCCTGTAGCCGCTGTAGTGAATGTGAGGCACTTCTCGGTGGTGTGTCACGACCATCGAGAAAGGCATGGATAAATATCTTGCGCAGTCCAGCGCGCGCTGCCAGTTCCAGCATGGCGTGGATATGATCTTCATGACTATGCACCCCGCCGGGCGACAGCAGCCCCATGATATGTAGCGCAGTGTTATGTTGCTTGGCATGTTCAATAGCTAGCATGAACGCCGGATTGCTGTAGAAGCTTCCATCCTGAATGGCTGCATCTACCCGCGAGAGCTCCTGATACACCACGCGACCCGCGCCAATGTTGAGATGGCCAACCTCAGAGTTACCCATCTGGCCTTGCGGAAGCCCTACCGATAATTCAGACGTACTGATTAGCGTGTGCGGATAATCACGCCATAGCCTGTCCCAGTTCGGTTTGTGCGCATGGGCGATAGCATTGTGGTCAGTCTCTTCACTGTAGCCGAAGCCGTCGAGGATGAGTAGGAGGACAGGAGTGATTTTCATACCGGACTTGGGGGAAGTTAAATATTGATTGGCTATTTATTTAGAATACTATTTTAGCTGATTTCTGGATTGCCAGGCATTCCGGGCTTCGCACAATGCCAAATTAAAGAATAATGGGAAAAAACTTTGACAATGAAATTAAATAACAAGCATGATGATATTTCGCAATCTTCTTTCATAAGTTGAGCCACATGCGCCGTTCAAAATGCGTAAAACAGAGCGATATGACATTAATATTGGGTTTTCGCAATGAACCTTAATATTTATTTCTCTAATCGGTTGCGTTTGGCTTATTCCAAATCCTCCGCACTGCTCGCCAAGCTCTGGAAAAAAAAATTCTATCTTTACCTTGCAGCACTGCTTACGTTGCTTGCCGTGCTTGATACCGTGCAGTTGCATATCATTTCTGGTATGCGTCAGGAGGCTTTCGACGCGATGGTGCGCTACCGCATCATTGTGCCCAAGCCTGATAGCGATATTGTAATCGTGGACATCAATGAGGCCAGCCTCGCCGCTATGGCCAAGGACTACGGGCGTTGGCCATGGCCGCGCCAAGTGCTGGGGGAATTTCTCGAGCAGGTCGAAAAACAGCAACCTAAAGCAATCGTGTTTGACATTTTGTTCAGCGATTCTGACATATACAACCCTGACAGCGATGCCTATTTCGACTCCGCCATTGCCGCCACAAACAATACTTATTTCCCTTTGCTGCGTCTTGATCCGTCGAGCGATGCCTTGAGCCTGGTGAAACCCGCCATGATTCCCGGTGTTGTGCCGCTACTCAATGACGCCCAGCCGGAGGCCACCGTTGCTGTGGTACTGCCACATTTTCCGGCAGCACTTAAAAGTGGGCGTCTTGGGTTGCATAATATTTATCCCGATGCCGATGGCATCGTGCGCCAATATATTATTTACCGCGACGATTATGGATGGAAATTGCCGTCATTGCCAGCGCGAGTGGCGCGTGATCTTGGCTGGCCTGAGCCTGCTGCACAACGCGTTCTGCTCAATTGGCGCGGCCCGCCATTTTCTTACCAATACGTCAGTTTCCACGATGTGTTCACGGACATGGGCAGCAAGGAAAAAAAGCGCCCGCAAGACGAATTCAAAAACAAAATTGTCATTATCGGCTCCACCGCGCCCAGCTTGTTTGACATCAAACCCACGCCGATGAGCCAAATGCACCCAGGCGTGGAGATTCTTGCTACCGCCATAGATAACTTTAAACATAATGATTACCTGCGTTTTCCTGAAGCACGCGTAGCGTATCTTTTGCTTACACTGTGCATTATTTGGGCCACAGCTTGGGGCTTTTATAATAATGTCGGGCGTAGCAAAATAGACGTATTATTTGGCGCGTCGCAATTTATATTGATTGGTATTTCTTATGCCAGCATTAACTTCACCGACACTTACATCAACATCACTGGGTCGGTGACGATAGGGCTGGTCTACTTTGCCATCGCACGTGTGTATTCTGCTGCCACTGGCAAGATGCTGGAACAAAACATGGTGCGTGCTTCCATCGAGCGTGAAGGTGAATTATATGCCACGCTGTTATTAATTCGTCTCGACGTAGCTCAAAATATACTGACCGATGCAATGTTGGAAAAAATCCGCTACGGCCTTGAAAATACGGGAATTGAACAGAAAAGCGCAGAAGTGCTAAGAGGTCATCAAAAAGGCATGTGGGATTTATTCGAAAAGACATTTACGATTTCCTGGATAGTGGATGAGGAAGATGCGAATGGGGCTGCACGGGTGGCCGAGGATGTTGCAGTGGTTATCGCTGCATTTCCGCAATTGTTAAGCAAATGTATAATTGATTCTGATATTGTGGTTAGCTGGTTTGTACACCAAGGAAAAATTTGCGGTGGCAAAAAAGCGCGCGATTGCTGGCGCGTGATGTTTGCTGAAGCATTGCTGCGCTGGAATGAACAACAAGAGAAGGCACTATGAATTCGATCAGGTTAGGGGCTGTTCTGTTCGCGTTGCTGGCTATGCCTGCATTTGCCGCAGAAACAGGAAGTGTAATCAGGACCGATGGAATCAAGGTCGAGCCGTTCCGAGACGCTAAAACAATAGCCACGCTAACTGTTGGCGATAAAGTGGAAATTGTCAAAAAAAAGGGCGGCTGGCTCCAAATAAAAAGCCCAAAGGGTAACGGCTGGGTGCATATGTTGAATGTCCGCAAAGGAGGTATGCGTAAGGATTCTGGTGATATAGGCGGACTCTTGGGCATGGCGTCGGGGCGTGCAGGGACAGGAAAAGTAGTTGGCACTACAGGTATCCGCGGACTAGACGAAGTAGAATTGCAATCTGCAAAATATAATGAGACCGAACTGAATCTGGTCGAGTCGTATGCTATAAGCCGAGCTGAAGCTCAGATGTTTGCCATTCAAGGGAAGCTTGTTGCGCGCAAATTCGATTACCTTCCTTCCCCAGAAGTCTCCCCAGAATAAAGGATAGTTCTGATGAAAGCGATAATGAAATACTTGTCGGTTACTGTATTGATGCTTGCCTGCAGTACTGGCTGGAGCTTCGATTTCGAGGAGGAATTCAAGAAAGTAATCAAGGACGGCGTGCAAAAAAAGATTGAAGAAAAATCTGACGCCGCAACAAGTAGTGCGTTGTTGGGACTTGTCGGCATTTCGCAGGAAGAGGAAATTACAATAGGCCGACAAATTGCGGGCAACTTGCTAGGTGCTTCTGCGCTTATCAAAGACCAGAGCTTGCAGATATATGTCAATAATGTCGGGCGTTGGGTGGCAAGTCAAAGCGAGCGTCCAGATTTGACTTGGCATTTCGGTGTGATTGAATCGAGCGACGTTAATGCCTTCGCCGCACCGGGAGGCTATATTTTCCTGACTCGCGGGCTGTATAGCTTATTGCAAAACGAGGCAGAACTGGCCGGGGTGCTGGGGCACGAAATCGGCCATGTCATCCGCAAGCATCATTTGAAAATTTTACAGCAAAGCAGCCTGGTAGACTTGGGCGGAAAATTAATTTCCAGGCGGATCGGCGGCAATGACAAAGTACAGAAACTGATTGGTAACGGTGCGGAAATTGTGGCACGTTCGCTCGACAAAAACGCCGAGTTCGAGGCTGACCGCATCGCGGTGGTGCTTGCCGCGCGCGCCGGTTATGACGCCTTTGCTTTGCCCGAAGTGCTACAGCAAATAGGTCATTTTGCCAAAGATGACGGCAGCGTGGCGCTGCTGTTCAAAACACATCCCCATCCAGATGACCGATTAGAAAAGTTGGGGCTTGTCATGAATGATCGCTTAGAAGATGTAAAAGGGAAAACACTGGTGGCGCGATTTTATCGCATCAAACCTTAGCACCTCTTTTTTTTATATTCTGTTTGTTATGCCATACCGTTTATAGAGAATGAGGAGACCGTTTGCCCAATATCGCCCACATTAGCTTGACATTCGTCGGGTTAATGTGGGTTTTGCCGTTTTTGTATTATTACCATGCCTATCCGCTCACCACCTTCTATCAGGAATGGAGTGCCGCTGTTCTTGGGCTATGCGCCATGCCTCTGCTGGTGACAAAACGATATTGGCTGCAACCGGAAATTCCGCTCATCGTTCTGTTGCCCATAGGGCTGCTGCTGTTAGGCATGATGCAGTTTGTACTGGGCAGGGTGGGCTATTTTGATCAGATTTTGTTGCTCGCCCTGTACTTGCTATGGGCGGCGCTACTAATGATGCTCGGTCAACGCCTGCGCGAGGAATTCGGTTTGCCTGCATTGGCGACAGCGCTGGCGACATTTCTGCTGGTGGGGGCTGAACTCAATGCTCTGGCCGGCATATTGCAACATTACCGCTGGCACACTTTCCTGGATGCTGTGGTTACGGTCAAGATTTCCGTAGCCGTCTACGGCAATGTGGCTCAACCCAACCATTTCGCCAACTACATTACACTGGGGTTAATCTCGTTGGGCTTGTTGCGTATGCGCAGCCTGTTACGCGCATGGAATGTTGCGCTGTTGGCCATGCCGCTGCTATTCGTTCTGGTATTGAGCGGCTCGCGCAGCGTCTGGCTGTATTTGCTGTTTATGGCGGGAATGGCCTGGTTGTGGCAGCGTAGCGATAAATCTTGTTTGCCCCTTTTGCGTTATACCTTATTGCTGTTGCTGGGCTTCGGTTTGATGCATCTAGTGGTGCAAATTCCTTGGCTGGAAGGGGCGGCCGGCAGTATTACCACGATGCGGCGTCTGTTTGGCGAAGGGACTGGCGGCAGCATCCGGTTGTATTTGTGGCGAGAGGGATGGCAGATATTTACCCAGTTTCCTCTGCTGGGTGCAGGTTTTGGCCAGTTCGCATGGCAGCATTTTCAACTTGGTCCTGTTTTGCAGAACACTGATATTGTCGGTCTGTATAACAATGCGCATTCATTGGTAATGCAGATTGCCGCAGAAATGGGCTTGGCTGGATTGCTTATCCTGTTGGGTACGTTGGCGATGTGCCTAATTCAATGTAGTCGCGCACAGCGTACCATTTACCATTGGTGGGGATACGCATTGCTTGGTGTGTTGGCTATACACAGCCTGTTGGAATATCCGTTATGGTATGCATATTTTCTTGGGGTGGCAGCGCTTACTCTGGGCATGCTGGATACCACCATTTATCGCTTGGAATCACGCTTTCTGGGGCGTCTGTCGCTGGCGATCATACTGTTGCTTGGGGTGCTGTCCTTGGGGCAAATGTTGCAGAATTACCGTAATCTGGAAATGTTAATGGGGCTGCGGCAGGCAGTAGGCAAAGACGGTAATTTCTGGCGTGAGGATCTGATGGCAGCACATGCGCAAGTCCCGCTGTGCCCTTACTTTGATTTGTTCATGAGTGGCAAGATAAAGGTGGGCACCGACTATCTCGCTGACAAGCGCATATTGAATGAGAGAGTGATGTCTTTTGCACCGATTGGTGTAGTGGTGTACCGCGAGGCATTACTGTTGGCGCTGTCCGGAGAGCAGGCTGCGGCACAATTACAGATGGAACGTGCCATCTGGTCATATCCCGATGATTTCCAGGCGGCGCGTAAAGAATTAAGCGCGTTGGCACAGAAAAACCCCGAGAACTTCGCTGCTCTGCTAGAATTTGCCCTCCAAAAATACGAGGAGCGGCAGCATGCAGTTCGTGCAAGATAATATCTGGATGATTTTAGTGGCAGTGAGTAGCGGTTTAATGCTGCTATGGTCGTTTATTGGCAACAGCATACGTGGGATAAAAGAAGTAAGCACTGCTGCCGCTCTGCAACTGATCAACTACAAGAATGCTTTAGTTCTGGATGTGCGCGAAGCGGCAGAATTCAATGCCGGGCATGTCCTGAATGCGAAACAAATTCCATTTGGTAAGCTTGATGAGAGCATCGGAGAACTGGAACGTTATCGTACGCAACCCATCGTAGTGATGGACAGCAGTGGTCTACGTTCGGCTGCAGCATGTGTGTTGCTAAACAAGCATGGATTTGAGTTGGCGTATAATTTGGCGGGTGGCGTGCTGGCTTGGCAGAAGGCCGGCCTGCCATTGAAAAAATAACGATGCCAAAAGTATTGATGTATTGCACCGCAGTGTGTCCATATTGCGTGCTGGCCGAGCGGCTGTTGCGCGCCAGAGGTGTGACGGAAATCGAAAAAATACGTGTGGACCTGCAGCCGGAGTTGCGTCGGATAATGATGGAAATTACCGGAGGTCGTACCGTGCCGCAAATTTTCATAGGCACACGCCTTGTTGGTACCTACGATAACTTGGTGACGCTGGAGCATAGTGGTGAATTAAGTCAGTTGTTGAATAGTTAAATTAAAAATGAAGGATAAATATAATGAGTGAAGAAGCCGCAGCCGCACCCGCATCCGAACAGCAACAACCCCTATTCAATATCGAGAAGCTGTATGTGAAAGACCTGTCGCTGGAAAGCCCTAATGCGCCGAGCATTTTTTTGGAACGCGAGAATCCTAAAATTGATCTGCAATTAAATACCCAGAGCACTCTTGTGGAAGAGGGTCTATATGAAGTAACCGTTACTGTTACAGTCACTGCCAAGCTGCCGGAAAAAGACAAGGTGATGTTTCTGATCGAGGCCAAACAGGCCGGTATTTTCCAGGTGCGCAATCTGCCGCCGGATGAGCTGGAGTCGGTATTGGCGATCATCTGCCCTAATATCCTTTATCCCTATCTCCGGGAAGTGGTATCGAATATGGCGATTCACGCCGGGTTCACGCCCGTGTTGCTCAACCCGATCAATTTCGAAGCGTTGTACCAGCAGCAGAAACAGCAGCAACAGCAGCAGGCACAGGCACAGGCCGCAACGACCACCCAGCATTGAAAATGAAACCGCCTGTCGCTTTAACCCTGTTTATTGCTTTAGCCACAGCGGCAGGTTCCGCGCATGCGCTGGACTATGCGTCTGTCGCGGACAGTTCCGCCATTCTTTATGATGCGCCATCGCTTAAAGCAAATAAAATATTTGTGGTTAATCGTTACTTGCCGCTGGAGCAGGTGGTTAGCCTGGATGATTGGGTTAAAGTTCGTGACAGCTCCGGTAGCTTGGCTTGGATAGAAAAGCGTGCCCTAAGCAGCAAGCGCTTTGTGGCAGTGATGACACCACTTGCTGTGGTGCATCAGGCGGCAGATGCGGGTGCGCCGGCAGCGTTCAATACGCGTCAGCATGTAGCGCTGGAGTGGTTGGAAAGCTCGGGCAATGGCTGGGTCAAAGTACGTCATCTGGATGGCACGACAGGCTATGTGAGGGCGACCGAAGTGTGGGGCGATTAACCGGCTCCTTCCTAATACGATGAACATTACTATACTGGGTGCTGGCGCATGGGGTAGCGCGCTGGCTATCAATCTGTCTGCGCGTCATCGTGTCACATTGTGGGCGAACGACGCGGCGCAAATCGAAGCAATGCGTGCCACCGGCTACAATCAGCGTTACCTGCCGGAAATTCCATTACCGCAGAACCTGAACCTTACTGCTGACTTGCATGCCGCATTCATTGGCGCGGAATTAATATTGGTTGCTGTGCCAATTGCCGCTCTGCGTGCCACGCTACAGAAGATCGCGGCAATTCCCATGCCGATTCCGGTAATCTGGGCGTGCAAGGGCTTCGAGGCGGGCACCACACAACTGCCGCATCAAGTGGCCGCAGAAACCTTGCCGCAAAACTTCCCCCGTGGCGTGCTGTCCGGGCCGAGCTTCGCGCTGGAAGTGGCGCGCGGTCTTCCCACAGCCATGATTTTGGCATCTATCGATGGCAAATTTGCCAGACAGGTGGCGCAATCCTTGCATCATTCGTCCTTGCGTATCTACTCCAGCACCGATGTGATGGGTGTAGAGGTGGGCGGCGCTGTCAAGAATGTGATGGCTATTGCCGCTGGCATCGCCGAAGGCATGGGTTATGGGCAAAATGCACGCGCCGGGCTGATTACCCGCGGGCTGGCAGAAATGACGAGACTGGGATTGAAAATGGGTGTGCGTGCGGAAACCTTGAGTGGGTTATCTGGCACCGGCGATTTGATCCTGACTTGCACCGGAGACCTGTCTCGCAACCGACAGGTGGGCATTTTGCTGGCACAACAGCAGGCGTTGCCGGACATCCTGAGCCAACTGGGTCACGTGGCTGAGGGCGTCTATACAGTTCGTGAAGTGCATCACCTGGCGCAACGCCTGGGCGTAGACATGCCGATCTGTGCGGCGGTGTACAGCGTCTTGTATGAGCAGGTTCCGGCGGCGAGCGCGGTCGAGGCATTGCTCAATCGTGCGCCCAACTCCGAATTTAATTAGTCGTTGGGCCTTAATCGCTCAGCCATACTTGTTGGAACCGATTTGCAGATGATGACCAAACGTAAACTGAAGCAGCACTCTCAGACATGAAATAAAGAAGACTATAGTGGCCCCCGTATTCAAGAAAATAATGCATTGAGTTTAAGAGAGTAACCGATCGAGTAATTTGGGAGAATCCAGAGAAACAGCTTGAGCTTTCATCTGCAGAGTTTTAGGCTGCTCTATAACAAAGGTTTAGCCAAATGAACGGCTAGGTAATGAAAAATATTGGGGAGTTGGTGATGCTTGACAATGTGTACCGATATAGGCAGTACTACTCGCTTATGAAAATGTTTTCTATATTACGTTAGCCGCTTAGGAAAAGAAATCGAATGGAAATCATGATCGCGTTGGTAATCGTCATTGGTGCTACGGCAGTTATCCTGAATCTTAGTCGGTTCGCGGAAAGGTCGCCGTTCTCTGTGAGCGAGCTGAAATACATCAACACCCAATCCAAATATCAGGCGCTATTGTTTGGTGTGGCGATGCTTGTTCTGCTTGCCATCTATTTCATGAAAGGTGCGAACTTATCGGTCTTCCTAACGCCGGGCAATATCGCGGCTCCCGCCAAAGAAGTTTCGTGGCTTGGAATCTCTGAGGGTGAGTCATGGCGTAGCCTCGGAGCCAGTCTGTCGATTTTCATCACACTCGCTACATCCACCTTTGTCTATTTGCAGTTCCGTAAATCTGGCGGCATTTTTAAGCAACTCGTACCCTACCTGCCGTGGGTTCTGTTATTTTCCCTCACCAACTCATTCTCCGAAGAAGTGGTTTACCGTCTTGGCGTTATTGTGCCGCTTGTTGGCGCTGTTGATACCGACTACATATTTCTCATTTCGGCGGTTGCCTTTGGTGCGCCACACCTTCGCGGCATGCCCAACGGTATCGTAGGTGCGCTGATGGCAGGTTTGTTGGGGTGGTTACTTGCCAAGTCGGTGATTGAGACGAGCGGTATGTTTTGGGCGTGGACCATTCATTTTTTGCAGGACATTGTTATCTTCTCCGCCTTCGTCATGGCAGCGGCTAACGAGTAGCAAACCACGGGGTCAGTTCTAACAGAGAATGCATGGGGTCAGTTCTAACATTCCAACAAGCTTTGTTACACTTCGCAGATGGCTAGCTGCCAGCGTGGGCACAAAGACGTGCCCACCCTACTTGACTTTTAATTGCGCATTACGTTCGGCCCCGTAAAAATATGCCACGTTTCTCGATTGACAAATTAATTTGCTGTAGCTACAGTAAATAATGCAAATTGAGTTCGATCAAGCCAAAGATGTAGCAAACCAGATGAAACATGGCGTTTCTCTTGCGTTGGCAGACGAACTGGGAAGCTGCGCTGGTTTGGATCGATGACCGCCTTGAGTATTGCGAGTTGCGCATGATCGCACTCGCACCAAAGACTGGCATCCTCTACTACGTGGCATTTGTTGATCGTGGCAAAATGCGAAGGATTATTAGTTTGCGCCAAGCCAATCGCCGTGAGGTTACACACTATGTCAAAAATATCTAAACGCCCATCCGTTGTAATGCCTACCTTGCAAGAAGACAAGGTTATTACCGCTGCTGCCAAGGCTGATCCAGACGCGCAGCCACTCACCCCGAAACAGTTAAAGGCAATGGTTCCAATTCAAGCACTGCGCGGACGCCCAAAGTCAAAGAATGCAAAGCAACTCGTATCAGTGCGCTACAGCCAAGAGGTCTTGGAGTTTTTTAAATCTTCCGGTGAAGGTTGGCAGTCACGCATGGACGAAGTGCTACGTAACTACGTCTCACGCCATTCACGTAGAGTGTGAGGTTAAGGTCGAACCCGGCATTCGGGCAGGATTCGTCCAGAAGTGGGCGAGCCCCAAGGTCAAAGAGGTCAGACCAACATTGTAATTGTTTTAACGGAACGATTTATCAGCCTCCGCAAACCCGCACTGACGCCATGCTTCAAACACCGCTACCGCGACTGTGTTGGATAAATTCAGGCTGCGATTATTCGGTAGCATAGGCATGCGCAGGCACTGCTCCGGTGCTAACGATGCCAATATATCCGCAGGCAAGCCACGAGTCTCCGGCCCGAACAGCAACGCATCGCCTGCCTGATAACATACCTTGTGATAAGGCTGCTTGCCTTTGGTCGTGTATGCAAACAGACGCGCACCCGGCAGGGTTTGCAGGCAGGCAGCGAGGTCGTCGTGTACACGAAGATCGGCGTATTCGTGATAATCCAGCCCGGCTCGCCGCAATTGTTTATCATCCAGCGAAAATCCGAGCGGTCGGATCAAATGAAGTTGCGCCCCGGTGTTGGCGCACAGGCGAATGACGTTCCCGGTATTAGGCGGAATCTCGGGCTGGAAGAGGATCACATTAAACATTATGGGAGCCTCCGTTTTGAATGGATGCGCATCTGGTTTTTCCCTGCAATGATGGTGGTGTCTGCTGACAGGGGCTGGAAAACGCGTGACGAACTGATGTGAATAATAACCCTACGAAGCAGAATGCGGCAATGTCCGCGCAATGACCCAGGCACTGATTTCGCGCGCGCCTGCTTTGCGTAAGGTTTGTGCCACCTCATTCAGCGATGCACCGCTCGTCATTACATCATCCACTATGGCGACATGCTTGCCCGAAAAATCCTGCGTGCAGATGAATGCCTGACGCACGTTTTGGTCTCTTTCTTTTCGTGATAACGCCGTTTGTGGCGGGGTATCGCGCATGCGCTGGCAGGCATTCAGCAGTGCTGGAATATTCATCTGCCGCCCAATATGCCGCGCCAGTTCAAATGACTGATTGAATCCGCGCGCACGTAAACGCACCGGATGCAATGGCATTGCAACAAGGCAATCAGGACGCACCGCAATACGCTGAGTCAGCTTGTCTGCAAGGCTGTTCGCCAATACCAGTTTTTCATTATGCTTCAGCGCCTGCACTAGCTTGTTGAGCGGGAAAGCGTAGGCGAACACGGCCACTGTGCGGTCGAAATGCGGCGCTTGTTGCAAGCAATGACCACAGATCGCGCCATCGTGCGTAGGCAGGGCACACACCGGGCAACGTGCCGCAGTCAAATAGGGTAAATCAGCATCGCAAGCGGCGCACCATACGCCATTGCGGCTGGCTGTGCCGCACAGGAAACAGGGTTGCGCGGGCAGGGCTTGCCACAATTTTGTGCGGATGTTCAAAAAATGACGAGTCAAAATTGACAAGGTTGCGCCCTTTCATGGATGATGCCGGATCATTGTAATTCATTAGACTGCAAGCCATGACGACTCACACCGTTCAATTTACCCGCCCCTCCAAACCCTCGGCACCCTCTCAACCATCAAGCGATTCGCAGTGCTGGAGCCTCGCCCAAGTTGAGGCGCTGTTCAGGCTGCCATTTGCCGATTTGCTCTATCGCGCACAGCAGGTGCATCGTGAGCATTTCGATGCCAATGCGGTACAGCTGTCCACTTTGCTGTCCATTAAAACAGGTGGCTGTCCAGAAGACTGCGGCTATTGCCCGCAAGCTGCACGCTATGATACCAGCGTGAATAGCCAGGCATTGATGGAGCTTGATGACGTGTTGGCGGCTGCCCGCGTTGCCCAGGCTGCTGGCGCGACTCGCTTTTGCATGGGCGCTGCTTGGCGCGGCCCCAAACAGCGCGATCTGGAATCGGTGCTGAACATGGTGCGCGAAGTCAAAGCGCTGGGGCTGGAAACCTGCGCTACGCTGGGCATGTTGAAAGACGGCCAGGCCGAGCAGCTAAAAGACGCCGGGCTGGATTACTACAATCACAATCTGGATACCGCGCCCGAGTTTTACGACGAAATCATTACCACTCGTGATTATCAGGACAGACTGGACACGCTGGAGCGTGTCCGCAATGCTGATTTGAATGTATGCTGTGGCGGTATCGTTGGCATGGGCGAAAGCCTTACTCAACGCGTCGGCTTGGTCGCGCAACTCGCTAACCTGGACCCCTATCCTGAAAGCGTACCCATCAACCTGCTGGTGCAGGTAGAAGGCACGCCGCTGGCCGACACCAAAGCGCTGGATCCGCTGGATTTTGTTCGTACCATCGCGGTGGCGCGCATCACCATGCCCACGGCGCGAGTGCGATTGTCTGCCGGGCGGCAACAAATGAGCGAAGCGGTGCAGGCTTTATGTTTTCTCGCGGGCGCCAACTCAATATTTTATGGCGACCAGTTGCTGACTACCGGTAATCCAGAGGTGGAGCGCGACCGCGTTCTACTTGATAAATTGGGTATGTATCCGCTTGCGGCAAAAATTTAGAGTGCATTGATCAAACTCCCTTGCTTGTGATGGAAAATTTCAATGCCTTTTGAAGTGCTGCAGGACGAACTCGACACCCGCGCAGCCCAAGGACTTCTACGCCATCGCTACGAGTTGCAAAGTGCGCAAGGCACACGCGTCAAGGTAAATGGCAAGCCGACTCTGTCTTTTTCCAGCAACGACTACCTCGGTTTAGCTTATCACCCGCAGTTGCTTGCCGCTTTGCAGACGGGGACGCAACAGTATGGATTGGGTGCGGGCGCATCCCATCTGGTCAGTGGTCATTTCAGCGCACACGACGAGTTGGAGCAAGCACTTGCTGAATTCGTCGGCAAGCCCGCAGCACTGTTATTTTCCTCTGGCTATCTGGCTAACCTTGGCGCGGTGCAAGCGCTGGTCGGCAGGAGCGATAGAATCTTTGCCGATAAGCTGAATCACGCATCACTCAATGACGCCATGTTGTTGTCACGTGCGCAGGTGCACCGCTATCGCCACAACGACATGGCACATCTCGCGCAATTGTTGGGGCAGCCAAGCAGCGGTCGCAAACTTGTTATTACCGATGCGGTATTCAGCATGGATGGTGACCTTGCGCTGTTGCCGGAACTGCTGGAGTTGTGTGAGCAGCATGATGCCTGGTTACTGGTGGATGATGCGCACGGTTTTGGCATATTGGGTGAACAGGGGCGCGGCTCATTATTTCACCATAGAGATTCATCTGGCCTCGCCTCGCCGCGCATCATCTACATGGCGACGCTGGGCAAGGCGGCGGGCGTATCCGGTGCCTTCATTGCAGCGGAACAGGTGGTAATTGATACGCTGGTACAGAATGCGCGCAGCTACATCTACACAACAGCCAGTCCACCTGCACTGTCCTGCGCGGTTCTGGCCAGTTTGTGCTTGTTGCAGAAAGAAGAGTGGCGACGCACACAATTATGGAAATTGGTTGCGCAGTTGCGTGCTGGTCTAATCGGGCTCCCGTGGGCGCTGATGCACTCCGATACCCCTATTCAGCCGCTGCTGGTCGGCGACAATAATGTTGCGGTAGCCTTGAGCGAAGCTCTGCGCGCACGTGGCATCTGGGTGCCAGCCATTCGCCCGCCTACCGTTCCGCAGGGAACGGCGCGACTGCGTATTTCGCTCTCGGCGGCGCATAGCGAGCAGGATGTGGCGCAATTGATTTCAGCCTTGCATGAGCTTGCACATTGAAAGTCGCGGTGCCGGCGCGCCGCTGTTACTGATACCTGGCTGGGGGATGCACTGCGGCATCTGGGGCAGCGTGGCCGCACAACTTGCGCAACACTTCCGCGTGCACTGCGTGGACTTGCCGGGATACGGTGCCAGCTCGATCATCGCGCAATATGATTTGGATGGGTTGGTGCAGCGGCTATCTGGGTATTGGCATGCTGAACATGGCGATGAGCCGCTGGCGTTGTGTGGCTGGTCGCTCGGCGGACAGATTGCGTTGCGCTGGGCGCTCCATGCGCCACACCAGATCGATAAGCTCGTATTGGTTGCTACCACGCCTAGTTTTGTGCAGCGTAGCGACTGGGAATGTGCAATGGCGGCGAATACCTTGCATGAATTTTCTGTTGCGTTGCTGGAAAATCATGCGCTGACGTTGAAGCGGTTTATTGCCTTGCAGGTGCGCGGCAGCGAACACGAACGTGAGTTGCTGGCAGATTTGCGCGCCCGCCTGTCCAGTCGCGGTGAACCGAATATTGCGGCATTGCGCGGGGGCCTGGAAATATTGCGCAATACCGATCTGCGTGCGGTGTTGCCGCAAATTACTCAAGCTGCTTTGGTCATTGCGGGCGAGCGCGATGTGTTGGCTTCACCCGCAGCATCGGGCTATCTCGCGCAGCAATTGCCCAATGCGCAGTTGTTCAATATCAAGGGCGCGTCACATGCGCCGTTTTTATCCCACCCGGATATTTTTGTGCAACGGATCGAGGCATTTTTAAATGGATGATTTCCTGATTGACAAACGCCAGGTGCGGATGGCTTTCAATCGTGCGGCCAATGGATACGATACCGCTGCGGTGTTACAGCGTGAGGTGTGCAGCCGCATGCTGGAACGGCTGGATTATATAAAACAGAAGCCAACGTCTGTGCTGGATGTGGGTAGTGGTACTGGCTGGGGCACGCGTCAGCTGTCGCAGCGCTATCCGGCGGCGCATCTGCTGGCGCTCGACATGGCAATTAGTATGCTCAATGTATCGCGCAGCAGGTTAAGCTGGTGGCGCAAGTTATTCGACAGTGGCAAGCACAGTTATGTATGTGCCGATGTCGAAGCCTTGCCGTTAGCAGCTAACAGCATCGAGCTGGCATGGTCGAATCTGACCCTGCAATGGTGCAACGATCTGCCCGCCACCTTCAGCGAATTACATCGCGTATTGAAAGTGGAGGGCTTGGTGATGTTCAGTACCTTCGGCCCGGACACGCTCAAGGAACTACGCAACGCTTTTCATAGCGTGGATGAGCACAGACATGTTAATCGTTTCGCGGACATGCACGACATCGGCGACATGCTGAAGGCCAGCGGTTTTGCCGCGCCTGTGATGGACATGGAAATTATCACGCTGACTTATGATAATGTGAAAGCGGTGATGCAGGATTTGCGCAGCATAGGCGCGCACAATGCCACTGCCGGACGTGGGCACGGCATGATGGGCAAGGCTGCTTGGCTGGCGCTGCAGGAGAATTACGAACGATTTCGGAAAAACGGCAAGCTACCTGCGACTTTCGAAGTGATCTATGGCCATGCGTGGAAGCCAAAGTCCAGGGTGACAGCGGATGGCGCGCATATTATTCAAACGCCATTTAAACTTTGAGGCTTGGGCGAATCAGCATTTTCAATTCAGTTTTTTTCTCGGCAATTCGCGTCTTCGTCTTACCCCGCTACACAAAACCGGGACACCCGCGACCATGCTGGCACCGGACATCGTTGCTGCCATCCTTGACGATGCCTTGTCGAATCACCTCACGCTGTTTGATCTGGCAGTCGATCCGCCGTAGTTGTGGGGGAAACAGCGAAAAAGGATAGGCGGATAAATTGCATCCTGACTCACTGTGCGCCTAATAAATTCACACAAATCCGACCCTACTCAGTTTCGGTTTCTGCAACAGAACCTTATTAAAGCCTGGGCTATTTTATTTCCTCGGCCAGTTGACGATGGATTTCAGCCATCTTGCTATTTGCCTCTGCTGCTTGCCCATAATAGCGTATCAAACCTTTACAATGCCCCTGCAGGTCTTGAGCTCGTTTACCATAGTTGTAGCTGTGATTTTCATATTCTTCGAGCTGTTTTTTATGCTCTTGCACCTTGCTTTGCATCTCTTTGGCAGTATCTTCATAATGTTTAGCCAATGCATTGTGATCGGGGCGAGTTGTAGCGCTCTGAACAGCTTGGGTCATGTCCATCGGATGAGGATCCATCTGCACGCACGAAGCTAATAAGCCAAGGGCAGACAAAACAGTGATAAATGTTCTTGTTTTCATTAATAAGCTCCTTCGGATGGTGGATTCGTAATAATTATTATGGTGCGAAATCAGGGTCAGGACTAGAGCGGTAAAAAATGCTGGTTCCAATATAACCTTCCAAAGGCAACATGAATGAGCTTGCGCATCATTGCACCGAATATGGACATTTAGGTGATTACCAGTGTTTTCTTCATCATTGTTTTACGAGCACCACGAAACTATTGGCAGGGATCGTTACATTGATACGACCTTGGTTGGAGGGGATAGTGGCACCGCCATTACCCCTATTTTGGCCACCATAGATGGCGGCGTCACTATTGAATATTTCCTTCCATCCGGCATTAGGGATGGCCAGCAAGTCCTTCTCGATGACGTAACCGTCGGCGAAGGCAGTATTGTTGAAGCTGGCGACGATAATGACTTCCTCATCCCCGCGCCACCGCTTGAAGGCGATCACTCGATTGGAATTCGACAGGTGGAGGATGTCAATGTCCTGGCTGCGGATCGAGCGCAGTCGGCGACTGAGACTTATTAGATCCTGATAAAAGCGAAACAGTGCCTTGCCGTTACCAGTCCGCTCGCCGATGATATTTTCACGGTTCAGCAGGAAGCGATCAAATGTATAGTGTTTCTGTGCTCCGATCTCTTCGCCCATGAAGAACATGGGAGTGCCCGCCGAAAGCAGGGGCAGACCAAAGCATACACGCGAGCGTGCTTCCGCCGCGGTGCGCGTGGCACCAATGACAGGCGCACCATTGACAGCCGTTACCATGGTCCGCGCCGTGCCACCGGCATTGCCGGCTTCGTCGTGAGATTCGTGGAACACGACCTGGTTATAACGGCTGTTATAAAGGGCGCTGGCAAACCAGTCCATCTGTAGTGGCTCGTTGCTGCCGGATCCAGCCTGTTTCAAGAGGCGCGCCCGATTCCCAGCCATGTCGGAGTCGCCGATCAACTGATGGTAGAACGCCAACTCCCATTTGGCGCTGAAGCCCAGCCCTCCTTGCGCCGGTAATTTCGTCACGGCGTCCCATCCCGTATGATCTTCTGCGATCAGCATCACCGTAGGCTTGATCATGCGCAGAGTGCGGCTCCACTCCCGCAGAAATTTCTGCCCGAAGACGTTGGCGTTGCCAATCGACCGCCCATCGGCGTGAAGCGCGTTGTCGCGGTGAATCGCCTGGGTCAGATCCACGCGCAGCCCATCGACGTGCATTTCTTCAATAAGAAAGGCGGCACTGCTGATGAATTGCTGGCGCACAATTTCTTCCGAAAAACGCGGGGTGAAGCCGGTAGAGCCGTTATCAAGATAGCCACCCTCCGGAAACGGGCTGCCATCATTTTTTTTGTAGTCGGAAGAGCGCCCTTCATACCAGTAATAAATATTTTCTTCGGGCATGGTTGAATCATATTGCCACTGGGCGCGTTCCGCTTCGTTGTCATAATGGTTGTAGACCACGTCCTGGATGACTGCGATGCCACGCCGGTGACAATCGCGCACGAAGTGACGGTACTTGTCGCGGCCTCCAGCGCTGGATTCAATACAGAAGTGATGACTGTCGCCATAGCCCCAGGCGGCATTGCCTGAAAACTCTGCCATGGGCAGCAGTTCGATGGCATTCACACCGAGTTCAACGAGATGGTCCAGGAATTGCAGCGCGTCACTCAAATCACCGGGGCCGGGCTTTCCGAACCCCAATGACCCGACATGTAATTCGTAAATAATCAGGTCTTCGAGGTGCGAAGGTACCGGCAGGCCGGACGTAGATTCTCTTGTCCAGAATTCTTCCGATGGAATGGTGTCCAGTTTCATTCCGCGAGGCGTGGATGCAAAATCTCGGCGCACCACATCGGCATCAATGACCACGCTGCAACTCACGGACCCGTCCAGAGTTTCAACCGTCCCCGGCCAAGCAATCTTGACAGGATTTATATTGCCCCTGCCGATCTGGCTGCGGGAGAAGATGTCGGTGCGATAGACGCGCTGCCCTTGCGCGTTCAGGATGCGATACATGTAAGGCAGGCTTTTGAAAGTCTCAAAATCTCCCTGCGGTCCGCCTTCCCATGTACCATCAGCCAGGCGGGAAAGGGTGATCATGGGCAGTGCTTGGTTCACTCCGGTGTTATCGTCGGCTATGTAGCCGCTGGCCGGATTTCCGAAGACCACTTCCACATTTTTGGCATTTGGAGCCCATACGGCAAAACGCAGACCGGGTGTGGTGCTTCCAGTAGCGAAGTGTTTGTTGGCTCCCAAATGACGGTTATAAGTGAAGTAATAGCGTTCGACCTGGGGCACGGTTGCCTCGCGGTTGAGCCGAAACTGGCGATGGCGCGCAACGGAATTAACATCCTGCACCTCAGTCGGAATGCCCCAGAAGTTGGCACCCTGCGGCCCGTCAAGGATAACCCCCCACTTGAAGGTATTATCCTGATCGGCAAGATGAAGTGAGACTGTGGCCGTAAAGACTGGACAGCCATCCACGCCGATTTCCTCCTGCATCGGAGATTCCGTCCAGTCATCCGAATATCGGCCGCTACCGTCCCAGCTGCCGCGCAAGCGGGCGTTGCGGAATATCGCCCGTTTAAGGCCGGTGATGAATTGAAATTCCACTGTCTGCATTGTCATAATGATTGTTTACCCTTGACGATCAACATCCAAGCAATATCTAAAGAAGCCAGGCTCAAGTTATTCCTCACAGACAAAGCGAAATTCGCAAGGGGTGGTCGACGGTGGATGGTCGATGGTGGATGGACTTGCGACCTCCAGCCCAATTAACGCCAACATTCCCGGCTCCGACAGTTGGCTGGCAATTAAATATCCCTGTGAGGGTCAAATAGTAGAGTGGCACCCAGAAAAGTGAATAAGCAAATTGCTTATTTTTGATTTATAAAATCTTTAAAATATGCGGCGCATTAAACTTTTCCTTGCTCCTGGCCTTAAGATGCACATGTAAATTCGCATGTACGCAGTGAGAGAAACGTGTCATGCCACAACAAATATATAAGCCGCTTCCTTTGGAGGACTGCGTCTCCGATATACTTCCTCGCCGACAGACGGGTGGAGCAGGCATGAGGACGATTACGCTTTTTTCCCAATTCCGATGCCCACAATATCGAGGCAGGATGTTGTGCATCGGAGTAAGAAATTGCCTAATGAGCAATTCATCGGAGTGCCCGCGGGATTCAGTGTTTTTTGATGTTAGCGCGCAAACTTAAAGGAGTCATTCAAGTGAGTTTAAATATCAGACGGGTTGTGTGGGTGGTTTCGGCGCTGCTCCTGACTTTCGTAGTGTTGCGAGCGTATTTGCACTTCTCTCCGGGCAGCAATCTGTATATTGGCTCATACAATATCCACCACCTTTTTATTGGTTTGCTGCTTATTACATTCGCGGGTTTGCCTCTTGTCCTGTTTAATGGTAATAGTTGGAAACTTGACTTAGCGGCTATAGCGTTCGGGGCAGGGTTGAGTATGGCTCTCGACGAGTGGGTATATCTCATTACAACCGATGGAAGTGACGTTTCGTATCTTCTGCCGATTTCCTTATGGGGTGGGGTGGTAATGGTAGGCTTGGCTGCAAGTTATGCACTTGGATTAGCGTTTTATGCTCATCGGTATGAACGCGCTAACTTGGCGCTCAATCCGGACACGCAAAAACGGCGCGCCAGTTAGCTCTGAGTTAACCATATGGAAATAGTCATCTGAAAATTTGCCGGGCGAAATGATAATGGTGTTCAAAATCGGACTGCTACCCATTATGTTGGGTATTGTTTTGCTGGGTTTCTTTGCGGCCAAAGCGGCAAGGATGCGCGGCAGAAATCCGTGGGTGTGGGGAAGCCTCACCGTTGCTGTGATAACCGCGGTGACATGGCAACAGCTGCCAGTATGGGCGGAGACTGTTTTTTATCGCGGGAAGATAAAGCAATCGACCATTCCGCAGCGGAAGGTAATCAACCTGGCAGAGGCTAAAAAAATCAATATTCGCGTAAGTATGGATGACGTTAATTTTGATGTGCCGCTTGTATATAACTTTAAAGGATACAACCAGCAATTACGCGGCTGGGGGAATGTGCCGCAAAAACAGATTGAAGGTAAGAAAAGGCTGGCTGTTGACTTCATCAAAATTGATGCCATATTGCCGGACCTTTCTCCACTGAGGGAAGAGAATCTAGCGCAATTTGAAAAATTAGCATGGGGACAAAACTTGCACGCCTCTATTACGCATATGAGGCCGTGGGATCACTATTTTAAATATTTTATTGAGAGATTGCAGCGGCAACCAGATTCGCCAGACTTACCAGGAATGTTGCATTACTACGACCCATCCGGCAAAGCCAATATATTCTTTAGCCATGATCACCCGACGGATGAATTAGTACGTATCCGATGTGCGGACGAGAATTTTTTCCACAGTGCATACCCAATTTGCGTAGTTGAAACGTCTTACCGCCCTGCACCGGACATGGTGATATCTGCGCCCATAAAAAAGACGGTTTTCTCTCTGAGGTATGAACTGCCCAGCCAATATATTGCGCAATGGCAGACGATAGATCAGAAGCTTAAATCTCGGTTTGACCAGATGGTGAGCAATAACGCTACATCCTTACCTTGACCTGTGGCTAAAATTCCGAGGCGAGTGGATTACGAATAAAGCCGGAGGCTGACCACGGCTTATGCGTAGTCTCATTAGAAGAGGCTGCATATGAATACAATGTCATTTCAGGGTAGGTCGTACAGCTTGTGAAGCTGAAGTATAGTTTGCAACTATTAAAGTCTGGTCAGCTGCATCCGTAATGAGTAAATGATTTGTCAAAAAATCATTTACTATTGTGTTCGATAATATAAAACAATTAAGGGGAGGTAAATTATGAAGACTGTTCAGTTCAGTTTCTGCCGTACAACCACGGTAGCGGTTGTTTCTATTTTCCTGGCGGGTTGTGCCAACATGCAGATGGGGTCTCAGGAAGCGAAAACGACCGCCACAGGCTCTGCGGGTGGTGCAACATCACAGAACGCCAACAGCAAGCTTGAAAAATGTGCCGAATCTCTGGGTACCTTGGCAGTCGTCGAGGACACCAACGCCCCATGGTATGGCATCCTAACTGGGCAAATGAAACTAGGATCCACTACTCCCGTACTTAAGATGCTTGTTCAACAGTCTAACTGCTTTGTGGTTGTAGACCGGGGGCGTGCGATGGGCAATATGATGGGGGAACGTGCATTGGCGGAATCAGGAGAGATGCGCAAGGGTTCCAAGTTCCAAAAAGGACAAATGGTAGCGGCTGACTACTCTATGAGTCCTTCCATCACTTTCAGCAACACTAATGCCGGAGGTGCTGGTGCTGCTATTGGCGGCCTCTTTGGGTCATTTGGCGCTCTACTGGGCAGCAGTATCTCTGCCAAAGAGTCCAGTACCATGTTGACCTTGGTTGATAACCGTTCTGGCGTTCAGCTAGCTGCAGCTGAGGGTAGTTCACGCAACATGGACTTTGGATTCATGGGCGGCTTATTCGGAAGTGCGCTTGGCGGGGTAGGCGGAGGCTATTCCAACACTGCTGAAGGAAAAGTTATTGTGGCCGCATTCACCGATTCCTACAACAATATGGTGAAAGCCGTGCGTGCTTACAAAGCACAAGAGGTTAAAGGCGGGCTTGGAACGGGCGGTCACCTTGGTGTTCAAGGCGGAGAGTAAGCTCGGAAATAAATGTGTACTAAAATAATTTCTTAAATAAGCTTCCTATGTGCACATCGCAATCTATTCAAGTTGCGATGTGCATAAATTAACGCTATGTAAAATTAAAGAGACAAGGCGTTAGTAACACTCAGCACGAGCTACCCAGCAGTCGCCTCACTACACGCTAGACAGCTTCATTTCGGTTTCGAGCTTGGCACAGTTAATTACCACACTCATTCTTTGCATATGGGAAACGTGATAGTTAAGTATCTTGACCTTATCTTTAGTGCAATCCTTTATATCTCGCTGAAACCTGTTATATGACCCTATGTCTGTGGCGAATTTATTCATTCAGCACCAGCCTGCTATGCGTCAAATCGCCCCAGCCTACGCGCAGGAAACCCAGGCATTCGAGGATAATATGAATTACTTCATAACAGGTACTGATACTGGAGTCGGCAAGACGCTGATTAGCTGCGCACTACTGCATGCCTTTGCTGCGCGAGGACAGCGCGTAGTCGGCATGAAGCCGGTGGCGGTGGGTTGCGATGACGATGGGCATAATCAGGATGTGAAACAATTGCAGGCGGTCAGCAATGTACTGGTGAGCTATGGCCAGATTAATCCCTATTGTTTTCTAAGTTCTATTGCGCCGCATATTGCTGCACGGAATGCAGGTGTGCACATCGATTTCGCCCGCATCCTGACGTCATATCACGAGCTGGCATCACAAGCGGATGTGGTGATAGTAGAAGGTGCGGGAGGATTTAGAGTGCCACTGAATAACAATCAAGACATTGCCGATTTGGCTCTGCAATTGGGTTTGCCTGTTATTTTGGTGGTGGGCATGCGTTTGGGCTGTCTCAACCATGCGCTGCTGACAGCAAGCGCGATTGAGGCATGTGGATTAAAATGTGCCGGATGGGTGGCCAATGTGCTGGATGCAGATATGCTCGCGGTACAAGACAATGTTGTGGCATTACAGCAACGCTTGGCCGCACCGCTGCTTGGCGTGGTACCTTGGCAGCCACAGCCGGATGCGAGGATGGTGGCCATGCAGCTCAAACTCGAATTGCTTGAGGAAATGTAACGGTTCAGTTCGGAGTTGAGAGGCTGTAAATGAAACTGTCTATTTCTCCAGAAACAGAATGGCCTGTGCGCCGGATTGCGCGCGCAAGCTATAATTGTTACCGCACATGGCGCGCCAAGATGTCTTGAGCCGGGGGAAGGTTTCACCTATCTGTAAGGTGTGATGGTCAAGAAAATGGGGTATGAACGCACTATGGCGTTATTGAGTAGAAAGCTTGAAAAAACCTCTCCGCTATCAGGTCGGTTGGCTGCATTGCTGCGCGAATCGCGCTTGTTGCTGCTGGTTGCGGTGGCAATTTATTTAATCCTCATTTTGTATGGTTATGATCGAAACGATCCTGCCTGGTCGAATAGCGCCAGCGGTGCTGTGCCACATAATTCGGGCGGCGTGTTCGGTGCTTGGTTGGCGGATGTGCTGCTGTATGTATTCGGTTTCTCTGCCTGGTGGTGGGTTGCATTCCTGTTGCAGCAGATATGGGTGGACTATCGCGGCATATCGCAAAACAGCCTGTTCGATCGTCGTGCCTTATGGGTAGCGCTGATCGGCTTTGTCGTGTTGTTGCTGGCCAGCAGTTCATTGGAAGCGCTGCGGCTGCATACCCTGAAGGCCGCGCTGCCATACGCGCCAGGCGGTATGTTGGGCGTGGTGCTGGGTGACGGGTTGGCGCATTTGCTGGGGTTTACCGGTGCCACCTTGTTTCTGCTGGTGTTGATAGCCATCGGATTTAGTTTGTTCAGTGGTCTGTCTTGGCTGCGGTTTACTGACCGATTAGGAACGGCTCTTGAAGCTTTCTATTTCTGGACGCAGAATGCTTGGCTGACCTGGCAGGACAAGCGTGTTGGTGCACAAGCATTGAGCGAGCGTCAGGTTGTGGTGGAAGAAGAAAAAAAACGTGTAGAGAACCATCTGCCGATATATATCGAGCAGCCACTGATTGAAGTGCGGCAGTCTGCGCGTGTGTCGGAAGAGAGGCAGGTGCCATTGTTTCCGGATATGCCCGATTCGCCGCTGCCGCCGCTGCATCTGCTGGATCAGCCGGTGCATGAGGTTGAAATGTTGTCTGCCGACACGCTGGAATTTACTTCGCGTTTGATTGAACGCAAACTTAAAGATTTCTGCGTGGAAGTGAAAGTGGTGGCGGCCTACCCGGGGCCGGTCATTACGCGCTACGAGATCGAGCCTGCAGTAGGGGTAAAGGGCAGCCAGATCACCAGTCTGGTGAGAGATTTGGCGCGCGCACTATCTGTGGTCAGCATTCGCGTGGTGGAAACTATTCCGGGCAAATCCTACATGGCGTTGGAATTGCCCAATCCGAAGCGGCAGATGGTGCGGTTGTCCGAAATTCTCAGTTCGCAGGATTACGCGGGTATGAATTCGCCGCTCACTATGGCAATGGGCAAGGATATTTCCGGCAAACCCGTGGTTGCCGATCTGGGCAAAATGCCGCATGTCTTGGTGGCAGGTACCACCGGTTCCGGCAAGTCGGTGGCGATCAATGGCATGATTCTGAGTCTGCTGTACAAGGCCACGCCGCAGCAGGTACGGCTGTTGCTGGTTGATCCCAAGATGCTCGAACTGTCAGTGTATGAAGGCATCCCGCACCTGTTAGCCCCCGTGGTGACTGATATGCGCCAAGCTGCGTCTGCGCTCAACTGGTGCGTGCAGGAAATGGACAAGCGTTATCGCCTGATGTCGGCACTCGGCGTGCGCAACATTGCCGGTTACAACCAGAAGGTGCGCGATGCCATCAAGGCGGATCGACCGCTGACCAATCCATTCACGCTTACTCCGGAAAACCCTGAAGCGGCGGAAGAGTTACCGTTCATTGTGGTGTTTATCGACGAGTTGGCCGACCTGATGATGGTAGTGGGCAAGAAGGTCGAGGTGTTGATTGCGCGTCTGGCGCAGAAGGCGCGCGCCTCCGGTATTCACCTGGTATTGGCGACGCAGCGTCCCTCGGTGGACGTTATCACAGGCCTGATCAAGGCGAACGTGCCAACACGCGTGGCGTTCCAGGTGTCCAGCAAGATCGATTCGCGCACCATCCTCGATCAGATGGGTGCGGAGGCATTGCTCGGCCAAGGCGACATGCTTTATTTACCGCCTGGTACTGGCTACCCGCAGCGGGTGCATGGTGCCTTCGTTTCCGACCAGGAAGTGCACCGCGTCGCCGAATATCTCAAGGCGCTGGGTGTACCGCAATATGTCGAAGGCGTGCTAACTTCATTGGATGAACTTGACGCGGGCGGCGAAGTCGAAAGTGGAGGTGGCGTAGAAGCCGATGCACTATATGATCAGGCGGTGGATATCGTGGTGAAATCGCGTCGCGCCTCTATCTCGCTGGTGCAGCGCCATTTGCGTATTGGCTACAATCGTGCCGCGCGCTTGGTAGAACAGATGGAGCGCGCCGGAGTGGTGACGCCCATGCAGAGTAATGGCAACCGTGAAGTGATTGCGCCTGCCAGGCAGGAGTGAGCAGTTAAACCCAAACCCATCTAACCTCTCCCGACAAGAAGAGGTCAATGCAGAGAGGAATTCCACATGTACAAGTTTTTTATTTTTTTATTTTTTGCTTTGCCTCTCTCCGCGTATGCCGGAGCCACTGATAAGCTGAAAAATTTCATCGCGTCCACGCATTCAGCACAGGCCAATTTCACTCAAGAGGTTCGGGACAAAAGTGGCAAGCGCATTCAGTCGGCTTCCGGCACCATGCAGTTTGTACGGCCCGGAAAATTTCGCTGGGTCTATCAGAAGCCTTTTGAACAATTGATCGTGGGCGATGGCGAGAAATTCTGGCTGCACGACGTGGAACTTAATCAGGTCACAGTGAAAAAAATAGATGCAGCGCTGGGCAGCAGCCCGGCGGCGCTCTTGTCTGGTAACAATGAAATTGAGCGCGGCTTTAAGTTGAAAGATAACGGAACCAAGGATAGCCTGGAATGGCTGCAAGCTACGCCCCGTGCGAAGGACACCAGCTTCGAGAAAATTCTCATGGGGTTTAACGCGCAATCCGAGCTAATGGTTATGGAATTGCAAGATGCTTTTGGCCATACCACCGTGCTTCGTTTTTCGAAGCTGCAACGCAACCCACAACTATCACCGCAATTGTTCAAGTTTGTACCGCCCAAAGGGGCGGACGTACTGGGTGAGTAACCCTTTCCTAACCCTAACTTATTCTGGGGATAAGATCATATTTGAAAGCAGTCTATTTAGGATTATTGATAATCAACGTGTCGTCATAAAAAGTTACCACACCTGTTGCGATGTCATGTTTTCCGCCGACAAGGCCAATCGCACCTGCTTCAACCATCTCTTTTAAAATGGGGCTACGTTCCATGATGGCGTGTAATGTTCTTTTTACATTGATGGTGGCTACTTTTTCCACAAATTCAGGGTTGCTTGAATTACGATTTTCGGTTTCGCTATTTTCATCATAAACCGCTGGCTGTATTTTACTTAATAGGGCGGTTAGGTTACCCATTTCTACGTGGTCGCAAGCACCTTTTATGGCGCCGCATTTGGAATGGCCTAAAACCACTATTATTTTAGAGCCAGCGACTTTGCAGCCAAATTCCATATTGCCAAGAATATCTTCATTCATGATATTGCCGGCAATTCGCACACTAAATACATCGCCTAAACCCTGGTCAAAAACTAATTCCACTGAGGTGCGAGAATCTATGCAACTTAAAATAACCGCAAATGGATTTTGACCTTCTGATGTTTCACCGGCTTGTTGCAACAGATTACGGTTTATTTTAATGTTCTTTTCAAACCTTTTATTGCCTTCTTTTAATAACATTAATGCCATTGCAGGAGTAATGGCTGATTGCATTTGTTTAGTTAAAGTTCTCATTGTTTTTGATTTATTAATGTAGTTAAATATTTAAGCGCTAATGGGTTCAATAAATTATTTATAGGAAATTTATTTTTTTTTTGCGCAATCAAAATAATCACTTTAGACTTATTTAAGATAGCATCTCATAGCCAGTATTATTCAGCCTTTTTTAAAAAAGGCAACTTCTCCTTAATCATTGCCGGATTATGTCCCCCACCAGTGAAAACCTGTTCGATCCTCCTGCACCCGCCGCGCCCCTGGCCGAGCGTCTGCGGCCCAAGCATATCGACGAGGTTATCGGGCAATCCCATCTGCTGGGACCGGGCCGGCCACTGCGCTTGGCGTTTGAATCCGGCAAGCTGCATTCCATGATTCTGTGGGGGCCACCCGGAGTGGGCAAGACCACCTTGGCCAGGCTCATGGCCTCGTCGTTTGATGCCGAGTTCGTTCCGCTATCGGCGGTACTGTCCGGGGTGAAGGACATCCGCGACGCTATTGCGCAAGCGCAGCACACCTTGCAGCAGAGCGGGCGCCACACCATTTTGTTTGTGGACGAGGTACATCGCTTCAATAAATCGCAGCAGGATGCATTCCTGCCTTTCGTCGAACAGGGCTTGGTCACCTTCATTGGCGCGACCACCGAAAATCCTTCATTTGAAGTGATTAGCGCGTTGTTGTCGCGCGCCCAGGTTTATGTGTTGCAAGCCTTGTCCGAGGCAGAATTGAATCAACTGTTCAAACGCACGGAACAGCTTGCCTTGCCGGATTTGGAATTTGACGATGCGGTACGTGAACGCATCGTCGGCTATGCAGATGGCGATGCGCGCCGCTTGCTCAACGTGCTTGAGCAGTTGCAAACCGCCGCTCAGACCGCACATGTTACGCGCATCGATGCCGACTTCCTGGACAACACGTTGGCGCAGAACCTGCGTCGTTTCGATAAGGGTGGCGAAGCATTCTATGATCAGATCTCCGCCTTGCATAAATCGGTGCGAGGTTCCAATCCTGATGCCGCTCTGTATTGGCTGGTGCGTATGCTGGATGGCGGTGCCGATCCGCGTTACCTGTCGCGACGCATTGTGCGTATGGCATGGGAAGATATTGGTTTGGCCGATCCGCGCGCGATTCAATTAGCGCTGAATGCCGCCCAGACATACGAGCAACTGGGCTCGCCGGAGGGCGAGCTGGCATTGGCGCAAGCGGTGCTATACCTGGCAGCTGCGGCCAAGTCGAATGCGGGTTATGTCGCGTATAATGCCGCCCGCGCCTTGGTTGCCCAAGACGGGTCGCGCCCGGTGCCGCTGCATTTGCGCAATGCGCCGACCAAATTGATGAAGCAGCTTGATTACGGTAAAGACTATCGTTACGCACATAATGAAGTGGAAGGCTATGCAGCAGGAGAAAATTATTTTCCGGAGGGGTTGCCGGAGGTCAGTTTTTACCAACCTGCCGAGCGAGGCCTGGAAGCTAAGATCGCGGAAAAACTGGCCCACCTTCGTGAGCTGGATGCTGCGGCAAAGAGAAATGAAAAATGATTACAGCATGTAACCGAGTAAGAGTTGTTTCGCTTTGGAGAAGAGCATGTTAGATCTACAAGTATTACGCAATGATTTGGACGGTGTGGCGGAACGTCTGGCGACACGGGGTTACCCGCTGGATACGGCTCGTTTTGGGCAGCTGGAGAGTGCGCGTAAAACCATTCAAACACGCACGCAAGAGTTGCAAGCCAAGCGCAATGCTACCTCCAAACAGATTGGCATGGGCAAGGCCAAGGGCGAGGATGTGTCGGCCATCATGGCGGAAGTGGCCGGCTTGGGCGATGAGCTTAAGGAACTTGAGGCGCAACTTGAGCATATACAGCAAGATTTGCAGGCTTTTCTCTCGGTCATTCCAAACACACCACACATCAGTGTGCCTGTAGGTAAGTCAGAGGCCGACAATGTTGAAATGCGCCGTGTAGGATCGCCGCCTGAATTTAATTTTGAAGTTAAGGATCACGTCAGTGTGGGCGAGGATGTGGGTGGGCTGGATTTCGAAACTGCCACCAAGATCAGCGGCGCGCGTTTCTCGCTGTTAAAAGGCCCGCTGGCGCGCCTGCATCGTGCACTGGCGCAGTTCATGCTCGACATTCATACCGAGCAGCACGGCTATACCGAAGTGTATGTGCCTTATCTGGTAAATGCAGACTCCATGCGTGGCACCGGACAGCTGCCGAAGTTCGAGGAGGATTTGTTCCGTGTGCCGCGTCAGCTGGGTGAAGAAGGTGAACAGAATTTCTACCTCATTCCCACGGCTGAAGTCCCAGTGACCAACATGGTGCGTGACAGCATCACTCCACTAGAGAAACTGCCGCTGAAATTTGTGGCGCATACCCCCTGCTTTCGCAGCGAGGCCGGCTCCTACGGGCGCGACACGCGCGGCATGATCCGTCAGCATCAATTCGACAAAGTAGAGTTGGTGCAGATTGTGCATCCTGAGCATTCCTATGATGCGCTGGAACAATTGCTGGCACATGCCGAAACGATTTTGAAAAAACTGGCTTTGCCATACCGGGTAATGAAACTGTGTACGGGTGATATGGGTTTTTCTGCCGCAATGACTTATGACATTGAAGTTTGGTTGCCGGCCCAGAATGCCTACCGCGAGATTTCTTCCTGCTCCAATTTTGAAGCCTTCCAGGCACGACGTATGCAGGCGCGCTTCCGAAATGAACAGGGAAAGCCGGAATTGCTGCATACAGTTAACGGTTCCGGTCTTGCGGTAGGGCGTACATTGGTTGCTATACTGGAAAATTACCAGCAAGCTGATGGGAGTGTTGTTGTACCTGAGGTGTTACGGCCTTATATGGGAAAATTGGAATATATCAGGGCATCGTGATGATCATGGTTGTCGCAATGGGGAATGGTGTGACATACCATTCCCGGTAGCAATGTATATTTAAGGTGCCTTTAAAAAATGTGTCTACCTGATAGGTAGTCGTTGTTGTATGAGTATAAGGAGATAGAAATGGAAATATCGGGAATTTCAACATTGAGCACCATTTTGAAGCGCCCCATTGAGCTTAGAAGTGATGCTCTTGCCCAGCGCAGAGAGATGGCAGCTGAGTTGCAGGAAAACTGCCAAAAACTGGCGACATCATTGAAAAACACGTTCCACATTGCGAAGCAAGTGAACGAAGTGGATTCTGAAGCTTCTGAAAATAAAATCATGAATCTGATGGATGATTTAAAGCATGTGGATAGCACATTTCTGGAAGAGGAGAGTCCAGTTCTTCAGCATTTGGCAATCGACATGCGATTCAAGGATTTCGCAAAAAGTTGCGCAGATTTTTACCAGTCGGTTCTTAACCTGAAACAACTTCTCAATGACAATATACCGGATTCGACTGCTCTTAAAGCGCTGTGTAAAGAGGAAGGTTTGTTAAAGGTGACAGGCGCTTGGCAAGGTGAACTTGAAACAATGCTGGGCCGTGTTAATAAAGAGTACATGAAAGTTATGGCTATTAAGTTCTCTTGGTGATTCGTGAAGTGTAATGATTTGGAGGCGGGGTGAGTTGAATTAGCGTGCATGCTGTGCCCCGTCCTTTGCAGGGTGATAGATGCTGAGAGATTTACTGGACGCAGATAGATCATTGATGGCATTTGAGGATGAGTGGTGTTGTGTTTCTTTCTTACTCTTTCCCAGCATCTTATTATCTTGCGCCGGAGGAATCAGTCGCGGCACGGTGCCTAAAGGCAGGCTATTCAACATGTCATGGTTCATACGCACCATCTCAACCAGATTAACCGCTTCGCCGCCGCGTGCATAACCGTATTTGGTCTGTTCAAAATACTGTGGTTGCGCCAGTAGCGGCATCACCTTCTTCACATCTGCCCATTTGTCTGGATCGTGACCTTGTTGTTGTGTCAGCACGCGTGCATCCTCCAGGTGCCCATATCCTTGGTTATAAGCTGCCAGAGCTAGCCAGGTGCGATCTGGTTCATTGATGCGTGGTGGCAGTTGCTCCTTCAGCAACAGCAGATATTTCGCCCCGCCAATAATGCTCTGGCGTGCATCTAGCCGGTTGGTTACGCCCATACGGTCAGCTGTTTCTTCAGTCAGCATCATCATGCCGCGCACTTTTGTAGGCGAAGTGGCAAGCGGATTCCAATGCGATTCCTGATAGGCGAGAGCGGCGAATAGTTGCCACTCCATCCCGGTTATAGTAGCCGCTTCTTCAAACAGACTTCGAATATGTGGTAACACAGTTCGCGCCTTGGTGATAAATGCAACCGCGTCGTCCGATTCAAGCCGCTTGTTGTGTCCGTAATAGCGATCCAGCAGGCGGTGCAAAGTGCCATCTTGTTTAATGAGAGTGAAAAACTTCTCTGCTTCTGCCAATAACTCAGCGTCGGCGTCCGGCGCAAACGCCCAAGCTAGCTTGGAAGGTGTAGCAATATCGAGCGTGGAATCCAGGTTGGGATGGAAATTGCGTGCCAGCGCAAGTTGTTCCTCATTGGCGACAGTGCATTCCAGCTTGCCCTCCGCCACCTCTTTCAGTAGTTGTGCAGCTGACTGATTGGGGCGTATGTGCCAGTGCAGGGCTGGAAACTTCTTCTGTGCTTCATGCAAGGCAGTTTCTTGTGCGGAACCGGCCACGACGGCGATATTTTTTTTAAGGAGCCCCTCCATGCGCCGCAGAGGCGCGCCATTGCATACCGCCTGCTCACTTACCGTTTGATAGGACGGGCCAAACCTCACGCTCTCACCCCCGTTGCTGCGTAATCCGGATGCGGCGAAATGTGCCTTGTTCGTCACAATGGACTGCATCACTTGATCCAGCGGCAGCGGTATAAACTTTATTTTTACGCGCAATTTTTCGGCAAAAAGATTAACGAGTTGAAGCTCGAATTCAGAGTCCACACTATTCTCAGCTGGCACCACGATGACCGTTAATTCTTCTCGCCATGGCTTTTTGGATGGTTCTTCAGGCGCACAGGCGGCGAGCAAAGCGACACTCAGCAATGCAAGTGCGAAGAGTCTTGCTCTGATATATGTTGAAAGGAATGAATGTATAGACTTGATCATATGAACATTCTGCCTGATTTTATCCTTTGATGGTAAAATCAACTCCTGCGGAGAGGTGGCAGAGTGGTCGAATGCGACAGACTCGAAATCTGTTGTACGGTTTTCCGTACCGTGGGTTCGAATCCCACCCTCTCCGCCAAGAAAGCGAATTAAGCCAGTGAATATGCTGGCTTTTTATTTTTTTGCTAAGTTGATTCTTGCTGCTGTTCTGATCCTCTTGCATAGCTTGACGTAGAAAACCGCACTCAGGCGGCCAGGTTGTGGAATGCTCAACTAATCTTGGCCAAGCTGTGCAATATACCTCCTCATGTTTCACCACCCATGCCTGAGTTCGCATAACGCATCCCGGCAATTTTATGCTATGGAACCGTTAAATTATTAATGTAACATTTCAGCCGAGATTAGGATCAATCCTGTAATTCCTAGGTGCAAACCCCAAAACTTGACCGCACGAATTTATGTGAATTTGAAAAAAGTGGACGCTACCCTTTTCGTGAAGCATGGCCACAATACTCTTCCGTATATCCAAGCGTGCTTAAAAGGGTAGCGTCCACTTTTTTTTCCAGGCGTAAATTGGGCGGATGTGCTGTCGATGAGTGTCCAGCCGGTGATCATCTACTGGTTCTTGGAACTCTTCGCTAGCTGCTGGCTAATCGCGACATATTCGTCAATCAGCCGGGTTAGCCCGGCTTTGTCGCTATCAGTCGGGCTCGGAACAGCAGCGAGACTGTCGATCTGCCGCGACAAGTTGTCCAACTGTTGAAAACGGCTACCGAATTTGGCGTATTGTAGCTTCGTTATTGCGCAGCTATTAGACCCAGCCACTACAACTTTCCTGAATTTGTTCGCCTGCTGCAACGCATCAGTTACAGCTTTAAGTTGCGTCGGGTTCAGTTTTCCAGACAGCTTTCCCTTTTCCCCAATGCTGGCTTCAAACTCGGCAGAGTTAGCCCAATATTTGGTGGTGAAATTATCGATATTTACAGGATTGCGCATACCATCATTACACTGCACTGCAGAAGCGAGATTGTCCTTGAAGTAAAAAGCAAGTATTGCCATCAGGGCAGCCCCGACGATAACCAGAGCCACTGCCTTGGTATTGTTGTTCATGCATAGCCCTTATATTCAGTAGAACTGGTTGCGGATTTTATGAAGCGCAGATTCATCTTGTATTCTTCCATTAGGTATAGCCCAACAAACAAAATATGCTGGTCAGCAGCCGAATCATAAGATAGCAGCTAACCATAGAATAGAAGACTAGCAGCAATGGCTCCGTCATAGCCATTGATCCATTAATAGTCGGTATATCCTTTTTCTCCGGGTGTATAAAAGGTATTGGAGTCTGGTGAAACCAAGGGGCTGTCATTGCGTAGTTTTTCCACCAGATCGGGATTGGATATGAATGGGCGGCCGAATGCGACGAGGTCGCCACGTTGTAAATCGAGATCGGCATTCGCCCGAGTCAAATCATAGCCGCCTGACAAAATGTATTTCTCTTTGAACGCGGCACGTATTTTTGCCTTCAACGCTGGGCTAACTTCCGGTGCGCCCTGCGAGCTGTGATCCACGATGTGGATATACACCAAGCCGATACTGTTTAATTCGGCGATCAAGCGTTCGTAAAGCGCGTCCATTTCAGCATCGGCAGTCATACTATTGAAAACACCATAAGGTGAAATGCGCATACCGATGTGATCTGCACCGATAGCAACGGCAGCAGCCTTGGCAACTTCCACGGCGAAGCGGATTCGATTTTCAATACTGCCGCCCCAGCGGTCAGTGCGCTGATTGGAAGCTGTGTTAAGAAATTGATCGATTAAATAGCCGTTTGCTGCATGTAACTCGACACCATCAAATCCAGCTTCAATCGCCCGCGTGGAAGCATTCGCATACTCGGCGATGGCCTGAGCAATGTCGGCTTCGTTCATTGCGGTAGGGACAGGATGTGGCTGCAGTCCATTGCTGTCCGTCCACATTTCGCCCGGCGCGGCAATGGCGGAAGGTGCGATCACCTTGGCGTCGGCTGGCATATTGGCTGGATGGCTAACTCGTCCTGTGTGCATCAGTTGCACAAATATTTTTCCACCTGCCTGATGAACGCCGTCCGTTACTCGCCGCCAGCCTTGCACTTGTGCGTCATTAAATAGTCCGGGAATGCGCGCATAGCCGAGTCCGTTCGGCGAGGGCGATGTGCCTTCAGTGATGATGAGTCCGGCTCCGGCGCGCAGCCGGTAATACTTTTCCATCAGTTCGTTCGGCACATTGCCGATGGCGCGTGAGCGCGTCAGTGGTGCCATGACGATGCGGTTTTTCAGTTGCAGTTTGCCTAGCGTGGTGGGGGTAAACAAAGTGGTGGTCATGTTATTTTCCTTCTTTTGAATTGAGTCGTAAAAAACTTGAAACCTATGCAAAGCGCCCGTTGCGGAAATCGTCCATCGCTTGATGGATCTCTTCCTGCGTGTTCATCACAAACGGCCCGTACTGCACGATCGGTTCGTTGAGCGGTTTGCCGGCGATAAGAAGCAGACGCGCATCTTCCGTCGCTGTGAGCGTCACGCCATCGGCTTCCGTTATATTGTTCAAAATACCCATGCGATGAGACTCCACCAGCGTGTCACCAACCTTCACCGCGCCGCGATAGACGTAGATGAAAGCGTTATGCGTGGCAGGCAATGCCGTCGAGAACGAAGCGCCCGCAGGCAAGTGAATGTCCAGATACATTGGTTCTGTATCTTCGCGTGTAACAACGCCTGCCACGCCGTTGCTTGTTCCAGCAATCACACGCACGGTAACGTTTTCTGCCGTTACGTATTCTGGAATCTCCTGGCTTGCGATGTCGCGATACCAAGGCTCGGCCATCTTACGCTTCGCAGGCAGGTTGAGCCACAGCTGAAAACCTTCCATCACGCCATCTTTTTGCTCGGGAATTTCAGAATGAATTATGCCGCGTCCAGCAGTCATCCACTGAACGTCACCATGTTTCAGCAGCCCCTCGTGTCCTGCATTATCTCGATGCCGCATACGTCCGGACAGCATATAGGTAACCGTCTCGAAACCACGATGCGGGTGATCCGGGAAACCCGCGATGTAGTCGTCCGGGTTGTCGCTGCCGAATGCATCCAGCATTAAAAATGGATCAAGGCGGTGCTGCAGCTTGCCCGTAAGCACGCGGGTCAGTTTCACGCCTGCGCCATCCGAGGTGGCAACACCTTCGATGATGCGGTCGACACCGCGCGATTGGTGCAGCATTGTTTGATTGATGGTGTTCATGTTGACTCCTCAATTGACAGATAGTGAGTACATATTAGACGGCTCGAAAAAATAGATAAAGCCATGAATATGGGATAAACTGTTCCACAAATGGAACAAAAAAATATCTCCGCTGACGACTACATCCTATTCGCCGCCATCGTCGAGCAAGAAAGTTTGGTGCGTGCAGCAGAACATCTCGGCATGCCCAAAGCCACGGTCTCTCGCCGCTTGACGAATCTTGAAGCATCACTTGGACAGAGGCTGCTGTTGCGCACTACTCGTCGACTCACACTCACCGACTTTGGGCAGGAATTCCTTGATCATTGTCGGCGCGTTGCAGAAGAGGTCGCTATCACGCAAGATTTCGTGCGCAGTCAGGATGTGCAGCCGCGTGGACGCTTGCGCGTCTCCATGCCGGGTGACTATGCCAGACACTATTTCTCGCGCGCCATCGCCACTTTCATCGAAACCTATCCCGAGATACAACTTGATCTCGATCTGTCTTCGAGGCGCGTTGATCTGATCGGCGAACGCTTCGACCTTGCCATTCGAATGGGTGCGCTGGAAAACGACTCCACGCTGGTGGCACGCAAGATAGACGAGCTTCGTTTCGGCCTTTACGCCAGCCCTATTTATCTCGCACTTCATGCTGCACCGCGGCATCCTGATGAGCTGGAGCATCATGCGGCGGTTCGTTTGCTCTCGGCACGAGGAAGCGCAGTCCCATGGAAACTAATACGTGACAAGGCTGTTTGGGAAGGGGTTCCACCCGGACGTCTCACCCTGAATTCACCTGACATGATCCAGCAGCTTCTGCTGGATGGTGCTGGTATCGGTGCGTTACCGGATTATTTTGTGGCAGAAGACGTGCGCCACAAACGTTTGGTGCGGATATTATCGAAGTGGTGTCTACCCGTCGTCCCCGCCTGGGCAGTGATGCCCATGCGCCGCTACCTGCCCGCCAAGACGCGCGCCTTTCTTGCGCATCTTGAGCAGTTTATGGAGTGAGGGTGATCGAGGAAATATTGATGCTCTCACTCTGCATGCCGTTGGTCGTGATATGACCACGGCTATGTTGCGGTTAGTGAAGTGCCTGAGAGTATTCGATACAATCCAGCTATCCGGATGGTGAACTCTGATGGCCTGACGGTGAAACTTGTGGCACGATGATGAAACCTTATGCTGAAAGCAGTCATGCGCGACGAATATGCCTGAACATTGTGAACACATCGCTTTAGACAGTCGCCCGCACTGATGAAACTGCGCAAACTCTCAATCTGGTTTTCTGTGGGGGTGCTGCTGGTATTGGGCGCGAATATGTTATGTGTCGTGCTGATTGAGCAGGCGTACAGCAAAATGATGGCCGTGCAAGAGCATCGGCGGCTGTCCATTCAATTGTCCAACGAACTGCAACAAGAGACCGAGCAACTGGCCAGTTTGGTGCGCGCCTACACGACCACCGGTGAACCGCGCTATCTGTTTTATTACTACGACATCCTCGCCGTACGTCAGGGCAAAAAATCCGCGCCTGCCATGTTTAATCCCGCGACTTATTGGGATGATGTGATTGCAGAGCGGGTGCTGCATGTCCTACCCGAACAAGTTGAACGCCATGTATTAACGGACAGGATGCGCGCTTTGGGTTTCAACGCACAGGAACTCCAGACACTAACACAGGTTTTCGCGGCCACCGAGGCCATGAAACAAACCGAACAGATCGCTTTTGCCGCTACGCAAGGGCTTTATGACCCAGACAAACGTGCATTCGTTTCCGAAGGGACTCCCCGCCTCGATTTTGCCAGCAAGCTGGTTTACAGCCAGGCTTATAACGAGCTGAAAGCCAATTTGGCACACGCTGTAGAGGGGCTGAAGGAACAAGTCAGCAAGCGAACTCAGGGCGAGGTCGAGCAAGCAACCGCACGCTTGCAGCGGCTCATTATGGTTTTGCTGGCAAGCATGGCGGTCACCATCTGTCTGGTTGGGTTAGCTTTTAATACCGTGCGTCGCCAAGTATTAAAGCCGATCGAGCGACTCAAGCTGTCTGCCGACCGATTGTCCGCGGGTAACTACACCAGCCGCACCCGACTGGATTCGGCACGGGACTCAGAGGTAGATGAGCTGGCCGTGTTGAGCGAGACGTTTGATAGTATGGCGCAATCAATTGAAGCCGATATCAGCCGCCGTCAAACCGTACAGGTGGCATTGGAAAAAGCACGCAATCAAGCCGAGAATGCGACCAAGATCAAATCCATGTTTTTGGCTACGATGAGCCATGAAATTCGCACGCCCATGAACGCTATTCTTGGTATGGCCTACTTAGCGCTAAAAACAGACCTGAATACGCGTCAGCGCGATTACGTTTCCAAGGTGCATAACGCCGCCAAGATGTTGATGGACATCATAAATAACGTCCTGGATTTTTCCAAGATTGAAGCTGGCAAGCTGGAGCTGGAACAAAATCGCTTTCTAGTTGAGGAGGTAGTTTCAAATGCTTTGGCCTTGTTGCAGCAACGCGCTTACGAAAAAGAAGTGGAATTATTGTTCGAAGTGGACACCCCTTATTTGCTGGATGAAGGTGGCGCTTTAGTTGGGGATGCGCTGCGCCTAGGGCAAATCCTTATCAACCTGTTATCTAACGCCATCAAATTTACGCATAACGGTCATGTCAAGTTGACACTGGGCATCGACGTACAAGATGCCGAATCGATGACACTACGCTTTACCGTGAGCGATACGGGTATCGGTATGACGGCGGAACAGATAGAACACTTATTCCAAGAGTTCAGCCAGGCGGATGGCTCCACCACGCGAAAATACGGGGGGACGGGCTTGGGGCTAGCGATTGCCAAGCGTTTTGTCGAGCTGATGGGAGGGCGTATCTGGGTGGAAAGCAAACCCGATGCAGGCTCGCGCTTTATCTTTACCGCCCGCCTCTTGCGCGCGCAACAGCGCACGGCTACCCCAGCGAGCTTGCCCGGCGTACAGACCCTGCGCGTTTTGGTCGTGGACGATCAACCCGAAGCGCGCATGGCGCTGGTTAAAATGCTGCGTCATCTTGGCGTGGGTCAGACACCGAGAGCCGGCATCGACAGCGCCGAAAACGGGCAGACTGCGCTAGAGATGATTGCCGAGGCACGGCAACAAAGCCGCCCCTATCATCTGCTTATGCTGGACTGGGTCATGCCCGACATGGACGGCGAACAAGTCTTGCGCAGTCTGCATGCACAACCTCCAGACAACCAGCCATTACCGGTAATCGTCTCCGCCTACGATACGGATTTCATGCACGACACGGCCTCCAGGTTGAATGCTCATCTATTCTTGTCCAAACCTGTATTGCCTGAGGCGCTGCGGCATTTACTCAAAAATCTGTCGGAGAATGCGCCCGCATCGCCGCCGTATGAACCAAGCGCACAGCCAGAGGCTGTCACGCTACCAGGGCAATGGCCAGACTGTTTGTCCCAACTCAGAATATTGCTGAGAGAATGCAATGTTGAGGCGGCAGATTTATGGCAAGCCCACATGCCCACATTTTCAAGCCTGCTGCCAGTGCAAACCGTACATCGCATCTCGGTGGCGCTGGATAATTTTGATTTTGATATTGCCCTGGCCTTGTTGCCGGAATCTTGAAACTTTAAAACCTTGAAACTTTATAACATAGCGGAATACAACCCCATGTTTGCCAAAACAGAACGCGCGACTATCTTGCTGGTGGACGACGTGCCCGCCAACCTGAGCGTGTTGAGCAGTATCTTGCGCGAGGATTACCGTGTCCAGTTGGCGACCAGCGGCGCCAAAGCCCTGGCACTAGTTGCGGCCAGCTCGCCGGATTTGATTTTGCTGGATGTGATGATGCCGGAGATGGATGGTTATGAAGTCTGCAAACGCCTCAAGGCCAATCCAGACACGTGTGATATTCCCGTGTTGTTCGTCACCGCCCGCAATCAAACCGAAGATGAAGAACTTGGACTGACGCTGGGCGCAATGGACTATATTCATAAGCCGATTAGCCCGCCGATTATCAAAGCACGGGTGCGCAACCACATTGCGCTCAAACTGCAAACCGATGCGTTAAAACGCCTTTCGTTCATGGATGGACTAACCCAGGTCGCCAATCGACGTCGTTTCGACGAAACGCTGGGCAACGAGCTGCGGCGTGCGGCACGGCAGCAACATGAACTGTCCTTGCTGATGCTGGACGTGGATTACTTCAAACTGTTTAACGACCACTATGGTCACGGCTTGGGTGATCAGTGTTTGACGCGGGTCGCCCAAGTCATGCAGGCCGAGATTAACCGTCCGATGGATTTGATAGCGCGTTACGGCGGCGAAGAATTTGTCATTTTGCTACCAGAAACCGATCTGGAAGGTGCGCGCAAAGTGGCCGAGTCCTTGCGCAAAACCGTTGCTGCCATGCAGATTTCCCACGCCCACTCACCGGCCGCAGCACATATCACGATCAGCATCGGGGTCGCTTGCAACACCCAGAGCGAAACAAACTCAGCTGCGGAGTTGCTCGAGCTGGCTGACCAGGCGCTCTACCTAGCCAAACAATCTGGACGCAATCAGGTAAAGTCTTGGCATCACAAAAAATCCACCCCGAGGAACGTCTAAGCATGCGCATAATCTGGCAAAAATTACCTTGGCTCATCGTGCTGATTTTGGCGCTGATGGTTTGGAAATACCCACCGTTACTGCCGTGGATACTCTTGATAGCGGTCATTTTCATGTGCTGGTTTAGCCCAAAGCGCGGTCTGATTGGTCCGGTGAGCTTGCCCGCAGACGATGCATTTTTATCCACCGAGCAGGTGCAGTGGTGGTACTGGACGGGCCATCTGGAAACGGAAGACGGCCAGCGTTTCGGTTTTGAAGTGGTGTTTTTTAGCTTCGATGCTTTCCTGTTCATGCGCGATCAGCTGGTGCAAGCGGCCATCACCGATGTGAACGGTAATCGCTTTGAATTCAAGGAATTTGTCGAATTCCATCTTCCCAACAAAACCCCCAATGGCTTCAAGCTCAGTGCCGGTGCGAACAAATCCGTCACCGCGGTGGGTGGCAATGGCACAGATCATTTGCACAGCGCAATCGGCGATTACGTGCTGGATATTGACCTGCAATCAACCAAACCGCCCGCGCTGCACTACGGCGGCGACGCACACCCCTATGTTTTTGGCGGCTACACCTACTAGTACTCGCGCACTCACATGGCGACGACTGGCACCTTGAGTATTAAAGACAAGTCTTACAAAGTCACCGGAACCAGCTGGTTTGACCGCCAGTACGGCGAGCTGTTTCAAGCGATCGATAAAGGCTGGCAATGGTTTGCCATCGAACTGGCAGACAACCGCCAATTCATGCTGTTCGATTTCAACGGCGAAGATGCCACGGTAGAAAAATCAGGTTCAATCACCGACGTACAGGGGCGAACCACAAATCTCGCCGCACATCAATTCGACGTGGCCATACTGGATTACTGGACCAGCCCCACCACTGGCTGCACCTATCCCGCCGGCTGGACGGTGACAATCGGCAGCGAAACATTCACCGTGCAGCCTGCCGTGCAAAACCAGGAACTGCGCGGCAGCCACAGCTTCTGGGTCGGTCCGGTGTATTGGGAAGGCGCGTGCACCGTCAGCGGCGCAGTAAGCGGCCAGGCCTATGTGGAGCTAAATGGCTATTGCAAATGTCCAAAGCCTGCGCATTGAGCAAACCTGCCAAGGAAAAGTCAAACGGTTATAATTTGCCGCGTTCTCAATAGAGCCGTTGAATTCTAAAATCCTGCAGCCGCCTTGATCCGCCTCATACAATGCTAATGACCATGCAAAAGCGGCTTAGAAATAGTTCGCGCACGCTTGCCTGCCTCCTACTCGGCGCAGTCAGCTTATCGACGCAAGCCGTCGATTTTTCCCTGTCGGGTTATGGCACGATAGGCTATGCCATATCCGACCAAAACTACACCTATCAGCGTTATATCAATAACAAAGGCAGCTTCGAACGTGACACCATATTCGGCGCACAATTAAATGCCCAATTCAATCCCGAATGGAGCGCAACGCTACAAGTCAACGTAGCGCCGCCCGCACTGCTAAGTGACAATCAAAACTGGCAACCAACCTTTACTTGGGCATTTTTATCCTACCGTCCGACTAACGATTGGTTGTTTCGCGTAGGGAAATTACGTATTCCCTTTTACCTGAATTCCGAGAATGCCAACATAGGCAAGACTTACGTGTCCGCCCGCTTGCCGGTTGAGGTTTATGCCTCCGCATCTACGGTGGACTTCATTGGGGCATCGTTCGCCAAGACCTGGCAGCTCAACGAGAACGAATTCATTCTCGATGGCTATTGGGGGAATGCCGTGAATGAATCATGGCGCTTCTATGCGCGTGACCCCGGTAATGTACTCACCAAAAGCGGTGCGGCGGGTGAATTCTTTGCACCCTTGGCGATCGAGTCAAAAGGACTGCGGCTGAGCTTGAATCGCGGCGGAAACACCTTTTTGGCGGGTATGCATTTCGCCGATACCACGGCACGCAACGGCACGACACTGGGGCCTTCGACGTACGTGCCCGCGCCGGCTGGCGGTTGCGCACCGATTGGTATCCCGCCGGCATTCATTGGTGACTATTACTGCCCTGCTGCGGACGGCCCATCCAAGATACAAACCGTTACCACCAATTTAGGTGCCAGCATTGATTTGGGGCACGGCTTTCGCACAATCGGCGAATATGTCAGACGCAAAAATGAAGGCTCAACCCTCTCTCCCGACAGCAAAGGTTTTTACCTGAGTCTGCAAAAAGAAATCGGTGACTGGACACCCTATCTGACCTACGCCAAGCTAACCACGAAAAACCGCGACCTGTATCAGGCGGTAAATGGCGTTCAGACGATTATCCCGGCGGTCAATGCTTTTGAACGCAACCTAGCCGATGCGATGGTGGTGTATAACCAAAACACATGGGCGCTCGGCACCTCCTGCTCACTTGGCATCAACAGCAAAATCAAAGCCGAATGGTCTGTCGTGCAAACCGGCATCGCGTCCAGTTTTATTGATGCGCCGCCGGGTGGAAAATCCGGCGATCAACGCATCAATGTGTTTTCTCTCTCTTACAACTTTACGTTCTAAGGGAGACAGCCATGATGAAATTCAAACTCAAGCTGATCTCCGCGCTACTGGCGCTTGCGATATGCGAGGCGCATGCGGACAACGTGGTTGTCATCGGCCATGCTGGTCTAAGTAAGTTGAACGCGAATACCGTACAAAGAATATTTACCGGCAAGGTCATCGAAATCGATGGCGTGCATGTCACAGCGGTGAATCTCAAGGCAGGCGCATTGCGTGATCGTTTCTTGCAGCGCTACCTGAATCAGAAAGATGACAAATACACGGCTTATTGGACGGTGCGCCGCTTCATCGGCAAGGGTATCCCGCCAAGAGAGCTATCGAGTGCCGCCGAAGTTATTAGCTTTGTCCAAACCACACCCGGCGCCATCGGTTATATCGATGAAAACGAGTTGAAGCCGGAATTGAACGTGGTAAGCCGTTAAGAAAGCGTCAATTTATTCAGTGTTACCCGGCAAGTTTTTGCCTAGCCAGTTTTGTCCGACGAGATCGCACCTATTCAATACCCACAATAACTACATGGCCGGGTACATCATGAAGCCTTTTTGTTTTTACGCTCGTTTCAACCGACGGTTATGTGGTTTCACCAGCCGGGATGTGCTCATCCGTGCAACAGAAAGGTGCTTTGCCCGACAGTTTGTGCGGCGTTTTGGTGTCGGTACAAGCCACAAATGTTCTCCAGGATATCCGTGTTTGGTTCACCCATTGCCATCCCCTCATGACATTGGATTGACGCCACACTTCAAAACCCTACAATCCCCATATGGGGTGATGTTTTGTTCCGCGCAGGCCTTGACGTTGGCCGATGAGAAGTAGCCTG
>NZ_CAKMHQ010000037.1 GCF_927312905.1 Candidatus Nitrotoga sp. 1052
ACAGGATTCGACCAACCAGTTGTTTCTGTTCGATTAACGTTGGGACACTAGTGACTGGGAATATAAAGTTATTTAGTTTTGCGGACTATATCTACAATCACTTAAATGAATAATCCAGCGGCATTTGGATGGTAAGAAAATTCGTTCTTGCATTTGACTCCACCCATATTGTTTGTCGTCAAGCTGTAACAATACTTTAGAGCATTTCAAATGTGGAACTAACAGTATCGTAAAGGAGATGGTGGAACAGACGAACCGCTCGATGGCATGAGAGCATCAGGGAGCGGGGGGTGGAACGCCACCAGGAGGAGGAGGCGGGGGCATGGAAGCACCGGCAGAAGGCGACGATAGAGAGCCGCTCGGCGGAGGTGGCGAAACATAATTGCTTTTCCTGACAGGCTGCCGCGAATAATCCAAGCGCCCCGATACTGGGACATGATGGCCTTTCGCATACATACACTGCTGATATCCAAAGTCGTAACGCTGCTGAAGGTTGAACCCCGAGCTTTCACCAGTGCCCATTCCTGCCATAGAACCAATGAGCAACCCAGAGCCAGCACCCACACCTACGCTATTATGACCACCAAACAATGCGCCCGCGGTGGCACCGATTGCAGTTCCGATCACCGCGCTTCGTACACCACTATCAGTCGCCGCTGCATTCGCCGTGCCGCCGCCTATCTGAGCGCTGGCATATTGCCTGCAATCGGCATCATCTAAGCGGAACTGATCAAAGTTCTTCCCCGTGCCCGGCAGTACAAGTACACCTGGGCCTGTCGGTACCGACGTACAAGCGCCGAGTACCAAAACTGCCGCCAGCACGGATGAGAGCCGCAATGTAAGCGTCATGAGGCAGGCGAATTATCTGATGCAGGCTGGTCATCTGAACTAGGTGCGGGTTGAGGTGCGACCCGCAGCCATCCTCCTGGGCATTGCTTGACATATGGATAATAGGCCTTGGCATCAACGCAGTAATACCACCAAGACCCCTGAGCATCTTGCGAAGAATCATTCGGTGCTTCCTGTGTTTCGACCTGTGGTTCGTCGCTTCGCTCTATGTAAGTCACCGGCGCGGGTTGCACCAGCGGGTAAGGGTAATAAACGGGCGCAGGAGGATAATAAGCAGGCGGATAAAAATAGGGCGCTCCATAGTACCGGGTCCCGTAGTATGAGTACGGATAATATCCATAGCGAAAACCAATCGGTGCACCCAAGTAGATGCCCACACTCGTACCTCGATTCCAGCCGCCGCCATGCCGGCTACCGCCTGCGTGCCCTCTACCGCTAAACCCAGGACCCGCGCGACCTCCGCCTGCGTATCCACCACCGCTAAACCCAGGACCCGCGCGACCTCCGCCTACCTGCCCACCACCGCTCCACCCAGTGCCCCCCGCGCGACCTCCGCCCGCCTGCCCTCCTCCGCCTACCTGCCCACCACCGCTCCACCCGCCTGCCGCAAACGTCGCCTCGCTCATCAATGCTCCAACCAACAGCATTGTGATTAAAGTTAAAGACAGGCTGATTTTTGATGTCTTCATTATCCCCATACCCCTATTATTCAGACTACGTAACAATCTAATTTGCAGAATTGCTATCTCAATACGCTTAAGAAGCAATTCCACTCTGGTCATAAAAAAATTTGACTAGCAATTGGAGACAAAAATCATTGTCCAGTTCCATGCCACTTCGCAATATCTCTAAAAGTTTTGAATATATTAGTAAAAACGCATATCTTCAAATGACCGTTGACAAGTGCGCAGATTTAATATTGCAAACCATTCTCAAAACAAGCCTAAGCCTCGCCCAACATGAAATGAGTCTTGAAGGGGCTACTACATGTCAAACCGTCTCATGACGCCTATTCTCAACAGGTCTCGATCGTTTTCAGACGTAAAGGTGGCGACTCGATTAAAGTTGACAAACCCCTTCCATTTTTTTCCAACGAATCGTTCGACTTGAAGCGAAATTAGGCCATGCAATTGAAGATCGCCCGATCCTCGTTTATTAGTCGCTACATAAGGCCCAACACCAGCGCTGACAGCCCAATTCTCATCCAGGGGTTGTACAAACCATCCTTGGGCAGCCACGCCGTGTCGATGCACCCGAACTTCGTCGTCACCTTCCATAATTCCTGAAATCGAAGCCCCCCATTGGTTACCGAAGTATTTTTTTGCTTCGGCCGAAAACCCTGGGGCTCCCTTTGATTCTCCATGATTGGTTTGGGCAATACCTGCGGTCACTCCAAGCCAAATCGGATTCACATAAGACTCTGACTGGATGCGTGCGGGAACATTGTCAAAATACTTCCCGACTCCAACAAGCAAGGCAATCGAGGAGTGTGTTTCTGGCATGGAGACATGGTTTAGTGCAAATCGCATATGCAACCCTGGAGAATATCTTTCAATATCAACCAAGGCCGCAATTGAAAGCAGAGCTCCCAATTTTGCATCGTTGATTTCAACTCCCTTGATGGTGGTTGTATTCATACTAAAGTAAGGACCGAGCCCAAATTCTAAATTTAGCTTTTGGTTCAAAGGCTTTCTGTAAACAATCTGACCAGCAAAGCCATCTCGGTGATTATTGTCAGGGTGTCCTTCATTGAAATGAATAAAGTCGACGCGAAATTTTTCATCAAGGAAAGCGGGGACACTTATTTCTTTGCCGAACCTGAATTCAAAGGTCCTCCCTTCCATGGATCTGTCGCCAACTACGCCTTCGCCATACGCGAATCCATTTCCTAAAATTGCCGACGCATAAGCATTATTATTTTCAATAAGATTCGAGTAGGATGCATCTTTCGGGAAATACAATTTTTCCTCTCTATTTTCATGGCCTTGACCGCAAGCCATGAAGGGAAAAATCAGCAAAATAAATAGGGGAACATATCGCATTTTTTAAGTGGCCAAATTCTGATTTCAGGGAATATTATTTGCACGTACATTCGTACTTAACAAACAATAATTGTATTTTTTAGTGAATCATGGCTAATTTGTAAATGTACCATGTCTTTTTGCACCTCACCACTTTTACTAAGATTTTAACTATTAACGAAATTAACAGAGATTTCTGTTGTTGCAGTTATATAAATGTCTTTGTGTACGCTAGCGTACTGACTGCATCTAATTATGCGACTAAGGTTTAAACGAATAAGGTGACCTTGGTTTTGATTCGCTGCATTGCAACCCGGACACTCGTTTTCTGCACGCGATTAGATATGTGTCAAGTCTCGATCAAAGGTTCACAAACTGCGAGGAGTCAGAATGCATTCCCAATCAGTAAAATGCCTACGCTAATTTTAGATGCCATTCACCGAGTCCATTATTCATAAATCTACACAGAGAATCAGGAGATAACATCATGAGGTATATAACTTTGAGTTACTTTGGGCAGTTTTTGGGAATACTTGTTACGACACTCTCGATCTTCGGTGTTAGCTACGCTGCCGAACCGGCAAAAACGAGCTCGAGCTATGCTCCCGTTGTGATTAAAGAGAGCTTTCCTGACCTGCTGGCTCGGATGAAAGCTGAGAAGCCTGAGGTGATGAATCGGCAGATGGATTTGCTGAATAAGCGCTACGACCTGAGCGACCGCTCCCCTAACCGCATCACAATGTCCCGTGGTAAGTTAGTTCAGGAAGGAGTACGGGTCAAGCTGCCGAAGGGGATGCGCTGGGAGAGCCTCGCGGCAATGAGTCCCGAAGAAATTCGTGAAAAAGATCTATTTCCGGCGGGTTTTTTCCCGCTTCCTCATCCAAATCACCCAGAAGGTGGCATGGTGTTTCCCAAGCCTCTAATCGACGAAATCAAGAAGCAAGAGGGACGCGATCTCACACGTTTCGATTTAGATTTTGATCTGCCGGATCGTTTTTTACCCGAGTTCCCTGCACCCATATACTTGACTACACGGCCGGACCTCGGTGATGTCTCGCAGGGCAAGCTAGTCACCATGGACAATTATTACGAATTGTTCAACGGAATATTAAATCCCAAGCAAATTGAAGGTTTAAGGTTGTTGCTGACTGCCTTTCCACAGCAACAGTTTAACCAGACGGAAGACCGGCGCTCCGTGCGTCCGAGCCGTGGGGTTGCCTGCTTCGATTGCCATGCCAACGGGCATACCATTGCTCCGACCCACTTGGCGGGGGACGTCCGTCCTCAGGAATTCCGCCATCGTATTGATACACCATCCTTGCGTGGCGTGAACATCCAGCGGTTATTTGGCTCGCAGCGGGCACTCAAATCTGTGGAAGACTTCACCGAGTTCGAGCAGCGCGCGGCTTATTTCGACGGTGATCCGGTAACCGCGACAAAAAAAGGCGTTAACATTCTCGAACGTGGCAGTCAGGTCCATTTTATGGCGGAATTTCAGGAGCTTCTGGATTTCCCGCCTGCTCCGAAGCTGGGAGTTAACGGCAAACTGAATCCAAATAAAGCCACTGAGTCTGAAATCCGAGGACAGGCACTATTCTTCGGCAAAGCTAATTGTGCCAGTTGCCATTCAGGGTCCTACTATACTGACAATCTCATGCATAACTTGAAAGTAGAACGTTTCTACAAGCCACGCATGATAAACGGACGCATGGCCAGTGCCGATGGCCCAATTAAAACCTTTCCGTTGCGCGGCATTAAAGACTCACCGCCATATTTACATGATGGAAGGCTGCTCACATTGGAAGATACTGTAGAGTTTTTCAATCTGGTGCTGGAGACCAATTTATCGGCTTCCGAAAAATCAGATTTGGTCGCATTTCTGCGGGCGCTTTAAGAATAGGTGATTAAGACACAACAGAATGCCGCTCGCTTAACTTGATTGATGTGCTGCTTTGACATGTGTGACGTCAAGTGAGCAGTAGTTCAAAAGGTGCGTGAGTGCGGTTGACTTGGTGCCAGACACTGTCAACCTTACCCAAGCACCTTCCTTTTGGATAATATTTATGAAATATAAAGACTATTACAGCATTCTTGGCCTCGAACGAACTGCCACTACAGAGAACATTAAGAAGGCTTACCGCAAACTCGCGCGCAAGTACCATCCAGACGTTTCCAAGGAAACTAATGCTGAGGAAAAATTCAAAGAAGTTTCCGAGGCTTATGAGACACTCAAGAACTCGGAAAAGCGTGCCGCTTACGATCAGCTGGGTAGTCATCAATCGGGGCAGGACTTTCGGCCGCCCCCGGATTGGGGGAAACAGTATGGTGGCACGCCCTTCTCATTTGACGATATCAATTTATCTGATCTCATTGCAGGGCTCACAGGGGGCAGACACAATACAAAACAGCGAGGCAGCAATATTCCGGTGCCAGGGCAGGATTATGAGGTTACGGCCCACATTACCTTAGAAGATGTCTATCAGGGCACGATAGTGAACCTGAATATTAACGTTCCCGAGTACGATGAAAATGGCCATCTGCATCGCGTGTCGCGAGCATTCAAAACACGGATTCCCAAAGGTGTTGGGGATGGGCAAAGGCTTCGTCTGCCGGACAAGGGCGGTAAAGGTTTCAACGGCGGGCGCAATGGAGATTTGTATCTCAATATCGCGCTGCACACGCATTCGCTATTCCGCGCCAGTGGTCATGATCTTTACCTGGATTTGCCAGTGACACCGTGGGAAGCAGTACTTGGCGCCGCCGTGGAAGTTCCGACACTGGGCGGACCAGTCCGCCTCAAAGTGCCGCCGGGTACCCATGCCGGTCAAAAACTGCGACTCCCCAAGCGGGGATTGCCCAAGCCTCACGATGGCGAAGGCGATCTTTTCGCGATCGTACAGATCGTAGTGCCTACCGTGCTAAGCGAGCGAGAACGGGCGATTTTCAAGGAGATGGCGGATATCTCAACGTTCAATCCGCGCGGACATTTTGAGCAGGAGACAAGCCATGAAAATTGAACTCACCGAAGTGCTCTGGATGGATCAATACCAAGAGTTGTCGCTAACAGATCTCGCCAGGCTGTCGGGTTTGTCAGAAGCGGAGCTTAGCGAACTAGTAGACTGCGGTGCCATTGTGCCGACCAATACGGATTCGGCAGAATGGATTTTTGATGTAGGCTGTCTTGCTGTGGCCAAAACCGCATGCCGCTTACGCAATGATTTCGAGCTTGATACGCAGGGACTGGCTGTGGCTCTGACTCTCCTCGCTCGGATTCACAATCTCGAAGCGCAGTTACACGATCTTCGCGCGCAGCTGCCAGGGCGGATTTTTTAGCATATTTGAAGCCTGTGAAAATGACACAGCAATCTTCCGTCAGCCAAGCTCAGGAAAGATTGCTGACAATCAATGACGGCTCGTTTATATAGAATTTGCGCATGAATGCAGCTCAAGGTCGCGTGATCTTGAAACACTTGGGTTGCGGAGCGAACATGGCCATTTTTTACCCCGGCAAAAGCATAACTCGATGTTCAATCATCTTATTAACTCTGAATCCGGTGAACGGGCTTTTCCGGAAAGCCCGTTGCAAATATAAACCGTTATAGACTGTAGTACATGTCGAATTCAACCGGATGCGTTGTCATGCGATAACGGGTCACTTCTTCCATTTTCAACTCAATGTAAGCATCAATGAAGTCATTAGAGAATACACCACCGCGGGTCAGAAACTCTCGATCTTTATCCAGCGCTTCCAGAGCTTGTTCAAGGCTGGAACACACGGTTGGGATTTTTGCATCCTCTTCTGGTGGCAAGTCATACAAATTTTTGTCCGCAGGATCGCCTGGGTGAACTTTATTTTGTATGCCATCCAAGCCAGCCATCATCATGGCGGTGAAAGCCAGATAAGAATTGGCGGTTGGGTCCGGGAAACGCACTTCAATACGGCGTGCCTTATCACTCTGCACGAAGGGGATGCGGATCGAGGCAGAGCGGTTTCGCGCCGAGTAAGCCAGCTTTACAGGGGCTTCGAACCCGGGAACCAAACGCTTGTAGGAGTTAGTGCCGGGGTTGGTGATGGCATTAAGCGCACGGGCATGCTTGATAATACCGCCAATATAATACAGGGCTAATTCGGACAGTCCGGCATACCCATTGCCTGCAAACAGATTTTTGCCGTCCTTCCAGATGGATTGATGGACATGCATGCCTGAGCCGTTATCACCGACAATCGGCTTGGGCATGAAGGTCGCAGTCTTGCCATATTGATGTGCGACGTTGTGCACCACATATTTAAGCTTCTGGGTTTGATCGGCACGATTCACCAAGCTGTCAAAGCGGGTGCCAATTTCACATTGGCCGGCGGTCGCCACTTCGTGGTGATGCACTTCGACAGGAACGCCGATTTCTTCCAATATTAAGCACATTGCAGAGCGCATGTCTTGTAGCGAATCGACAGGGGGTACAGGAAAGTAACCGCCCTTAACAGTGGGCCGATGGCCAGTATTGCCACTATCAAATTTTTCTGCTGAGGACCAGGCTGCTTCTTCGGAATTAACCTTGCAGAAGCAGCCAGACATATCTACTTGCCAGTTTACTGAATCAAAAATGAAAAACTCAGGTTCAGGGCCAAAGTAGCAGATATCGCCTAATCCGGTGGATTTCAAATAGGCTTCAGCACGCTTGGCGATAGAGCGTGGATCGCGGTCATAACCTTTGCCGTCGGATGGCTCCACAACGTCACAGGTCATCACCAATGTGGTTTCGTCCATAAAAGGATCGAGAAAAGCGGATGCAGGATCGGCTATCAGCAGCATGTCGGATGCTTGTATGCCTTTCCATCCAGCGATGGAAGAACCGTCAAAGGCGTGGCCGGATTCGAACCAGTCGTCACTATCTGACACCACATGTGCCGGAATCGAAACGTGCTGTTCTTTGCCACGGGTATCAGTGAAGCGTAGGTCAACGAATTTAACTTCGTTGTCTTTAAGTAACTTAAGAACATCAGCAACCGACTTCGACATAATAATTCTCTCCATAAACGTTAACGACTAAACTAAAAAATAAACTGGGAATTAAACAAACTTAAACTTGGGAATCAAGCACGAAGTGTTCCACCCCATATTCCACCTCTAAAATGAGCATTTTGCCATATCCATAAGGATAAATGGATTTAAATATGCGCTCTTTTTCGGGGCGCATGTTATATGCCTGCACCATTTCTGTGCATGACCATTGTTGTAGGTGCAAGAAACTGAGGTAAGCATATCATCGTAATAATCTCGCTGAACTTGCATTATAGAGTCTCGATCTTGGGTGTTTGTAGGGTACGAGCGGATAGGATTTTTTGCTGCATTGGGATAGTATGCAATCGTCCTCCGCGAGCAGTGCTTGCGGGTTATATATTGAACAATAGCGGAAAAATATCATGGGGAAAATCACAGAAATTTTGAACGCCGCGCAAAAACGCGCCAAAGAAATGAATTTACCCTATGAGGGTGCCCTCCTGCCGAATGAGGCTTACGAAATACTGCAAGCTGCGCCCGGCGCCAAGCTGGTTGATGTGCGCACACATGCCGAGCTGGACTGGGTGGGGCATATCCCCGATGCAGTGGAAATTGAATGGGCTGCATATCCCGGCATGAAACTCAATCCGCATTTCATAGCAGAGCTTGAGCAGCAGGTGGACAAGGAGGCATTGGTATTATTCATATGCCGCAGCGGTGCCCGATCTCATAATGCCGCCATAGCTGCGACTGAAGCCGGCTATGCCGAATCCTACAACGTGCTGGAAGGCTTTGAAGGTGACAAAGACGCCAGCAAGCACCGCAATGTGCTCGGTGGCTGGCGCGCACGTGAATTACCGTGGGAACAGAGCTAAGCCATAAAGGGCTATCGGTAGCTAATTGCTTTGAAAATTTACCATTCAACAACACCGCTGTATGCGGTAACTAGCACTATCAGGCCGAATACAATGCGATACCAAGCAAACCCCACAAAAGTATGATTAGAAATAAATTTAAGTAAGGCCGCTACTGCCAGATAGGCGCTGATGAACGCGGCAATAAAGCCTACTGCGAATACTGGCAGATCTGTGACTGACAGCAGATGCCAGTTCTTGTAAAGGTCGAGGACGGTTGCCCCGAACATGGTAGGAATAGCAAGAAAGAAAGAAAACTCGGTCGCAACCCGTCTATCAAGTCCAAAAATCATCCCGCCCATGATGGTTGCGCCGGAGCGGGAAACGCCAGGAAACATGGCTACCGACTGGGCAAATCCCACCTTGATTGCATCCTGCCAGCGCATATCTTCAATACTTTTGATGTGTGGGTGAAACGCTCGTTTTTCCACCCACAGAATCACCAACCCTCCCCCTATTAGCGCCATCGCCACCGTGTAAGGATTAAACAGATAGGTCTTGATCCAGTGGTGGAATATTAGCCCAAGCACGACTGCTGGCAGAAATGCCACCAACACGTTACTAGCAAAGCGCCAGGCAACAGGTTCGCGCACCACTAAACCACGCGTTACTGCCAATAGCTTGGCTCGGAATTCCCATACCACTGCCAAAATCGCACCCAGCTGAATTACGATCATGAATACTTTGCCCCTCTCATCATTAAAGTTGAGTAAGTCGCCAGCAATGATCAGGTGACCAGTACTTGAAATGGGCAGGAATTCGGTCAGGCCTTCAATAATGCCGAGAATGAAGGCCAGGATAAGCGGGGTGACATCCATAATAATTTAGGTGCGTATCATGTAGGTGCTGGCCACTCTGGCATGGTTTCCAATTCAGGATGGGTTAGTTTTAGCACCGCCATAGAGCCTCCTGGCATACTTGAGCCAGCAGGTACCAAAGCGCAAAACTCGACATTCAGTGTCCACGAGCCCCCGTCTTTAGCTATTACCTGCGCCTTCAGCACGCGTTCATCTGGCACGCCTTCAAGAGCCTGTCTTAGTTCACCGATTGTTTTCATAATTTTCCTCTTTATTGTAATAATTTAATTTAACGGTGAAAGAACGTACTACTGCACCCTTCTTTGTTGACGTTATGCATCAAACTTTTTTTTTGTAAACAGATTCACTTTTTCGCCAAACTGCTGCGCAAAATTTCGCATTGATTTCGCCGCTTCCGTTTCTCCGGTAGCACGTTCAAAAGTATCAGCCATTGATAAAAAGGTCTGGTGATAAAACTGACACATTTCATCAACCATCATGTCTTTGGTCCAGAAATCAATCCGCATTGTATTGTTTTCCTTAGCATCCCAAACTGAAATCATTACTCCTTTGCTCGTATTCTCTTTTGCATCAGAAGCGCTCCAGTCTATTTTTTCTGCCACCATGTTGTCGTCGAGAGTGACCGTAAATTTAATTTCAGATTTCGTCATTTTTAATTAATTCCTTAAAGAAAAGTTGGTTGAAAGGCTTTAAGCCATTGACTCCCCGGTACCATATGTTCCCATCAGGGCGATTTTGATGCGGTATTCTTGTCCTCTTGAAATCTGCACCAGCCCGCTATGCACAGTACAGACCGTTGAAATTGCGAGCATGGGTATAGCAGAAAAAAGTTTATAAGCTTAACTTAAAAAAAATGAAATAAAGAAAAATATTATGCATAAGAGAATTCAGGCGCAATATGTAACTGTCCCCGAAGCAATACTGCTGGGTTATTGTTGTGTTAGGGGTGGGATGGTAACTTTGATTGGTTTAATTATTTTTTAGAGCAACAAATTTATTTTCCATAACCAGATTCATTTTTTCACCCAGCGTTTGGGCAAAATTTCTCATCGCTTGCGAGGCTTCCACATCTCCGGTAGCGCGTTCAAAATTATCTGCCATGAATAAAAGACTTTGATGATAAAACTTTTTCATCTCCTCTTTCATCATGTTTTTGGTCCATAAATCAATACGCAGCGTATTCTTCTCCTTGGCATCCCACAGAGCAATCATTACTGCATTAGCTGTAGCTTGTTCCTGGATATCAGATGCGCTCCAGTCGATTTTTTCAGGCACCTTTTGGTCGTCGAGAGTTATGGTGAATTTAATTTCAGATTTTTTCATTTGGCATTGATTTTAAAGATGTCTTCGAAAGTCAGTGGGAAATTTTCAGATAATTAAAATATAGTCTGATTTGCAATGGTTCGCTGATTATGTATATAGGGCACCTCTATAAATCGCGACGAAGTTAGTTTTTCTGTGGATCCGTCTTGTGGATAACGCCGCGTACCCTTCTCGCCAATCTGGCTGGACCTTTGAGTTGTTCCCGGAACAGCCAGCCGTTTTGACGTCGGGTACCCGGTCTTCCAGTTGCAGCCTCAGAAAACGCATGAAGGAGAGCCGGTCGCAGACCTGGTATTCAACCCCTCCGTCGGCCAGATTATACAGGTGCTGAAGAACCAGCATTCTGAACATGAGCAATACATTGATGGGCTTTGCTCCAGCTTATCTCATCCTATCCTACTCATGCACCCGTGCCAGATAATTATGCTAAATAATCACCCCCAACCTGTGCTCGAACCCGGGACCTGCGGACTTACAGTCCATTATGTTTTCCTATTCTGACCGGGGCTTAGAGGGCAATTTTCTGTCCGTAAAAGCTGTTTTACATATCCCATTCAGCCCAAACTTTGCAATAGAGGCTTGTTTTTGCGGACTGGATTATTAGCTTCTTTGCCTCCCAAAATATTTCCCACCCTGAATATGCGAAAGCTATTCTCGCAGTAGCGATTAATCCCACACATAAGTAGTTATGGACATCAACCATCCCATTAAGGGCGCCTCTAAAAATTCAAGTTTCTAAGCAAGACAAGGCACGAGTAAAAAATTTGAGCGCGGCATATAGTTGATATGTGAGCGATAATTTTTTTCGAGTAACGCCGTATTGTGACGAAACGGGGTAAGCAGGCAAGTCGCAAAGCGGCTGCTCGCAAAATTGGATTTTTAGAGGTGCCCTTAAAAGGGATGACAACATAATGCGGACGTATGGTTGAACCTCTGGTTTCAAAGTTAAAGCTCGACGATATTCTGTCGATATTTTTTACACTACTCGACATTCTCCGATCATTTTAATTTAACATGTACCATACTATCATATAGTTAACAATAGTTGGCATGTTAATTGCTGCCTACTATAGGTTCGTGTTGTTAAATCTTACTTTATTGAGCAGACAATATTTCTAATAATATCCTCGCAGTAGGATTAACCCACAAACATGAGTAGTTATAGAAAATCAGCGCGGACTGTGACGGGAGGAAGTCGGAATCAATCTGGGGGAAATCGGCAGCAGGGAATACAAGAAAGTATTTTTATAAATTATCTTTTAGATAACTACATTATTATCAAACTTTTACATTGAAATTCTTCATCTTTATGCAGAATTCAGGCTAGCAAAACACCAAAAATAGGGAAGCATGGCCAAATTCTGATTCATTCAACAACGTTATTTTCAGGGGGAATTACTATGCAAGCCAAGAAGCAACAAAAATGTGGGGGGGAAGACCATAACTTGTTGCAAGATGCTGCTCAGCAAGGCAAATCTGTTGACGAATCACGCAGGCGTTTAACCAAGTCCGGTTTAGCCGTGTCTGGCGTACTGCTCACCATTGCCAGTCGGCCATCATTGGGTGGTGATATATGCAAAACACCGTCTGGTTTCTTATCAGGCAATCTAAGCTTCCATGGCACACCCCAAAGTTGCTCCGGACGGACACCCGGCTATTGGGGCACCCACTACGATTGGCCGTCGCCATACCTGGTCGGTTCAAGAACCGATTCTCGACACAAACAAAATAGTAATAGCTGGTCCGGTGGCACGATGTTTAATAATTCGACCCTTGGTTTTGATTGTAGTGGTAATGGGGCAAGGTACATAACTTACAGCATGATGCAAGTGATCCTGCTAGGAGGATCGTATGACCCGTATCAACTCGGCGCACACTGTGTTGCAGCATTACTCAACGCTAGGAGTGGATGGACGCCAGTCTTGACTGAGGCGCAGGTCAGAAACATATTCAACGAATATGCTTCAAATGGATATTTCGAACCGACAGCAGGTATTCATTGGACTCCTGAAGAAATTGTTACTTATCTGAAACAAACGATGCCATTGTAACTGTTGTTCTCACGCCCTCAATACGTCAACTCACGCCATAATTCCATAATGGATCTAAATTTCAGTTGGAGATTGATATCAAGGAAGTAGGCGGGCTATCCCGCGTGCGAACAGGTCAGACAATTGTGGCGAATATGTTACTTTGCATTTTAGTGCGGTATTCTTAATGCCTGGTAATCTCACCTGTGCCTTCATTGTTAATAACTTGGTTAATTTTATTCATTGCCACAATGTTTCCATCTATAAAAAAGATAGCTATGAAAATAAATTTGCTGCTCTTGGTGCGCATCGTCATGACAGCATGTTCAGTAGTGAAAAAGCCGCTTGTTATAGGCGTGTTATACCAACAGCCAACTGACCCCGGCTTTTAAGGCCAGCAGCATTAAACTTGTCGCGGTAATGATTAACGTACAGTAACTTCCAACGAGAATGCATTGGAGTCACACTTACGATCCTCGGCCTCCGCACCGTTATATATCCTGCTCCAGACCTTGCTGCCGCCAAAGATTGGTATTCGAAGGTGCTCGGTCAAGAATTTTATTTCGAAGAACCGTTCTATGTCGGGTTTTCCGTTGGTGGCTTCGAGCTCGGGCTGTTGCCAAGCGCGCAACCCGGAACAGTCGGACCGCAACCGTTTTTGGGTGTGGCGAACATCGAATCTGCTTATGCGCGATTGCTAGAGTTGGGGGCATCTATGCTGGAGCCTGTTGCCGAAGTCGGTGAGGGTATCAAGGTGGCTGCGGTAAAAGACCCCTTCGGCAATCGCTTGGGAATCATCGAAAATCCTCACTTTAATACGAGCGTCGTTCGGTGACGCAGCTAATTCTTCCCGATCGGGCACGTTAGCATCCATCACCACTTACTTTCTTTCTAAGTGGACCATCATGGCAAGACAGATTTATGTAAACCTCTCAGTCAAAAATCTTGAGCGATCGAAGGTTTTTTTCTCCGACCTTGGCTTTACTTTTGACCCTGATTATTCGAATGACGTAGCCGTATGCATGATCATCAGCGAGAACATCTACGTTATTTTGCTCACCGAACCGTTCTTCGCGACGTTTACGGCAAAGCCAATCTGCGACGCAAAAAGCAGCACTGAAGTGCTGGTTTGTTTATCATGCGACAGCCGTACCGAAGTCGACAAACTTGTCGAAAAAGCGCTGATAGCGGGCGGAACAACTCCACGTAAACCTCAAGACCATGGCTTCATGTACGGACACGGGTTCGAAGATATTGACGGGCACATTTGGGAACTCATTTATATGGAGACCAGTCCGAAGACTTAGGCGTAAGCCTGAAAATATTAGCCGACCTCAACAATAACTTCTAACTATTTTCACGCAAGTCTAAAATCCGAAATAAAACATATCTAATTCAATTGTCTTTAATTAACGTCAAGTGTTTGTTAAGTATATTCAATGCATTATAAATATAATAGTAAATTTAAACTGCAAAGAGTGACATTATCACTGCTATATTTTTAGTTTCAAATTAAATTTTTATTTAAATAACTGTTTTAATTGTATATTTAAAATGTGGCGTGTATTTTGCTTATACAAACAGCACGAGCATTAAGTTAGTTTTTAAATTAATCGAAAAAAAGAAATTTGTAGGACAAGCTAGTTTTGAGTAGGCAATTGAAAATGAGGAGCGTTATTGCTATAAATAGGAATCGTTTTTCACCGCAATGCATATTTCCCAATCCAGGTATGGAAAGTTTGATTTATTTAAAATAAGGAGATTTACCATGGCTAAAAATAACTTCAACAATACTGATCGCGGGTTTACTCATGCGGATAAATACAGGCAGAGTATAAGGCTTGTCCCAGCCAGGGAAGGTCTATATGAAACCATGAAGGCTGGTATTGAAAAAAGAATGCCATCCGGATTCATTTGCGAAGGGGCTAAAAAATCGAGTGAAATAGATCGCCCTGCTAATGAGCCAAATCAAGGAGGAAAATCCAATCATAAACATTCATCTTTAGTTGCTGTCGGAATGGCAATAGTTGGAGCGGTTGCCATAGCAATAAATCCAAAATGGTTACCCGGTACTGGAGCTTTGATTTCCAAATCCAAGTAGTCAGACGCGTTCAGAAGTAAACTTTTCCCACATGGGTATATTCATCACGCTTCTAAAAACTTCCGTGCCGATCACTGTGCCGATGTAATGATCCAGGGTAATTACCAAGGAATTTCCTGGCCGTCATAACTAAAGAATTTTCCTGAATCGGCCATTGAAAGGTTGCTGATCACTTGTCGCATGCCTGAAACGCTTTGTTCGGTAGAGATCAAAGCGTTCGGCCCACCCATATCAGTTTTGACCCAACCTGGATGAATGACGATCGAAGTGATTCCGGCAGACTGCAGATCAATTGCAAGGCTCTTTACGACCATATTTACTGCTGTTTTGCTTGAACGATAAAGGTAATTCCCGCCTCCGCTATTGTCCGCAATGCTACCCATTTTGCTAGTTATGGCCACAAAAGTCTTTTTCTCGCTACGAGCAAGTTGGGTGGCAAATATCTCTGCCATTTTGAGTGGCGCCATGGTATTGATACGGAATACCTGCATCCATTCTGCATAATCGGTATGACCGAAACCATTTACATCCGATTTCGGATAGATACCCGCATTGTTAATGAGCAGGTCGATAGATTCATTGGACAGTTCCTGGGCCAAGCGCTCAATCTGCGCATGGTCGGAGACATCGAGGGCCAGAATTTTTATAAGCTCGGGATATTGGGCAGCCAGTTTATTGAGCTCATCTGATTTCCCTGGATTCCGACTACAAGCCAAAACACTCCAACCATCCGCGGCATATTGCCGAGAAAACTCCAGTCCGAGCCCACGGTTAGCGCCAGTAATCAATGTGGTTTTCATTATTTCCCTCAATATTTGTTTAAGAGTTCAGCATGTTTGATATCAACTCTTGCTTACAGCAAGCTGCATCTCTTTGATGTTATATCTGCTTTTATAACAAGGAAATAAATTCTGTCATAAAATGGCATCTTACTTTTCTATATGAATAAGTGATTTCGAATGAACCATCCGCAATGCCGTTGGTACAAGTACAGAAGTTGCCGTAATTGAGGCATGCAAGAAATAACTTCGGTAAATTGATTGGTTCGCTTGGAAGGGGAATGATAAGTTTGTTGTGGGGTTACCGGGTGGCCTGAATAAACTACTTGATTCCATCGTCTCCAGGTTTCTCAGATATTTTGTTCACCTCACTCCTAATCACCTCTCCCTCAATTACATCGCCCTCGATCACAACATCGTTTGGGGAATACTCACGCATTTGTCTTCTCAGGTCACGGGTTTTCCACCACAGATAGCCCCATGCCATCGCACCGACAGTCAAAATGACTACAAATAACAGCGCAGAAAACATCAAGGCCAAACCAATCAGAACGACGGTTACGACAATCTTGGCAACCTTGCTCAACAGACTTGGTGACTTTGTAGTGATATATATTGGATTTCCCATCTATTTTTCGTGAATGTATGTGAAAGTAATTTGCGGCAGATATATGCCTATCCGCTGCAGTGAATGATAACAAGTGTACCTGCCCTTGTAGAGCACTTGCACTATTTCAAATCTGCTTCCCAAGCATTGCCATAGATTTTTCCGTTGCGTGACAAGATAAACATTTGGTACATACTGATAAACCACATGATTGTTGATGCAACGCTGTAACCAAAACCGCCAATAAGCGTAAGCCATGCAAAATTTGGATTCCATCTCGTAAGCCACCACGAGAAAACGTCTACGATCAAAAAACCGAAGGGAATGGCAATGGCTGAAATCTTCAACCATTTCGGCACGCCTACCGCAAAGCTGAAAATAAATCCCATAAAAAAGAAAATGAAGCTGATTCCGAATAAATGGATGTGCGACGATCTAGTCAGTGTTTGAATGCTTGCGCCTTCGTCGATCTTGGCTACCTTTTGGACCTCCTCGTACTTGCTAAAATCAGCAATGCCAGGAACAGAACCATGGCACTGCACGCAATATTGTTTAAAGGTATCCTTGAAGTGCGGCTCCCATTCTGTCTCGGGCACTCCGTTGCGAACCCATTTTATAATATCAAGGCGTGCTTCTGGCGTACCCATCTCTTTCATAGATCCATTGAGCTTGCTTTCCAGCGTGCTCCCGCTACGATTTCCATAATAGCTGTACACGATGTCATCCAAGGAAAGCCCCGGCTTGCCATCTGCCATGCCGTGTGTCTGCATGATCTGCAGGCCAGCCATACATAAGCCCAGCCCAATCGCGAGCAGGTATCCGGAAAAAAGCACTTTGACGGGTGTCGGCAGATTAGGCAGATTTAACCAAGCAAAATCTGGGGGTATTGGCTTCATTTTATTACCTCTTTTCTTTCATTTTTAAAACGGAAAAGAAAAATATATGCCAAACTTTTATTGGTCAACTTGCTATTACTCTGCAATCCCTAATCCTTTCTTTAATCTGTTGATAACACAATGTATATGCTTGCCGCCAGTCCCTTGAGCTCCGAGGTGTAAGCCTGCTTTCGTATCTTTCCACTGGGTCATCTGGAAATTCAATCATGATGTGATTTTCCAAAATTCGCATAACCCATCGATGCACAGTTCCGCAAAATCATAAAACTAGCTGGAATCAACCGCCCGCACCACACATGACCAAGCCTTCCGATACCCAATTTTTAAGGGTCATCGCATTTACCTCAGTGATGTCAGCGGTAAACCGATGGTTGGAGTCGTTATACATCCATCGATTATTATATAAACGATAGATAGGTATGGTGTCTACCGGGCAGGTATTATTGACTGGCAATTTTACGTAAAACGCGATTCCCTCATATGTCCAGCCGGGATCATTCTTTACCTGGCTGCACTCGCCCGGGTCTGCGGTATAAAAATGTGAGTTTGGCCCCTTTCCCGGTGTTCCATAAAACCTGCACACTGGCACCGCCCCTTCAGAAGCCTGCCTCCATGCTAGAAAATATCCCTTGGTATCGCGCCAGCCAGCCCCTGCCCCACCTGACAGCACTGAGAATGATTCAGACCTTGATCCAGTGCGAAAATAGTGATTGAGGTCAACATTGTAGTATTCATAAACGAGAGAAAAAGGCTTAAAAGCATTCACTACTTGTAACGTTGAATAGGCATCCAGCACGCCCCACCCGCAAAGTGGGTAGCTTGTTGTGCATTTCGAATCGGATGGAAAAGCGCGGCTGCCATAGATCATGCTAAGTATTAGCAATTCTGGGGCAATTTGGGAATCCAGCGCCAAGGCAAGAGAGGCCACACCAGAAACATGGGGTGCTGCCATGCTGGTTCCTTGTTCGTAATCTACTGCCCCTGATTCAGGAACTGTTTTACCAGAATTCACTGTTGATAAAATCCCTGCCCAGATGCCATAAGATGCTATATCTCCCCCCGGCGCAGATATGTCCACTTTATATTCAGAGCTATAGTTGCTATAGCTCGCTCGATACCCATAAGGTCCGACCGCGCCCACCGTTGTTACTCCAGCGCACGACGCCGGCACATAATTGGCTGCGTCACTGTCACTATTGCCAGCGGCAACAATAATCAATGCCCCCTTGGCCTTGATTTGATTGATTGCTTCTGGATATACGGTACCGCTACATCCGCCCGGGCTGAATCCCCCAAGGCTCATGTTGATTATCTGCGCCGGGTGAGGGTTAGTCGGCACGCCTGGAACCGCAATTCCCGCTGCCCACAACATGCCATCGATAATGTCAGACCTATCTCCGCCACATTTTCCTAGAACACGGACGGGAAGAATTCGGGTCATCCAATTAATCCCGGCGATACCGGCGGAATTGTTTCCGGTAGAGGCAATAATCCCGGTAACGTGCGTGCCGTGCCACGAACTACTTTCTGCTGTCGATCCGGGCCCACATTCTCCAGCCTGAGTCCAATCTCCTGGGTCAAGTGCGTTGTTATCCCGACCATCTCCATCATTGGAGCTTAGGGGGTCTGAAATGAAGTCGTATCCGGGAAGAAGCCTGGGGGCAAACTCAGAGTTGGGCCTTACCCCAGTGTCGACCACCGCTACTACAGTGTCCAATAATCCTACTGTGATATCCCATGCTCGACCGAGATCAGCAGATCCTGGAAATGCCGCACTACTTTTAAGATTCCATTGGTCAGGTGCATAGGTATCATTAGGGATCATGGAATGATGTACGCGAGTATCAGCTTCCACGCTCTCAACGTTAACGGATTGCCTGACGCGGTTCACAATGATTTCTGCTTCTGCCCAGGTCAGGGGCTTCGAAAAACGGAAAACAAACCGGTCTAACGACATGGCGCGGTTAAACTCCAAAGGGATTCCAGATAATCGACATATTTCTTCAATTAACTCTTGAGGTGGCGGTAAATTATTACGTGAAAGAAGTTTTGCTTCCATGGAACGGAAGCTCACAATAAGACCGGTAACCTGCACATTATTGAGAACGCTATTGTCAATATTCTTGGCATCATTCGACAATGCTTTTTCAAGCTGAGGAGCAGGTGAGGCTGCCTTCATTCTTTCTGTCAGGGAATTTTCAATTCCAGACTGGTTCAGTATCTTATCGACCCCTCTAATTTCTACATCTACCAAATCAGCAGCTGATAAATTTCCGACAAATGCAACTGCAACTAGTAAACCCAAAATACACATGGTGATTTGGAGGAAGTTAATCTTCATGTTTTGTCCTTCTCATATTTTTTGAGCCATCCATACCAGGACAAAAGCTCCTGTTTTAGCGGTCTTGCTGGAATGAAATAATAAAACAATCGGTGATTTCTCAATGGTGCCCTTCCGTTGTTGTTATTCGAGTTAATGCCACGCAGGATCATGCGCGATGAATAAACATAAGACAAGTATGCGTAACAGAAAAGAAGCAGATTAGCTGTCTCATGTGCTTACTGGTGGTGCGTTCCAGTAAAACCATTACCGTTCGCTGTAAGCTTGTCGAACCGCTAGTTCCGCGCCAATACCGGCCTTCGACAAGTTCAGTCCGAACGGATTATTTGTACTTGTTTTAACGGAACGATCTACTAGTTGGGAGATTATGAAATTAATAAACGAAATTGGTACGAAATTGGGTAGAGTAGAGAACAGTCTCTCGCCTGCCCTCCCTCATCAAACCGTGCATGCAGTTTTCCCGCACACGGCTTTCCGATGTTCTTCATATCAAGGCATGCGCCGATTTCCAGCCCGCTGTTGTCGGAACTTTGTATAACCCATAGTGCGTATATAGCTGTTGACTCGGGAAACGGCCGATGCCGATTCCACGATCCTTGACCTTGTGCCGTTTCATCAGGTGCGTGCGCAAGCGTTCTTCCGCATGCGTCTTCACCTTGTCCAGTACCTTGCTGGAATTCTTGTAATGAAAGTAGTTCGTCCACCCGCGAAGGGTGGCGTTCATGCTTCCAGCAATATGTTCCAGTGGTATCGGTGTACGTTCACGACTGGTCATTTGCGTTATACGCTCCTTGATTTTTGCAAGCGATTTAGCAGCCGGGCATATATGCGTGTAGCGTTTGCCCGACCTCCGACTCTTGCTCATCCTTATTTCAAAACCCAGGAAGATAAAGCTTTCCTGCCGTGCATCAACGATGTGGGTCTTGCTCTCGTTAAGCGTGAGATCAAGCCGATCCAGCACATGTCGTACCGCTGCCAGTGGCGCATCTGTTTTGCCTCTGCACAGCACCACGAAGTCATCCGCATAGCGGACGATGTGTGCTTGCAGTTTTCTGCGCAGTTGATGCTTGTCCCAGATCCGGTCAAGCAGGTGCAGGTAGCAGTTTGCTAGCAGCGGGGAAATGACGCCGCCTTGCGGCGTCCCTTTGCTGTTGGCCTTACCGCCGACCACATTTTTCCTGGTGCCGTCCTTGTCCTCTCCAATGACCGGCGCTTTGAGCCATAGCTTGATTACGTGCAGTATCGCACTGTCAACTACGCGCTCGGCTTCGATGGCCAGCAGTTTGGTGTGGGGAATGCTGTCGAAATATTTCGACAGGTCGGCATCGATGACGTTGGTGTAGCCTTGATGAAGGGCGTTCGCTATGTCATCTACCGCTTGATGGGCGGATTTCTTTGGCCTGAATCCATAGGAAGTCGGGTTGAAATCCGCTTCAAATATCGGTTTGATGATGAGCTTAACCGCCATCCGGGCTACGCGGTCGCGGATCGTCGGTATCCCGAGCGGTCGCTGACTGCCGTCCGCTTTTGGAATCATGACGCGCCGCAGTAGTGAAAAACACCCAGTCAGGCATTATTGATTTGCTGGCTTGGGTTGCCAACCAAAACGTTTCCCCAGAAGAATTACATATCGTCATGGAAGCCACCGGTATCTATCACGAACAAGCTGCCATGGCGCTCGCGGATGCTGGCGTGATGGATGGTATCCATCATCAATCCGGCGCAGGTTAAAGATTTTGGCCGTGGGCTAGCCGTGCGCACCAAGACCGATAGCGTGGACAGCGTTGTGCTGGCCCGATATGGCGCATTACTCAAACCCAAAGCTTGGGTGCCGCCCCGTCAGGAAGCACGGGTACTGCAAGCGATATTAGTATGCCGTGAAGCCATTGCCCAAGATTTACAACGCGAGCGCAATCGCCAGGAGAAAGCCGTTGCCACAGACACGCCAGCGCTGATTCATAAATCACTTGAAGATAGCATTGGGTTCTGGTCAAGCAGTTAGCCCAGCTGCAAAAGGATATTGACGAACACATCGACAAGCATTCGAATCTTCAGAAAGATAGGGCATTGCTCCAGAGTATTCCAGCAATTGGCCCGCAGGTGGGGAGCAATATACTCTCTGTGAACAACCATGATTTCGGTTCGGCGGAACAGTTGGCGGCTTATCTGGGACTCGTTCCGGTGGAACTGCAATCGGGTAGTTCTGTGCTGGGACGCACGAGAATGTCCAAGGCCGGCCCCGTCAGAATACGTGCCGTATTATATATGGCTGCTGTCGTGGGGACACGTTGCAACCCACACGTCAAAGCTGTCTATGAACGCCTGCTTGCCCGAGTCAAGTCCAAGATGTCCTCCCTCGGTGCCGCAATGCGCAAGCTGGTGCATTTATGCTTTGGCGTACTCAAAACTCAACAGCCGTATCAACACGATTATCTGAAAAATGCTTGACTTTAAAGACGGTATCTACCGCGCTATTGAAGCATATAATGCGATGTAGTAGACTTCTTATCTGAACCGAAATATCGAGTGGGTCACAGTGGCCCGGGAAACCGGCCCCGAATACGATGCAGAAGAAAGGTGGGCAATCATGAGCAAGCGCTTCCAAAATTGGGCTGAGACGTGGATCGAGGATAACATCCTTCATGGCGGTAATCCCGACATCGAGAACTACGATGCGCGGGCAAGACGGCTGATGGATGAAATGTACGCCGCGGCGGCTGCGGCCAACTTCTCAGACTTAGAGACCGCGGAGGAGCGGAAGCACCTTGCACCCCTGGTTTTGGCGAAGGTCTCGGACGACACCGAATTTGACTACGATACATTTACGCTCAAGTATCTACTGGCAAGTGAGTTTGAAGACGGCGACTGAGCCCCGCCTGTCCGACTTACTCACACTGGCTCATCAACACATTCAGGATGGTCCATGGAAAACTTGGAATCAAGTGGGGTCTTGACTCCATTTTTTCACTCATTCCTGTACCTATAGTCTTTACCATCCTATTCTCTCATTTGAACACTTCCAAACTAATTTCACGCGAGACATAACCTACCGTGCTTGACTACTTGACTAACCCCGTTCGTTTCGTGATGTTGGGCTTCATTTCATTCAGCCCAAACTACCGCGCTAGCTAGTATTGAATTTCATCCACCTGGAACATATAAGATCGAAAATAGGATACCACGGCTTGAAACGCAGTTCCGCTTGTGCGCAGGGTTATGCGACCTACTCATTGAGCCCCTCTGGCTTGCTCTTACGGTGTCGGCAATTGAGAAATTGGAAGCTCGATTTGTGGATTCTTGCGGTCCTCGTACTCTGTACTGTGCCAATGCACATGCAATTCGACTTCGAGCCACTCTGTAACTTGAAGACAACATTCGTAGGACTCAAGGAAATATTGGATGTCTGCGGGCAAGGCCATGCCGGACTTGACGCGTGTATGTGACCCCGCCTTTCGCATATAAACATCATTGGCAATACCGCTGTTGTGAACGAAGATGTCTCGCGTGGCTTTGATTTCCATGTAGCGATGAAATGCCGGGCACTCAAGAAGATTCACCGACAATAGTTGCTGCATTGATTCGGAGAATTCAGCGGGAGACTTGTACGCAAGCTCGTTCAAGAATGCATCAGTAGCTCGAATGTGAACCTCCTCAAGAGAAGTTGATTCAAGCACGGTTTGAAGTGGAACACTGCGCTTGCCACCAAGTTTCTGTGGGTAGCGCATTACTACAGCGCGAACAACATCGCTTAGCATGGTTTCAATGAGCGTTACTAATTGCACCAATGCATTGATACTGAGTTGGTGAAAGGCTAAAAACTGGTACTTTGAAAGCAGTTGTTCTTTACGGTATATCCGAGTGCTTGAGATGGCTGTCTTGTTTGGGTTGTAGCCGACCGGGAATGTAACTTCGATTTCCTCGTTCTCCATGTCTTGCATGCTCCGAGCCGCGATATCGAACGCACCATAGGTAAGTTGAGCAAGTTCGCCCTGATCGTACATCGCGTGTTTCGCCGCCAGCAGAATTTGATTTAGCTGGTTACCAAGGTTAAGGGTAGTCATAAATTAAAAGAGCTCTCTATCTGACCAGTTAAGGCAAATGCGCGATTGATGTAAAGCTCAGGGGATCATAGCGTTGCGATCAAATATATCGAACCATGTGCCTCTGCTACTGACGGCAAGCGACCAGTATTTTCAGCAGATGTTTCAAATGCGACACATAACTATGCCTTGCTATAAATATTCGTCCCCTGCTTCACGAATTCCACCGCTTTTTGTTCCATTCCTTTTTGCAGAGCAGTTTGTTCGTCTACGCCTTGACTGGCGGCATAGTCTCGTACTTCCTGCGAAATTTTCATCGAACAAAAATGAGGCCCGCACATGGAGCAGAAGTGCGCGACCTTGGCGGAATCCTTGGGTAGCGTTTCGTCATGAAATTCGCGTGCCTTGTCGGGGTCAAGGCCAAGATTGAACTGATCTTCCCAGCGGAATTCAAAGCGTGCCTTGGACAGCGCGTTATCGCGAATCTGTGCGCCGGGATGGCCCTTGGCGAGATCGGCGGCATGCGCTGCGAGCTTATAGGTGATGACGCCTTCTTTGACATCAGCTTTATTCGGCAAGCCGAGGTGTTCCTTGGGTGTCACGTAGCACAGCATTGCAGTGCCGTACCAGCCGATCATTGCTGCTCCGATACCGGAGGTAATGTGGTCGTAGCCCGGCGCAATGTCGGTAGTGAGCGGCCCCAGTGTGTAGAACGGCGCTTCATGGCATTGTTCCAGTTGCAGCTCCATGTTCTCTTTGATCAGGTGCATGGGCACATGACCGGGGCCTTCAATCATCACTTGTACATCATGTTTCCACGCAATTTGGGTTAGTTCACCGAGCGTTTTCAATTCGCCCAGTTGCGCTTCGTCATTGGCATCAAAGATCGAGCCGGGACGCAGGCCATCGCCGAGACTGAAGCTGACGTCATAAGCCTTCATGATCTCGCAGATGTCTTCGAAATGTTCATACAGGAACGATTCTTTATGATGGGCCAAACACCATTTTGCCATGATTGAACCGCCGCGCGATACGATGCCAGTCATGCGGTTGGCCGTTAATGGAACGTAGCGCAACAACACTCCGGCATGAATCGTAAAGTAATCGACGCCCTGTTCGGCTTGCTCAATCAGCGTGTCGCGGTAGATCTCCCAAGTAAGATCTTCGGCTTTGCCGTTGACTTTCTCCAGTGCCTGGTAAATTGGCACCGTGCCGATCGGCACCGGTGAATTGCGAATGATCCATTCACGCGTCTCGTGGATATGCTTGCCGGTGGAGAGATCCATCACGTTGTCGGCACCCCAGCGAATCGCCCAAGTCAGCTTTTCAACTTCTTCGCCGATGCTGGAAGTGACGGCCGAGTTGCCGATATTGGCGTTTATTTTTACCAGGAAATTGCGGCCGATAATCATCGGCTCGACTTCGGGATGATTAATATTGGCGGGGATAATGGCGCGACCACGGGCAATTTCATCGCGTACGAACTCGGGCGTAATTTCGGCCGGAATGCTGGCACCGAAAGACTGGCCGGGATGCTGGCGGCCCATTAAATGGGCCAATTTATTTCCCAGCGGGCCGGAGGCCTTTAATTCTTCGAGATACTCTTTGCGACGCATATTTTCGCGGATTGCGACAAATTCCATCTCCGGCGTGATGATGCCCAAGCGAGCGTAGTGCATTTGTGTAACGTTAGCGCCCACTTTCGCGCGGCGAGGTTTGCGGCGCAGGTTGAAACGTAATTCGGCCAGCTCGGGATCATTCAGACGTGCGGTGCCATATTGCGACGTCGGGCCGGATAATTCATCGGTGTCGCTACGCTCAACAATCCACGGCGTGCGTGGTGTCGGCAGACCGGAACGGATGTCTATATTGGCGGCCGGGTCGGTGTAGGGGCCGGAGCAGTCATACACATATATCGGCGGATTTTTTTCCGCAGTCATACTTGCTGGCGTGTCAGATTGCGAAATTTCGCGCATCGGCACTTGAATGTCGGGGCGTGACCCCGCAACATAAATTTTGCGCGAATTCGGTAAAGGCTGCACTGCCGCTTCGTCAACGTGGGCAGCTTGGCTTAAAAACTTTGGATGGGCATTCATGGTGGGTTGCTCCAAAAAAGCAAGGAGCATCATAGTAACAACTGACGCTTCCCTACGACGGCATTATCCGTACAGGTTCAAAGGGTATCTCTCACCTCGTCGCATTGATGACGAGGACCCCTACGCAAGCAAACAAATTACTGTAAATGAGATGGGAAAGCAAGCATGTACTATTTCCGATACCGAAAGGGTCGTAAGTGGGGATGTCGTTAACAGTTCATGCAACAAGCTGGGCGATCAACGCCACGTCGGCGACACCGGTCATCGGCAGGCCATGAGTAGACTGGTATTTTTTAATGAGTTGCTGTGAGGTTTGACCGAATATTCCATCCGCATTAATGTCCACGCCGCGATCCGACAGTCCAAGCTGGAGAAGGCGTACATCCAGCCCGCGTTGCAGAGGCGATTGCAGAGCCAATGAACGCGTCCCAGGCTGCGGGCCATCGTAACAGCCGCGCGGAGTGGCTGAAAGCGTTACGCTAGAAATTTCTTGACCGCGTACAACCAGCGGTAGCTCTAGCCCCCAGTAACCCTGATCAATCAGGCGCTGGAAGGTATCCATGCGATAGACGGTGGCGCGTAAGTCGGCACGAGTATTTTCAGCCAGCCAAGCGCGGCGGATGGCTATGTAAGCGGCAATCCATTTCTGCTCGCTGGCGCTGGTGATATCGCCGACCTGTTGTGTGGTGCGGTTGCGCATTAATTTCCATGAGCCGTGTACGAAACTGTCGTATACCACCGCCACCCCAAGCGGACTAGTGATCTTTAGGAGCTCCGCAGAATGAGCGGCAGGCTGCCAATAGGTCTCGTCGAAAAAGGTATCCTGCGTATCGCGCATAACGTTGTCGTCAGCACTGGTACGTAGCAGGTTATGCAGTTTGAATTCCTTATCCAGCTTAAGGTCGCGTGCCGCAAAACGCGGCAGATATGATGCTAAACGGGTGCCGAAGCGGGCACCCGAGTTCGCACAATAGCGCTGCATTAACTCATTTAGGTTACCTGAGCCCAGTGTGGTCTGCGACCGGCCGAAGGTGAGATGTCCTGTGTCACCAGCAATCAATGTCACTTGGCCGTAATCACCCAGTACCTCGCCGGTCTCGAAGATATTTACGAGGGCCTCGGCGGTTTTCTTTTGGGTTGCTGTCAACATAACCGTAACTCCGCAATTTTTGAGTTGAGTCCTACTATCGCTACCGGTACTGAATACATCACCTAAACTTACACATCAAATGCCACATCCCCTTCATCCACCATGTCTCCCACATTGATATTCTTGAAGTCAAACAGCTTGCTGTCCATCAGGTGTGAGGGTTTAACGTTCTGCATGGCGGTGAAAATGGACTGGCTGCGACCGGGGTACTGACGCTCCCACGCAGTCAACATTTCCTTGATGTTCTGGCGTTGCAGGTTTTCCTGTGCGCCGCACAAATTGCACGGGATGATGGGGTATTTCATGGTGCGGGCAAAACTGGCAATGTCTTTCTCGGCGCAATAAGCCAGGGGACGAATCACCACGTGGTCGCCCTTGTCCGTAACCAGCTTTGGTGGCATAGCCTTGAGTTTGCCGCCGAAAAATATATTCAGAAACAGTGTCTCTATCATGTCGTCGCGGTGATGGCCCAATGCGATCTTGTTCGCACCCAACTCTCCGGCCACGCGATAGATGATGCCGCGACGTAAACGCGAGCAGAGTGAGCAGGTGGTTTTGCCTTCTGGAATTTTTTCCTTGACTATGGAATAGGTGTCCTGAGTTTCAATGCGATACTCGATGCCAATGGATTTGAAATAGTCCGGCAGTATATGCTCCGGAAAACCCGGCTGCTTCTGATCCAGATTCATCGCGATAAGGCGAAAATTAATCGGCGCGCGTTTTTGCAGCGTACGCAAAATCTCCAGCAGAGTATAAGAATCCTTGCCACCAGACATGCACACCATTATGGTGTCGCCTTCCTCGATCATGTTGAAGTCGCCGATAGCGCGGCCAACATGCTGTTCCAGTCGTCCGCGCAGGCGGTTAAAGTTACTGGAGTGATGCTCAAAATGGATGGGTTGTGTAATGGCGTTCATATTGTTCGTTCAAAGGTTAATACTGCGTCCGCCATCCACCGCAATAATTTGTCCGGTGATGTAGGGCGCATCGTTTAATAAAAATTTCACGGTACGGGCAATGTCGTCGGGCTCACCTTCACGCTTGAGCAAGGTGTGTGCGATGATCTGCCTCCGCCGCGCCTCATCGCTCCATTCTGCACTTTCAGGCCACACAATGACACCGGGGGCAATAGCATTGACGCGCACCTGTGGGGCCATTTCCTGCGCCAGCGCGCGCGTGAGCGCCGACAGCCCGCCCTTTGCTATGCTATACAAGAGATGGCCGTGCATTGGCCGTTCGGCATGAATGTCGACAATGTTGACAATGGCGCCGTGGTTGTGGCGCAACTCCTTTTCTGCCGCTTGTGCGAGCAGCAGCGGGGCTTTCAGGTTGGTGCCGATGAGGTCGTTCCAGTTTTGATCGTTAACATCGCCCAGTGACGTTGCGAAAAAACTGGAGGCATTGTTAACCAGCGCGTCCAGCCGACCAAAGTGACTGATGGTTTCCTCTACCAGCCGGAACAGAGCTTGCGGGTCCAGCAGGTCGGCCTGTATGTGCAGCACAGAGCCGGGACGCTCGGCTTGCAACTCGGATTGCAGAGCCAATGCATCCTGCGCAGAAGAACGGTAGTGCAGCGCGATGTCCGCCCCCGCTGCGTGCAGCTTGCGGCAGATCGCTGCACCCACGCGTTTTGCGCCACCCGTCACTAATACCACTTTACCTTGCATGGTGCTCTCCACTAAACTTACGGCTTGTAATTTAACACATCCCCATCGCTCAATCATGCCCTCACTGCCCTTGCCATCCCCCGAAGCTCAGGCGCACAGCGATCAACTGCGTGATCTGATTCATCAGGACATCGTGCGGCAAGGAGGGTGGATCCCATTTTCGCGTTTCATGGAGTTGGCGTTATATGCGCCGGGAATGGGCTATTACAGTGCCGGGGCACGCAAGTTCGGCGCAGCCGGGGATTTTGTCACCGCGCCGGAAATTTCTTCGTTATTTGGTCGAACATTGGCGCGACAATTAGTTGAAATTATGGCGCAAAGCACCCCGCATATTCTCGAACTCGGCGCGGGTAGCGGCAAGCTGGCTGTTGATATATTGAGCGAGCTGGAACGGCAGAATAGTCTGCCCGAGCGTTATGACATCCTGGAAGTCAGCGCCGACTTGCGCGAGCGGCAGCAAGCGTTGCTGCAAGCGCGCTTGCCCCATTTAATGGACCGCGTGTATTGGCTGGATGCGCCGCCAGACAGCATTTCTGGAGTGCTTGTCGCCAACGAAGTGCTAGATGCGCTGCCAGTGCATCTAGTGCGTTGGACTGATGCGAATATTGTTGAACGCGGCGTGGCGAGCGAGGGAGAGAACTTTGTATGGCAGGAACGTCTGCCGGCAAGCTCAATGTTGCTGGAGATTGCCCAACAGATCAAGGTGCCTGATGACACTCTCAGTGACGTGTCGCTTGCCGTACGTGGCTTGGTCAGCAGCCTGAGCGAGCGCTTGCATCAAGGTGTGCTGCTATTCATTGACTATGGTTTTGGCGCGCGCGAGTATTACCATCCGCAGCGCACACAAGGCACTCTCATGTGCCACTACCGTCATCATGCACATGATGATCCGTTTTTCCTGCCCGGCTTGCAGGACATTACCGCGCATGTAGATTTCACCGCCGTAGCGGAAGCAGCCATTGATGCAGGATTGCACCTGTATGGTTATACAACGCAAGCCTATTTCCTGATTAACGGCGGAATTACTGACTTACTGGCAGAGACCGATTCTGAAAATATTCGCGACTACCTTCCACTTTCTGCACAACTGCAAAAGCTGACTAGCCCTGCTGAGATGGGTGAGTTGTTTAAAATAATTGCTCTGGGCAAGGGAGTGAATTTGCCTTTATGTGGATTTGTGTCAGGGGATAAGTCACGGTTATTATAAAAATATTTTTATTAGATCGACACGTCAGCTGGATGTCGGGCTACCAGCCAACGGGAGAAGGATCCGTCTTAAATTTTCGGAGCCCTCATGTTTTATCAAACACTCTGACTTTGGATCTATACTGCATCTAAATAATTCTTGTAAGGCACAATGATGAAGCCACATTACCTGTTAATTTTTTTGTGTGCTGGTTATATCAGCTGGGCACAGGCGGAAATATATAAAAAAGTCGATGCTGATGGGCATGTGACTTATTCCAGTACACCTACAAAAGGCTCCAAAAAAATTGATCTGGGACCACTGACTATCGTGCCGTCTCCTGCGCGTGCACACAATAACGTTACACCTTCCGCTTCTCTTAAGGTAGATTCGGCTACACAGAAAAACCGCGATAACTTGCGTCGCAAGATACTTGAAGAAGAATTATCAACAGAACAGAAGCTGGTCGAAGAAGCTCGCCAGAACCTGATAAATGGAAAAGGACAACCGGAAATTCTCAAGGACAAAGACGGTAATAACTATCGAAATGCGGCCAAATATGAAGAAAATATAAAAGCCTTGCAGGGGCAGGTAACACTACACGAGAAGAATGTCGAAGCGCTTAGGACTGAACTGCTCAAACTCAAGTAATTATCGTGTACTTTTTGGATAAATTTGCTGAAAAATTCATATTCTGGCTCTGATTGCAAGACCGAGAATTTTTTGGAGTGCTGGTTCAGCATAACGGACATCTTACTTCTTGGTCGCTGACTTTTTCGGAGCGGCAGGCTTTTTCGGAGTAACTGACTTTTTTGGAGCAGCTGGTTTTTTTGGAGCAGCGGATTTTTTCGGAGTAGCAGGCTTTTTCTTGGCTGCGGCTTTCTTCAGAGACGGCCCTTTTGCAACACGTTCTGCCAGCAACGCCAAACCTTCTTGCAATGTTATTTCTTCCGGGGATACGTCTTTAGGCAGAGTGGCGTTAACCTTCCCATGTCTTACGTATGGTCCATAGCGGCCATTGCAGACCTCCACCGGCTTTTGATCATCCGGATGAACGCCCAGTTCCCGTAACACAGTATTGGAAGTTCTTGCCTCCGCTAATAGTTCTACTGCGCGTTCCAATTGTATGGTGAAAACACTGTCGCCCTTAGGAATGGATTTAAATTTCCCATCATGCCCGACATAAGGGCCGAAGCGTCCAATGTTGACGATAATTTTTTTGCCGCTTTCGGGGTGGAGTCCCAATTCCTTGGGAAGTTGCAGCAACTTTGTGGCAGCGGCAAGGTCTGCATCGTCTGGAGGTAATTCCTTCGGCCAGGAAATGCGCTTCGGTTTTGTTTTGGCACCTGCCTCTACTTCACCGAGTTGTATGTAATAGCCATAAGGGCCGCGCAACAATAACACCGGCAGACCACTGACTGGATCGCTTCCCAGTTCCTTGCGCGCTTCCCCGGTATCAGCTTCAGCTGTGAGGTTGCGTGTGTAGTCGCACTCCGGGTAGGCTGTGCAGCCAATAAAGTTACCGCGTTTGCCCAAACGGGTAGCTAAAGGCTTGCCGCACTTGGGGCAGGCTTCGTCGATTAGTTCTTGTGTTACATCTTTACGCTCGATGTTCTTTTTATCTTGTATAAGCGCAGCGAAGGGATGCCAGAAATCGTTCAATACCGGAATCCAGTCGCGCTTTCCATCGGAAATCTCATCCAGCTCATCCTCCATTTGCGCAGTAAATCCGTAATCGACATAGCGCGTAAAATGTTCGGTGAGGAAACGGATAACAACACGTCCGACATCGGTCGGCTTGAATCGTTTTTTGTCCAGCATTGCATATTCACGAGCCTGTAGCGTGGAAATGATACTGGCATAAGTTGATGGACGCCCGATGCCATGCTCTTCTAAAGTTTTTACTAAACTAGCTTCGGAAAATCGCGGTGGCGGCTGGGTAAAATGCTGCTCACCATACAGCTTGTCAAGAGGAATGGTCTCCCCCTCTTCCAGAGGCGGCAATTTTTTGTTTTCTTCTTCTTCGCTGTCATCCGTGCTTTCTTGATAGACGGCGATAAAGCCAGGAAATATGAGAGTTTGGCCGCTGGCACGAAACAGGGTGTCGTCCCCGCCGAGGCGGATATCAAGGCTGACTGTATCGAAACGCGCGGGGGCCATTTGACATGCGAGAGTACGCTTCCAGATCATTTCATAGAGCCGCGCTTGATCAATAGTGAGAAATTCCCGCATGCTCTCCGGGGTGCGAGTAATCGAGGTCGGCCGTATTGCTTCGTGAGCCTCCTGCGCATTCTTGGCTTTGCTTTTGTAGATCGGTGCAGTTTTAGGCAAATAGTCCGGTGCAAATTGTGCAGCGATATAACTACGTATTTCCTGCAGGGCTTCCTGTGCCAGCGTGACGGAATCGGTACGCATATAACTGATCAGTCCTACAGTTTGACCGCCGATGTCGATACCTTCATAAAGCTGTTGGGCGATACGCATAGTGCGGTCAGTGGACATGCCTAGTTTTCGCGCTGCCTCCTGCTGCAGCGTGGAAGTAGTAAACGGAGCAGCAGCATGGCGCTGCTTGGCTTTCTTCTCCACACGCACCACACGCGGCGGTAACTTGGCCGCACTGATGTTGTCAAAAATTTTCTGATATTCCGTCTCGCTGGCTATACCCAGTTGCTCAAGTTTTTTCCCTTGATATTGAAACAGTTTGGCGGTAAATGGTTGACTATTCTTCTGGCTGTCGAGATGCACAGTCCAATATTCCTGCGAGCGAAATGCCTCGATTTCTAATTCTCGTTCTACGATCAGTCTCAGCGCCGGGCTTTGCACGCGTCCGGCAGAAAGACCGGGGCGAATTTTGCGCCATAGCAGCGGCGAAAGGTTGAAACCCACCAGGTAATCCAGCGCACGCCGCGCCTGTTGCGCATTGACCAAGGGAATGGAAATTTCACGCGGATGGGCCACCGCTTCGCGCACCGCAGACTGGGTGATTTCGTAGAATACTACGCGTTGCATGGATTTATTTTTCAAATTACGCTTGCTTTTGAGCAGCTCAGCAACATGCCAGGCAATAGCTTCCCCTTCACGATCCGGGTCAGGCGCCAGATAGATGTGGTCTGCCTGAGCGGCGGCTTTGGCGATGGCGTCTACATGTTTGCTGTTTCGCGCAATAATTTCATATTGCATGGCGAAATCATGTTCAGTATCGATCGCTCCCGATTTGGGTATTAGGTCGCGCACATGTCCATAGGTCGCCAGTATCTCAAAATCTTTACCCAGATATTTTTTCAGGGTGACGGCTTTGGCCGGGGATTCAACGATTAGTAGATTGCTCGCCATGGTAGTATTTTTTTAAATTTTAATGTTTAATGTAAGCGACTGGAATCGGCCGGAGTAAGCAGATCTTCGACTATTAAAGGGTCCAAGTCTTGACGTTGATTCCACAACACCATGAGAACGATGAGCTTGATTTTTTCCAGTGGCAAATTTTCACGGTTCAAAGCGACTGCGCGGTCGAGGATCATTTCCCGCTCCACGGGTGTAATTATCTTATTTTGTTCCCAAAATGTCAGGAAACAACGTACTTCAAAGCTAATGCGCTTGATTTCCAAGTCGGCATAAAAGCGTCCACTGCTATCATTAATGGTGGACGGATAGTTTGCTTTGTTTAACTGCTCCAGGCCAGACAACCAAGTCAGCGCCAGATGAATGTCCTCATCTTCGAATCCGGCGGCGGATAACTTGCGGGATAGCTTGTCGGAATTGGGATAGCGGCCAGCATGAAAATAACTTTCAAATAAAAACATTAAAATGTCAAACATAATGCCCCGATAAAAAATGATTGTAGGTAATTATTAAACTAGGCGTAATTAGACCAAGAGTAAGGGATTATGAATAGTTATAGTTTTTTATTTTCCTGGGGAAGATGTTGTTCCACCAGACCTGAACAATTACAATTTTAATTTATACGTTGGTAAAGCCCGCCTGGTAAAGTTGCGATGTTACCATCCAGCTCCAGTTGCAACAGGATGGCGGATAGCGCCCCAATCGTCAAGCCACTGCGCTGGCTCAAGCTGTCCATATCTACCGGATCGAAACCTAAATGCATTAATAAAGGGTGTTCTTCAAGCACGGAAGATTGCAGGGTCTTGCTGGCGGAGAAACGTCCCAGCTCCTCTAGAATGTCTTGCGCGCACTCTACCAGTTTAGCGCCCTGCTTGATCAAATGATGACATCCTTTTGTCTGTGGGGCGTGGATGGAACCGGGAATGGCGAAAACGTCACGCCCTTGTTCCAATGCCATACGGGCGGTAATCAGTGAGCCGCTTTGCAGAGAGGCTTCGACCACCAGACACCCTAAGCTAAGGCCGCTGATGATGCGATTGCGGCGCGGAAAATTTGCCGCTAGTGGCGGAGTTCCTAATGAAAACTCGGAAACCAATGCGCCTTCCTGTGCCAATCGGTGCGCCAGTTGGCGGTTGGCGGCAGGGTAAACTTTGTCCAGCCCAGTGCCAACTATGCCTATGCTGGAACCATACTCGCGCAACCCTCCGCGATGTGCTGCGGCATCTATGCCATGCGCCATGCCACTGACAATGCACAGCCCAGCAGCGCTCGCTGCCTGCGCAAAAGCCTCCGCATTGCTTAACCCTTGTGGGGTGGCATTACGGCTGCCAACGACGGCGAGCGCCGGGTGGTTAAGCAATTCGAGCCGTCCTTTTACATACAGCAGTAGTGGTGGATCGGAAATGTTAAGCAGAACCTGCGGATAGTCAGGGTCTGCCAGTGTGACAATATGGTTGTGCGGTTCAGCCAACCAACTGGCAATGGGCGCTAGCGTTTCTTCGTTCCAGCCTTGTGTGATGGTTGCAGCAATGACTGGCTGGACTACTTGCTGAAGAGTATGCGCTGGTGTGGCGAAGACTTGGGTGGGAGTACCGAAAGCTTGTAGCAGACGGCGCAAACCTTCATTGCCTAAACCCGGTATCTGGTTCAGGGCAAGCCATGACGCAAGCTCAGCGTCCATAGGTTGGGGAGTCAGGGCGTCAGCGCGCTATCCAACAATTGCACTGGCAGTCGGGTTCGCATCACCAGAGCGTAGGCTACTTTGTCAAAAGTGCGGAATACAAATAACAGACCGTAGCGCACATCCGGCAGAGTGAGGGTTTCCCCTTTTTCCTTTACCACATCTCCCTTGCGATATAGCGCCAATACATGACCATTTTCAAGGCCATCACGAAGCCCCTTGTTGAGGGTTACGATGGAATGTTGACCCGCTTGAGAAACGCCAGCATAAATAGAGATCACGCGTGCTGCAATCTGGCTGTCCGGGACGCGGGGTACATAGCTTCCGGCAAACTCACCGGAAGCTTGGATAAGTCGATCCCCTTTGTTAATTTCCTTAAGCGCCTTGATGATCTTAAGCGTGCTGATATCGGCGAATTTTTCGACCTCTGCATCACCCAAGTAAACTGCCTCATACCCCAATACTTCCTTGCTATCCGGGTCAAGCAGTGTTTTGCCCGGCTGGTAAATTTGCCACAGCAACCCCTGGTCTTTGGATAGGCCTTTAGCGTATGCAATATCTCCGGTGGCCAGAAGGACGCGTTTCTCTTGGGTGCCAACTATAGTTGGTGCGTTAGATAGCCCATTTTTCTCAATTATGAGCGGTCTGCTGAGGAAAGGTTCGATGGCACTAGCTGAAATACTGGGGATTGCGTTGTGTTCACTGCTTTGCACGTGTACCCGTGGAGAAAGTTTCACACTGTCAGATTTGCCTGCTTCGGCTGTTTCTTCGATCTTTTTAATCTTACCTACGTGCAGCGTACCGCTTGCACGATCCAAATGGACCACGTCACCGGGATAAATCCAGTGCGGATCTTTAATGGTATCTTTATTCAAACCCCAAATTTGTGGCCATTTCCATGGATCCTCGAAAAACTTGGCGGAGATGTCCCACAGCGTATCCCCTTTCACCACAATGTGACTATCCGGTGCATTGTGGTGAATTTTAACCGTATCAGCGAAGGCGAAGGTGGGCAATAAACAGCAAATCAGCGATATAATGATCTTTTGCATGGAAACTCCATTTTGCGTGGAAACCCAGTTTTTTTAGAAGCCAGGCTGAGAACAACAAGTATTGCACAATGTTCGTGCAATACGTTTTAAATTCTGCCCCTAGTTATTTAAATTAGCAAGCATTTATGGCAATTCTACAAATTTTGCAATATCCGGATGAGCGGTTACATACCGTAGCAGTACCAGTGCATGCGGTAACTGCTGCCACCCGCAAGCTTGTCTCTGATATGGCCGAAACAATGTACTCTGCGCCGGGAGTGGGTCTGGCCGCGACTCAGGTGAATGTACATCAACAGATCATTGTGATAGACATTTCTGAGACCCAGGATCAGTTGTTGGTGTTCGTTAATCCGGAAATTATTGCCAGTAGTGGTGAAAGCATGTGCGAGGAGGGCTGTTTGTCGGTTCCCGGGGTATATGAAAAAATACGCCGCGCCGAACATGTCACCGTGCGCGCACTAAATACGCAAGGTGAATCTTTCACGCTTGAAGCGGACGGGTTGCTGGCGATCTGTATTCAACATGAGATGGATCATCTTAAGGGCAAGGTGTTTGTTGAATATCTTTCGCCGCTCAAACAGTCCCGTCTCCGAGCCAAGCTTAAGAAGCATCGCCGTGAAACAATGTAGGCACCTCAAAAATGTGCTTTTCTCAAGCTACTGCGTTGTAGCTTGTTTACCACTGCGTTGGCTCTTGCCTTGAATGAAAGCCATCATTAATTTCCATCATTAAATTTAAAGGTATCCTGATAATCAACTCTTCCCTAAAGATCATTTTTGCCGGCACTCCAGACTTCGCCGCCACCGCACTAGAGGCGTTGCTGGCGCAACAATTTTCTGTAGTCGCGGTGTTGACCCAGCCCGACAGGCCTGCTGGCCGCGGCATGCGACTCACAGCCAGCCCAGTCAAGCAACTTGCCTTGACGCATAGCCTGCCCCTACTACAGCCCGCTTCATTAAAATCTGTCGATGTGCAACAAGAGCTTGCCAATTATGCGGCGGATGTAATGGTGGTTGCGGCTTATGGGCTGATACTGCCATCAGCGTTACTGCAGCTGCCACACTACGGCTGTCTGAATATTCACGCTTCACTATTACCGCGCTGGCGCGGTGCGGCACCTATTCAGCGCGCTATTCTGGCGGGCGACGACAAAACCGGTGTCACCATTATGCAAATGGATGCTGGGCTCGATACTGGCGACATGTTGCTTAAAAAATCCTGTTCGATCACTGCGCATGACACCACGCAAACATTGCATGCCAAATTGGCGAAGCTGGGCGCTGAAGCTATCGTCGAGGCACTGCACCTGCTGGAACAAGGACAATTAAAGTCTATGCCACAGAATGCGGCCGAAGCAACTTATGCTGCCAAACTCAGCAAGACAGAAGCGCTAATTGACTGGTCAGAAAATGCCACACAAATTTTGCGTGCGGTGCACGCCTACAACCCTTTTCCTATTGCATATACGATTCTTAATGGGGTACCTGTCAAAATCTGGCAGGCCAGCGTGCGCGACGGGACTGAAGGTGAAGCGGGGACTGTGCTGGCTATAGAAAAAAACGGCATTATTGTGGCATGCGGCCAAGGAGCATTATGCCTTGAGGTATTGCAGCGCCAGAATGCCAAGGCATTGCCTGCATTGCAGTTTATGCAGGGATTTGCAGTGCATCCCGGCGACCGTTGCACTTCATTCCTCTGACATGCATATAGCACAACGGGGTGCCAGCCAAGTTGTCTGCCAAGTGCTGGCCGGACGCAACCTGAGCCAGACATTGAGTGCGGCTTTGCAGACTACGCCTGGCCAAATTAGGCCCGAATTAACACCACAACAACGTGGTGCGCTACAGGATTTGAGTTATGGTACGCTGCGTTTTTACGGTCAGTTAGTGCGCGTGCTGGATCAATTGTTGCACAAACCGGTGCAGGATATGCAACTACGTTGCCTGTTATTAGTGGCTTTGTATCAACTGCTGCATACCAAAGCAGCGCCCCATGCGGTGGTAGATCATGCCGTGCGCGCTGTGCGAAAGTGCAATGCAGCAGCTGGAGGACTGGCAAATGCGGTGCTGCGCAATTTTTTGCGCAACCGCGAGGCATTACTTGCAGTCGCGGCCACCAGCGAGGAAGGCCGCTTTGCTTATCCGCAATGGTGGATAGCTGCAGTCCAGGCGCAATATGGAAGGCATTCGGAGGCAATCTTGCTAGCGGGTAACCAGCATCCACCCATGACACTGCGTGTGAATCGTCGATGCATCAGTACCGCAGATTATCTGGCACTGCTTGCGCAGCATGATATTCAGGCCAGTCTGATCGAGCCAGATGCTGTGCTGTTGAGACACCCTCTCCCGGTAAATAAGTTACCAGGATTTTTCGACGGTCTGGTTTCAGTGCAGGATGCGGGTGCGCAATACGCAGCACGCTTGTTGGACGTGCGAGATGGAATGCGTGTACTTGATGCGTGCGCTGCACCGGGCGGAAAGAGTACTCACCTACTTGAGCTGGCGCAACTTGATCTGCTCGCTTTAGACAAAAATGCGCAACGTTTGGAACTAGTACGTGAAAACCTGCAACGTCTACAATTGCATGCACAGTTGCAAAACGGCGATGCGGCGCAACCCGATAGCTGGTGGGATGGCAAACCATTCCATCGAATTTTGGCCGATGTACCCTGCTCCGCCTCCGGCGTGGTCCGGCGCCATCCCGATATAAAGTGGCTGCGTCGTCCGGGCGATATCAATGGGTTCGCGCAACAGCAGTTGCATATTCTTTGCGCGTTGTGGCGGTTGCTGGAAAGAGATGGAAAGCTGCTATATGCAACCTGTTCCATTTTTGCGCGAGAAAACCAGCAGGTTATCAATGAATTTTTAAATCAGCATGATGATGGCAAACAATTGCCGCTGTCCATGCCCAATTTAAATGAAGGTCAAATATTCCCCGATGACCAGCGCGATGGTTTCTTTTATGCATTACTGCAAAAGCATGCATAACCTGGCGCGATTGCTGGCTGTGTTGCTGGCATTATGGCTGAGCATTTCGGCCGTCTGTGCCGAGGGTATTACAGTGCGTAAAACGGAGGCGCGGTTTTCTGACGGCAGTTACCAACTTTCGGCTGATTTCGACATTAGCTTAAACTTTGTTGTAGATCAAGCACTGACGCGCGGGGTGCCTCTGTATTTCATTACCGAATTCACCCTTATTCGTCCGCGTTGGTACTGGCTGGACGAAGTTATTGCGAAAAATGAACAAACTGCCAAACTATCTTACAACAAACTGACACGCCAGTACCGCATCACGCGTGGCTCTCTGTTCCAAAATTTCTCTAGCCTGGGCGATGCATTGCGTATTATCAGTCATCAGTCTGCTGCACCTATTGATACTATGCTGCTCCAGAATAACAATAGTTATATTGCAGCGCTGTTACCCCAAAAGGGGGACTACATTGCTGCCACGCGAATGCGTCTGGATGTAACGCAATTACCGAAACCGTTGCAAGTCAATGCCTTGGCCACCCAAGATTGGAGCTTTGATACCAATTGGTATCGATGGATAGTGCGCCCCGCAGTATCTGCCGCAGACCGCGAAAGTGAGTAGGCAGTGAAGTATTTGATTTTCATCAGCGCACTGCTCGGCAGCTTCCTGCTTTATCTGCTGTCAAGCGCAAGCGCTAATACTGAGCTGTTTTCGCGCAACTACTATGTACTGCTGACTTTGGCCGGGGTCCTGGCATTGTACCTAACCGTGCTGGTTGGCTATCAATTATGGCAGTTACGCGGCAAGCTTAAGGCACAAGTATTTGGTGCAAAACTCACCCTGCGTCTGACGCTATTTTTCATTTTGATTGCGATCCTGCCCGGTTTGCTGGTGTATGCTGTTTCGGTACAGTTTCTTGATAAGAGCATCGAGTCGTGGTTCGATCTTCGGGTAGAAAAAGCGTTGGAGGGCGGTTTGAACCTGGGCCGAAATGCTCTGGAAACTGGTCTTAAGGAATTGAGCAAGAAAGGTCAGTCCACCGCCCTGTTGCTTGCAAAACAATCACCAGGTCAATACACCAAAACTTTGGCCCAGCTAATAAACAAAGGTACTGCTCAGGATGTTGCATTGTTTAACAAAAGCGGAAAGCTACTTGCGTTTGCCAGTAGTAACCGCAAGCCGCCTCCAGATGCGCCGGATGCCGAAATGCTGCGTGAGGCAGGCCAGCAGGGGCTACATAGCATTATTGATACACTGCCTGATAACAGCCTGATATTGCGTGCGCTGGTGCTGGTTAAGCCACAGCGATTGTCGGCCGGGGCGCGTATCCTGCAGTTGACACAACCAGTGCCCAAACAGCTTGCCGCTGACGCAGAAATGGTACGGGCGGTTTATCGCGATTACCAGGAACTGTCACTGTCTCGTTTGGGATTGAAGCGCTTGTATGGCATCACGCTGACGCTATCGCTGTTGATTGTATTGTTGAGCGCGGTGTCAGCTGCTTTTTTTATCAGTGATCGCCTAAGCGCACCGCTCGCAGCGCTGGCCGAAGGAACGCGGGCGGTTGCGCAAGGCGATTTTTCGCGTCAGCATCCAATTAAAAGTAGTGATGAGCTGGGTGCCCTGACCGGGCTATTCAACCAGATGACATTACAACTGGCCGATGCAAAAACCACGAGCGAGCAGCAACAGCGCCAAGCGGAAGATGCTAAAGCTTACCTGGAAAGCATGCTGGCACACCTATCATCTGGCGTTTTGGTAGTGGATGAACAATTCAGGCTGCGTTCTGTCAACAGTAGTGCGGCGCAGATACTTGGGGCATCGCTCCTGGATATGCAGGATGTGCCCTTAGCGGAAATCGCCGTGCGGCATCCCCTGTTACGTCCCTTTTCCGATGCGGTCATGCAGGCCTTTAATGAAGTGACAAGCGGCGAATGGCAGCGTCAGATTGAGCGGCTCAGCAAGAATGGTGATCAGATATTATTAATGCGCGGCACCCGGCTATCCACAGCGACGAACAGTAGCTACGTAGTGGTGTTCGACGATATTACCCATTTGCTGCAAGCGGAACGTCAGGCTGCGTGGGGCGAAGTGGCACGTCGTTTGGCGCACGAAATTAAAAATCCACTTACACCTATTCAGCTGTCTGCGGAGCGCCTTCAGCACAAGTTAAGCGCCAAGCTGGATGGTAGCGACGCACAGCTATTACAGCGAGCCACGCAGACTATCGTGAGTCAAGTGGCGGCAATGAAAAACATGGTAACGGAATTCGCAGATTATGCCCGGGCGCCTGCTCCCAAATTGGTGGTGCTGGACATGCACCAGCTACTACGCGAAGTGCTCGGGTTGTATGAAGCTAACAGCAGTCCGATTACCTTGCGCTTGAATGCGATGAAAACTTTGGTGAAGGGGGATGCGACGCGCTTGCGTCAAGTGATTCATAATTTGTTGCAGAATTCGTATGACGCTTTACAAAACGTGACTCAACGGGAAATTATCCTGAGCACGGCAGAGGAAGGCGGTGCATTAAAATTGTGTGTGCAAGACAATGGCAGTGGTTTTCCTGAACATTTGCTGGCGCGCGCTTTCGAACCTTACAGGACGACTAAGCCCAAGGGTACTGGACTAGGTTTGGCAATCGTGAAAAAAATTGTGGAAGAACACGGTGGCAGTATTGTTATTGAAAATGTAGCAACTGGTGGAACGCGAGTAAGTGTTACCTTGCCCTTATTAATAGAGGTCGTGTAAAAATGGCAACTAAAGAAATCCTAGTAGTAGATGATGAAATCGGAATACGCGAGTTGCTCTCGGAAATCTTGTTTGACGAAGGTTATCACGTGCATCTGGCTGAAAATGCTATTCAGGCCCGGGATTTTCGCAACCGGCAGGTGCCGGATTTGGTGTTGCTGGACATTTGGATGCCGAATACCGATGGCGTCAGTCTGCTCAAAGAGTGGGTAGGACAGAACTTGTTGACTATGCCAGTGATCATGATGTCAGGGCACGGCACCATAGAAACAGCACTTGAGGCGACGCGCATCGGTGCAGTGGATTTCCTTGAAAAACCCATTGCGTTACAGAAATTGCTTGATGCTGTTGCCAAGGCAATCAGGCTGGGTGCAACACCAAATATTCGGCAGGAAACTACATCGTCAGATTTAACTGACAGGGGAAACGTGGCGACCATTTGGGAGACTGCGGCGCAATTCCCGTTGCCGCTCGACTTGCCATTACGCGAAGCGCGTGATCATTTTGACAGCCTTTACTTTAATTATCATATGCATAAAGAGAATGGCAATATGACCCGTGTGGCGAAGAACGTTGGTTTGGAACGCACCCATTTATATCGCAAATTAAAACAGCTCGACGTTAAGTTCGCCAAGAAGGGTTTGGACGAAAATTAACAATTGCAAACGGAAATATCAGGTTGGTTTAGGGTGAAAAACATAAAATGAATATAGCTTAAGATATGCAAGCCGTATTTTCTCTAATGTTTAGTTCTCGAATTAATTGTTGCGCCTTTCGGACACTGCGCAAATGCGCTGCATGACGGTGGGACCCGGCTCTTGAAACTCACCTTGTTGATAGGCAATTACTGTCAGGTGCGGGAAAAAAACCTCCAATAGCTCATTAGAGCGCAGCAAAAAATCCGGGTTTTTTGGTCGCCCAAAGCGCTCATTGCCATCCATGAAGGTTTCGTAAATCAGCACTCCACCAGCATTCAGCGACTCGATCAGTAGCGGCAATAGCGGCCGATGCAGATATCGGCTGACAACTATGCCATCAAAGCGATGGCCAGAATATGGCCAAATATCATTCTCCAAGTCTGCGACCATGGTTGATACATTAGATAGCTGTTGTAGCCCGGCAAGAGCTGCCGCATCACGATCCACGGCATTTACTCGCCAGTTGTTGGCCACAAGCCAGCGCGTATGGCGTCCGCTGCCACAAGCTAAATCGAGTACCTGACCGCCGCTACGAATCAATTGAGCATAGTGGCAAATCCATGGCGATGGAATACCCTCGCGTTGTAATGGAGCAGTGTTTCCGTTATGTTCTGTCATCTCAAAAATGGTGTTAGCTCTGTGAAGCACTTCAACTGCATGGTTAAGGTTAACTTTGCGTCGGTAAATTCGTAGTTACTGTAGGGTAAGGTCACCATTTTGCTGGTGACAGCTTGCTTAGCAAGACCGCACGATATTTTCCTTTCAAGATATCATAATATGAAAGGTGCCAAGTGTTTCTAAAAATGTCAATTCCTGCAATAATCCAAGGCGAGAAACAATATTTGTTAAATTGAGGCAGCATAACCATGACGCAAGATGAGTTAAAGCTCGCGGTGGCACAAGCCGCAATAGCGTATGTCCCGGCGAATTGCATCGTAGGAGTGGGCACCGGCTCGACGGCCAATTTCTTTATAGACGAGCTGGGAAAGATCAAGAAAAAAATATGCGGTGCGGTGGCCAGCTCCGAGGCTTCAGCGCAGCGCTTAAAAGAGCATGGCATCCAGGTGGTCTCGCTGAATGATGTGGGTAGCTTATCTGTTTATGTAGATGGGGCAGACGAGATTACGCGTCATTTGCATATGATCAAGGGCGGTGGCGGCGCATTGACGCGCGAAAAAATAGTAGCCGCCGCGAGCAAAAAATTTATTTGTTTATGCGATTCAAGCAAGCTAGTGGATGTTCTTGGGCGCTTCCCATTGCCGCTGGAGGTGATCCCCATGGCTAGCAGCTATGTGGCACGCCAGATGGTGCTGCTGGGTGGTCAGCCCAAATTGCGTGAGGGTTTTGTTACTGACAATGGCAACCTCATTCTTGATGTATCTGGCCTAAAAATATTGAATCCGGTGGAGCTGGAAACTACGTTGAATAATATTACGGGTGTGGTCACCAATGGCCTGTTTGCGCGTCGTGGGGCAGACGTACTGTTGCTGGGAACTGCAAGCGGGGTGCAGACCTTAACTGCATAGTATGTAATAAAATTGTCACAGTACGCGAGTAGTATCACCAACCTTTATCCATAAAAGGATTTGAATCATGGTCTCCACAGAACATACCTCTAAGCAATTTGATGCCGAGCTGGAAGCGGTGCGTGCGCGAGTATTACAAATGGGTGGACTGGTGGAGAGTCAAATTCGGCTCGCTATTGAGGCGCTGGTTAATGGCGATGTGCCCCTGATGAACCGCATTATTAATGATGATCATCGCGTTAACGCGATGGAGGTAGAAATCGACGAGAGCTGTAACCAGATTATTGCTCGCCGCCAACCTGCCGCAGGTGACTTGCGTATGGTGATGACGGTAATCAAGACTATTACTGATCTCGAACGTATCGGCGACGAGGCGGAAAAAATAGCGCGCATGGGCAAACTGCTGTCGCAGAGGAACAGTCTCATTCTGCCACGTTATACGGAAATCAAGCATGCCGCCGAAATGGCTCTGGACATGCTACGCAAATCGCTGGATGCCTTTGCTCGCCTTGATCTTGCCTATGCGGCCCAAGTGGTGCGTCAGGATGAGTTGGTTGATGAGGAATTCCGCACCATCATGCGCTACCTCATCACCTTCATGATGGAAGACCCGCGCACCATCTCCACTGCACTGGAAATTCTGTTCGTCGCCAAGGCCATTGAGCGCATCGGTGATCATGCCAAGAACATGTCCGAATATGTGGTTTATATGGTCAAGGGCAAGGACGTGCGCCATGTCACCGTGGAAGAAATTGAGCGCGAAGTTTTAGAGTAATTGCCAGGGCGCGCTTACGCACCATCATCATTGGTGCATTAGCCGCCGGTAATGTTTCAGTCAAAGACGTTCGCGCGGAATTGCACCTTCGCCAATCTTAATGAGCTGAAATATTCTGCGGACTTAGGCTGGTCAAGTCATCTGCAAGTGATCCAGCCCCGCCATTATGTCGAGATTCTTGGAACTTTGACTTTCCAGCTTAAAACGCAGACGCAGATCGTTGACCGAATCGGCATTCTTTAGCGCTTCTTCATAGCTGATCAGATTGGCTTCGTGCAGATCGAACAGCGCTTGATCGAAGGTCTGCATCCCAAGCTCGCGCGATTTGGACATCACTCCCTTGATTGCAAGCACCTCACCCTTGAAGATCAAGTCAGAGATGAGCGGTGAGTTAAGCATGATTTCCATGGCCACTGAGCGGCCTGTCCCATCCACCCGCGGGATTAGGCGCTGAGAAACAAGTGCCTTGATATTGAGAGACAAATCCATCAGCAATTGCTCGCGGCGCTCTTCCGGGAAGAAGTTGATGATGCGATCCAGCGCCTGATTCGCACTGTTGGCGTGCAGGGTAGCCATGCACAGGTGGCCGGTCTCGGCGAATGTCACAGCATATTCCATGGTTTCGCGGTCGCGTATCTCACCGATGAAAATGACATCCGGTGCCTGGCGCAACGTGTTTTTCAATGCGATTTGCCAAGAATCGGTGTCTACTCCAACCTCGCGGTGAGTGATGAGGCAGTTGATGTGCTCATGCACAAACTCAACCGGCTCTTCGATGGTGATGATGTGGCCGTACGTATTCTGGTTACGGTGGCCAAGCATGGCTGCCAATGTTGTGGATTTGCCGCTGCCAGTGCCACCAACCAAAATGACCAGTCCGCGTTTGGTCATTGCCACATCCTTTAGTATCTCTGGCATCCCCATTTGCGTAAGATCGGGAATCTTGGTGGTTATGGTGCGCAACACCATGCCTATACGTTGCTGCTGCATAAACACATTAACGCGGAAGCGGCCAATGCCGGCCGGACTGATAGCGAAGTTACATTCGTGTGAAGCTTCGAATTCGGCGGCCTGACGATCGTTCATGATGCTGTTCGCTAATTCCATGGTGTGTTGCGGTGTAAGCACCTGTTGTGAAACGGGGGTCATCTTGCCGTCCACCTTGAATGCTGGCGGGAATCCTACAGTGATAAACAGGTCAGATGCCTTCTGGGCAATCATCCCCCGCAACAGATTATGCATTAGCTCGGTAGCCTGATCTCTTTCCATGATGAACTCCTGATAACCCCTTGATTAACCGACAAACGTATCCTTGTTAGCTGCCTTGGTGCGCGCTTCTGCAGATGATACGACATTACGCTTGACCAGATCTTGCAGGCATTGGTCTAGCGTCTGCATTCCAAGAGCACCGCCGGTCTGGATGGAGGAATACATCTGTGGCACCTTGGCTTCGCGAATCAGATTGCGGATGGCTGGAGTGCAAATCATAATTTCATGGGCTGCCACACGACCGGTACCATCTTTTGTTTTAAGTAAGGTTTGTGAAATAACTGCACGTAGTGATTCTGACAGCATGGCGCGCACCATTTCCTTTTCGTCAGCAGGGAAGACGTCAATGATGCGGTCGATGGTCTTGGCCGCAGAACTGGTATGTAGTGTTCCGAACACCAAATGACCGGTTTCAGCCGCAGACATGGCCAAGCGTATGGTTTCCAAGTCGCGCATTTCACCTACCAGGATAATGTCTGGGTCTTCGCGCAATGCGCTACGTAAAGCGTTTTGAAATGAAAGAGTATGCGCGCCCACTTCGCGCTGGTTGACCAAACACTTTTTACTTTCGTGAACAAATTCAATCGGGTCCTCCACGGTCAGAATGTGCCCCATTTCATGTTCGTTGCGATGATTAACCATCGCTGCCAAAGTGGTGGACTTACCCGACCCGGTTGGGCCCGTCACTAAAACCATACCGCGCGGATAATCGGCAATAGACTCAAAAATTTTGGGAGCCTTGAGGTCTGCCAGGGACAATATTTTGGATGGAATGGTCCGCATCACCGCACCCGCACCGCGCTGGTGGACAAAGGCGTTTACGCGGAAACGTGCGAGTCCCGGGATCTCAAAAGAAAAATCGATTTCCTTATTTTCTTCATAGATTTTGCGTTGCCCGTCATTCATGATGTCATACACCATGGCGTGCACTTCCGTGTGTAGCATCGCCGGCAAGTTGATCTTGCGTATGTCGCCATGCACACGAATCATCGGTGGCAACCCAGCAGATAAGTGCAAATCGGAAGCCTTGTTTTTGACACCAAAAGCAAGCAGTTCGGTAATGTCCATATATAATCCTAGTAAATTCGCAGAACTGAACTATCGCATGAAAATAAGTTAGGGGCGCGACTACGCGACTAATGGCGTCTCTACCGCACCTTCACATTGGTGCCTTTCAGAAAATATACCGTGCAATCATCACAAATTAATGAAGTATTCGGTTTGACGAGCAGTTAATTATGACCGCGATCACTTCCAACTTGCAAGCTGTCAATTATGCTATTTCACAGGTTGTTTGCATGGCTCATCGCCGCAAGGAAAGTATTGAGCTGCTGGCGGTGAGCAAGGGGTTTTCTGCTGTTGCAGTGCGCGAAGCATACCAAGCCGGGCAACGCGCTTTCGGTGAAAGTTACATCCAGGAAGCCTTGGATAAAATTGAGCTTCTACGTGACTTGCCGCTACAGTGGCATTTCATCGGGCCGGTACAGAGTAATAAAACGCGGGCCATAGCAACGCATTTTGCATGGGTACACAGCGTTGACAGGCTGAAAATCGCTGAGCGCCTGTCAGCACAGCGGCCAGCAAGTTTACCGCCACTGAATGTATGTATACAGGTTAATGTGAGCGGAGAAGACAGCAAGAGCGGCGTAGCCCCTGGCGGATTGGTGGAGCTGGCACAGGCTGTGGCGTGTTTGCCACAACTTAAGTTGCGTGGGCTGATGGCTATTCCTGCGCCTGCTGAAGGATTGGAAGCTCAACGCATACCGTTCGCCAAACTGCGCGAGCTTATGCAGCAAATCAACACGCAAGGGTTGGCACTGGATACTTTATCGATGGGAATGTCGCATGATTTCAGTGCGGCAATACTGGAAGGGGCGACTATCGTGCGCGTCGGGACGGCAATCTTTGGCGAAAGAAACTACGGGGGGAATCAATGAAAGTTTGTTTTATCGGGGGCGGCAACATGGCGACCGCACTCATTGGCGGCTTGCTTAAACAGAACTTTGTTGCTGCGCAGATAAGCGTAGTGGAAATCAATGTCAGCCACCATGCCAAGTTACACAATGAATTTGGGGTGCAAGCGGTAGCTGAACTGGAAGTGGGGGTGGCAGGCAGTGATGTGATTGTATTAGCGGTCAAGCCGCAGCAGTTGCACGAAGTCGCAATAAGTCTGGCGCCATTGTTGACTGGGCAATTGCTTATCTCGATAGCGGCCGGTATTCGCGCCGCTGATCTGGCGCACTGGCTGGGTTCGCAAAAAATTGTCCGCGTCATGCCCAATACGCCCGCCTTAATTCAGAGTGGAATTTCTGGCTTGTATGCTCTTCCTGCAGTAAGCAAGACTCAGTGCGACACAGCGCAAACCATACTCGGTGCGGTGGGCAGCACTATATGGCTAAAAGACGAAGTAATGATGGATGCGGTTACTGCGGTGTCTGGCAGTGGCCCCGCCTATGTGTTTTATTTTATCGAGGCGCTACAACAGGCGGCCAGCGAACTTGGCTTCGATGCAGAAACGGCACGCTATTTGGCAATCAACACTTTCAGCGGTGCAGTTAAACTTGCCGATGCCAGTAGCGATGATGTGAGCGTGCTGCGCGCGCGCGTTACTTCCAAAAATGGCACTACCGAGTGCGCTCTGCTCAGCATGGAAGCCAATGCGGTCAAGCAACATATTGTTACGGCGGTGCAGGCTGCTGCCAAGCGCGCCAGGGAAATGGGAGACGAACTTGAGAGTGCGCCATGCTGAGTGAAGCACTACAATTTTTGTTTGACACTTTGCTGCAGCCGTTCGCTGTCATATTGCTACTGCGCTTCCACTTGCAATGGCTGCGCGCGCCGATGCGCAATCCACTGGGTGCATTCATCATGACGCTTACCAATTTTCTGGTACTGCGAGCGCGCCGGTTTATTCCTTCTGCCTGGGGTTTCGATATCGCCACCTTGCTGCTGGCTTTCGTGGTGGAAGCGATTTATCTCGCCGCCACGCTCTGGTTACAGGGTTTACCTATTGACTTCCCCGTACTCGGATTGCTTATGTGGACAGCGGTCAAGCTGCTCAAGCTCAGCCTATACTTGCTCATGGCGGCGCTGTTTATTCAGGCACTATTATCGTGGTTTAATCCACATTCACCGATGGCAGGTTTGATGGCCGCGGTGACGCAGCCTTTTCTTCGGCCCCTGCAACGGCGTATCCCACCCTTCGGTAATATAGATTTCACCTTGCTACTATTGCTTATCGTGTGCCAACTCATTCTCATCGTGCCGCTGCGTTGGTTGGAAAGCTTGGTCTTGAGTCTGTTTTGAACGTGTGGTATCGCCGCGAAGGAGATGTCATTACGCTGGTGTTACATGTTCAACCGGGTGCCAAACGTACTGAGGTGATGGGCTTGCATGGCGATGCACTGAAGATTCGCCTAGCCGCTCCACCCATTGAGGGACGTGCCAATGAAGCGCTACTGCGCTTCATTGCTGGCAGCTTTAATGTTCCACTACGCAACGTCGAGCTAAAACAAGGGGCGCTGTCACGCCATAAAGTAGTGCTGGTAAATAGCAGTACATTGGAACCGGAGAGCTTATTTAATTCTGAAAATTTGTTCAAAACGAAATAATAAATGTGTCGCGCTTGCTTTCAATATAAGCATTGGTGTCTAGGAAACCAGTGTCGTATCGCTTTATATCCCGAGTGAAACCAGGTCAGGCAAGTTTTTATTCGGATCAAATAAGAAGCATGTAGTACATACTGCCGCATTTTTATGTGCTTTGAATGTCGCCAGGTCAAATCGCAATTACATGGCCATCGACTACAGTTTTGTTAGAATTCAAAAGAAGCGGTGTGTTCAATCAAGGTCGAATAAACTCCGAAATCTTTATAAACCGTCAGAGCTGCTTTCAAATCAGCAATGATTTCCGGTTTTTTTTCCTGTAACTCTTCTGGCAAATTCATTATAACCAGTTTCCAGTTTGCCCAACCTCTGGAACCCAGTACTTTCCCATTGCTAATCCGAAGCCGGACAAATATCAATGTTCCTTTCCAGTAAAAGGTAAAGTCGTGTTGATTCCTGAATTCGTCTTCGCCTGAAACGATCCATCGAAGGTAGATGTCATTCTCACGATCGATAGTCCAATCTGGTCGCACATTCGCTTTGCCATAACACTGGTTAATTTCCTCTAATCCGTATTTCTTAATGTCCTCCTCCGGGACGTATTCATTCACAAATGCCATGGTTTTGTTCTCCTGTTCGTGTTGTGGTGTAGGTTGAATTGTTCTTGATGCATATTAATTTTTATACTGCGCCCCTTCAACTTTGCTGCAACCGCCCCCGTACAATCATGCACCTAATAATATCATTCAACGGTATGGATATGCGTTTCCACATGGTCAATTGCAATATGTGAATTTTAAATTTTCGCACAGATATGAAGCTACGCTGAAGAGTAGCTTTTGTAAGTAAATTTAAGTGGCAAGCTGCGTTAATATCTGAGCCTTTTAAACGATCAAATAATAACGGTGTACAAATGGAGAATACCTGCGAGCAATACGAGATATGCTGTCAATCATGGAATCCAACGGGTTAAGTAGCGAGTAGTATTGCTGCATAAACTCTGCCATTGAGAGGTGGCCAAGTCTTCCTAAGTGCATTGTATGTTATAGCAGACCTTGATGTACTCGCGGATTTCCCGTTTTGCCTACATCATATGCCAAGCTTATTGTGTAGCGTCTAACCAGGGTATCGGCTGGCACTTGTCACAGGAATTAAATCTGACCGTATCTATCGTGATTTCATCGCGAAACAGGCCGTACATTTTTTTGAAGTCGCATTTCATCTTTCGGCCTCCGGTTCAAGTTCTTATTCGACGAAACGTAGGACTCTACGGAGGCCAGCTTACCCTGACAATGCCTTACACCAACTCCCGCATGGCAAAGCCGATCAGCAGGGTGAGCGACGTTAAGCCTATGCCGAAGCCGATCATGCGGCGGCGATTGAGCTGCGTCCAAAGTACGACACCGGTTAATGACAGCAGGATAATGCTTCCAGCCAACGTATCTGCGAGAAGAATCCAAGGTATAGCAACGCCGTTACCTTTGTGCAGGTTGGTCAATGTACCGAATACATTTTGGTCACTACGCTTGACTGAGACGAAGTTGTTACCGGCCCAATATTCCGCCTGCAGGTTGGCTTGAGGCGAGCTAAATGTAACCGACCAATGCGCAGGTTGCTTCAGGGTCTTATCACCCCATGCCACAGGCTTGGCCGGTTCACTACGTTCCCGTGAGGCAGGGCGATCGACCATCAATTCCCGTTGCAGCCAGCTTGCCATTTCTTTCACGTTGGCCGGTGCGGGAGTAGGTAAAGGAATTTGCAGCATGGTTTCTTGAACTTGCGCAGCCGGTATTTTCAGCACAGTGCGGTGATTCAGCAAGATTCCTGTCATCCCAAAGAGCAAGCCTATGGCCGCACCCCAGAGTCCGATCCAGCCATGTGTTTTGCGCAGCCATTTCAAAAAAACGGCGTGCCGTAAACGAATGTCGCGATCTTTGGAATCAATTAGATCGCTATTAACTCCATTCACTGGGCTGGCATTGTGAGATTTATTGAGTTGAACAATTGTAGTCATAGGGTCACTCCAGAAAAATTTTTATGGTGCACCCCACATCCGCACCAGATTGTGATAGCAACCGGTTAGATGTGTCCGCGCAGTTTCATCCGCATTGGCGGTATTCAGCCGTTGAATTGCGGTATCGAGATCGAACAGTAACGTGCGCTGGCCGTCATCCGCAATCAAACTTTGAACCCAGAAAAAACAGGCGGTACGAACGCCGCGTGTTATCGGCGTCACCCGATGCAAGCTGGTAGCCGGATAGATCAGTAGATCGCCTGCCGCGAATTTCGCGGTGTGCATACCGTAAGTATCTTCGATCTGCAATTCACCCCCATCATATTCGTCGGGTGCAGAGAGAAATAATGTGGCAGAGACATCAGTGCGGATTTTTTCACCTGTGCCAGGTATCAGCCGCATACCACCATCGACATGACTGCCAAAATACATGCCGCTTTCATATCGATTAAACATCGGAGGATAAACCCGATTCGGCAGGGTGGCGCTGATAAAGAGCGGATGGCGTTCGAGTTCGGCCAGAATCAAATCGCCTAACTCGTACGCAATGGGTGTGTTTTCCGCGATCTGCAAATTACGCTTGACCGGCGCTCCCTGATGGCCTGCCGTCGCGCGACCATCGACCCATGCCTCCCCTGCTGCATCAAGTTTTTCTCGCACAAAGCATACCTGTTCAGCGCTCAATACCTTGGGGATTTGTACTAACATGGATATCTGATCCTGATATGTTTAAAAGCGATAGACCACGGTTATAAGTGCAGTACGTCCGCTCCCGGGTACCGAGCGCCCGCCATTAGATGGAATCAGTGAGCCGATATAGTCCTTGTTGGTCAGATTAAGAAGATTCAACCGGATATCATACTTAGGCAGATGATAGGCAACCGTGCCATCCCAGCGAGTGTAGCCAGCGGCGGAAACAGTATTGGTGTTGTTGGCAAAGCGTTCGGACATATAGGTGGCCCCGCCACCGGTTTCCCATTGCGGGGTCAATTTGTAGGTCGTCCATAACGTGGCCATGTCGTTTGGTGTATTAGCCAGATCTTTTCCTTGCGTTCCTTCCAACGCTGACGCTCTGACAATCGTGGGGTTAAGATGCGTATAGCCGCCCATGAGTTGCCAGTTGCGCGTGATACGACCCGCTGCGCCAAATTCAAAACCGGTGACGCGCACGTCCCCGTTAGAGATGTAGATCCCGGGCGACACTTGCGAGCGCGAATTGGTCTTTTCAATATCGAACAAGGCCGAGGTCAATGATAGATTACCGTCTAACACATCCCATTTGGTACCTATTTCGTAGGAGCGACTTTTTTCTGGTTCTAAAGTTTGCGTACCTGCGGTTGCCGTCAGTGTTTCCAATGAGGGGTTAAAGGAGGTGCCATACGATGCATAGTATGATTGCACATTATCCGGCTGGTAAATCACGCCGCCCCTTACGCTGGTGAAACTGACGGTTTGATCGGCTCTAAGAAGCGGCGGTGTCGCGGTGCTGATGGTGTTGGTCAGGCCCGCCTTGAAGCGATCCCAGCGCACGCCGCCGACGAGCTTCCATTGCTTGTTCAATTCGATCGTGTCGTTGATATATGCGCCAACTGAAGTCGCTTCTGAATCTGCGTTATTTCCGATCGTTTTTACGGAATTGGCCGGGGTAGAAAGGTAGGCTGGATTGACCAGCGATACGACTGGCAAGTTGCTACGGGCAGTAGCCTGAGAGTCGAAGATCTCACGGCTGAGTGCTACGCCGGCGATCATCGTATGCTTGAGGGTGCCGGTATCGAATTTTGCGATCAGATCGGTCTGATTGTTGATCATTTGATTTTTGAACACGCGATCATGGCTGGCGAGCCTGACAGACAGTGCACTCAAGGGCAGCGTGGTTCGGTTTCCAGCGGCTTGAGTGGTGAACGGGGTAAATACGCCGCCGGCAAGGGTGCCCACAGCGTTAAGACCAGTTGCTTGGGCGTCAGTGTTGTAATAGCTATATTGCAGCTGATTACGCAGTGTCATGTTCGAATTCAACTTGTGTTCGATGAGACCACTTAAAATCGCTGTTTTTTGCAAGACACTATCGTCTGTCAAGCCGTAATAAGTGTCGCGATGAACATTGGCCGGACGGCCATTGATGGGGGGAATTCCATAATCCACCATGTCGTTGTTGTGAGAGATGATTGCTGACAACGTGACTTCAGTCGGCGTGCCGATTCCAAAACGCAGTGACGGTGCAATCCCAAAGTCTTTATTGGTAATGACGTCGCGTGTCGTTTGCGCTTTTTGACCCATCATGGTAACGCGGAACGCGGAAGTATCCGACAATTTACGGTTAAAGTCCCCTGTTGAGCGTACCCCACCATTGGTGTCGATGGTCCCGGTAATTTGATTTGAATCGCCTAATAGCGGACGTTTGCTGACCTGATTGATGACGCCCCCGGTGGAACCACGCCCAAACAGCATGGACGATGGACCTTTTAATACTTCGACCGACTCAAGATAGTAGGTGTCGCGATAATACTGACCACTGTCACGCATCCCATTAAGATACATGTCGGTCCGTGCTGTGAAGCCGCGCAGGTTGATGTTGTTACCGATCTGCCCGCCTTCGGCGCCGCCTACAGTAATGCCGGGTACGTTGCGTAAAGCCTCCGCCAACGAGGCGATGCTCTGAGAATCCATCAGGGCGCGATTGACTACCGTGACTGTCTGCGGAACATCGCGTAAGGGTGTCGGCGTTCTAAAGCCGGCAAAAGTACCCGCTGCAAAATCGTCATTCACCTTTTGACTGCTAACTTTAATTTCCGGCAGCTCGGTGGCATCGATTGAGTTATCGTTTTTGCTATCGTTTGTGGTCGTTTGTGCAAAGGCTGGGCTGTAGAGTTGTTGTAATGCCAGCGCTACCAATAATGCAGGACGTGTTTTTTTGAATTTCATGAGCTCCCCTGTTCTTTAAATAAAAAAAGGTGGCTGGCTGGTGAAAAAACACGTGGCTGGCTTCCATATTAAGTGAAAATTCGGTTAATTAATGCCAATTATCGTCCTGAATAGCAACATTAAAATATCCGCATGATTCGGTTCCGGTGCGATGGATGGTTGGACTTACTTTGAAAAACTAAGCGTGACAGTATGGTTCTCGCTGGAGTAGGCTTTACCCTCGAATGCTCCGGGATGGTTTTCTTTGTGCTTAGCTTCTGCGACATAGAGGCCTGGTTCTGGCAGTGAATAATTCGTTTCGCCATTTTCGTCTGTGTGTAGGGGTTTTTCCCATCCGTTGGGCGCAACAAGAACAATCTCAGCCTTGGCCAGTGGCTTGCCCATGAAGCTTAAGCGCAACTTGTTTGCGTTTTGCTGTATATCCAACGGCAAGCTGCCCCCTTTGCCTTGCCGCGCATACAAGAAACCCCTTTGCACAGGAGCGGGCTTATCTCCTTGTGAAGTACGTATGGGTTGCTTGAGTGCCTGCACCAGTACCGTAGCTCCACCGGAGATTGCATAGTAATTGCTGCTGCGATTTGCAGTGACGGACTTTTCTGCACCGGCCGCGTCAACAATGGTGATCATCGGTGTAACGATATTGTCGAGTTTGCCTGGCGAGGTTTCCCGCAGGTTTTCACCATATTCGCCGAAATAAAGTTTGCTCGCAGTGGCGTCACCCTCTAACCATAGCATGTGCGCGGCGGCACTGAGGCTAAGCATGCTGCTCATGGCAGCGGCGAGAATAGTTAGTGTGGATTTCATTAATGCATTCCTTTTTCGAGTTTAATGTGCAGATTGAGTTGAATTACTTCTGACGTACTCGGCAGGGCAGATCGTCGCTTCGCCGGATTCTTTTCAATTTTTAGTTTTATTTTTCTATTTCATAGAGCCTCCGGTTATCGTTTGTATAGGAGCATTAACATTAGCTGTTGCACTTCGAACTTAAATCCGCCTAGTTTTTTAACGGTCGGCAACGCTTTGGAGGATGTCGCTTCCGATTGTTGTGGTGCTGAGTTCTGTGCGAAGACAGGGCTGCAGAGTTGTTGTAATGCCAGCACCACTAGTAACGCGTCGGGTCTTTTTGAAAGTCATGAGTGCTCCCCATTAATTGAATATAAGCGGGCGGCTGGCTTGATTGTCGCAAACCACACCACTTGGCCGGCCCCAGATTATTTGAAAAATCACGAGTGATTTAATGTCGCTTGTTTATCAACGGTGCACTAACTGTTCTTTAGTCATGCAATGTTTGGATTAACAGCCATCACATGAATTGTTGTCATTCACTTACTTATTCTGTACTGCCTTTATGCGGTCAAAATCAACTTGTTGCTATGTGTTAATTGAAGCCGATAAATGCGGCCAGCATGTTCAATTTCTATTTCGCGCTTTAGTTGAAACAAATCCTGACTTTTAATGCGAACAAATGAATTTGTATCAGAGTTGGAAACCGACGCAAATACAATGTCAGCAGTTTCTGTCTTGCGTTGAATTGGCATAGCTATCAAAATCCGCTTAATATAAATAATAACAATTCTCATTATTATTACCTTCTTTTAGAGGGATTGCAAGTTCTTTTGTATTAACTGAATGGTCACCATTTATAACAATTCGGCATGAATGGTAAACCTGGATGGAAGGTGTGAACGAAGCTGAGCTGAGGTAGAATTCGGCATGGACAGTTTCTGTCTATGTTTCAAGTCGTCCTCGCTACCAGTTTATAAATGTTCCAAGTTTCTCAAGTTTAATCACAAATAATTTGCATAGGCTGGTGACAAAATCGCGTTTAATCCGATGGCGGTCAAAGGTATGCGGTATGATTTTTTGGTATTTGTAAGGAAATAATTATGACCGCTTTTCAAGTTCTTAAGCAGCGCCTTCCGCAGGAACCTCATGTTTGGCTGGTTACTGGCGCGGCTGGATTTATTGGGAGCAACTTGGTGGAGACACTCCTCAGGCTCGACCAGCACGTTATTGGCTTGGATAATTTTGCTACTGGTTATAGAGAGAACCTGGAGGAGGTACAGCATTGCGTTACGCCGCAGCAATGGGCTCGGTTTCGAGTCATTGAGGGTGATATTCGCGATCTAAGTGTTTGTCGAGAGGCGGTGTCAGGTGTAGATTATGTACTGCATCAGGCGGCGCTTGGTTCGGTGCCTCGCTCGCTTGAGAATCCTATTCTTACTAACGAAAATAATATCTCGGGTTTTCTCAACATGCTGGTGGCGGCGCGCGATACAGCGGTAAAGCGCTTTGTATATGCGGCTTCCAGTTCAACTTATGGTGATCATCCAGGGTTGCCCAAGGTTGAGAATATAATAGGCAAGCCTTTGTCGCCATATGCAGTGACAAAGTATGTGAACGAGCTTTATGCCGATGTGTTTAGTCGATGTTATGGGTTCCACACAATCGGTTTGCGCTATTTCAATATCTTTGGACGTCGCCAGGATCCTAATGGAGCCTACGCAGCGGTCATCCCGAAGTGGGTGGCCAGCATGATCAAGAATAAACCTGTTTATATCAATGGCAACGGAGAAACTAGCCGTGACTTTTGTTACATCGACAACGCCGTGCAAGCTAATCTTCTTGCCGCGACTATAGAAAATACCGCTTCCACCAATCAAGTCTACAATATCGCCGTCGGGGATAGAACTACGCTCAATAACCTGTTTGATCAATGCCGGACATTGCTCCTGCCGCACTTTCCACATTTGCAAGAATTTAACCCGGTTTACCGTGATTTTCGTGCGGGTGACGTGCTCCACTCTCAAGCGGATATTTCAAAAGCCCAGTCTTTTCTGGGTTATGTGCCTAGTCACTCAATTGCCCAAGGTCTGAAAGAATCAATGGCATGGTATGTTAAAAACCTGGCCTGAATGCTGGAAATGTTATTGAATATCCGGCCTTGGCATGTAATGGTTTCACTAAGTGATAATCGCTTCTTCTGCCTGCAATGGCAGGCGTCGACTGGCCGGAAATACAATGCTGAAGGTACTGCCCTTTCCCTCCTCGCTGGTAATCTCCAGTCGCGCTTGATGTCGGCTAGCTATGTGCTTGACGATGGCCAGCCCCAGACCTGTACCTCCGGTTTCTCGCGAGCGACTGCGGTCCACCCGATAAAAACGCTCTGTCAGGCGCGGAATGTGTTGCGGCGCTATGCCGATGCCACTGTCTTGCACGCTGAAAACTGGCCGATCGCCCTGCTCGTGCCAGCTCACCAAAATCTCGCCCCCCTGCGGGGTGTAACGGATGGCATTTGATATCAGATTACCGAAGGCGCTGCGCAATTCATCCGCGTTGCCAAGCAGAGCGCAACTGCTCGCTAGTTCCAGCCGCAAAGTATGTTTCCCCGCACTCAAAGATTGTCCCTCTTGATGCAGCGCGCGTAAAAGTCCGGATACTTCCACGGTTTCTTCCTGCAAGACATTGAGTGTGTCCTCCAGCTTGGACAGGGTAAGTAAATCGTCCACCAGCCGCTCCATGCGTTGCGTTTGTTCGCCCATCAGGTGCAGCGCGCGGCGCGCCATGCTGTTTTCAAGGTTAGGCATGTCGTGCAAGGTTTCAACAAAACCGTTGACTACCGTAAGCGGTGTGCGTAACTCATGCGACACATTAGCGACAAAATCACGGCGCATGGTCTCAATCCGTTCGAGATGGGTAATGTCTCGGCTGATCAATAGCAGCTTGTTGTCACCATAGGGAATCAGTTTAATGGACAGCGTCAGTCCATCCTGCCGCGCACCGCACAGAACCAGCGGTTCGCTGAAGTCGTGCATGGCGAGGTACTGCACGAATTCAGGCTGACGCGCCAGATAAGTGATCTGCTGGCCGATGTCGCGCTTGCTGTCGAGACCAAAATGTTGCTCGGCAAGCGGGTTGCACCATTCGATGCGGTAGGCTTCATCGAGTATGGCTACTCCTTCTGGCAGCGCCGAGGTGGCCTGCTCCATGTGCTGTAGCGCCGCGACACGTTGCTCATGTTCTTTGCGGTATTGACGTACCATCCTGTTCAGCCGCGTAAACACCTCCCCCCACAATCCCGGACCATCAGGCACCATACGCTCATCAGAATCGGCCAGCCAGTAATCAAGTGCTTCGAGTTGGTGCAAATGAAGAACTAGATGTATCAGCAGAAACATACTAAAGAATAAGGTGGCGGGTAACGCTCCTGCTGTTGCCCACACTAGCAGAGAGAGAAGCAGGAAGATCAATGGAAAAAAAAGTGCGCGCCGCCAAAAATCGAACATGGTGTAGCCTTTAAAAATTACGCTGCGCCATTATTATGGTGCGCAAAGCGGTGGGAAACCACATATCGGCAGGATGCACAAAGATTGCAATTGACGGAATGAATTACGTCTACGCTTTACCCATCCGGTTTAGTTGCATGAAAAACGGTAGCCGCTGCCGCGCACAGTCTGAATCAGCCTGTCGAGGCTGGAGGGTTCAAGCGCTTGGCGCAGACGGCGAATGTGCACATCCACTGTGCGTTCTTCCACAAATACATGATCGCCCCAAACTTGGTCGAGCAGCTGCGAACGGCTATAGACTCTCTCGGGATGGGTCATAAAAAAATGTAGCAAACGAAACTCGGTCGGCCCCAGATCAATCATTGCTCCATTAGCGTTGATACGATGCATCGCTGGCGATAATTCCAGCCCACCCGCAACGACTGTTTCATCACTCATTTGTGGCGCGCGGCGACGTAGCACGGCACGGATGCGAGCCATCAGTTCACGCGGCGAAAATGGCTTGGTTATGTAATCGTCTGCGCCTGATTCCAGCCCCAGAATTTTGTCGCGTTCGTCGGTGCGCGCAGTCAGCATTATGATGGGGATGTTACGCGTTCGTTGATCGGCGCGCAGACGGCGCGCCAGTTCCACGCCACTACTACCGGGCAGCATCCAGTCAAGCAGTATTAGATCTGGCAGCGCATGGTTGATGTGCGTCCAAGCGCCATCGGCATCATATGCCTCGATTGCGCGGTAGCCACATTGCGCTATATTGAATGCCAGCAGTTCCTGTATCGCAGGCTCGTCTTCCACTACCAGAATATTCGCGGTCATTATTTTCTCCGTCGTTCACATGACAAACAACTTGCGATGGTATGACAGAATTGTGACAGTAGCATGACGGCCATGCCCGCTATTCAATCCGATGAGCAGCATGGCGGCGACGCTTCAAATCAGGCAGCAGCGAGCCGACCAACATGCCTGATGCACTCATCAGTAAGCCCGCCAGTTGCGGTGGCCACAGTCCTTCAGGATTAAAAATTTCAAGCAGTAACCAGGAAGACAGGCCCGCGGCAATTGCAAACAACGCACCTTGCGTGTTCGCTCGCTTCCAGTACAGCCCGCACACCAGCGGAATGAATGCTGCCACTAAAGTCACCTTGTAGGCGTTCCCCACCATCGAATAAATACTCGATGTGGATTTTAGCGCAAACAAGGTAACAGCCACGGCGAAGCATACAACGACAACGCGCATGGTCCACAAAAAATGTCGATCGCTCTGGTGGCCGATAATGCCTTTCAGGATGTTTTCGGTGAAAGTCACTGACGGTGCCAGTAAAGTGCCGCTGGCAGTGCTCATAATGGCGGCAAGCAGTGCACCAAAGAACATCACCTGCGCAAACACCGGCGTGTGGTTCATGATCAGCTTGGGCAGAATTAACTGTGCGTTACTGTCGATCAACGCGGCCACCATCATGGGGTCAATCAACGTGGCGGAATAAGCCAGAAAAATGGGAATGAAGGCGAACAGGAAATACAGGACGCCACCGAGTAGCGCACCGCGTATGGCAGTTTTTTCATTTTTTGCGGACATCACACGCTGGAATACATCCTGCTGTGGGATGGAGCCTAGCATCATGGTTACCGCTGCGCCGATGAATGCGAGCACATCTCTGGTTTCAAGCTGCGGCCATAAAATAAGCTTGTTGGCCTGTGCGGCATGGTCTATGACCATTCCTGCCCCACCTGCTATACCGGACAGCAGCCAAGTCAGGTACAACATGCCGACAACGATAATTGTCATCTGAAAAGCATCTGTCAACGCCACCGACCACATGCCGCCGAACAGGGTGTAAACCAGCACGATGCCAGCGCCAACCACCATACCTTCACTGGGTGAAATCGCACCTTGTGTGATGAAGGAGAACACCAGGCCCAACGCTGTAATCTGCGCTGATACCCAGCCCAAGTATGAAGCTATGATGGCCAGGCTGGTAAGTACCTCCACCGTGCGATCGAAGCGTTGCCGGTAATAGTCGCCGATGGTAATCAGGTTCATCTTATAAAGCTTGGCGGCGAAGAATACACCCACCAAAATCAGGCACATGCTGGCGCCAAAAGGATCTTCAACTATTCCCCTCAGGCCCTGCTGGACGAACTTTGTGGATATCCCCAACACTGTTTCCGCACCGAACCAGGTAGCAAACACTGTGGCAGTCACGACATACAGCGGCAAGTGCCGGCCGGCCATCACATAATCTTTGACATTATGTACGCGCGTGGCGGCATACAAGCCGATTCCGATGGAAATCATCAGATAAAGAATGACGAGCCAGATCAGCATGAGTGCCTTGCAAAGTCGTAACAGAATGGTGAATTGTAGCAGTCCTTGGCTGCTATCGAGATCAATAAAAAAGGCTCCCGAGGGAGCCTTTGCGTAGCGTGAAAATAAGCGCTTATAACTTTTCAGCGTACTCGGCCAAATACTTCGCCACCCCCTCAGAAGAGGCATCCATTCCAGCTTTACCCTTGCTCCAGCCAGCGGGACAAACCTCACCATGCTCCTCATGAAATTGCAATGCATCTACCATACGCAGCATCTCATCAATGTCGCGACCAAGCGGTAAATCGTTCACCACTTGGTGTCGTACCACACCGCCACGGTCTATCAGAAACGAGCCGCGGAAAGCCACCCCATCCTTGTGTTCAACGTCATAAGCACGGCAAATCTCGTGTTTAATGTCGGCTACCAGCGGGTAGCGCACTTGACCGATGCCGCCCATATTAACGGGCGTATTTTTCCAAGCCAGATGTGTAAACTGCGAATCAATAGAAATACCGATTACTTCCGTTTGACGCTTCTTGAATTCGTCCAGACGATGATCGAAAGCAATCAATTCGGAAGGACATACGAAAGTAAAATCCAGCGGGTAAAAGAACACCACACCGTATTTGCCGTCCAAGTGGTTATTCAAGCTAAAAGTTTCGTTTATTTCATTGTTGCCCATCACTGCAACAGCAGTAAAATCGGGGGCAAGTTTACCGACGAGAACAGCCATGATTTTTTCCTTTGGTTGACTAAATTGCTAAGGTATGGAATTTAGCGATGGATGGAGTGCCTGTCAACCATAAAACGCTGAGGAAAACTGACAAAAAAGGAGTCCAACGTTTCTAAAAATGCTGGCGATGGAGGGCGAAAATGGAACGGATACCCAAAAAGATTCACGCAGGGTAATTTCGGGAGCAGGCAGTGCAGCTGCTTGAGAGGTAGGTGGGCTGACGGTACCTGAGGTAGAGAAGCAGGTTTTGTTCAGCGACTGGGGGAAATAGTCGTACGCCAGCCGGAGTATCGTCCATAATATTGGCCAAGAAAGACAGAAGATGGAAAATAAAAGGGTAGTGTTCCTTTTCAACATCTCCTTTTAACCCTTATCAACACTCGGAGTGCCTCATGGACCGCGTTGTTCGTTTTAACTGGATTATCCGTTTCGTCAGCGTGATCGCGATCGGTCTGCTGACTACCGCCTGCGCGGCGCTCCCCGAAGTGCGGTATCTCAATAGTTCGCTGTTAGCGCCGGAGAACCCAACGGTGACCAATGCGCAAGGCACCCTCAGCGCAAAGAAATCGAATTCCCTGCTGGCCAAACGCTGGCGCAATTCGCACGTGGATGTCGCAGCGCTGGCGGCGCTGGAAGAAGCGGCTACCGGCAGCCCTCTGATCGCCGGCAACAAAGTCACCTTGCTCTTTGATGGCCCGCAAACTATGGCGGCGATGATCGAGGCGATCAGCGCGGCCAAGGATCACATCAACTTGGAAACCTATATCTTCGATCAGGATGAGTTGGGTATCCGCTTTGCAGATCTCCTGATCGCCCGCCAGCGCGCCGGGGTACAAGTCAATGTGATCTATGACAGCGTTGGCACGATTGGCACGCCGCAGGCATTCTTCGACAAAATGCGCGATGCCGGCATTCATCTGCTGGCCTTCAATCCCGTCAACCCACTAAAGCTGATAGGGCCGTGGGAGCCGAATAACCGCGATCACCGGAAAATTCTGGTCGTCGACGGTGTGGTCGCCTTCACGGGCGGCGTGAATATCAGCAGTACCTATGCCAACAGTTCGCTGTTCCGCTCGAAAGCCAGGCGCAATGCCAAAGTCGGCTGGCGCGATACTCATATAAAGATCGAAGGGCCGGCGGTCGCTGCATTTCAGTGGGCATTTCTAAATACCTGGGCCAGTCAGCAATCCCCGGATCTTCCCGACAGCGATTTTTTTCCGCCCTTAAAAGAGGCCGGCAACAAGCTCGTCCGGGTTCTGGTCAGCGAACCCGGTGGCGATTATGACATTTACAAGGCTTATGTTCTGGCGATACAAGAGGCAAAGAAAACGATACACATTACCTGCGCCTACTTCGTGCCGGACGCGCAGATTCTGCACGCGCTGAGCGATGCTGCGCACCGGGGTGTCGACGTCAAAATAATTTTGCCCGGGGTGACGGACAACGGCCTGGTCTTCCGTGCAGCGCAATCCTTTTACAGCGAAATGCTGGCCAACGGGATCAAGATCTATGAGCTGCAAATCGCGGTCTTGCATGCCAAGACCGCCGTGATCGACAAAGTTTGGTCGACGGTGGGGTCGACCAATATCGATACCCGCAGCTTCATGCACAACAACGAAATCAACGTAGTGGTCTTTGGCGACGAATTCGGCACTGCGATGGAAAATGCGTTTTTAGAGGACTTGCGCTATTCGGCCGAAATTTCCAAGGAAACATGGGAGCAGCGTTCGCTGGGCAACCGGCTTAAGGAATGGGCTGCCCGCAGACTTGAGTATTGGCTGTGATGCGCCCCTAGCTGGCATATTCAAGGCCGGATTTAATTGTGATGGAGTGGTAATGCAAAAGCATTTTTAGTCAAACTCATTGAGCTGGTTGGAATGCCCGCTGTTGATCTACGCCACGGGTGTTACACGTGCCGCGCAATACGCATTTTCTGGCGATCACTCGTAAGGGACTTTGCGAGGACGGGAAGCAAAGCTGCTAAAGGACTTCCCAATAGCGCATCAACGAATGTAAGTACAGCCTAGGTTGCTGTGTGGCCTGAGACTTTCTCGACTGAGGTAGGTGGTTTTAAGGACGACATGCGGTTGTTGCCCCTAACGTTAAGTAGACATCTTTTCAACTCTGTATATAAATACAGTAACGGTAAATAACACTTACAACACCATTGTACAAAATGGATTGTATTGAAACCTGTTCTTGATAGACATCCCATAATATAAATGGGACGCTACTATTTATATAGGTTAGCGAGACTTGAAACCGCCAACCATATACCTGAAACAATGAAAAAATAATCAGCGGCTCAATGTGCTATTCAATGATTTTTCCAACTCTGCAGCAGGTCTGAATCCGGGAATCAGAACACCATCCGCAAAGATCAACGCCGGGGTGCCATTTATGTTTAATTTTTGGCTTAGTTCCATTAATTTCGCGGTAGGGGCGTCGCATGTTCCCACAGGTGGTTGTACGTGGTTCAGCATCAAATTGTCCCACGCTTTGACTTGATCCTTGCTGCACCAAACACCTTGTACCTTTTTGTCGGAACCTTGGAATATGGATAGCATGAATAAATAAAGTGTGACGTTGTCCACATTCTTCAACTCACTTTCCAGTTTTTGGCAGAAGCCACAATTCGGATCGCTAAAATATGCCATCTTCCGCTGACCGTTACCTTTAACCTTTTTTATTGCAAGATCGAAGGGCAGGCTGTTGAAGTCTATAGCGAATAATTTGCGTGAGCGCTCTTCCGTCAGGTTGCGCATGGTCTTCAGGTCAATGATGTTGCCGGTGAAGAGGTACTGTGCTTTCTCATCAGTATAAAACAGCTGGCCTTGCGCCACCACTTCGTACAGTCCAAGAATATTGGCCTTGTTGGCTTTTTCAATTTGGCCAAGCTGCGGATAATTCTTTTGCAGCAGGTCTTTGACCTTGGCTGCATCGGCATGAGCATAAGAAAAAGAAAGTGAGGCAAGCAGTAACAGAAACAATTTAATCATGATGAATTCCTGAATTAAGTTAATTAAGTGCGTGGCGCGCCAGCATTTTTTTCAGCGGTGCAAACCGGTTGGTAGCCGCAAGACCGAGATTGCGCGCGGCACGCAGCAGCGGATTGCTGTTATTGAACAACTTCTTCAGCGCATCAGTGGTGAACAGCATGGAAAGGACATCTTCCTTGCGCGCACGTTCATAACGACGCAACAGGTGTATGTTACCGCAATCTTGTTGTGCGTCACGTTGCAGCAACACTTGCGCCAGCTGGCGCGCATCGCGGAAGCCCAGGTTGACGCCTTGGCCGGCAAGAGGATGTATGTTGTGCGCGGCATCGCCCACCAGCGCCAGACGTGGCTTGATGATTTGTGGCAGGTTTAACAAACGCAGTGGGAAAGCGGCGGGAGGGGTGACCAGTTGCAGTGCGCCCAGGGTGTGGTGCGAGGCGGCAGCAACTTGTGCACAGAGCTCTTCATGCGGCAGTTGCAGCAAGACCTCTGATTTCTCCGGGCTTACCGACCACACCATTGAAACCATCTGCTGCGGCAATGGCAGCAAGGCGAGAATGCCGTCCGGCTGAAACCATTGAAAGGCCGTGGCGCGGTGTGATTTTTCAACGGTGAAATTCGCTACTACACCATGCTGATTATAAAGTGTAGGCGGTGCAACGATTCCGGCCTGTTGTCGCACCCAGGAATTCCCCCCATCCGCGCCGACCACCAGTTTTGCCTTGAGCGTTCGCCCGCCTTCCAGTTGCAGGTACGCGGCGTCATCATGCCAGACCAGGCTGGCACAGTGCGCCGGGTGAAACAGAGTTAAATTGTCCTGCTCTTGCAATCCTTGCCACAGCGCTTGCTGCAGCAGACGATTTTCCAGGATGAACGCCAATTCCGGCACGCCCAGTTGATAAGCACTGAAATCAAGTTCCATGTCCTCATCGCCAAACACGCGCATGGTTTCGACCGGCTGCACGCGGTTCATATCCAGTTGTTGCCAGGCATCGCATTGCGTAAGAAAGGCAGCTCCGCCGGGACTGATAGCATAGATGCGGTTGTCCCAGCCCTCATCAGAGTGGGCGGTGGGTTGGGTTTCCACCAGAGCCATGTTCAATCCGCTTGACTTGAGCGCTGCGGCCAGACTGGCACCAACCAGGCCGCCGCCTATAATCAGGACGTCGAATGTCATCGCTAAAATATTTTTTCACTTCTGGACGAGTGATGATAGCACGGGACGTTTGATTAATTTATAATCCGTCTCCTTTCGGAAAACGTCATGCGCATCGGTCCCTATCACCTCAAGAACAACCTGATCGTTGCCCCCATGGCGGGAGTGACCGATCGTCCATTTCGCATGTTGTGCAAAAGTATGGGCGCAGGCATGGCGGTGAGCGAGATGGTGTCTTCCAATTCTCTGCTCTACGGATCCGAGAAGACCAAGCGGCGCGCCAATCACGAGGGCGAAGTCGATCCCATCTCGGTACAGATTGTCGGTGCCGACCCCAAAATGCTGGCGCGGGCCGCTCAATATAATGTGGATGAGGGCGCACAAATCATCGACATAAACATGGGTTGTCCCGCGAAGAAAATTTGCAATGTGATGGCCGGTTCTGCGCTGTTGCAGGATGAAGCACTGGTAGCGCGAATACTGGAGGCAGTGGTAGGCGCGGTGGCCGTGCCGGTGACGCTTAAAATACGTACCGGCTGGGATAAGCAAAACCGTAATGCAATTCGAATCGCCCAAATCGCCGAGGCGAGCGGCATTCAGGCACTAGCCATTCACGGCCGGACTCGTGCTTGCGCTTACACCGGCGATGCGGAATATGACACAATCACCGCAGTGAAGGCCAACGTCAACATCCCGGTTATCGCTAACGGCGATATCACCACCCCGGAAAAAGCTCGCTATGTTTTACAGCAGACTGGCGCGGATGCCGTGATGATAGGGCGCGCCGCACAAGGGCGCCCGTGGTTGTTTCGCGAGATTGAACATTTCATCAAGACCGGCACACATCTACCCGCACCGCAAGTGGACGAGGTGCATCGCGTGCTGCTTAAGCATGTATATGAGCTTTACTCGTTCTACGGTGAACACACGGGTTTGCGCGTGGCGCGCAAACACATCTCCTGGTACACAAAGGGCCTGATTGGTTCTGCGCATTTTCGCCATCATATGAATCAACTGGAAAGCAGCGCAGAACAATTGATGGCGGTACATGATTTTTTTGATGGGCAACTACAGGGCGGCGAGCGCCTACAGTACGTTGAGGGGCTGGCTGCATGAAAAGAGAAGATGATTGTACGTTGGGAGAAAACGACGTTGCGAAATATGTTCGCAAGGCAGTGGACGATTATTTCAAGGATCTTGACGGCGAAAATCCTTCGTGTGCGGTGTATGACATGGTGATGAATTGCGTTGAGAAGCCATTAATCGAAGCCGTTCTACAACATGCTGGCGGCAACCAGACGCGAGCAGCCGAATTATTGGGGCTTAACCGCAATACATTGCGCAAGAAAATTCAGCAACACAGTACTCCGAGCGCAACTTCGAATTTGCGGCCAAATGCCCGACCCGAACGAAGGGCTGTTCAAAGGCCTGATCTTGTTAAAACGAACGAAAAGAAAAATTAACTATGGCAGCAATCAAACAAGCCCTCATCAGTGTGTCGGACAAATCCGGCATACTGGAATTCGCCAAGGGTTTGCAACAACTAGGCGTTACCATCCTGTCCACTGGTGGCACGGCCAAGATGCTTGCCGATAACGGCATTCCGGTCACGGAAGTGGCCGATTACACTGGCTTCCCCGAGATGCTGGATGGACGCGTGAAGACACTGCAACCGAAAGTCCATGCTGGAATTCTGGCGCGACGGGACCTGCCGGAACATGTCGCCACGCTGGAGAAGTACAGCATTCCGACCATTGATCTGGTAGTGGTGAATTTATATCCGTTCGGCGCCACCGTTGCCAAACCCGATTGCACGCTGGCAGATGCCATCGAGAACATCGACATTGGCGGACCTACCATGGTGCGCGCCGCAGCGAAGAATCATCAACATGTAGCCATCGTCACCGACTCAAAAGACTACAGCACCATTCTGACCGAAATGCATGCTAATGGCGGCGCGGTTTCCAGCGCCACGCGGTTCGATCTGGCGAAAAAAGCTTTTTCGCACACTGCCGCGTATGACAGCGCGATCAGCAATTACCTTACTGCAATTCACTCCGACGGCACACGCAGCGAGTACCCGGCACAAATCAACTTCAACTTCGCCAAAGTGCAGGACATGCGCTACGGCGAAAATCCTCATCAAAATGCAGCCTTCTACCGTGACCTGAATGCAGTGCCGGGCGGCATTGCCGATTACACCCAATTGCAAGGCAAGGAGCTGTCCTATAACAACATTGGCGATGCCGATGCGGCGTGGGAATGCGTCAAGACATTTGAGCAGCCCGCCTGCGTCATCGTCAAGCACGCCAATCCGTGCGGCGTGGCGATTGCCGATGCACCGCTCAATGCCTACAAGTTGGCTTATACAACGGATCCCACCTCCGCATTCGGCGGCATCATCGCTTTTAACCGCGAGCTGGATGCAGATACCGCAACCACTATTACAGCCAATCAATTTGTTGAAGTGATTATTGCGCCATCAGTGACTGAAGCGGCACGACAGGTCGTGGCAGCAAAACAAAATGTGCGTCTGCTCACCGTGCCAATGTCCAGGTCACACAATCAATATGATTTTAAGCGAGTGAATGGCGGCTTACTGGTGCAATCACCTGATACTTTGGACGTACAAGCCGAGCAATTGCGCGTGGTTACCAAAGTACAGCCGAGTGCTGAACAATTACAGGATCTGCTGTTCGCCTGGCGCGTGGCGAAGTATGTGAAATCAAATGCCATCGTGTTCTGCAAAGATGGACGCACGCTAGGCGTAGGCGCCGGACAGATGAGCCGGGTAGATAGCACTCGTATCGCCACAATCAAGGCACAAAATGCGACTTGCAGCCTGGTTGATTCAGTTGTTGCGTCAGACGCCTTCTTCCCCTTCCGTGATGGCGTGGACGTGCTGGCCGAAGCAGGCGCGAAAGCAGTAATCCAGCCCGGTGGCAGCATGCGCGATGAGGAAGTTATTGCAGCAGCGGATGAACATGGGCTGGTTATGGTGTTTACGGGTTATCGACATTTCAGACATTAAGAGCTTTAACCACAGAGACACAAACCCGCCTTACTTGCTCCAAGTATTTTGTCTTTGTGACCTCTGTGACAAATTTGGGGTTATGTTATGAAAGTTCTGGTTGTTGGGAGTGGTGGTCGAGAACACGCACTGGCATGGCGTCTGGCGCAAGCCACCAAAGTGCAGAGAGTGTACGTCGCTCCAGGCAATGCCGGTACAGCGCTTGAAAGCGGCGTGGAAAATATTGCCATCACAGCAATTCCCGATCTCATCGCATTCGCGCAACGCGAGCAAATCCACCTTACTGTAGTCGGCCCGGAAGTACCGTTGGCATTTGGCATAGTGGACGACTTTCGTGCCGCTGGACTGAAAATTTTCGGCCCAACCAAAGCGGCGGCACAACTGGAAAGTTCAAAAGATTTCGCCAAAAATTTCATGGTGCGCCACCATATCCCCACTGCACTTTATCAAACCTTCAGCGAGATAACGGATGCGTGTGCTTACGTGGATAAACATGGTGCGCCCATTGTGATCAAGGCTGATGGTTTGGCTGCAGGCAAGGGCGTGGTCGTAGCAATGACAGTACAGGAAGCTCATGAAGCCATAACCATGATGTTGTCCGGCAACAAATTGGGTGATGCCGGCGCGCGCGTGATAATCGAGGAATTTCTGGTTGGCGAGGAAGCCAGTTTCATCGTCATGGTGGATGGCAAACATGTGCTGCCACTGGCGACTAGCCAGGATCATAAACGGCTACTGGATGGCGATCATGGCCCCAACACCGGCGGCATGGGCGCATATTCTCCTGCACCGGTGGTGACACCGGAGCTGCATGCGCGCGTGTTGCGCGAGGTGATACTTCCAGTGGTGCAGGGCATGGAAAAAGAAGGGATCACTTACACCGGTTTTCTATATGCCGGCCTGATGATAGACCCACAAAATAATTACAAGGTGCTAGAATTTAATTGTCGCATGGGCGATCCAGAAACCCAGCCCATCATGTTGCGCCTGAAGAGCGATTTGCTTGTGCTACTGGAGCATGCAGTCAACGGCACGTTGAATAAGGTGGAGGCGGAATGGGACAGACGCGCTGCGCTCGGTGTGGTACTGGCCGCCGCCAACTACCCCGATACGCCGCGAAAAGACGATTTCATTACCGGCCTGCCCAAAGCACAGGAAGATGCACATGTGTTTCATGCCGGCACCATCATGCACGATGGCAAGGTGGTCACCAGCGGTGGACGCGTGTTGTGCGTTACTGCGTTGGGCGATAGCGTGAAAATTGCTCAGCGCCGTGCTTATCAAGTTGCCGAGAACATTCATTTCGAGGGCTGTCAGATGCGCCACGATATTGGCTATCGCGCTACCCTGCCCAGGAAATAACGACCTCTTCAGAAAGTTGCTGTTTCAATTCCACAGAATATCGGTATGGCTTGGGCTATTCCCACATACAAGCGTGCGATGCAGCATCTGTCAAGGCTCAAGGAACGCGTGCATGAATGAGTGATAATTCATCCGCAAATAAATACGAAACCAATCGGAGGAAGCATGGATAGTGCCGCAGTCAAAAAATTCTTGTTCGAGTTGCAAGACACGATTGTGACTTGTTTGGAACAGGTGGACGGCAATAAATTTCGGCGTGACAGTTGGGATCGCCCGGAAGGTGGCGGCGGCCGAAGCTGCATCCTCGAAGAAGGAAATGTCCTGGAACGCGGCGGGGTAGCTTTCTCTCATGTAACGGGCGACAAGATGCCTCCTTCCGCTACGGCACATCGTCCGGAATTGGCAGGATGCACATGGGAGGCGATGGGCGTGTCATTGGTATTCCACCCGCGTAACCCTTATGCACCCACTGTGCATATGAATGTGCGCATGTTCATGGCGAAAAAAAATGATGGTGAAATCGCATTCTGGTTTGGCGGTGGAATGGATTTGACCCCCTATTATGGTTTTGAGGAAGATGCCGTGCATTTCCATCAGACTTGCCAGAACGCGCTGGCGCCGTTTGGCAATCATCTCTTTCCAAAATACAAAAAGTGGTGCGATGAATATTTCTTTATCAAGCATCGCAATGAACCTCGTGGTGTGGGCGGTATCTTCTTCGACGACTTGAGCGAGCCAGATTTTGCCACTGCTTTTGCCATTCAACAAAGCGTTGGGAATCACTTTATTTCCGCCTATGTGCCTATCCTTGAACGCCGCAAGAACACGCCCTATGGTGAGCGTGAACGTGACTTTCAGCTTTATCGGCGCGGGCGTTATGTCGAGTTTAATCTGGTAATAGACCGTGGCACTATCTTCGGGCTGCAAAGCAATGGGCGTATCGAATCTATTTTGCTTTCCATGCCACCACTGGTGAAGTGGCGCTATGACTGGCACCCGGAGAAGGACTCGCATGAGGCAGAGTTGTATGAGAAATTTTTAGTGCCCAAGAATTGGGTGTAGATTTCGCTGTTGGTTATTTGAAGTTAGTTATTGAACCAATAATTGCAGTGCAACTTGCAGTTCAACCAAGTTGATCGGTTGCGAATATATCCTCAAGCGATGCGTCCGCCGCTGACCCGCTCTATTCCCGCCAGATCACACGCCGAGAACACTACGTCGAACCCCGCCTGCTGCAGCAGCTCACGAACCTGTGCGGCTTGGTCGTAGCCATGCTCAAGGAGCAACCAGCCACCGGGTTCAAGATAGTCTGGAGCATGAGCCGCAATATGACGGATATCGTGCAGGCCATCGCCGCCTGATACAAGTGCGGATATTGGCTCAAAGCGCACATCGCCCCGCGCCAAATGGGGGTCGCCAGCCGCAATGTAGGGCGGATTGGATACAATGATGTTGAATTTTTGAGCCTTGAATGCCTCGAACCAGTCACTGTGTATGAAAGCTGCATTGGCGATGGCCAGTTGCCGTGCGTTTGCGTGCGCAACCGCCAGTGCCGTAGTGGAAGCATCGCAGCCAAGCACCTCAACATCTGGGCGCGCATGGGCGAGCGCCAGAGCAATTGCACCACTGCCCGTGCCCAGGTCGAGCACACGACATAAACCCTGCTGCGAGATACGCGGCAAGACCAGTTCAACCAGTAATTCAGTTTCTGGACGGGGAATGAGAGTAGCGGGCGTCACCTTGAGCATTAGCCCGAAGAATTCGCGTTCACCCAATAGATAGGCAACGGGCTCCCCCCGAAGGCGGCGCTGCAACAATTCATGGTAACGGATTTGCTCGGTTTCGTTCGGATAGTGCTCGGAATGCGCCAACAACCAGGCGCGCGGGACATTTAACACTTGTTGCAACAAACACTGTATTTCGATGCGTGCGCTGCTGGGGTTTATCGCCAGCGCCTCAGTCAGACGTACTGCATCCTGAAGCAGAGCTTCTTGTATGGTGCGCAGCAAGTTCAGCTGCTACCTTCATTCGCTAGCGCTGCCAACTGTTCTGCCTGATATTCCGCCATCAATGCGTTGCACATCTCGCTGATGTCGCCATCCATAATGTGATCCATCTTGTACAGTGTGAGGTTAATGCGATGGTCGGTGATACGGCCTTGCGGGAAATTGTAAGTGCGTATGCGTTCCGAGCGATCGCCGCTACCTACCAGCGACTTGCGCTCGGCGGCCTGCTTGGCGTGAGCGGTACGCTCTTCTTTGTCCTTGATGCGCGCGGCCAGAACCGCCAGCGCTTGGGCCTTGTTTTTGTGCTGCGAACGGCCATCCTGGCATTCCACCACGGTACCCGTAGGCAGGTGTGTTACGCGTACGGCCGAATCGGTTTTATTAATATGCTGACCGCCCGCACCCGAAGCGCGGAAGGTGTCGATGCGTAAATCGGCAGGATTCAACACCACATCGCTGACTTCATCCGCTTCCGGCAGCACTGCCACGGTGCAGGCCGACGTGTGAATTCGACCTTGCGTTTCGGTGGTGGGCACGCGCTGTACTCTATGTGCGCCAGACTCAAACTTCAGTATCGAATATGCACCCTGCCCGACTATGCGTGCGATGATTTCCTTGAAGCCGCCCTTTTCACCGCAACTTTCGGAAATGACTTCAACCTGCCAGCGGTTACGTTCGGCAAAACGCGCATACATGCGAAACAGGTCGCCGGCAAATAATGCCGCCTCGTCGCCGCCTGTGCCCGCGCGGATTTCCAGAAATACGTTGCGATCGTCATTGGGATCCTTAGGCAGCAATTGCCTCTGCAAATCCACCTCGATCTGCTCCAGCCGTTCGCGCCCTTGCTTCACTTCAGCCGTAGCAAATTCGCGCATTTCCGGGTCATCCGCCATTTCCAGTGCGGTTGCGATATCGTCAGCGCAGGCTTGATGGGCATGGTACAGCTCCACCACAGGATCCAGCTCCGCGCGTTCGCGGTTGAGCTTGAGGTAGTTTTCCATATCGCGAGTGGCATTTTCGCTACTTAACAGACGGCGGACTTCGTCCAGACGCTCGCCCAATTGGGCGAGTTTAGTGGCAATGCTAGGTTTCATTCGGGGGCGCGCATGTGATAAATACGGTGCACCATATCAAGGAAAGCGTCGCGCTCTTCGGCTTGTACATGATTCAGAGCATGGGTTGGCGCGTGCAAAAATTTATTGGTAAGCGCATTGCTCAAAGATTCCAGTACCTTTTCCGGCTCTTCGCCTTTGGTCAGCAGGCGCAAGGCTTTTTCCATCTCGTGCCGACGCTGGCGTTCAGCATGATCACGCAACGCTCGGATAGTGGGCACGACCTCACGTGATTCCATCCAGTGAATAAAATCCACCACACCAGAATTTATAATCACTTCGGCTTCTTTCACCGCACCCTGACGTGCATCCAAGCCATCGCGCACAACTTCGGACAAATCATCAACGGTATACAGAAACACATCGTCCAGTTCGGCTACTTCAGCTTCAACATCGCGCGGTACAGCGAGATCGACAATGAAAAGAGGGCGGTGCTTGCGCGCTTTGAGCGCGCGCTCGACCATGCCCTTGCCCAGTATCGGCAGCGGGCTGGCGGTACTGGTCACGATGATATCGTGCTGCGCCAGTTGTTCCGGCAATTCACTCAACGTGATGGCATGTCCGCCAATGCGCCGCGCCAACACTTGGGCACGCTCCAGGGTACGGTTTGCAACGGTAATGTGCTTTGGTAATTTAGCCGCAAAATGCACGGCATTCAGTTCGATCATCTCCCCCGCGCCGATGAGCAATACACTCTGTTCGGCAATGCTGGGGAAAATGCGCTCGGCCAGCTTTACCGCCGCCGCCGCCATGGAAATTAAATTTGATCCAATTTCGGTCTGGGTACGCACATCCTTGGCCACCGAGAAGGTGCGCTGGAATAGCTTATGGAGCAGAAAGCCCAGCGTGCCTGCCTGCTCCGCATAACGCACCGCCTGCTTCATTTGGCCCAGAATTTGCGGTTCACCCAGCACCATCGAATCCAATCCGCTGGCGACGCGAAAAGCGTGTTTCACCGCCTGCTCATGCGGCAAAGTATAGAGATACGGCTCAATTTCACGCGGCTGTAATTCATGATAACTAGCTAGCCAGTTAATGATCTGCGCCGGCTTGTGCGTACTGCAATACACCTCGGTGCGGTTGCAGGTGGAAAGTATGGTCGCTTCCTTGGCTGCGCCCTGCCCGACCAAGTCGCGTAGGGCTGGCTCCATTGCATCGACATTGAACGCAATCTGCTCACGCACAACAAGTGGCGCGGTCTGATGGTTAATGCCGAAAGCGAATAATTGCATAGTCCGGAAAAGACCAAAAATTAAACAAGGGCGCAATTATAGTTGCTAGCCACCCTCAATACCAGCCAACTAAAATCGAATAAAATTTATAAATTGTGGAACAATCACAACAATGCGAGCTTCAATCGCAATTTTTCAAAATTCCATAACTTCTGCGGCCCAAGAGAGAGGCAGTTTATTATGCAGAAAAATGCAAGATGCTGAAAAATATTGCTTTCACGAAAAGATTGAGAAACAGCCCTACGTCAGTTTCGTGACCTGACTTTCGTAACCTTGCTTAATATCAAACTTATAAATGTTAGCCTGACATTAGGGATCACTTTGCTTTTAAAGTTCAAGTCTCCGTCAGCCTTGTCATACTGAACAAAATGATGTGTAATATCGCGATGGAAAAAGACAATAAATACAGAATAAAAATCACCACTGAAGTAAATTATTTGGCCGAGCAATCGGATGAGGCCGATAATCGCTTCGTTTTCGCTTATACCATCACCATAACTAATGAAGGCGATACCACTGTCAAGCTGATCAGCCGTCATTGGATTATTACCGATGCCAATCAATATGTGCAGGAAGTGCGCGGTCAGGGAGTCGTGGGTGAGCAACCGGTTCTCAAGCCAAACCAGAGTTTCGAATATACCAGCGGTACGGTGCTCGCCACACAGGTGGGCACTATGTCTGGCAGCTACCAGATGGTAGCGGAGGACGGCACTAAATTTGACGCGCCCATTCCCCAGTTCGTATTGAGTGTCCCGCGCGTGTTGCATTAACGCAATGTCGTTAAAGACCAGCTATCGTTTCATCGCCCCGTTTTATGATGTCTTCATTGATCGCGCTACTCGTAGCGCGCGCCAGCAAAGTCTGGCACGGTTGCCGCAACAAGGTGTAGCGCGCGTGCTGCTTAGTGGTGCAGGCACCGGGTTGGATTTCCCTTTTTTACCGCCTCGCCATGAATACACCGCACTAGAACTGACCAGTGCAATGCTGGAGCGGGCAAAGAAAAAGGCTGCCGGATTACGCATGCAGTGGGTACGGGGCGACAGCATGGCCTTACCATTCGCTTCAGATAGTTTCGATTATGTAGTGCTGCATCTAATCATGGCGGTAGTACCGCGACCGCAATATTGCCTGGCAGAAACGGCGCGCGTGCTCAAGCCGGGTGGTCATATTCTGATCTTCGATAAGTTCCTGCGCCGTGGAGAACACGCTTGGGTGCGGCGCGGTCTGACCCCCCTGATGGGACAGCTGGCCACACGGCTGGACGTGGTGTTTGAGGAGGTGCTGGAAGCTGTACCGGGATTGCGGGTACTGGCCGATGAGCCTGTGCTTGCAAACGGTTGGTTCCGCTTGATTGAATTGCATAAGGATACCTCTAATAATTAGAACAATTCCGATCAGATTCCGCCGCAACTCGCACCATTTCGCTACCACCACCCGGTAATATGTTGCACGACGTAAAATAAGAACAATAAAAAAATCGGATAAACTTAAGCCGATTATGAAAGAAACCATCGTCACTTCTTCTTCTCGCGCGCGTCTGCGCACTTACCTTGCCGCAGGTTACGCACTGTTCATCGTGTATGCCAGCTTATCGCCGTTTTCGGGCTGGCAAGAGCAGGGGTTGGAATTTTCTGCTGTATTGGCGTTGCCGTTATTGCTGCAATACACTTGGTTCGATGCCGCCGCTAATCTGCTCGGTTATCTACCGTTTGGGCTGTTGCTTGGGCTGGCACTACGCGCGCGCTTCAGCGTAAGCTGGACTGTATTGCTTGCCACGTTGGGCGGAGTAGTACTTTCCGCCATGATGGAATACGCGCAAATGTATTTGCCTGTACGTATTAGTTCCAATCTCGATTTGCTTGCCAACAGTGGCGGCGCGCTGGCGGGTGCGTTTTTGGCAGTTAGCATTGCGCCACGTGAATGGTTTGCTCTGCACCTGACGCATTGGCGCATGCGTTTATTTCATGGCGGAGGAGGAGTGGATTTCGGCTTGGCGTTGGTGGCGCTGTGGATGTTCGCGCAAGTCAATCCTTCGCTGCCCATGCTGGGCAATGTGTTCATTAGCGAAGTGGCGCGGGCACCTTTTGTCGTGGTGCAGCCTGAACCGTTTAATTGGATGGAAAGCATGGCGGTACTGCTCAATATGCTGATGCTGGGAATGCTGCTGCTAACCTTGCTGCGCATACGCCGCCAAGCAGCAAACACGCTGCTGCTGGTATTGTGTGCGGTGGCAGTGGCCAAGTTCACCGCAGCAGCCATACTACTCAAATCATGGGCATTGCTGTTATGGCTAAACGGTGAGGCCATGCTTGGCATTTTCGCGGGCGTGCTGCTAGTGATTGCTGCCAGCCGATTATCCCGCACACAACTGTCGAAATGTGCTGCACTGGCCGCGCTAGGTTATTGGGTGTTGGCGCACTGGATATTGGATAGCGGTGAGCCTTCTGCAGCCATGCGCCTGTACCAGTGGAATTACGGCCACCTGCTCAACTACAATGGATTGTCGCAAACTATTTCATTGGTGTTTCCGTTTCTCATGCTCGGCTATCTTTGGCGCGTTAAAAGTACATAGCAGTGAGGCTGTATAATTATATTTTTTTCTTGTGAGGTCTTGTATGAGCTACTATCAAAAACATGTTTTCTTTTGCACTAACCAGCGCGAAGAAGGCGCGGAGTGCTGTAATAATATTGGTGCGCAATGGATGCGCGACTATGTTAAAGATAAAGTCCAGGCACTTGGACTATCTAATGAAACAAATCGTATCCGCATCAACTCGGCAGGTTGCATGAATCGCTGTGATGAAGGACCTGTATTGGTGATATATCCCGAGGGGGTGTGGTACACCTATATGGATGAGAGCGACCTCGACGAAATCATCGTTGAACACTTGCAGCATGGGCGTGTGGTGGAACGCCTGAAAATATAATGCCCACAATAGAAAAGGTTTCTGTCCCGGGCCCAGCGGGTACGCTGGAGGTTGTGGCGCATATACCGGATGTGGCACCGCGTGCTATCGCGGTGATAGCGCATCCGCTGCCTACAATGGGCGGAACGATGGAAAACAAGATCGTAACCACGCTCACCAAGACTTTTGCCGAACTAGGATTCGCCGCGTTGCGCTTCAATTTTCGGGGCGTTGGTGCGAGCAGCGGCGAGTTTGATAATGGTATTGGTGAGGTAGAAGATGCACTCACAGTAACCCGCTATGCATTGGGCGAATATGGCAACCTGCCGCTAATCCTATCGGGTTTTTCCTTCGGCGGTTATGTGCAGGCGCGCGCGGCACAGCAATTGTCTGTGCATCACCTGCCTGTGCATCAACTGGTGCTGATCGCGCCGGCAGTGACGCGTTATCCGATGCCGCCCGTGCCGCACAACACGCTGCTGGTACATGGTGAGCTGGATGAAGTGGTCTCGTTGGCGGACGTGATGCAGTGGGCGCGTCCGCAACACCTGCCTATCGTAGTATTACCGGGAGCGGTGCATTTTTTCCATGGCCGTCTGGAACAGTTGAAAGAAATTGTGCGTCACAATTTCATGGGACAAGCGCTATGAGCGGGGTGTTGCTCAATAAATTTGGTTCATCTGACATTTGCGTGGGTAAAAGTTAATCTATCGTCTCGAACTTGG
>NZ_CAKMHQ010000038.1 GCF_927312905.1 Candidatus Nitrotoga sp. 1052
TTCTTTCCTTCAATCAATTACAATCGACTCGGCGGTCAACGTTGGGTTGCTACTGTAGCCTGCTGTAAAAAGGAGCGAGTTGTGAGTGAAACGAAGCGTAAGAATTTCAGTGGTGAATTCAAGGCCAAGGTGGCCATCGAAGGGATCCGTGGCATCAAAACGGTGAATGAAATTGGTCAGGAATTTGGGGTGCATCCCACACAGGTTGGTTTGTGGAAGAAGGAATTGCAAGCGCAGGCAGGAAGTCTGTTTGATGCCAAGCGGGGACCGAAACCCATCGATCCATCGTCCAGTCCGGAACGACTGTATTCAGAAATTGGCCGATTGAAGATGGAACTGGATTGGCTCAAAAAAAAGTCCGGGATCAGCCAATAGAAGTGCTCAAGCAATGGGTTGGCGCCGCCGAGCCACTGGCGCTGACCCGGCAATGTGAACTGACCGATGTGGCACGATCCACTGTCTATGCGCCTTCGGTGGCCTCAAAGCCGAATGAGCAGGAATTGATGTTGATGGCATTGATTGACGTTGAGTACACACGTCACCCGTTTTACGGCAGCCGTAAGATCAAGATTTACCTGCGTGATTTGGGTCATAAGATCAACCGCAAGCGTGTGCAGCGATTGATGGTGATGCTGGGATTGGCTGGCATGGTGCCCGGGCCGAACACCAGCCGTCCGCACCCGCAGCACAAGATTTACCCGTACTTGCTCAGAGGCGTGAACGTGACCTGCCCCAATCAAGCGTGGAGTACGGATATTACCTATGTGAGGCTGCCGCGAGGCTTTGTGTATCTGGTTGCAGTGATCGACTGGTATTCGCGCAAGGTGCTGGCATGGCGGTTGTCGAATACGCTGGATACGGGATTCTGCGTGGACTGCCTGGAACAAGCGATACAGGTCTACGGTGTGCCGGAGATATTCAACACGGACCAAGGCTGTCAGTTCACCAGTGCAGTATTTACTGACGTTCTCAAGGCGCACAGCATCGCGATTAGCATGGACGGGCGAGGCCGGGCACTGGACAATATCTTTGTGGAACGGCTCTGGCGCAGCGTCAAACATGAGGACGTGTATTTGAAAGGCTACGCTACCATGCCGGAGCTGCTGCTGGGCCTGACGGAATACTTTGTGTTTTACAACATGGAAAGGACGCACCAGTCGCTGGACTACAGCACCCCGGATGAGGTCTACCGGACAGCGTGCGGCGGCGGAGCAAGCATCGTGGACAAATACGGCGCCAGAAAAGAAATTGATCGGAAACAAAAGACAGAAACAAAACTGGGGCAGCGCCATTCCGCTGCATGTGAGGAGCTACCCTCTTAAACTCGATGCATTATTGTCTTGACGGAGGGGTCCACTATAGAGATCAGAATTTTGAACAGTAGCAATCTTCTCTGTCACGGAAATGATGCCTTCGGTAGATGAGATAACCGAGAAATGAAAAACAATATTTTTGTCATCCTTAGAGATTGAAAAATCACCGATTATCATGGCTAGAAGAGCTGTTCCTCATCTACTAAACTCTGCACAACTCTTTGCTTCGTAGGAAATTTTTTATTAAGCGCGCTAGATAAATATTGCTGCGGTTTGCCATCTTTATTCTGAATAGCTTTAAAAAAACCAAGCAACGTTTCTTTTGCCAGAAGAATATTTTTTCTTTGATCTATGGATAACCGATTAAATCGCTGCTCATCTAGCCCAAAATGTGAAATTTCAGATATTCCAAATATTGAAGCCTCAAATGATTGTAGTGGTGTATCAGCCGCAAGTGACGATCCTGCGAACGTAAACAACATAAAAAATCCAAAGAAAAAAACACGAACTTTAAACATAATTAAGCCCTTTTACTCGCAACCACATTGTGAGGGTGATAGTTTTTGATCAGGTGAATATTTCGGAAAACTGCGGTGATATTCTTTGCCGTCTTTATTGTATCCCCACATTGCTGAGCTATCTCTTAAGTCGACGTGAACGTGAGGACCTTCACCCCTTGGACCTGAGTAACCTTCTTCATACCAGCCAATACCGCCAAATATCCCTGAAAGACGCGCTTGATTTGCAGTTTCAAGATGAGTTTGATCTCTGACTTTAATATCCGCTGCTAAATGTTGAACATGCTTACTCTTCTTGCCCGCACCTATTTTTGCAGACGCTGGGCGATCACCATCAGTTATGGAAATATCCTTATCGCAACCAATTTTTTTATTGAACTCGCGAAGTGCATCCAGCACTTCATCTGAAATGATTTTGCCACTTGGATTAAAAATCCGAAGTCCCAGCGGATCAACCCAACTTATGGGGTTCCCCCCCACATAGGTATAGATGTTTTTTAGCGCAGGGAACTCCATGCGTTAGAAGCATCCATAAGCTTAATCGATGGGTATTGCTTCGCAATGATCTCTTGGTCAATTGGGCCATCAACCTTCTTGCTCGCAATGTCTAAAACGAATAGGCCATCAGGGTCGCCACGAAAAGTGGACTGGCGTTGAGCGACGATAACTTTTTCGTTCCACCCAATTGATTGTACTGTACCGTCCAGAATACCGCCGCCCGATGGAGCTTTATGGTTTGGCTCAAGGTAAAACGCCGTGGGTCCGTCCTCATTGCGGCATAGCGAATAACCGGAATCACCCATCGCCCGACAGCCGGAGTTGAACAGGCCTACGTCACACCCAGTCAGAATGACCAACAGCACGGCAGACAAAATCACTAGCTTTTTCATCGGACACTCGCAGGGAAAGAGATGGTTTGGCTCATGTTACCCATGGGGCCAAACTGAGATCGGTTCCATTCCGGGCCTAATCCATACGCGAAAGATTGAAAGCTTGATGTGTTGTTAATGACCACGTTTATCTGACCATCTGCTGCTGGATAAATATCGACACGATAGCTACCAATGAATTGCTCCGTCGGATTTAGCCCTGACTCAAAGAGTCCTTTTAGTCCAAAGTGCCCGGCGTAGTTAGTAACTGGCTCAAGGGTACTAGTATCGCAATTATTTTTGATTTTTTGTGCATTCTTCTTGCGGTAGAGAGCTTTCGCAGCAAGAACGCCCGGCGCATTTTGCATTTCGGCGGCCTCGCTACTACCAGGCCCAAAATCTTGATGTTGTGAACCAGTCCCAGTCGCCCACGCATAAGTCAGAGCTATCGCATCTGCCCAACTCAACCCATTCGGATCAACCCTGCTAACCGGATTCCCCCCCACATATGCATAGGTATTAATCCCCCCCTCTAACCCAATCGGATCACTCTCAATATACCTACCTGTCCTGCTACTATAATCACGATAGTAGTTGTAACTCAGTTGCGATGCTGCATCATACAATTGACCTGGAAACCTGAGGTTATACGTAAACACGCCCAAAGCTGGCACATTCGGGTTCTCATTCGGTAAGCCTGCCCCCAATGCGCCACTCTGTTCTGGGTACCAAGTCCATCTTGTTTGATTGGCATGATTACGGATCTCTCTCGGGGTATTGAGGTGATCGGTATAGATATTAAATGCACTGGCCTGAGTGGCACTCGTGGTATTGGGTACAATCTTCACCGCATCGGCCACCACGATGCCATTGCCTTGCCCACTTAGGGTGATGGTCATTGGGTTCGCAGAATTGAGGTTAACCGTGCCGAGGTAGTTCCAAGTGCCACCATTTTGTTGTTGATTCACCGTAACCACCTGCGGTGTGCTGCCTGTAGTATTGGGTACAATGGTGTAGGTGGCATTGCTGGCGTTAGTCGCTTGGGCGACCCAACGCGCATACACATTAAAGCTTTGGGTGGCGGTAGGCGTGATGGTGTAAGTCACATTGTCGGTGGTGCTAGTGGTGGCGACATGGCTAAGGTAGTTAGACCCGTAATAGCCTTTGATGGTAGTGGCCGTTGCCCACGTGCCTGTCACCACCGCTTTGGCAGAGGTGGCGGTACTGTTGTTATCCGCTATACGCTCTTGGCTACTGGTTCTAAAGATGAGTACGGGGGTGTCCCCCAGCCAGATGGTTTCTTGGTTTGGGTTACCGTTGCTGGCGTATTCGCCTAATAGATGCCCCGCTTCGTCATAGACATAATACACATTGCCATTGGTGCGGTGCACGAACTGCCCTAAGCCGTTATATCACAAGGCGTACACATTGGTGGTGCCACGGGTGACTTGTTTTAAGCGGCCACTGTTGTAGTACGTGTAGTTGTCTACTCCGTCACCTGTGATATTTCCTGCCGCATCGTAAGTGAAGGTGCGCGCAATGGGGCCTGCTTCAGCGGTCAAGCGGTTGCTATCAGCCGCAATGGTGTAAGGATAGAGATCAGACCCAATGTTAAGTTGGGTGCGGTTTCCACTTAAGTCATATTGATAGCCCGTGCTATTGGTCGGGCTGGCAGTATCAATCACATGGTTAGTGAGCCGATCTAAATGGTCATAAGCATAGGTGCTGGTGGTATAGATGAGTGGTGTCGTTGGCGTGGCGGGTAAGGCACGGTAGCTTTGCGTGATGCGACCGGCGTTGTCATAGCTAATGGTTTGCAACTTGTCGCCGACGGTGTAGCTGGCAGTTCTGCCATCACTATCAATACTGCGTTGGTAAGTCTGACCGTTTGCCCAGACCCAGCTTTTAACAGTGCCGGTGGCGTGGTATTGGATATTACTCAGCATGGCAACGCCATTGACTAAGAGATGTTCTATTTGGCCATTGGCGTTGTACAGGTAATCGACATCACGGCTGCTGGGGTAGGTCATGCCTGCCATGCGGCCATTCGTATCGTAGAAATAGCGCACATCAAAGATCAGGCTGCCAACTCGCTGTTGTTTGTTAATCACATGGCCTTGTTGGTCGTAGTTCCAAGCCGTACTGCCGGACAGATCGGTCATGCCAGTCAGATGCCCAATGCCATTCGACCCTTGGTCATAGCTCCAGTTGACGGTTGCATCGGTGACCGTGCCAAGTTTGTAGGTGGCTCTAGTGGGTCGATTGGTCGCGTCATAGGTATAGGTGGCAATCTTACCCACTGCATCGGTACGTGTTTTAAGGTTGCCCGCGTTGTCGTAGGTATTGGTGGTGGTGCCGGTGTCTGGGCTCACTAGGCTAAGCACATCGCCATAGGCATTTTTAGTATAGCTAGTGCTTAAAGCGCGTGGGTCAGCGATGCCTATCACTTCGTCGATGGCATTGTATTGGGTGATGGTACTGCCTTGCTGGGTGTTTGGCGTAGCCGCGTGCGGTTGGTTTTGTTGTATCAGGCGATCAATCGCATCGTATTGTTGTGTGGTACTGCGGTTTAGGCTTGGGTCTGCAATCTGTGTATTGTTACCATTGGCATCGTATTCTAAGTTGGTCACGGGGGGCGCTGCATGCACCAATGACATGCCCAATACGCCCATACTCAGTAATAAGGCTGTACCCGTCATGGTGTTTTGCAAGACGCTTTGTGATTTGTTTTGTAGTGAAAGTAACATGATTACTCCACCCCCGTTACTTGTTGTAAGCGGTTTAAGGCGTCATAACTGCGTGTGATGGTTTTAGCCAAATTACCCAGTGGGTCGGTGGTGACTTCATTAATTCGGTTGCCTTCACTGTCTAGGGTATAGGTCACCTTATTGCCTAAGGTGTCTTGTACCTCGGTGAGGCGATGAGCCGCATCGTAGGTGTAGTTGAGTTGACTCGTGTCAGGCATGGTGAGTCGTATCACTTGTCCTGCGTTGTCGTAGGTCAAACTGGTGGTTTGTGTGCCGACTGTTCTTGATAGTAAACGTTGACGTAGGTCATGGGTGCTGGTGGTGACTAAACCGTTGGCATTCGTCATTTGCTCCACTTGGCCATGGTGGTTGTAGCGGCCATAGGTGGTGGTTTGACCCAGTTGCATTGGTCATGCTCAAGAGTTGGCCACGGCAGCCTAGGTTGTCTGGGCTGGTATTGGTGATGGGGTCTATGAGTGGCGCTGCACTGCTAGCGGTGCAGGTGGCATTGGCGTCATAGTAGTTGTAAGTGGTGATGTCATTGACATCGGTACGTGGCCCATTCACCACTTTACTAAGCACTAAGCCAGGCACCACACTGGAGTAGGTGTACGTAATGGTGGTGATGCGGGTTAGATTGCGTACGAGGTCTGCCACCGTGATGCTGGTGATATTGCCCTTGGTATCGTACACATTGGTGGTTCTACGCAAGTCAGTGCCAGTGGCTGTGGCGCCGTCATACTCACTCGTTACAAGGGGTAAGCGCCATGTCGGGTGCCAGGTGGTGGTGATAGTACGGGTGGCAGGGGTGGCATTGCCTGCCGTGTTTAAGCCTTCGGTACGGGAAGTTTCTAAGTTACGCGCCATGTCGTACACGTAGGTGGTCTTGTTGCCATTAAAGTCAGTCTTGCTACTGGTGTTGCCGTTGACGTCGTAGCTAATAGCAGAACCAGAGGCGGCACAGCCACTGCCTGCAGGTTGCGATTGACCGGTGTTTTTAACCACACCAAGAATGGTGGTGAAGTTGTAGGTGCGCACAGAGCCACGTGAATCTGTCACTTGCGTGGTGGTGGGGTTGCCTACGCTGTCGACATTGTAAACAAGGGTGTTGCGCTCAATCGGTTGGCCAGTGGAAGCGCCAAGGCTAGGTGCGAGCTCTTCATCATAAGCCCTACCCGCTGCATCATAGCGATAAGTGGCATAGCGGTTGCCGTTCTCGTCGATGATGCCAGTGAGACTACTGGCGTATACCACACCTATTTGAGGGGTGGGTGAAACGTTGCTAGGTTCTCCATAGCGGTAGGTCTTGGTCTTGCCGTCTGGGTAGGTCACAGAAGTCAGGTTATTGGTGCCATCGGTGCTGTAAGTGTAGGTGTAAACACCACCAGCAGGGTTGGTGGCCTTTGAAACAAATCCTTTAGCACCATACGCATAATTTACTTGATTGCCAAAGCTGTCAGTGACGCAATTTAATCTTGAACTTGTCTCATCTGAGTTTATTGCTAGCGGGGTACGGCATTCTGGTGCATTTACTGGATATTTTTGCCCTTGAAGGTTACTGTAAGTTAACGTTTGTATGAGTCCAGATTTTGAACTGATATTCAACAAAGTCCCGTTACTGTCATAGGTTTCAATAGAGCTATCATTACCATTGGTACGCACCCATTGGGCAACCTGGCCTTGTACATCTAAAATCGATTCGAGTGTATCGTTTATGTCTGCATCATGGGTATATATGGTGCCAGAGGACGGGGCAAGAAATGCCCATTCTCGCCCATCAGCGATGCGCAATCCGACAGTGGTTGGTTTGCCGTTTGTATCTTTTTGGTACACTTTGATAAGTTGTTCGAAAGCGTCCATCCAAGCCACGCCGTAACGGCCATTCCAATTTAACGTAGCCGCTTCAAACCGAGGGCTGTTATAACTTAACTCGCTTACTATAGGTGATTGAGTACTCGCGTTATATAAACGCATGGGTAAATACTTTAAACCACTGCTGATGCTAATTGGGTTGCACGTGGATTTAGGTGGTGGGCCAGCAGTTTTAGGAGGGTCTTCTGCTTTCTTGGTACACACGCCAAGCGACTTTTCTTGATAACCAGTCAAGCATTTACATTCAAAATTTGATGAACCGCTAGTACTAGTAAGGTATGTGATTTGTGCATTCGCTGGGCAACTATGATCTCTAACTGCTATGCCCCGATAATCAGGAGACCCATAGGCTGTTGAAAACTGACAGTAATATGAGTCCACACTGCTATTAATCGGGGCACTAGTGGATTGTACCAACCCTAGGAGCCTGTCGGACTTCTCTTGTAACTCATTGATTAAATTGATGCGCCCATTATTTAATCAAATTAATTTATATATAAAAAACAATATGTTACGTTGCCTCAAAACTCGAAGTCCGACAGTCTGCTAGAAAACTATATACCCAGGATCTGCCAACCATAAAGATTTTGCATGCCTCTGCAGGGGAGCCATAATGTCCGCTAGGCTGTGGTGGGAAACTATCCGAATAAGATCCATAACAAGGTGTATTTAATCCGAAACACCATCCCAGGTCAGGAGTCATCGGAAAGTTTGCCTGAGCAGACACTGAAAAAAACGACGATAGAGCCAACACAATTATTGTTAACAACGATTTTGCAGAACGACATGTGCGATACAACATACCAAACAGTAATGTTATGTAAGTATTAAGGCCCAACATAAAAACTGCCATTCCAAAACCGTTAATTTTGGCACGACCCATTTGATACTGATTGGCAGCAAACGTAGATACTGTCTGTAAAGGCAAGCATTTTTCAAATTGCATTTTCGACCAACGCCCTATGTTTTAATTTTTGAGAAAGCGGCTGCCATCGCGATTGGCACGGTTTGTGGAGGCTCTCGTTTTTTGTCTCTCACTGCACTCTTTGTATGACTGGTGTTACGGTGACAGTTTACTAAATAAGCTTAACTCAAGAGGATACCCTCAGCAATGCGTCTCTCCACTATGTTAATGCTAAATAGAAATGTCCGCTTTTCTGCAAAATAGAAATGGCCGCGCCGCCCATGCCGAGGCTCGCAAGCTAATTTATCTTAACATAGACCCTATAGTGTAAAGCGAAAACAATTCAAGGCAGTGTTAGCCCAAAGTAGTAATGTCCGGTTTCTCCCAAGTAGAAATGTCCGCTGGT
>NZ_CAKMHQ010000039.1 GCF_927312905.1 Candidatus Nitrotoga sp. 1052
ACGAATAAAAAATTTGAGCGCTGCATATAGTTGATATGTAAGCTCTAATTTTTTAAGAGTAACGCCGTATTGTGACGAAAATTGGATTTTTAGAGGTGCCCTTAACTACGCTGAAGCGCACTCTGGAAGCAACCCAGCGGGCTGTCAGCCAGCGTCCAACAATTACCATTTTCAGCATCCAGCAGCTATCAGCGCACCATTACTTGCGCATCCCCAGTCTGCATCGAGCCGATTACTGCGGCACGGCTGAAACCATCAGAATTGAAAGCCGCCACTACTGCATCCGCACTTTCTGGCGCGCAACTGACTAATAAGCCACCACTGGTTTGCGGGTCGCATAGCAGTTTGCGCTGCCATTCTGCGATATCTCCTCCCAGAATCACAGCCTCGGCATAGCTGGACCAATTTCGCGCTGCCGCTCCTGTGGCATAGCCGGCTTGTGCCAATTGCAGAGCGATATCTATGAAAGGAATGCGATGAAATTCAACTTGTGCCTGCAGATGCGAACCGCGACAGATTTCGAGTAGGTGGCCGAGTAATGCGAAGCCAGTGACGTCAGTCATGGCATGCACGCCTGCCATATCTGACAGCGCTATGCCGGTGCGGTTTAGTTGGGTGGTAACGGCAATCATCTGCCGGTAGCCTTCAGCATCCAGTTCACCTTTTTTCAGCGCAGCACTTAGTACGCCGATGCCCAACGGCTTTCCCAGCACCAACACATCGCCTGCCTGAGCCTTGTCATTTCGCTTGACCTTGTCAGGATGCACGATGCCTAGCGCCACTAACCCGTAGATCGGTTCTGGCGAGTCGATGGAATGACCCCCGGCGATCGGTATCCCTGCCGACTGGCACACCGCCGCACCGCCTGCCATGATTTTCTGGATTGTCTCTATCGGAAGTTTGTCGATCGGCATGCCGACCACCGCCAGCGCCATGATCGGCTTCCCACCCATGGCATAAATATCTGACAGGGCATTGGCAGCGGCAATACGACCAAAGTCGTAGGCGTCGTCCACGATAGGCATGAAGAAATCGGTCGTAGCGATAATTGCCTGGGTGTCATTCAGGCGGTAAACCGCAGCATCGTCGCTGGATTCCAGGCCAACCAGCAAATCAGGAAACATGCCGGTCTGCGGCAGACCCGACAAAATCTTCGAAAGCACGGAGGGTGCGATCTTGCAACCGCAGCCGCCACCGTGGGAAAACTGGGTAAGACGGATTTCACTCATCATTTTATCTTTCCTTAAGAATCAAATTTTCAGCCGCCATGCGCAGACTGTCGCTATCTAGCGAGACCAGTCGTAGCATATTGACGTTGTCTAGTTGCCGGAAGCTGACGCCAGAAGAGCGCCGGTATGCCGGATCATAGTGCTGCGTCAGCAATTCTTCCACCAGCGGTCTCCACTCGCCTTGCCGCGCCATTTCACACCAACGGTTGATTACCACACGACCATGCAGTTCTATGAGCAGCGTCAAGCGCTCGGCCAAAAGTGTGGGATTACCAAGGAAGTGCGCATAGTCATTCATTAGAAACTCTACACGGGCTTCCAGTGGCGCTTCAATCCGCACGCAAGGAGATGCGCGCATGCGGTCGAGCAATACATTTGGCACGCTCAACACGCCGATCTTGCGACTTTCCGCCTCAATGTAAACAGGACGATCAGGGGTGAACGCACGTAGTGCGTCCCAGAGTCGGGTTTCGAAGGTTTTTTGCGTCGGTTGTGGTTGGTCTGGCAAATCGCCGAGAAGTGAGCCGCGATGTTGCGCCAACTTTTCTAAATCCAAGACCTGCCCTCCTTGCTCGGCCAGCGCATGTAACAGATGACTCTTTCCCGAGCCGGTCGCACCACTGATCACACAAAAATCAAACTTGACAGGTAACGTTTCCAGCGCGGCGATCACATAGCGCCGATAGGTTTTGTAACCGCCCTCCAGCTGACCAGTTCTCCAACCTATCTGTGCCAGAATGTGCGCCATAGCGCCACTACGCATGCCGCCACGCCAGCAATACACTAAAGGTCGCCAGCCTTTTTGTCGGTCGCCGAAATTCTCTTCCAGATGGCGTGCGATATTTCGCGCGATCAGTGCTGCTCCCTGTTTCTTTGCCTCGAAAGGTGAGACTTGGGTAAACACGGTGCCAATGCGGGAGCGCTCCTCATCGTTCAGCACGGGTACATTAATCGCCCCAGGAAGATGGTCATCAGCATATTCGGCCGGCGAACGGACATCCAGAATGTCGTCGAAAGCGTGAAATGCCTGTGAAATTTCGATGAGTTTGTAGGTGGCCATAATGTTTGGTGGGAGAGGGGATTGGACACAAACTGAAACTGCCTGACAGCTCCCACCTGGTTGGAATCCGATCGTATTTTCTGGAACATGCCTAGCCTTGTATAGGCTCGGATTTTAACAGCAAAAATTTGGTCTGCAGCAAATCACTCTGCCGATACGCTGCTATTGGCCCGAGGTAACAAGGAATTGGCAATGCCGAAACAGGGAAATTAATCCGTGTTTAGGATTCGAACTTGCATCCCTCCTCTAACATCTAACAAGACAGTCCGTTTTGCCCCACGAGCGGACGGTCATGAATTTTCTACATGGCTGTCACTCAATTGCTATTTAGGTCGCTCACCGTTCGTTGAGTTTGCCGGATTGAGATACACTTTCGGTATGAACGACGTGAACCGCAAACCATCCTCCGCCCCGGAGGCAACGCCCGAGCCGCCAGAGGTCGAAGTGGTGATCGAAATTCCGCGGGGCAGTTTTCTTAAACGCGGATCAACCGGCCACATCGATTTTATCTCGCCGCTGCCGTGTCCGTTCAACTACGGTTCCGTGCCGAAATTCTTGGGTCTCGAGGGCGATCTGCTGGATGCGCTGGTGCTTGGACCTCGGCTGCCGCGCGGCACTCGCATACGGGTCAAGGCGTGGGGAGCGGTGACGCTGACCGATCGCGGCATGACGGACGACAAACTGGTTTGCAGCGACCGCCCTCCCAGCCTGTCTGAGCGCCAAAATGTGCTGCGGTTTTTTCGCTTCTATGCGAAGTGTAAGGGGCTCTTGAATATTTGGCGCAACCGCCCTGGGCGCAACGCAAGCGAGGGGTGGTGCGAGGCTACTCAAGCGCTCGCTCGCGCCCGACCGCGACACGATTCGTGGAAGGGATCACCCGTTGAGTTCTGATCCTGCGCTCGGGACGAGCGCTTACTACTTTATGGATAACTATAAGCACAGGCCGGCGTAAACTCAGTGCCCGAAACTTCAACTTGATATTCCATCTGATTCACTGCACGATACGTTGATGAACACGCTTTTTCTACATCGTCGTTGGGCGTCAATTCAAACCTAATTATTTTTTTATGGGGAGAGCTAATCGTGAAATGTCCTAAGTGTCATTCTGAAATGGAAACTGTGAAGGTAGAAGGCGGAGAAATTGACCGCTGCGTATCATGTAAAGGACTATGGTTCGATATTCTTGAAGACGAAAAATTTATCTCTCAAGCGAAGAGCATAGATACTGGAGATTCGAAAATAGGAGCGGCAAACAACACTATTGATCGAATCAATTGCCCCACTTGCGCAAATACACCAATGATTCGCATGGTTGATTGTCGCCAGCATCACATCTGGTTTGAAAGCTGTCCATCGTGCTTTGGGCGCTTCTTTGATGCCGGAGAATTTAATGATCTCAGCAGCCATACGCTTTCAGATATCATCCGAGACATTTTTACACCTGAACGCAGATGACTCTATCAGCTACAGTTCAGCATGGACGGTCGGGGACATACGTGCACCTCTAAAAATCCAATTTTCGTCACAATACGGCGTTACTCGAAAAAAATTATCGCTTACATATTAACTATATGCCGCGCTCAAATTTTGTTAAGGGTTGTCAGATGCCTGCCCTCAGTTGCCGAGCGAACAGGATGCAGCAAGCCATTGCGGGCAGGCGTCTGACAAGCCTCGAGGGACGAAACCGCGTGATGTTACCAGTGCGAGTTAGAGTAGGCGAAGGTCTATGGGGATTTGAGTTGTAACGTTGCCGATTGATATGACGATCAAGCCGGTCTGCCTGACGATGACATGGCTCAGATGACCTGTATCGAAGTGGATACCCATGACTTTCCGTTGAAGCGAAGAGCGATAATCGGCGTTTTTACGCTGCAAGACAATGGCTTCCCGTATCGGCTCTGGGCGATGTCGGTTTGGGTGTTGAGTAACGATTATGCTCATGGCACACCTTGAAGCTCGGGTGGCGCGCGGATTCGCTGTGCGCGTGCCAAAGTTTCAATGACGATCATCGCCGCACCACAGTCCGGGCAGACGAAGGTCGACTGGACGGATTCGGTCAACGCACCAGTACTATCGGGTTCCACGTTGACGACAGGTGCGACATGCAGCAGTTCGCGTACCCGTACAAGATTCTCACGGCGCCCGGTATTGGCGATCAGCCCGTAGTGGCGGATGCGGTGAAACCCGCCGGGTAGAACATGCAACAGAAAGCGCCGCATGAACTCGTCCGTAATCAACGTCATGGTCTTGTGGCGCGTCTTCCCCTTGGCCCGGCAATCCTTCCAGCGGAAGGTCACCCCGTGCTCGTCGTCCAGAGCGACCAGCCGAGCGTTGGAAATCGCCACCCGATGGGTGTAGCGCGACAGATAAGCCAGCACCGCAGCCGGCCCGGCAAATGGGCGTTTGGCATACACCACCCATTCGCACTTCCGCAGCGGTGCGAGCCAATCGGCGAAAGCTGTCGCATCACTGAGTTGCGCAAACTCACCGAAGAACTGTAACTGACCGCTGAGAACCGCTAGGCCAGCTTGAGCAAGACTGGATATTCCCTGGAGCGAGTCAATGCCATCATCGATGGAAGATATTTCGCTCCACCCGAGCGCATTGACGCCAAAAAACGTAAACACAAGGCTAGACGCAAGCCTATATGCCGCATCCTGATGTTCAAAATGCTCATCCTGCAACGTCTGCATGGCTTGTCCGATGAGCGGCTGCAGTATAAAGTCGCGGACCGCCTGTCGTTCATGCGATTTTGGGGAATTGAATGAGGTGCTGATTCGCAACAAAACGTTTGGCTTTGAGCACATCAGTGCGCCCAAACTCGCGACAGCGGCATGAGAGTGCTGTCAAGAGGCACAAAATGAAATCAATTAAGTCCCAAAATCGACTCAATTTATCTCATACCCTAATAGCGTGTGATACCGCACAGACAGCTTCTAGACTCCCTATTAATGTGCCAACCTGAGTTTGATCATTTTGGATGTGAGCAGACTCGGTGAGGACAAGTATGAGAAAGGCTTGGCTGTCCTTAACAAAGTTATTTTTACAAATTTAATTTAAAGGAGCATTTCATGAAAAAGACTATCATTAATCTCGCTATAGTTTCTTGTTTTACACTAGCTGCTATGTCAGTCCATGCAGATTCTGATTCATCAATGTCTGATAGATCCACGAATTCTGATTTATCAGGGTCTAGTTCTTCAAGGGCTGGTACTTCAGGAGCTGATAGGTCCCGTCAGTCTAGTACGTCAAAATCTGACAGGTCGCGACAGTCTGATACATCAAGATCGGATAAGTCCATGGACTCTGATGCTTCGAGTTCAAATATGACTGAACGATCTGACCCATCAGAGCGGGAGACGTCTGGACAATCTGGCTCATCAAAGTCGGATCGATCACGGCAATCTGATACACCTGGAGCTGAGTGGTCAGGACGATCTGGTACATCAAGGTCAGATATGTCAGGGAAGTCTGGCACATCAGAAGCTGATAGGTCCCAGCAATCTCGTACAACATCCAGGTCGGCTAGCTCATGGGATGGACATGGTAGCTCCGGGCATGCGAGTAGTTATCAGCCCGCAGGTATATCTGAGGAGAGTAGTTCAGATTCATCTCGTTCGACCCATTAATACGCTCTGAAATATGGATACGCAGCACGAATGTTAAGGCTGGCATATGCCGGTCTTAACATTCCGCGGATTCAAGTTCGAAGTGCAACAGCCAGTGGTTGCTTGGTGTAGCGTAATTCCACCCCGAAGAATACTTCATGCGGGGTTCTAAATCCGAGTACTTTTCGAGGTCGGTGGTTGATCCGTAACCAATCCGCCTTTGTGGTTCTTGCCGATCACAGTATCGCCTTCCCAATCACCCATACGTGTTTTTTCCGCAACGATCTCTGGACGCTCATCAATGCTGACTCGGTTCTTGATCGTGCCACGTCGTTCTTGCCCGCTTGCATAACGCTTGCGGCGCCGTTTTTGGCTGCGCAAATGTTGGTGCAGGTCTCCGCCATTTCGTTTGTCCGCGTAAATGTGTTGGTAGATGATCTCATGGCTAATCTGCAAGCCGCCTTCCAACTCAAGCCGATTGGCGGCCTGTTCCTGGCTGAGATCTTCCTGAACCAACCGCTCGACTTCCGCCCATTCATCCGATGAGAAGCACTTGCCATTCGTACAGGCTTGCCGACGCTCATCACGTAACGATTGCGCCTGTTTTGGCCGCCAGCCGCGTTGACCTTTGTTTCGCCTGAACTCTCGTGAAATCGTCGATTTGTCCACGCCTATCTTTTGGGCAATCCGAGTTTGATTCAAACCAGCTTGTTTCAATCCGAAAATCTGATATCGTTGCCCGCTGGTGAGCTGCGTATATTGCTTCATCTGTGCTCCTTTTACTTGGTCGTTTAAGTGGCTCCGATATTAACGCAGCTCGCCACCTAAATTCGCTTACAAAAGTTGCACTTCAGAGTTGAATCCGCCGGGTGCAGAATTGTTGCTTTGTGATTGTCCGCTTGTTCAAACTGCGACTTCGTGCTCTCGAACCACAGCGGACACTCATTCGGACGCGCCATTTTTCTTACGTAGTCCGTCCTTTATTCGTCCAGCAGCATACGTATGATTCGTTGCATCGCAGGAACAGTCGTCTCCTTGTCCAGATTTTGGTTACGGAGCATGCCCTGGAGGAGCCCGTCAAAGAGCGTTCCCATCACTGTTAGCTTGGATCGATTTCCGATATGGGGAACTTACTCCGCGCCTGTATCATCTATGGGACATGCATACATCCTCTAGTGGCGCGAACCGGCAAAATTTCCATCCCGCGATAACTGCTTGGTTTGACGCTACCTTTTCGAGCCCTACGGAGGCTCAACAGCAGGCATGGCCCCTAGTTCGTAATAGCAAAACGACATTGATCGCGGCGCCGACTGGCTCGGGCAAAACCCTGACCGCCTTCCTGGCGGCTGTCGATGCTTTGGTATGCGAAAGTAGTGAAACAGGTTTGCCCAATGAAACGCGCATATTGTACGTCTCGCCTCTCAAGGCGCTGTCAAACGACATTCGCGTCAATTTGCTCAACCCGCTGGAGGGCATCGATCGAGAATTGAAGGCGCTGGGCTTACCACCGCATGGCATTCGCACCGCTGTACGGACAGGAGATACGACTCAGCCGGAGCGTAACGCGATGCGTCGGCGCGCTCCGCATATCCTTATTTCGACGCCAGAGTCTCTGTACGTGCTGCTCGGCTCCGGTAGCGGGCGCGCGATGCTGGCCACCGTGCGGACAGTAATCGTTGATGAAATCCATGCCGTGGCTGGCTCCAAGCGCGGCAGCCATCTGGCGCTCAGCCTCGAACGCCTGGATGCGTTGTGCGCACGAGCCCCTGTCCGGATTGGTTTGTCGGCCACCCAGAAGCCGTTGTCAGCAGTGGCAGAATTCCTGGCTGGCGCGGGACGCGAATGCGCGATCGTCGATGTCGGCCACGTGCGCGAACGAGACCTCGGCATTGAATTGCCTCCGGTTCCGCTTGAGCCGATCATGTCCAACCAGGTATGGGAGCGGGTCTATGACAGATTGGCGGAGTTGACCGTCCTGCACCGCACCACGTTGGTTTTTGTCAACACCCGACGCATGGCCGAACGCATTGCCCGTCACCTGGCCGATCGGCTCGGTTCGAAACACGTTGCAGCTCACCATGGCAGCCTTGCCAAGGAATATCGGCAGGACGCTGAGCAGCGACTCAAGCGTGGAGAATTGCGGATATTGATCGCTACCTCATCGCTGGAACTGGGGATCGATATCGGCGATGTCGATCTGGTGTGCCAGATGGGTTCGCCACGCACTATTGCTTCGTTTTTGCAGCGCGTGGGGCGGTCCGGACACCACGTCGGTGGTCTTCCCAAAGGCAGGTTGTTTCCGACTTCACGTGACGATCTCATTGAATGTGCTGCACTGCTAGATTGCGCTCGCCGCGATGAACTGGACGCGTTGCGCATTCCTGTTGCTCCGCTCGACGTGATGGCACAGCAAATTGTCGCTGAAGTGAGCAATCGCGAATGGGGAGAAGACGAGCTGTTCGACCTGATCCGCCGGGCTTCGCCCTTCGCCACACTGGAACGCGCGCAGTATAACGCGGTTCTGCGTATGTTAACTGAAGGCTACACCGGTCGCCAAGGAGTACGTGGGTCATATCTGCATCGTGACAGCGTCACGTCCACGCTGCGTTCCCGGCGTGGAAGCAAGCTGACAGCGGTCACTTCTGGCGGCACCATCCCCGATAATGCTGACTTCACTGTCATTCTTGAGCCTCAGGGGTTCAACGTCGGGACAGTCCACGAGGATTTCGCCAGCGAGAGCCTGGCAGGCGACGTTTTCCAGCTTGGCAATACTTCGTATCGTATCCAGCGCATCGAGGCTGGCAAGGTACGTGTCGAGGACGCGCACGGCGCTGAGCCCAACCTGCCATTCTGGTTGGGCGAGGCCCCCGGCCGCAGTGACGAACTATCGTTTGGCGTCTCCAGGTTGCGGGGCGAGATCGACCGTCTGCTCGGGGAAAAAGATGATGGCGCGGAAGCAATTGAACATGCCGTCGACTGGCTTTTCGAGCACCTCGGCCTCGATGACAACGCCGCCCGTCAAATTGCGGAATACCTGGCCACCGCGCGTGCCGCGCTGACAGCGCTGCCGACCAGAGACACCTTAGTGCTGGAGCGGTTTTTCGACGAGTCAGGTGGCATGCAGCTGGTGTTGCATTCTCCGTACGGCAGCCGCATCAACCGCGCTTGGGGCCTGGCACTGCGCAAACGCTTCTGCCGCACTTTTAATTTTGAACTGCAGGCAGCCGCGACTGAGGACACCATTGTGCTGTCGCTGTCCGAGGGACACAGCTTCGTGTTGAGTGAAGTGTGGAAATATCTGCGTTCGAGTAACGCTGAGCACGTGCTGATTCAGGCCCTGCTTGATGCACCGCTGTTCAATGTTCGATGGCGTTGGAACGCCACCACGGCGCTGGCCCTTCCCCGCTACAGCGGTGGTCGCAAGGTGGCACCGCAAGTACAACGCATGCGCAGTGACGACTTGCTGGCCGCCGTGTTCCCCGACCAGGCAGCGTGCCTCGAAAACATCGTCGGCGAGCGCGAACTGCCGAGCCATCCCCTGGTCGATCAAACCCTGCAAGACTGCCTGCACGAAGCGATGGACAGCGAAGGCTGGCTGGCACTGTTGCGGCGCATGGAGGCAGGCGAAGTTCGGCTGATTTCGCGTGATCTCACTTCGCCGTCACCGCTGGCAATGGAAGTGCTGAGCGCCCGACCGTATGCTTTTCTGGATGACGCACCTCTGGAAGAACGCCGTACCCTTGCCGTCAGTAGCCGCCGCTGGAGCGATCCGACGTCTCCCGACGACCTGGGTGCCCTCGATGCCGGCGCCATTGAAGCGGTGGCCAGTGAAGCCTGGCCGCGTGCGATCAACAGCGACGAGATGCACGAGGCATTGATGTCATTGGCATTTATCACGCCGAAGGAAGCGATGGCCAATGAAGGATGGAGCGAATGGCTGGCGGAACTGGCCGCTAGCGGTCGTGCCGCCCTTTTCGCCAGCGCTGACGGTAGCGGCCCGAATGCCTGGATCGCGCGCGAACGGTTCTCCTGTCTGCAGGCCGCCTACCCGAACGCCCGTCCCGCGCCGCAAATGACGATGCCGAATGACCTTTCCGCGAGTGACGCCGAGGCATGGACGTCAAATACCGCGCTGGTGGAAATTCTGCGCGCGCGTCTCAGCGGTTTTGGACCACAATCGATTGCCGACATTGCCGCCACACTCTGCATGTCGGAAAACGCCACACTGATCGGGTTGGCACAGCTCGAAAATGAAGGGTATGTCATTCGCGGCCGCTTTACGCCTGGGGCGGTAGCCGAAGAATGGTGCGAACGACATTTGTTGGCACGCATACACCGCTACACCATCAAGCGCCTGCGGCGCGAAATCGAGCCGGTCGAACGTCAGGATTTCATGCGTTTCTTGTTTGAATGGCAGCATTTGGCGGAGGGCGCGCAGCTTCAGGGCAGCAACGCGCTGCCGCAAATTCTGTCCCAGTTGGAAGGCTATGAGGCCGCAGCCGGGAGCTGGGAGAGCGAGTTGCTGAGACTGCGAATGAAGGATTACTCGACCACATGGCTCGATGAGCTGTGCCGGGCCGGAAAAATAGTCTGGACGCGAGTAGGCGCACCTTCGTCATCCTCAGGCGGCCCGGTGCGCGGCACACCCCTGGTACTCCTGCCGCGCCGGCATCTGGGCCTGTGGCACGCACTGCCGGCGGTCGCATGCGAGGTGGAGGTTTCCCCGCGCGGGGTACGTGTACTCGACGCGTTGCGCCAGAACGGTGCGATGTTTTTCGATGAATTGTTGAAAGACGCGCGGCAGTTGCCGGTCGAACTCGAAAACACGCTTGGTGAACTGGTAGCCACCGGTCTGGTCAATGCAGACAGCTTCGCTGGCTTACGTGCCATGTTGTTACCGGCCCATAAACGGGCCAAGTCAAGAAAGCGCGGCCGCCGCGGCGCGGCTCCAACGATGGAGGAAGCAGGCCGCTGGGCGTTGGTACGCCGCGCGGACGCCGTCACGATCACCGAGCGTGTCAATCAGATCAATGCCGATACGCAGGAAGGCGGCATCGGGAAAAACGACGATGTCGTGGCCGTCGGTGAAGCGCTCAAGCGTGTCGCGCGTCAGCCGGTGACGCGCAAGCCGAAAACCGCCCAGGATACATTGGAACATATTGCCATGACGCTTCTGCGTCGTTATGGGGTGATCTTCTGGCACATGCTGGAACGGGAGTCCTCGTGGCTACCTTCCTGGCGCGAATTGCTTTCTGTGTATCACCGACTGGAGGCTCGCGGCGAGGTTCGTGGTGGTCGCTTCGTGGCCGGCCTGTCAGGAGAACAGTTCGCCCTGCCCGAGGCAATTCCTCTGTTGCGCGAAATGCGCCGGCGTTCGCACGACGGCAGCTTTGTCTGCATCTCCGCAGTCGATCCGCTCAACCTGTGCGGTACCTTGCTTGTAGGCGCAAAAGTACCGGCGCTGGCTGCCAACAGGGTGCTGTTCCGCGACGGAGTGCCCGTGGGGACATCGGTTGCGGGCGTGTTCAATTATCTTCCCGCGCACGACCCTGCTGAGCGTGAATTGATCCATTCGCGTCTAATAGCCCACTAGTAACCCCTTTTTGGTGCGGCAAGCGAACAACATGTTTGCATGACCTGACTCCTCTGCGATCAACCCCCGGAGTATTTTCTAAAATCCATGATCCAAAATCATTAGAACGGACGGATAAATCAGCGTTTCCCTAGCGTAACTGTAGCAGATTCAATTTGCGCAACTTAGGTGCCAGACGCGCGGTCGCCGCGACGATAGCCAAAGACATTACTCCGCCAAAGATTACAGAGGGAACTAATCCCATCACCCGGGCAGCCAAGCCTGATTCGAAAGCACCTAACTCGTTGGACGAGCCGATAAAAATGCCGTTGATCGCAGAAACACGACCGCGCATAGCGTCTGGCGTCATGAGCTGCATAATAGTGGTACGAAGCACCATCGAGACCCCATCGCACACGCCAGAGAGCATTAGCAAGAAGGCCGCCACCCAAAAATGGCTGGTGAGGGCGAACAAAATGATGCATACACCAAACCCGGCGACAGCTGCCAGCAACATCCTGCCCGCATTCTGGTTCAAGGGATGGCGAGCAAGTAAGACACCGGAGGCGATTGCGCCTATCGCAGGTGCTGCGCGCAGGATGCCCAAGCCTTCCGGACCATAATGGAAAACATCGTGGATAAATACTGGCAACATGGCGACCGCGCCGCCGAATAATACGGCGAACATGTCCAGCACTTGCGCGCTCAGAATGATCTGGTTGCTGAACACAAAGCGCAGTCCCTCCGCAATGCTGGAAAATACCGGTGCGCTCTCAGCGCTCGGTGGCTCTGCGATGCGTAACATGAATAAAGACGCGGCGGCACTGATGCTAAGGATCGAAGCCACCATGTAAGCGGTAGTAAGGCTTGCCCAACCAACCAGTATTCCGCCCAATGCAGGACCAAGCACCAGCGCAGACTGAAAAACTGAACTACTGATACCGGCGGCACGCGCATAGTGCTCACGCGGCAAAGTCAGAGCAAGCAGTGCGTTGTAGGAAGGCCCAATGAAGGCACGGGCGACGCCACCAGCGGCGATAGATCCATAGATCCACATCAGCGTGGCGCCAGCTAACCCGCCGCTGGCTACAAACACAAGCACCAGAGCATTGCAACTTAGCACGATGCTTGCCAGCACGCCAAACATTCGTCGAGAGTGATGGTCTACGACATAACCCGCGAATAGCGCACAACAAAAGTAGGGAATGACTTCCGCCAATCCCACCAGACCAAGCGCAAAAGGGTCGTGCGTTAGTTCATAGATGTGCCAGCCGACAACCACGGCGATCATCTGGTAGGCCAGCGAAATCTGAAAGCGGAAAATTAGCAGCTTGATAAAGCTGCTGTTGCGCAATGGAGATGTCAAACGCGGCAGCCAAACTTGATGGCTAGGTCGATGAGAGTGCTCCGCACTTGTTCCATGAGAGCGAGTTGATTCGGCATGACTCGACTTCTATTTCTATTAATTGAATTAGCTAAAGAATACGCTTCGCAGCATGGCGATGCAATTGGAAGTCTCTTCCATTATGTCAAAAAGCGAGTAAGAATTTCAGATTAGAGGTATGGAAACAGTGCTGTTAAATCGGCCATTGAAAAAAATGCTGCATGCTGTTTTCGCATGATTAATTGAGATGGTAACTAATAGTCATCAGTACAATTGAAGGACGTTAGCTCAATTCCTGGGTTTAAATATGCCGATTAAACGGTAGTTGTGTTGGTGGATTTTTGACCACATAATCCACGTATCCTGCTTAATTTTTAAGCGTAAGTAAACATAAAGTGATTAATAAGGCGGATGCATTTTCGCGAACATCTCACCCTGAGCGAAATTCAGCGACGAACCGGTTCGTCGCCCAACCCGTTTGCTATGTGCATAGTTATAATCCATTTCATGAAATAACCCCCAAAAATTTGGACGCTGACAAATCATGCTGCTAGACAATGAAAGAGAAAGTGAAAATATTGAGGATCGTCGTGGCGGCGGGCTTATTAAAGGGATTGGTATTGGAAGCGTCCTTCTTGCCTTGATTGGAAGTTATTTAACCGGCGTGAACCCGGCCACTTTGTTGGGCTTGATGGAACAGGCGGCCCCTGTTCAGCAGGTTAACGCACACAAGCCTGCTGCAAATGACAAGACAGCCGTTTTTGTGTCGAAGATACTAGCGGAAACGGAAGATACATGGGGCGAAGCATTTGCGGCAAAGGGCAAGGAATACCGCAAGCCGAAGCTAGTGCTTTTTACCGGTAGCACAACCAGTGCATGCGGCAACGGTACCGCTGCCATGGGACCGTTTTACTGTCCGTTGGACAGCAAAATCTATATCGATCTATCGTTCTTCTCGGAACTTCAAAATCGTTTTCATGCGCCGGGTGAATTTGCTAAGGCCTATGTGCTGGCGCATGAGGTGGGCCACCACGTCCAGAACCTTCTAGGAATTTCCGCTAAGGTAAATGCCGCCAAACAGCGGGCATCGAGCAAAGCAGAGGCGAATGCTGCGAGCGTAAAACTGGAGCTACAGGCAGACTGTTATGCCGGAGTTTGGGCGCGGCGCACGGATAGTCAGAAACATATTCTCGAACCCGGTGAAATTGAGCAAGCTATTGCAGCGGCCACCGCGATTGGAGATGATACTCTTCAAAAGAAAGCACTTGGGTACGCAGTGCCTGAGACCTTTACTCACGGATCATCGGGACAACGTGTCGCCTGGTTTAAGCGTGGGATGGAAACCGGCGACCCGGCTCAGTGCAATATATTTGCAGCAACTAGGCGAAGCAGTTGACCTCACGGTTAGAAGGGTTGATACAAGCTTGACCAAGCCCATGGCTTGCAGGAAGTGAACTAGTTTCAATCTGATCTGACAGACAGTGTCTGAACTTAACTTCCAAATTAGGCCGGGAGTTGCGGGTGGCTGCTTTGCGGCGATGAAAAACCAAGAATAAATTTCCACTGTGTGCCATTTTTAGATGGTCGAAATGCCATGGGGGAAGCGACCGCTTTTGACCGAAAGCCGTTCTTCAATGCTACCCCGCCAACCCCGCATAAACATTCTGCACGTCATCATCCGCATCGATGGCTTCGAGGAAGGCTTCGACTTCTTCACGTTCGACATCGTTGCTGAGGGTGACGGGATTTTTGGGGCGGTAGCCAACCATTGCGGAGGTGACGGTGAAACCTTGTGCGGGTAGCGCTTTGCACACGGCATCCAGATCGGTGAACTCGGTGATAAACAGAGTCGCCCCTTCATCCGCAGGCTCAAAGTCTTGCGCGCCCGCTTCGATTGCGGCGACTTCGGCATCTGCATCTTTTGTATTCGGTATCGCTTCAATCATGCCGACATGGTTGAAGTCCCATGATACAGAACCGGGCGCGCCCAACTGTCCTTTGCGGAACAGCACATTCATGCTGGCTTTAGTGCGGTTGATGTTATCGGACAGACATTCAACGATAACGGGTACACGGTGCGGCGCGAAACCTTCGTACACCAGATGCTCCATGTGAAGCGGACCATCCAACAAGCCTGCGCCTTTTTTGATGGCGCGATCCAAGGTGTCTTTCGGCATAGAGGCCTTTTTGGCTTGCTCAACCACCAGACGCAAACGTGAGTTGGAGCCAATGTCAGCACCGCCCTTTGCGGCAACCATGATTTCTTTGGCCAGCTTGCCGAAAATCTTACCCCTTGCATTCGCTGCGACTTCTTTGTGCCTTGCTTTCCACTGTGCGCCCATGTCTGTTCTCTTCTGTGATGGTTGATACAAAAATCGTTGAGGGCGCATCTTGCCTCAAGTGGCGTGGTGGTTCAACCCGGAATGGCCGATATTGCAAGACCTCGTCATTCCCGCGCAGGCGGGAATCCATCGATTCTATTCAAATCAAATGCCTTTGGAAAAATCAATGAGGACAGATTCGATTGGTGATTTTGTTTTTGACTTCCTCAGACCGTCCATGTGTTCTGGATAAGAAGCAAAGTCGGCATGGATGCATTACTACTATTTCTGTGTTCGTTTATCATCGTATTCACGCTGGGATACCAGCAGCACAACGTCCACTACCGCCACTATCAGGCGGCATTCGTGAACGGCATCTTTATCGGGGTCATGAACCTACTGGTGCTGCGCCTGGGGCCAAGTGCATCCCCGGCGGGAATGACGACATTCTTGATAGGCGGCCCGCTGGGAAGCATTGCGGCAATATGGCTGAGCGGCAAGGTATCCACCCAAACCAGCGAACCGCAAGGTGGGAAAGCCTAGCGAATCACCCGCCGTGCCGGGATTTTCAGTTTTTTCGCAGCGGAAAGCATTCCTTCGTCCAAGGTGGCGGTGAACGCCACCCCGTTGTTATGCGCCACTGCCAGGTGCAAGGCATCCGGGCCGCGTAGCTGGGTGGCAAAGTGAGCTACATATTCCTGTGCCAGATCGAAATCATTGGCACTTGGAATAAGGACAATTAGAGAGGTAGTAACTACCGAACAAAACTCCGCAATTAAATGCTTCCCTTGGCTTGCTGTTAGCGTTCCCATGCGTACATCGCGAGAAATCAGGCTAGCAAATTCGACAGATGCCCATTTACTGACTGCCAGCGTTCCCACCGCTTGACGAGAAAGAAAATCCGCAATCTTCGCGGAAGTGGCCTCCTCCCGAAACAGCGGTGTCAGGAAACTGGTGTCCAGATAAATCATTCTGCGTCACGCAGCTCACGTAGCGACTCGGCACTGCTATTTTTCCATGCGGGCACCTGATGGCGAAGCTCTGCCAGACGCTGCACCGGCAAGGGCTGCTTGAGAGGACTGGCAGGCACCACCCTTGCAACAGGACGACCGTGACGAGTAATAACAACCTCCTCACCGGATTCAACGGCATTCAGCAACTCGCTCAAATGCGCTTTGGCTTGAGCCAAACTCATTGCATGCATTTTAAAATCCTTTATGACTAAAATAGTAGTCACATTCTACGACGCAGTTGCATAAAAATGCAAGTACATACCCCAACATCAAACTGACTACTATTTTCATGCATTGCAACCTCGCTTGTTCGAAGTTGCTATTTTTTGGCGAATCGTTGAGGACGCATCTTGCCTCAAGTGGCGTGGTGGTTCAACCCAGAATGGCCGATATTGCAAGACCTCGTCATTCCCGCGCAGGCGGGAATCCAGAGATTTTATTCAAATCCCTTTGGAAAAATCATTGGGAACAAACTCGATTGGTGGTTTTGTTTTTGACTTCCTCAGACCGTCCATGTTTTTGGGGCTTTATCAATCGAGCGTCTGCAAAGCAAGGTGGTGTAATTCGGCGATTTCCTGTCCCCGCACATCACCCAGCGATGTTGGATACCCGATGCTGAGATGGTAATGCGTGGCTCAACTCTCCCACACTTCGCCCACTGGGATGTATTGAATGATTCAGACTTAACGTGCTAGGATGCCGTTATGAAAAGAGCACTTGCCAATGCGGTTGAGAATAAAGCAAAGCCTGTGAAGGCAGGCGCGCGCGGGTCTGTGCATCTTGCAAAAGTAGTAGCGGCAAAACCCTCTTACAGCAAAGCAGCTCGCCAAGCTGCTTTTAGCAAGGAGGTCAGCCACTTGCCTGTTGCGAAAGCCGTGTCTCAGGCGAAGCTCATTTCAAAGGTCAATCCTGCCGAATTCCGCATCGTTCGCATGCCTGGCTAAACCGTGGTTGCCGGTTACGATTGGTTCCAGCCGAGCGACCTACCAAAATTTTTCCACGCGCTCCAGAAGGCAACTCAGCCAGCCATCCTGGTTGGGGGGCAGTCCCTAACATTCTGGGTCGATTATTTTAAAATCCCCGCACCCCCAAGTGACACGCCATATCTCACGCAGGACGCTGATGTTTTAGCCACAAAGCACGATGCTCGAATCGTTGCAACAGAATTGCAAGGGATACTCCGCATTCCGGAGCCGGACGACCATACGCCAAACACAGCCATTGTTACGTACAAAACACCAGATGGTCGCACGCTATTTATTGACTTCATGGGAACGTTGATCGGACTAACCAACGAAGAAATCAGAAAGCTCGCTGTCGAGCTTGAACACCCCGACTATGGATTTATACGCATTCTCCACCCGACCCTTGTTCTCAAAAGCCGCATCGTTAACCTGCATCGTCTATCCTCCAAACGCGACACGAATGGCATTGAGCAAGCACGTTTAGCCGTGTTGGTCGCTAAGGCATTTTTCGAAAACTATGTTGCATCAGGATTCGCCGGTAAAAACCCCGACTGTTATCTGATAGATCGACTTGTATGGCTGGAAAAACTAGCACTCTCAGATGCCGGAATGTTCGTATTTACGCAATGGGGAATTGATGTCATGGAAGCTGCCCCGATAGAAATAATAACCAATAAAAAATTCCATGCCGAACATTGGCCTCGCCTTGATGCCCGAGTTCAATCCAAACGGGATCGCAAAAAAGCAGTAACTTGAAAAAAGACACAGGTGCAACGCCATGACTGAAGCGCTCCCACAAGACGATAATGGTATTGATGATGGTGTAGACGATGAAATTTACGCATGTCTTAATCTCACTGAACCAAAGGTTTTTTTTCTTTATGCTGGTGCTGGCGCTGGCAAAACGCGATCACTGGTGAATGCGATAAATCGCGTTCGTCGTGAATATCGGAGGACGCTACTGCTTCAAGGGCAACGCATAGCCGTGATTACCCAAAGAAATGGCGGCTTCTCGGCTAAAACAACCGTTTACTGCCAGCAGAAAAGGACGATCCATGAGCGTCAACCGCGTCGGGCCGCTTCGATCGCAGCGATGTCGATCTTTCCCATCTGCATCATCGCTTCGAAAGCGCGCTTGGCCGCCGCGCGATCAGGATCGGCGATCGCTTCAATGAGGACGCGTGGCGTGATCTGCCACGACAGGCCCCACTTGTCCTTGCACCAGCCGCATTCGCTTTCCTGGCCGCCGTTTCCGACAATCGCGTTCCACAAGCGGTCGGTTTCTGCCTGGTCGTCGGTCGCAACCTGGAAGGAGAAAGCCTCATTGTGCTTGAACTCCGGACCACCGTTCAGGCCGATACAAGGGATACCAATCACGGTGAACTCGACCAGCAAGATGTCGTCTTGCTTGCCAGCGGGATAGTCACCTGGCGCGCGATGGATCGTTCCCACCGCGCTGTCCGGGAATGTCTCGGCATAGAACTGCGCGGCTTCTACTGCGGTGCCGTTGAACCAAAGACAAATCGTGTTCTTGCTGATCATTTTAGTTCTCCGATGGATGACAACTATATAGCTTAAACCATGAAGACTGCCCGATTTCTTGGGCAATTGGCGTTCCTTAAGGTGGCGCACCCGCGCGCTCTGCTTTCCACTGTCCACCCATGTCTGTTCTCTTCTGTGATGGTTGATACAAAAATCGTTGAGGGCGCATCTTGCCTCAAGTGGCGTGGTGGTTCAACCCAGAATGGCCGATATTGCAAGACCTCACCATTCCCGTGCAGGCGGAAATCCAGCGATTCTATTCAAATGCCTTTGGAAATATCAATGAGGATAGACTCAATTGGTGGTTTTGTTTTTGACTTCCTCAGTCCGTCCATGTGTTTGGGGCTTTATCAATCGAGTCTGACACTATTGATTAATTCTATAAGGTATATTTTCTATGAGGCACGACCCGCATTCAGGCGCCGGGCTTGTCCAACAAACGGTTCAGATCATGGCTTCGCTTCGATCGCACGATCTAACCTTATTCGTTAGGCAACTACGCGACATGCTCTTTTCTAGGAGCACCCACGTCTGTTGTCACCTGATTGTTCAAGCTACAGGCTGGTCGTGGGATGGCCCGACATGATTCCGTCATACCCAGACAGGGTCTCGCCGATAATGATGCCTCCTTCGGTAATGTCAAACAATCGAATGTCCTTACTGTGCTTACTGCCACGGACTTTAACGATCGAGAAGACGCGTTTGAATTGACCCGTGATTTCGACATAACGCTGCACGATAATTGCGTCAGCGAGAAAAGCGCTCCCAAATGGACTGAAGCGCAAATCGGTGTAGCGGTCTTCCAGTTCCGAGGTCATTAATATGGTCACGCCCATGCTAGTCAGCTCTGCAATCATACGATATAGCGACCCACGAAAATCCTCGCTAAACTCGGGCGCCAGTGCCAGTTCAAATCCAGACAATGAGTCAATGACGACGCGCTTTGCCTGCATTCGATGAATCATTTCGATCAAATCATGCAAGGTTTCATCAATCGATAAATCTAGGGAACGCGTGTCGATCACCCCGACTTGTCCAGCCTTGACCAGTGCTTGCAGCTTATTGTTCAGCAGTTGGCTGGGGCTCTTCTCAAACGCCGCAATTACACCGGGTTCGCCCCTGAGTACCCCTTCAGCGAGGAACTCCGTCGCCAATATGGTTTTCCCGGAGCCGGATGGACCGACCACGAGTAGCGAATATCCAGCCGGTAAGCCGCCACCCAGCATTTCATCCAGACCGGGTATTCCCATCGAAACACGTTGCTCCCCAATGGCGGCCTTGATTGCTAAAGCATGCTCTGCGCCCTGTTGGATAATCGCGCGCGGGAAAACCTGGATTCCTTCATTACTGATACGAAACGTATGCAAACCGGGTACCTGAGCCTGACCACGCATTTTGACCACTTGTATCTTGCGTACCGTTGAATTGCGCTGCAAATTTTGCGAAAGCCACAGAATGCCATCCGCAACTGTAAAGACGGGGCTGGACTCTGATTCTGGCGTCAAATATTCACCGATTAAAAATGTGGTTGCCTGCCAGCTCGTCATTTGCATACCGAGTTGCTGCACGAAATACTGCAACTCGGACGACCCCTGTTTCGTCCCCTTCGCTGACTGCACGACTGATCGAAACGAATCAACAAATACAAGACTGGGAGCATAGTCTTTCACTTCTTCGGCTATGCGTGACAATACGCGGTCAAAATCTCCCTCCATGAGATCTGCAGACAGGTTTATGTAGCGGATCGATTTATTGATTTTATTGATATCAAAAAACGGAAATTGCTGTTGATAACGAAGCATCTTCAAAGCGGGTTCCCCGAGTACCGTGAAGAACAGTGCCCGATTATTCGGGTTAGCCTGCGAGAACATGATCTGGTGAGCGAGCGTTGTTTTTCCACCTCCCGGCGTACCTGCAATCAGGTTAAACGAGAATTCCGGAATGCCTCCGCCCAACAGGCTGTCCAGACCAGGTACGCCAGTTGGAAGACGACGTATGCTTATCTTGTTACTCATTTTTTAACTCCTTCGGGTGCCCGGACAAAAGTTTGTCGTCGCCGGCTTTATCAGAAGCGTCAATGCCCCAAGCCGAACGTAAAATATGGGTCGTTAACTGCTCACCAATTAACGAGGACAGAATGTCGGTGAAATTGATCAGTAGCAGACGGTTAGCTTCGTTGGCTTGCGCAGGCGTTTGTTTTTCAAGGCTCATTTTTAATCCCGCGAACCGTTGATCAGACTGCGGTGGCAGTGCGCCGGCCGCGAGCCAAGGAAATGTTATCCGGGTATGGAATACACTACGGGCGTAAAGTGAATCGAAGCCAACTTCACCGACGATCGCAAGGATTTGGTTCGCCGTCTGTTCCCATAAATTAATCGCGGCATCCGCAACTTTTTCAGTGTGTTGGGCCATGAGACTATTAATTATCTGGTGCCGCAGCAAATCGCTAGTTTCCATAAGAAATATATCAATAATTGGTCGATATAACGACGTTGGTGGGATGCGGCCGATTTTTAAAACTGAAGCCAGTATAGGGCATTGACTTAATTGCACATCATACAGCAGCACCAATATAACTGGTACTCCACAAGTGGGAATGTAGCAGCGTTAGAAAACGGCTACTACTTTGTGAGAACTTCTTTACTGACCGCTTTTGGCACATAACAGATCTTCAGGTTCAGACCTAATCTTAGGCTGTATTCAGATCAGTGATAATCATAGTCTCGAAATTTCAGCATGACCAAATCGCCAAGGGTCAATTCTGGATGTGCTTGTAATGCTGCCTTGAAGTGCCTACGCCGACAGCTAATAGCCAATCAGCAAAAATTAGTTTGATTAAAGGGGTTTAGTCACCCTTGATTACTCGCTCGTTGAGCTCTTTCCAGACGTCGAAGTGTGGCACGTATTTCGAAGGCACTTCCACTCGTTCGCCAGTTTTTGGATTACGTCCAATGCGCAGTGGTCGGTAATTCAAAGTAAAGCTGCCGAAGCCACGTATCTCAATACGGTCTTCTTTTATAACGTGTTGGATAGCGCATCAATGATTACTTGACTGCATTTTCAGCGTCTTTGATTTTTAGTTGAGGGTGGAGGCCGGCTAAGATAAGTGTGATGGATTGAAGAAAGAGAGTAGGAATTTTAAATATTCATACAATGCACACTCAGTAATGCAAGCTGATCGTTAGATCGAGGTCTTGCCCATCGTAGGGAAAGCTGGCGGAAGAGAACGAAGGTGCGCCAAGCAAAGCTTTTGCATCTCTTGAAAAACCGTAGCCTTCCGTTTGGATCCCCAGCCATTTAGTGTCAAGCTTGCCATTCATATTTTCATCATGAACAACGGCAAGCGCGTACGTTCCCGGCGCGATATCTTTAAAGTCACAATGCGTCTGATTATCTCGAATTTTTATTACCATGATGTTGGTTGCGAAGTGTAAATATTCGTCCGGGAAACCAACTGATGATTCGAAAAGAGCGCACGCTACGTTCCCAGTGCTGTTTTTAATGTTCAGAATTTTCACATGAATGTTGGGGCATGATGTTTGGCCAAAGGCGATGCCGGGAGGATTTGCAAACACAAGCACCGCCAAAAATGCTAAGCATTGAGCACTCATAGGGACCCATATTTCCAGACACTTGACTGAGAAGGCAGCCGCGGACTTCCAAATGGTTGTTTTATTCATGATCTCTTCATCACAGCTCCATGCTGTTAAACAGCGTTCAATAGCCACCACTTTTAGTATCTATTTTTACCAGATTTAAAATATTGCACTAAAACTAAACAGTTGCATATTTATTAATTCTGAAAAAGAAGGGCACTGTTTACTGGCAAGATTTAGACGCTGACTTATATTCCATACGCACTACCACATCCTCCTCCGAGTTTTAGATTAGCTGATTGTGGCTGCGAAAGCTGAAGGCTCAAAAAAACGCTCTCGACAGGGGAGTAGAGAGCGGCATGTAAATGGATATACACGAATGCCCTCCACTATTAGGCTAAAAGTAGGAGTGTACTTAAGAGTTACAAATAACCATTGGCAAAATTATTTGCACTCATATTATCGAAAAGCAGAGGACTATTTAATATTAAATCTTTATGCCTCAAATTATCTGTGCGGTATCGCACGCATACCCTTCAATTCGAATAACTGCGGCAAGTTTTCATGCATAAATCCATTCCACAAATATTTTCAAAACTATTGGTTTGCTTTGAATATTGACCAGCCGTGCTCAATTAAAATTGAACATGCGACGATCGTGCCAAAGAATCCTTCCCTTTACTCGTTTCCAATCCGCCTGAACAATTTTCAATTATTGATGAACAATACAACCACAATCCATTCAGTTCTCAAAATGCGCCAATAGTTTTGTTGTTGGCCGAACAATTATCAAAACTGGCACCCCTTACTTATGCAAGTGCGGTGTTAAAAAACCTGAGACTATTTCATTTCTACCCAAAATGGGTTTGCTATCTTGGGCCAATTGTCCTTATCGAATCCCGACGCATTTTCGAGTTTATCTTTCCCTACATTAAGTATGAAACGTTTGTTTTCCGTGTCCAGTGTCAACTCACCCCATGGCACCGCGAAAAGCTTTTCTCCTATACCGAGAACACCTCCGAAGGACAATACTGCATAAACAATTTTACCGCTCTCCATGTCCAGCATGATTTCCTTGATGTCACCCAGATCTTCTTCTGCTCGATTATAGACGTCGTTTCCAATGAGCGTATCTGCACCCATCAATTTGGGGCCAAGGCCAGGTCCAGCTTCATTTTTTTTGTTTATGCCATAGGTATTACTATCTTCGTTACTCATACTTATCTCCGTTAAAATTTGGTATTGGAAATTTCACTGTTGCCGTGCATCTGGTCAAATAACGCCAACACATTTAAGCTATATACGCTTTAACAACTGCCATTTTTTTAGATTATTCTTAAGGTCACCAAAGTCAGCTTGGGCTTTACCAATGTTCTTTTGAATATTCCCTTTTACTTCCATATCCTTGTCATCGGTGATTTTGCCGGCGACCTCCTTGACTTTACCTATGACTTCTTTGATACGACCATTAACTTGATCTTTGTTCATAAAAATCTCCTGAAAAAATAATAAATAGCGTTATGATCGGAACACCAAAGTTAAATTATGCGCGGAATACTAAACTCGGTCAGTGCGATACCGTACTTATAGAATCAGCCATCAAATAGTTTGATTAAAACAACTGGACTCTGGCCTTCGCGGGAATAGCGAATCGCATTATTTGAAGGCTTGTTCTATAGTGCAGTGTGGCATTCTGTTTGGAACTGAAGCGATTGTTTGCTCTGATGACTTATTGAGGGAAGGTCAGATCATTTCTCTATACAGATCACTTGCTTGGTATATTCATTATGGAGAATGACATATACATCGATAGCGGCCACCAGTTCATGGACGCTGAGCTTTACCGGTACCAAGTGTCTGCTGGGTGCATTCGCCGATCAGTTTCGTCGAACATTGGGCGAACAAGTTCGCACCATGGTCGCTACAGTGACGGCCTACATCGCGACATTGCGATTGCCGCATCGACCACCTGGCCGAATTCGAGCCTCACGCGAAGAAACGACGGCCCAAGAACCTTCCGTTGTTAACCGTGCTGCGTTAAGCCACGCGCGATATCATTTATGCTCAGCAATTGCTTAATCGAGTGCGATGAGGGTCTGGCTTGAGTGACGATGATTTCCTCTGCGATTCTTGTCCATTCTCCACAAAAATTTGTGTCGTATGTAAGACACCGGACTACCCAATACAAGAATTGTTGTGACAACAACGGTTCAGCAGTAGCCCAATCACGGCACCAATACCAGCAGCTACACCAATGACACGCCAAGGATTTTCATGAACATAATTGTCTGTGGCCCGTACTGCTGTATTGGTAGTTTCAATCGCAGTTTCTTCGATGTGGCGCAACCTATCTTTGGCTGCCTTTAAATTTAATTCCATCTTTGCGCGTAAAGCATTAGCCTTATTACCGCCTTCATCAATCACAGATTTCAACAGTTGCTCACTTTCGTTTACAACGGCATTGAAATCTCTGAGCAAATCATTTTTTATTGTTTGGCTTGAAAATTGGGTCATGACGTACTCCATTTATAATTAGAAACTAGATGCTTAAATATCATCTAGCTAAAAGAAACTTCCAAATTCCAGAAGACATGTCTCACATGTTAATAATACCAAGCACAGTCGGTTCGGTAACGAACCTAAGATAGCTTGAAATTCGAGGTTTTATCCATTGCTAATGTGATAAAACCAGAATCCATCACCTCACCCGAATTCAACGAAATCCTAGTGGTATCAAACAAAATCACTTGCGACGCATCAGACCCACAATAAGCGAAACGACAAACAAGATGAGGAAGATGAAGAACAGGATCTTGGCGATCTCGGCAGCGCCGACCGCAATACCCGTAAAGCCGAGTAGCGCAGCGACAAGTGCGATGACAAGAAATACAACGGCATAATGCAGCATTATCTTTCCTTTCTTTGACGGTCGGTCAACTAGATATTGTCATGCTTGAAGACCGACCTCTATTCTTATTTGACCCGCATATCATTCTTGACCGATTTCACGCCTTTGACGCCACGCGCAACCTCGGCCGCCTTATTTATCTCAGCCTGAGAACTGACAAAACCACTCAGTTGTACCTCACCCTTGAAGGTTTCGACGTTTATTTCGGCGGACTTCAGGGAGGGCTCATTTAAAACTGCCGCCTTGACCTTCGTGGTCAGAACGGTGTCGTCAATATATTCTCCTGTTCCTTCCTGCTTTGACGTAGATGCGCAACCCACAAAAAAAGCCAACAGGGCAATCAGGAAAAAAGTGGAAAAACGTTTAAATTGTGTCATGGTAATGCACTCAAGATAAATGATGAAGCTAAATTGCCTCTCAATGATTGAAGTAGAACAGAATCAAGAGGCTCGTGTTCGCAACCTTCGTTGCGTGGTAAAACAAAAACTTGGATTTCCTTGCCCGCTGAGTGATCGCCGGAAGGCAAAATCAGAGCAACGCGCTATATTTTGCCCATCAGCAATAAAATGATAAGGATCAGCAACACCAGTCCAAGACCACCGCTGGGTCCGTAACCCCAACCCCGGCTATGAGGCCAACTTGGGAACGCACCGATCAGCAGCAGGATAACAATGATAAGCAAAATTGTTCCTAATGACATTTTATATCTCCTAATAGTAAATCGTAGCAGCGTAACGACTAAGAAATCTATCGCAGCACGACAATTGCTCTACCCTCGGTGTTAGAACTAGTCTTCTCACCGGTTCAACAACTGCCCCTTTGAGACAAGTCCTTTGTGAGACTGCACAGCAACTACCGTTGATCTTGGCAGTCATCGCCATGCCTTTAATTGAAGTATTACTCAAACGAGGACGGTCATCTGTGCTCCACCGCACACAGAGCCTGGCTTCTGTTCGTCGTAAACAAGATCACTTCCCCTGGTAAGATCGCGTTATCTATTATGCTGTGAGTATTTGCGGTTATTCTTCTCGTCTGAGACCAGATTCATCATGCCGATCTTGACTTTCGCACATACCATACCAATGGTGCGCACAATATGGCCACCCATCGCATTCTGTGTCCACGAACACGTGTTCCACTCGCACTTGGGTCTTAGATTGGTCCGGTTTGATGCCTTCCATTCATCGCTCAGCGGTCGGCCTCGCTTTGCTTTTTCATGGGCCTGGCTTTTAAACCCGTCAGCAGCCAGCATTTCCGCGTGGTCTGTGGAGAGGTACGCGCTGCCGGGGTAAATTGGCCGTCATTCACCATTGGCATTTACCGCATGATTCAGCAGTTTGTCAAACGCCTGGCTGTCATGTATCGCCGCATCGGCTACTGTACATCTCTGTATCGAAATATTATCTTCGTCAGGATTTATATGGTTTTGTGGCCGCAGTGCTTCTATGATGTTACACATCGATAGAGGCCCCTTTATTTATTATTCACTATGTGACATATCGTACAGACCATGTTCAAGATGCTTCGTTATCCTTAATCTGAGAGTTAGCCAAATAATGTGGTCTTGGTAAAACTCTTAAGAGTGGCATGACATCATGTCTGCTGAAGAATGTTTCATAAATTTATAAATGGAGTTACACATGAAAAAAACTTTTAGTTACCTCGCTATTACGTCCTGTTTTGTATTGGGCACCACTCTATCCCACGCTGATTCCGATGCATCTCATGGAAATATGCAGGAAAAAATTGGAAATATGCAGGAAAAAATGTTCAAAGCCATGGATGCAAATTCAGATGGAATGGTTACTACGGACGAATTTAATGCTTTCCATGCAAAGAAATTTAAGGAACTGGATGTCAATGGAAACGGCCAAATTACCTTGGAAGAAATGAAGGCCGGATACAAGAAGATGATGGATGATAGCGGACGCAAGAAGATGATGGATGATGGCGGACGCAAGAAGATGGACGATGCTTGGCACAAGAAGACGGGTGATGCCGAGGGCAAGAAGATGGATGATAGTGAAATGGATTCCGATAGTGGTAAGACAGATCCCCAAAGGGGCACGGCCAACCCCAAGAGCGAAACTAGGGCTGCCGGTGGTTCCAGTGATTCATGCTGTTGGACTCCCCGGGATTCCGGTACTAATAGATCAGACAAGAAGATGGATGATAAAGATTAATAAATGGAGCCCCTTGCTAAACCTATCATTCGATCTGAATTATGGTTCGACTGAAGGTTTAAAAAAGGGGTGCCGCTTGCGTAAACAGACACTATTGGATTGCCAGACGGAAAAGTTCTTGACAATTCCGTACCATTAGCTAGTGAGTCAACCGTTGGCTCAGATAAGTAGAAGTTAGTTCAATTTTTTATCCAGGAGAAATACAGTAATCGGGAACAACCTTAATCGCAATCAGGTTCATAGAAAAGCAAAAGCCAGCACTCACAGAGTATGTAAAATCTCTGCGGGTAGCAGTTAAACCTGAAGTCCCCCGGCATAGCTTGGGGTTTAGCCCTTTGAATCGTTATGTATTGACCTCTTATTGACAGTTCGCGGTTTCAGTATAATTTATCCATCCTCGTATCGTATGGCTTCACATCATGTTGGGATAAGGTTTGTTGTAATGGCGAAAAATAATATCTCGCGTCACGCCGGTTTCATTCCCGATAGAAAGCGCCGTTGGACCAAGGACCGTGGTCTGCCCAAAAAAATCGAATATCGTACATTGACACAACCGACTGCAATAAATTTTTGCTTTTTTAGTTAATACGACAGAACCAGAAAATGAGTGTGCTTGTTGTGAATGGCATTGATCGTTCCCCGTGGAGCAAGCTAAAAAAGAAGGAGTCGTTATGAAGGGTTTTGTGCAAGACATTGAGGGCCTCGCCATCAGGAATGATGAATTTCGTCAGGTTCTTTACACGGCAAAGCACTGCCAGCTCGTCGTCATGGCTTTAAAGCCTAAAGAAGAAATTGGGGCGGAAGTCCACAAGCTCGACCAATTCTTTCGCGTGGAGAAGGGAACCGGTGAGGCGGTTCTTGATGGCGTTCGGACGGCGATCCGCGCCGGCTTCGCGGTAGTAGTCCCGGCTGGGACGAATCACAACATCATCAATACCGGCAGTGTTCCACTGAAGCTCTATACGCTCTATGCGCCGCCGAATCATCGGGATGGCGTTGTCCACCATACCCGCGACGTGGCAGAGGCCGACAACGAGCACTTTGACGGCAAAACGACTGAATAGATAGTCGACTGCGCGCCGGGCTGATCTCCGCAGGAACGCGCAGATTGAGTTCCCTCGGTTGTCCAATAGGCTGGGGCGTTAGACAGTGTCAAATTCGAGCCGTTACAGCTTGCTACCACGCACACTTGTGCTTGCCTGATGCCTTTTGCGTTGCAGTTGCCATGATGTCTTATCCTTATCAGTTTTGTAGAGATTGATCGCGTCTAGTGCACGAACAACAGCTCTATGCATCCCAAGCAGGTGTACGCTTTCTAGTCGCAAATCAAAAACGAGCGGACGTGAGGCTGCCCGTTCCCATTCGTACACGCCGATGACGGTATACAACGTAATTCCATCATGTGCGAGCGTGTGCGCCATCAGGTTGCGATGTTCCGCAGTGTATGCGCTACGGCAACCATGTTGCGTAGGGCCGCTTCCACTTCTGGCCAGCCGCGCGTTTTCAATCCGCAGTCCGGGTTAACCCACAAGCGCTCGCGCGGAATAACAGCACATGCTTTGCGCATCAGACGCTGCATTTCTTCCTGACTCGGCACACGCGGTGAATGGATGTCGTACACGCCTGGGCCGATATCGTTCGGATAATGGAAGGCACGAAAGGCTTCCAGCAGTTCCATATCCGAGCGCGACGTTTCTATCGTAATCACATCAGCATCCATCGCAGCAATGGCGGGCAGAATGTCGTTGAATTCTGAATAGCACATGTGCGTGTGAATTTGCGTGGTGTCTCGCACGCCGCTGGTACTAATGCGGAAAGCGCGCACTGCCCAGTCGAGATAATGCGCCCAGTCCTGCCGTTTGATCGGCAAGCCTTCGCGTAAGGCGGCTTCGTCAATCTGAATGATGCCTATGCCCGCCCGCTCCAAATCCTGCACTTCGGCGCGAATTGCCAGTGCAATTTGCAGGGCGGTGGCAGCGCGCGGAATATCGTTGCGCACGAATGACCATTGCAAAATGGTGATTGGTCCGGTGAGCATTCCTTTCATCGGTTTGTCGGTCAGACTTTGCGCGTAGCAAATCCACTCGACGGTCATTGGTTGCGAGCGTGAAATATCGCCGTAGATTATGGGAGGTTTAACGCAGCGCGAGCCGTAGCTTTGGACCCATCCGTATTCGGTGAAAGCGAAGCCTTTCAGTTGTTCGCCGAAGTATTCCACCATGTCGTTGCGTTCGGCTTCACCATGCACCAGCACGTCTAGCCCCAGTTCTTCCTGCTTGGCCACCACATGGCGGATTTCTGCCTGCATGGCCGTGCGATATTGCTCCTCGTTCAGTTTGCCTTGCTTGTAGCCCGCGCGGGCACTGCGGATGGCTGCGGTTTGCGGAAAAGAGCCGATGGTAGTGGTCGGGAAAGCAGGCAGCTTGAGTTGCTCTTGCTGTGCAGCGATGCGCTGGGCAAACGGCGTAGAGCGTTTTTCATCGGCAGGTTTCAGGGCTGCAATACGCTGATGCACTTCACGATCATGTCGCAGCGGCGAGTACACCCGGCTTTCCAATGCAGCATTGGTTTTTGCCAATTGAGGGGCGATGGCTTCCTTGCCGTGCGATACACCGTGCGCCAGAGTGACGACCTCCCCGAGCTTTTGCGTGGCGAATGCCATCCAACTTTTGACGGTTTTATCCAGTCCGGTTTCTTGTGCTAAATCCACCGGCACATGCAACAAAGAACAACTGGGTGCAACCCATAGTCGATCCCCCAGTGTTGTGTGCAACTCGTCGAGGATAGCCAACGAAGCTGGCAAGTTGTTGAGCCAGATATTGCGTCCATCTACGATACCTGCAGAAAGGATTTTATCCGCCGGGAAATTGCGGATAAAGGTATCAGCCTGCTGCGGAGCGCGCACCAAGTCGATATGCAGGCCTGCGACCGGCAAGGCCTTTAGCGCCTCGGCATGGTCTTCCACGCTGTCGAAATAAGTGGCGAGCAGAATTTTGGGGGCGTCCTGCGCCAGGCTGGCGTAGGTGTGAGAAAGTGCTGCCACCCATTCCTGCGGCAGATCGAGTGCCAGCACAGGTTCGTCAATCTGCACCCACTCCACGCCTTGGGCTTTCAGGCGCGCCAGAATTTGCTTGTACACCGGAATCAGCTTGGGCAATAAATTCAGGCGGTTCAGACCGGCATGTTTTTCCTTACCGAAATACAGGTAGGTGAGCGGACCAATTAATACCGGCTTGGCGTTGATCCCCAGTGTCTGCGCTTCACCTACTTCATCGAATAGCCATAAGCTATTCAGGTTGAACTCGGTGGAATTCAGGAATTCCGGGACAAGATAGTGGTAGTTGGTGTCGAACCACTTGGTCATTTCCATGGCGGGCTGTTGTGCATTGCCGCGCGCAAGCTGGAAATACTGCTCAAGTGTTGGTGGGCCTGTAAAACCGAATCGTTCGGGCACGGCACCCAGGAGGACGGTCATGTTCAACATTTGGTCGTACCAGGCGAAATCCCCTGCCGGAATCAGAGCAATGCCCGCATCGCGCTGCACCGCCCAGTGCCGCGCTCGCAATGCTTTGCCGGTGTCAAGCAGGGATGCTTCGTCCAATTGGCCATTCCAATACGATTCCAAAGCCTTTTTGAGCTCGCGTTGCGCGCCGATGCGCGGAAAGCCAAGATTGTGCGTAATTGTCATGATTATCCTTCGTTTGAAAGGATGGTATCTTCGGCAAATTCATACTATTATGCAAAATCATTATTTTCGTATTCATCATTAAATTATTTAATAATGCTATCCATTCTGGAATTACGCCATTTACGCATGTTGGAAGCCTTGGTCGGGAGCGGCAATCTGTCGCGCGCCGCGCAACGCTTACACCTGACACAGTCGGCAATTTCGCATCAGGTCAAACAGATAGAAGATCATTACGGCGTTCTCTTGTTCGAGCGCAAGACCCAGCCATTACGATTGACGGCTGCCGGACAGCGGCTGCATGCCTTGGCGGAAGGGGTGCTGGCGCAGGTGGCAGAAGCCGAGCGCGATATCGCACGCATCGTGGAAGGACAGGCCGGACGCTTGCGTGTAGCGGTGGAATGCCATACTTGCTTCGAGTGGCTAATGCCCGCGATGGATGTTTTCCGCGAACATTGGCCGGAGGTTGAGTTGGATTTGGTATCCGGTTTTCATGTTGATCCGCTGGCGCTACTGCGCGAAGACCGCGCCGACCTTGCCGTGGTATCTGAGTACCGCAAGAACGGAATGACCTATCACCCCTTATTCGGTTTCGAGATCGTCGGCATTGTTTCTTGTTTGCACAAATTGGCGCAAAAGGAATACCTCACTGCACGCGACTTTGCCGACGAAACGTTAGTGACCTACCCGGTACCTGAAGAAATGCTGGACGTAATCCGCAATTTTTTGAAGCCACATGGCGTTGAGCCGAAACGACGCACCGCCGAATTGACCGTTGCCATTTTACAGTTGGTTGCCAGCCGCCGAGGTATCTCAGCCATGCCGAACTGGGCGGTTCAGAGCTATTTGAAAACCGGCTACGTGCAGGGCATGCGTCTGGGCAAGGAGGGATTGTTCGGTGAGCTGTATGCCGTCACTCATGTGGAGGCTGCGCAAGCTGCCTACATGCAGGATTTTCTGGAAACCGTGCGGACGGTCAGCTTTAACCGTTTGCCGGGGCTGATACCTTTAATGATCCGCGGGGATGAGGTTTAACTTAAGGCAATGCTGAACAAGTCTCTCCGTTCGGGCTGAGCCGGTCGAAGCCATTTGCAAGTGGTACGTTTCGACAAGCTCAACGCAAACGGACTTGTTCTGCGTAGCCTCAAAAGTAATAGTAGTGGGTTTCAGCCGCCCATCTTGGCCATTTCTGCTTGCATTTCTTCGGGCGTCACATCGCGCGTATGGTTGGCTATCGACCAGCGGTGACCAAACGGGTCTTCCACTTGACCGTAACGGTCGCCCCAAAACATATCCGCTATAGGCATGGTGATTTTTGCACCCGCTGCTGCGGCTTGCGCCATGGTTTCGTCCGCGTTTTCGACTTGCAAATGGATCGTGATCGGCGAGCCTTTCAATGTTTTTGGTCCAAGTGCGCCCCATTGCGGGTTTTCTTCAGCGAGCATCAATTGTGAGTCGCCAATCTGGACACAGGCGTGCATAAGTTTGCCGTCCGGGCCCGGAAGACGCATTATTTCTATGGCATTGAATGCTTTTTTGTAAAACTCAATAGCCTCCGACGCGCCTGCGCAAATGATGTGAGGCGTGATCGAATGCATGCCATCAGGAATGGCTTTGACTTTTAAACTGGTCATGGTTAATTCTCCTAGATTTTTGATAAATATTAAAATTACTTACTTCGCGCGCGTACCACCTATTGATGTGCTACTTATTGATCAGGCACGGTGAAGTATTAACTCCGTTCGGGCTGAGCTTGTCGAAGCCCATTCACCTTTCGACAGGCTCAAGGCGAACGGACTTCAAACATAATCCGGCCTAATCAATAGTTCGCGTCGTAAGCTCGCTGTATATCTGCAATCACGATCTTCGACATAGTCATCATCGCTTGCATCACACGTCCCGCTTTCACAGGGTCCGGGTCACTTATCAATTGTATGAGTTGCTTGGGAACAATCTGCCACGACACGCCGTATTTATCCTCCAGCCACGCGCATTGGCTGGGCTTGCCGCCAGCGACCAATGCGTCCCAGTAGTAGTCCACTTCTTCCTGCGTTTCGCAATTCACGACGAAGGAAGTCGCAGGTGAAAATTTGTACATAGGCCCGTTGAGCGCCATAAATTGGCGTCCCTCCAGCTCAAAATTTGCGGTTATCACTGTGCCCTCTGGCATGGGCGCGCCTTTGCCGTAGTGAGTCACGCTCAATATTTTTGAGTTTTTAAAAATAGAGACGTAATAGTTCATTGCTTCCTCAGCTTGCCCGCTAAACAATAAACAGGTGGTGATTTTTTGCATGGTTCTTCTCCTGTTGGGGTTGAACGATTAAGTAACATGCCAGATAGTTCGCTAAACGGTCAAATGTGCTGTTCCAGCCTTCGTTATGTCCCTCTTACTCGAACGATGACTGAAATGGTGTTTGCCTTAGCACCATGGTAGTTTTTCCATGATTCTCGGTTAGGGTCATAGTGATTAGGTTTTCCAGGCCTCGCTTGCCTGTTCCTTCCCAAGCAAAAGTAAATACCAGTAATTCAAGCTCGACCACCTCACGAAATTCGCCACCGTGCCATAACAAATCTCCGGCTTCAACAGAACGTAAACAATTGCGCCAGCGAGCGCCCGACCGAGCATCCCACATCACATTGACTGCGGGATGGTGGCTTGGTCCCCACCCATTCAATGCGTGTTTGGGATCAGTCCAAGCCTTCCACACTAACGCTTTTGGCGCATAGAATGTGCGAGCGCATCGAATGTGCGAGTGATGTTTAGTTCGTTGGGTTTTCCGGTGGGTGTTAAATAGGCATCGAGCCGCGCCAGCGTTTGCTCGCCACCCTCAATCGCACCAAATTCAGCCATGGCTTTGCGTTGCGCTTCTGACTCCAAGATTATTCGCAGTGTGACCTGTGTCTGATCGCCCAAGTCTTGCAACGTCACGGTGGCGTTGAACTCGGCATGGTCAGGGTCGTCGCCGCCGTGCTCGTAGGCCATGAAAGTCGGCTCAGTGATAGTGGTATAGCGAATCCAGTTGTTGTAATTTGTGCCTGGGCTACCGTCTGTGTTGGCGGGTGCGTGCATGATGTAGCGCCACAATCCGCCCACACGCACGTCCATCTCAAATATCGTATTGGTAAAACCGTTTGGCCCCCACCAATGTTGGATGTGCTCGGGCCGGGTGAACATTTGCCAGACGCGCTGAATGGGCGCTTTTACGGTGCGAGTAATAACAATCTCGTTGGGTTTCTCGGGGGCTAGGGCAGACATGGTCAGATGCCTTTCTTGATCATCGCGACCAGTTGGTCGAGTGCTGTACCCCAGCCGCTTTCAAACCCCATCGCAGCATGTTGTTTGCGACCTGTTTCATCCGCGTGGATTACCGTGGCGGTGTAGCGTGTGCCGCTGGAGTGATCTGCCAGCTCGATTATCGCGGTGAACTTGAAATCGACCTGATCGTCTCCGCAAGTTGGGCTGGGTGTGCTGGGTCGAAAGCCTGGCAACAAGGCATTAGTCCAGACCAGTTTTTCGTTGGGGATGACTTCCAGGTAGCAGCCGGTATTGGGGAAGTCCTTGCCTTCCGGCGACTGCATGGTGGTGCGGAATATGCCGCCGGGGCGCAGATCAATCTCAGCGTCTATTGTTTTCCACGGCAGCGGGCAAAACCATGGTTTGAGCAGCGCTGGCTCAGTCCAAGCGCGCCAAACAAGTTCTTTGGGGACATCGACGATTCGCTCAAAAGTGAGGTCAAGTTTGGGGTTGAATTGGCTATACGTTTCATTAGTTTTGTTCTTCACTTTAACTCTCCTTTGGTGGGGTTGATATCGGGGTCTGGGTTTTGTTGCAGAGTAAGTAAATAAGTATCTAAGCGGTCTAGGCGCTCTTCCCAAAACTGTTTGTATTGACCAATCCAGTCCATCGCCACTTTGAGTTGTTCACCGTCAATACGGCAGGGACGCCACTGCGCGTCGCGCCCTTTAGTGACCAGCCCAGCTTTTTCCAGCACTTTGATGTGCTTTGATACGGCAGGCAAGCTCATCGCAAATGGCGCAGCAAGCTCGTTAACCGATGCTTCACCCTTAGCCAGGCGCGCCAACATCGCCCTCCGTGTGGGGTCGGCCAATGCGGAGAAGGTCGCGCTAAGACGGTCTAATGTGACATTCGAGGACATATGTATATATCCAATTGGATAATTAACTAGTTGGTTTATTATCAGGCTGAATTTTAAGGCTGTCAATCGTATGAGAATTCTCAGTTGATGCCGAGTATGGTGGATCCTTCCGTCTAGCAGCCTGTCGGGCTACCCGTTAATTCTGCCAGCCACCTGGTATATATTGCCGGGTGGATTTGATCATAATTTCATAAATTGAATTTTCAGCTTCTCAGAAATGCTCATTGCTGTAGTAAAT